>QCDM01000006.1 GCA_003280895.1 Prochlorococcus sp. AG-355-I20 | reverse complement strand
CCAAATGATGTTCTTTCTGATATGGATAATGAGACTATTGAAAAGATTAAGAGAATGGGACATTATTCTTCAGAGGGAATAAGAAAGTCTTTTGATCTAAAAGATCTTCTCTTGGAATGTGAGATGGTTGTTCTCGCTTCAAACAGTAACCACATACAAGATGATGTTAAACATGCTTTAAAACTTAGAAAAACTTTAAAAAGAGAAAATGTGGTTCTTGGCTGTCTCGTTGGTTCTTTTTGCATTGATAATAAAAACAAAACCCCCTTTATTCTCTGTAATAAATATCCAAATTTAGCTTTTTTTACAGGATTTCATCGTCACGGAGCTTTACGAAATCCTAATGATAGTTTTACTGCGAATTTCTGCCATCCTGATGCCCTAACTGCTTTAATAGGAGCTCGAATTTTGAATCAATTGTCACCGAAAATCCAAGTCTCTCCTGGAGTGCATAATATTGAATGTCAATATATAAAATCAATAAAAAATATCTCATCCATATTTGCAGGTTTTGTAAATAACTTTCATTCCGATAAGCCAGGAATGCTACCTACCGTTAATACGATTTTGTTAACACAATGTTTGGATCAGGCCGCATCAGTATCATTACAAGTTAGAAAAGAAAATAAATTAGACAATAAATATCTTTCATTAAAGGAACTTGGTTATGGTGAAGAAATAATTAGTGCAAAGGAAAAAATTAATGATGAATTTTTCGAAAAAGGAGATTATACTTTTTCTCAATTAAATGCTGTTAAGGCTGATGTCTTAGGGAGTATGACTCTGCCAACTGAAGGAAAACCAACAAGGAATTTCCAGGCAGGACAAGTTTTATCAGATATGCTTTTGCAACTCAATAGATGTCCAAAAGATGTCTCAGAATTTGTAAATTGGTGCAATAAATACTCTCTCAGTCAAGGAGGTTTAGAAGGTCTAAAATCCTTGAAATTTTGGCCAGATATTTATAAAGAATTCAAAATCAAAAATAATAATTGTTCAATGATTAATCTGATTTACTTATGCTTTAATGCTAATTCAGAAGAAAAAAAAGAAATTTATAAGGTTTTAATTAGTTCAGAAGAAATCACTAATTTTTGTCAAGAATCTGTGAAATCTGAATTATCTTTCGAACTAAATGAAAAATTAAAAGAAGATTATCTTTTTGATGATATTGAAAACTTTTATAAGAAATTATTTATTGACAAAGAGCAAAACGCCCTTAAAAAAAATAAATATTGTAATCAAATTTCTAAAAAAAATCCTAGTTATATCAATGTTTTGAAAATTATTAACAATTATTTTAATAATTGATTATTTTTCTAATTTGCTAGAAAGTAAAGTTCTTAATTTATTTACTAATCTTGATATCAGGGTTAGAATTATTATGGTTTAAAAGGTTTTTTTTGAAAAAGGAATTAACTCATCGTTCTCATGAACTTAAAGCTCTTGGTTGGAATCAAGAAGACTTAACAAGATACGAAGATTTATGGGACTACAGTCAAAGATGGGGATTAATAAATTTAGAAAGAGAAGACAGACAGTTTTTAAAGAAGGCAGAAAAGTTACTCCCAAAGATCCAAAATAAAAAAATATCCGTTAAAAAAACTATTGAAGAAAAATCTTATTATCAATGGTTAAATTTTTACCTCGATGAACTTAATATTTTTAGTAATTCTAATCTTCCAAAAAATAAATATGGTGTTTGGACACTCTTAATTGAAGAGGAAATAAAACTTCTTAAGGAATTACAACCAGTTATGGGTCTCCCAGATACTTTAAAAGCTAAGAATCTATTCGAAAATAGAAAAGAGCTTATAAATAAAACTTTTAGCGAATTTGATGCTAAGAACAATGATAAGTGTTTCAATTTTGATGAGATTCTTAACAACTCTGAAAAAGATGTAGGTAAGAATTGGAAATCAATTACTGAAAAAGATCCTGAGGCTAATAAAACTTTTCCAATAATTGATTCTGCAAATATTGAAAAACTCAGATCTGTGATAAAAGAGGATTTGAGTTTATATATTAAAGATAATTACCCCTCATTAAAAAAGGATTTATAAATATTTATCTTTTTTTTGTTTTTTTTTTGAACTTTTTTAAGTTAAATAGATAATAGGATTATTTAAAAAATTTTGAGCAACCAAAAGTTCGAGACGCTTCAGTTACATGCAGGCCAAGTGCCTGATCCAACTACAAATTCTAGAGCAGTTCCCATTTATCAAACTAGTTCCTATGTTTTTGATAATGCCGAGCATGGCGCGAATCTTTTTGGATTAAAAGAATTTGGAAATATTTATACTCGACTTATGAATCCCACCACAGATGTCTTTGAAAAAAGGATGGCAGCTTTGGAGGGAGGGATGGCAGCACTTGCAACATCCTCAGGTCAAGCTGCTCAATTCTTGGCTATCGTAAACTGCATGACAGCAGGGGATAATTTTGTCTCTACATCTTTTCTATATGGCGGGACCTACAATCAATTCAAAGTACAATTTCCAAGATTAGGAATAGAAGTTAAATTTGCAGATGGTGATAGTATCGATAGTTTTAGAAATAAAATTGATGATAAAACAAAAGCAATATATGTCGAATCAATGGGAAATCCTAGGTTCAACATTCCAGATTTTGAGGGACTTTCTGCTTTGGCGAAGGAAAATGGAATTCCTTTAATAGTTGATAATACCCTTGGTGCTGGGGGTGCTTTAATAAGACCAATTGATTTTGGGGCCGATGTTGTTGTAGAAAGTGCGACGAAATGGATCGGTGGACATGGAACAAGTATCGGGGGGGTTATTGTTGATGCCGGAACCTTTGATTGGGGAAATGGTAAATTCCCACTAATGAGTGAGCCAAGTGCTGCATATCATGGGCTCGTTCATTGGGATGCCTTTGGTTTCGGTAGTGATATCTGCAAATCTTTGGGAGTACCTGATAATAGAAATATAGCTTTTGCGTTAAGAGCAAGACTTGAATGCTTGAGAGACTGGGGATCAGCCCAAAGTCCTTTTAATTCGTTTTTGTTATTGCAGGGTCTGGAAACTCTAAGTTTAAGAATAGAGAGACAAACTTCTAATGCTCTTGAATTGGCAAAATGGTTAGATTCTAATTCAAATGTAAGTAGCGTTAATTACCCTGGTCTAGAATCTGATCCATATTACTCAAGTGCCAAAAAATATACTACTGGAAGGGGAATGGGTTGCATGCTTATGTTCTCTCTTAATGGGGGTTATGAAAATGCAGTAAAATTTATTGATTCCTTAAAATTAGCTAGCCACCTTGCTAACGTAGGCGATTCAAAAACATTAGTAATTCATCCGGCTTCAACTACTCATCAGCAATTATCTGAAGAGGAACAATTATCTGCAGGTGTAACTCCCACAATGGTAAGAGTTTCTGTAGGAATTGAGCATATTGATGATATAAAAGCAGATTTCAAACAAGCACTTTCACAAATCACTTAGAAAAGGAGATTTATTGGCTTTAATAATTCCTAGTAACTATCACAAGATTAGTGATGTTGAGAAAAATCACATATCTTGGATCGAACCAGAATTGGCAAAAAGACAGGATATACGTCCTCTTAGGATTGGTATTTTGAATATCATGCCTCTTGGCAAGCAGTATGAATTTAACTTACTACATCCACTTGGTTTATCTCCTCTTCAAATTGAGCCAGTTTGGATAAAGCTCAAAACTCATTCTTATAAAACATGGGATCTTAATCATCTAAATAATCTATATATAACTTGGGAAAAAGCAAATAATCCAGAACCGTTAGATGGAATCATTATTACTGGAGCACCTATTGAGCACCTAGCCTTCGAGGATGTTAAGTATTGGGATGAATTTGTGAAAATTGTAGATGAAGCCAGAAATTCTTGTGCGAGTACTCTTGGATTATGTTGGGCTGGCTTTGCGCTGGCTTATTTGGCAGGGGTTGATAAGAAAGTTTTTGACAGGAAGTTATTTGGGGTATTCCCTTTAAAAAGTTTAGTTCCTGGACATCCTTTGATGGGAACACAAGATGATGAATTTATTTGTCCTCAAAGTAGATTTGCAGGATTACCAGATTTGGAGATGGAAAAGGCACAAAAAGAAGGGAAATTGAATTTGTTGGCTTATGGAGAAAACGTCGGATATACAATATTTGAATCTAAAGATCAAAAACAACTCATGCATTTAGGTCATCCTGAATATACGGTGCATAGAATTATTAGTGAAATTGAAAGAGACAAAGAAAAGGGAGATGTTCCTCCTCCTGAAAATTTTGATCTGAATAGTTCAAAAACCGCTTGGAGATCTCATAGAAATTTGCTTTTTCAGCAATGGCTTTGGTTTTGTTATCAACAAGTTAGTCTTAATTAACTTTTTTAATGAGCGCTTTCTAAACCACCTAGTCTCTCAAATAAGTTAAGACTTTCTTTATTTAATCCTACAATCTCAACTTTAGAACCACCATTCTGGAATTTTCTAATAATTTGCTCAAGAGCAACAACACCACTTTGATCCCAAATATGAGCTGAAGACATATCAATTACAATATTTTCTGGATGTTCATGAATATCAAATCCTTGTAAAAAATAAATTTTACTTACAAAAAATAATTGTCCTTTTACTTTATAGGTAGTCAAATTATTTTCTTTCGCTCTTGAGACAGTTATAACTTTCGCGACTTTTCTGCTGAATAGAATTGCAGCTAATGCGACGCCTGCAATAACTCCAAGTGCAAGATTATGAGGTTTTGTGAGCATAGTAACTGCAAAAGTCATAAGCATGACTGCAGTATCACTTTTAGGTATCTTTCTAATATTTTTTAATCCATTTATATCTGCTGTACTTATTGCGATCGTTATCATGATTGCTACTAAAGCAGCCATTGGTATTGCTCCAATCCAAGACTTCAAGAGGATAATCATAACTAGTAGAGATATACCTGAGGAGAGGGTTGATAATCTAGATTTACCACCATTCTCAGTATTCATAACAGATTGCCCAACTAAGGCACATCCTGCCATCCCACCAAACAAGGATGCCACAATATTTGCGATTCCCTGTCCTCTTGCTTCTTTATTTTTATTAGAACTTGTATCAGTTACATCGTCTAAAATATCTTGAGTTAAAAAGGTTTCCATTAAACCCACGAGAGATATCGCAAGTGAAGTCGGCAAAATTATTCCTAATGTTTCAAGACTAAAAGGGACTTTCCCATTTTCTATTGATCCAAAAGGGAGAGAAATACTTGGTAATCCATCAGGTAATTTACCCAAATCGCTAACAGTTGGGACATCTAGATTAAAGAATATGCTTATAAGAGTAATTACTACTATTGCAATAAGTTGAGATGGAACTACTTTTGTGATTTTTGGAAGCCCATAGATAATTACTAATCCTAGGATTACAAGAATCCAAACTACTGGAATCTGAGAGTTAACTGGATATTGACTTATAGTTTGTTCAACTAATTCTTTTGATTCTTTAATACCTATTCCTAACTGAGGGAGTTGTGCTTGAAATATTAAAAGTGCTAGTGCATTTACAAATCCACTTAATACTCCTGTTGGCACGAATCTCATTTGGTAGGCAAGTCTTAAATATCCCCAAAGAATTTGGAATATTCCAGTTAATATTCCAGCTGCGATAAGATATGGGACTCCTAATCCAGGAGATTGTGATTCTCCATAGGCAACAAGTCCAGTCATTAAAAGAGCTGTTGAACCTGTAGCTGAAGTGATCATCCCTCTTCGGCCTCCAACAATCGCAATTGTTATAGATAAACAAAATGCACCAAAAAGGCCAACTTTAGGATCTACACCAGCTATGCCTGAAAAGGCAATTGCTTCTGGGATCATTGCAAAAGCGACAACTAAGCCAGAGAGAATATTTGACTTTGGATCATCTAACCAATTTTTTGATAAATATCTTGAGAAATTAGACATTGTAAGTTTCTTTATACTTAAGAAGTTACCTCATAAAGGAGGTAAAATGCCTTGTGGGTCAAAAATATTCTTTAAAGTTTTTAATTCATTCACTCTATTTCCAAAAGCTAAGTTAAGTTCTTCCTCATGAGAATTTAAATGATTATGTAATTGTGCCAAGTGAATATTTGGATAAAACCTTTTTATCTTGCTCCATGATTTATAAATCCATTCCAGAGCGACTTCTTTTTCTTGAAGATCATTTTTTTTCCATGATGCATATATCCATGGTTTCCAAGTACTTTTTCTATGAACAAAAAAGCTTGCTCCATGATTTAACTTTTTAGTTTTGCCACCTAATTGTTGAGAAGCAATATAACAGGAATTATTAGGTTTGTTTTCCATTATTTCACTCAAACATTTTATAAAAATTGGGATATCATTTTTTAAATCTTCTCCAAGAAGACTAATTACCTCAGAATGGTTATTTACATTCAGCTCATATAAATTCAATTCCTTTGGAAAAAAATTAATTTTGTTAAAGTTCTCATATAGTTTTTTTTCTAGAGCGGGAAATTTGTATAGAGGCATTAATTTTTCTTCTGTTTTTTTATCCTCTAAATTATTGAGTTCAGCAAAAATATATATATAAATTTTTTGGGCATAAATCCATTGAAGACTAATATTTTCTGGAAATTCCTCTGATAGTTTTATTATTTCTGAAAGTTCATTTAGATTTACAAATCCTTCAATAACCTTTATTGGATTAGATTGGATAGTCTTAAGTTCTATTTCGGTAATAATTGAAAAGAAGGGTGCTGCGCCTTTAATTGCTTCCCAAATCAATTGTTCTTCTGGATTTATTTGATTTTTTTTTAAAGAGATAAATTTGCCATTTCCCAAGAAACCTTTTATTGATTCAATATTATCAATGGCTAATCCGTATGCTCTACTGAGCGGGCTTACTCCACCGGTGAGTATATAGCCTGCTCCAGGAAGTTTAGAAAGTCCGATTGGAAAACTTCGATTATGTTTTTGTAAATGATTTACTAGATCCCCCATTATTACTCCACCTCCAATTGTTACTAAATTGGTTTTTCTATCTAGGTGAATTTTGTTGTAATTTTTTCTTAGATCAAGAGTTGTAAAACCATTTTTTGCACAGCTAGAGGTCGTACCTCCACTACATACGCAAAGGTGCTCGAATTCTTCATTAGAATAGTCATCCTTATAAAATAAGGACTCATCAACGTCATAAATTAATTTCTTTATTTTTGCATCTTTTGAGTTGATATTTGGAACTTCAAGCAAACTATTATTTTTCACTACATGATATTGTTCTTTACTATTATGGTATAAGTAATAACTTGATTTTGGATAATTTAGATTCGAAGTTAAATAATCAAGTCGCGATACTTATCTGTGGACACGGCAGTAGAAATAAACTAGCCATTACTGAATTTCAAGAATTAACTCAGTTTATACAAAAAAGATATCCAAACTATTTGGTTGAATATGGTTTCTTGGAATTCGCTAAACCTTCACTTGTTAATGCTCTAGACAAATTAAGAGATCTTTCTATAAAAAAAGTAATTGCAATACCCGCAATGCTTTTCGCTGCTGGCCATGTGAAAAATGATATACCTAGCTTGCTTATGAATTATTCAAGTAAAACAGGTATTGAAATAATTTATGGAAGAGAATTAGGTATTAATAATTTAATGATTAGTGCAGCTTGTGAAAGAGTTAAAGATGTATTTAAACAAAATAATACACTCAAACCTGAAGAATCATTATTAGTTGTTGTTGGTAGGGGTTCTTCTGACCCAGATGCGAATTCCAATGTTTCAAAAATTACGAGAATGATCGTAGAAGGTATTGGTTTAGGGTGGGGGGAAACAGTTTTTTCTGGGGTAACTTTCCCTCTAGTTGAACCTGGCTTGAAAAATGTTGTGAGACTTGGTTATAAAAATATAATTGTTTTCCCTTATTTCCTTTTCTCAGGTGTCCTTGTTACAAGAATAAAAAGGCAAAGTGATTTAGTTGCGATTAAAAATCCAAATATTTCATTTATACATGCAAAATATCTTTCATCACAGTCTTATGTGGTTGACACTTTTGTAGAAAGGATTGAAGAGATTCTTAATAACGAAGGTAATAATTTTATGAATTGCTCAACTTGTAAATATAGGTCAAATTTATATGGCTTTGAAAAAGAAGTTGGAATGGTACAAGAAAGTCATCATGACCATGTAGAGGGCTTGGGTATCAGTTGTGATTTATGTGATCCTGAATGTAATGGTGCTTGTGAAATACAAAATCAAATACCAACTCATAATCAAGAAAAATCAAAATCAGGAGGAGGAGATTACTTGGAACATGAACATGTAGAGGCTCATCAACATGAACATAATCACCATCACCATCACCATAGTATTTATCCAAACTCAAAACACCCTTTAGGACCTGTCACGCTTCGCTTGCCTAATAAAGACTAAATCTTAAGAAAATCCGTTGAAAATCAATTAATCACCTGTCTCTTTCTCGACTTAGTCTTAATAGACTCAGTATATATAAGTATTCTTAATGTAAATTCTTGAAAGTATTTTGGACTAGATTTTCCACAATTTAAAGGTTGTTTTCCACGTCCAAATCCACATTGAATTAGAAATGCCAGTATTTTTCAAAAAAAACAGGACATCAACATTATTGTTGACTTTTCTTTAAGATTTATTCAATTACCTTTTTTAAAAAGCTAGTTTTTTAAAAACTAACTTATAACATGAGTCTCATTTGATAAATTGAAAAGTTTAAATGTAGATTTTTTTTGATTTTTTTAGAAAAAAATATCATCATAGTTATGCAGAAAACATATAAATCTATGGATCAAATCAGCCAGTCAAATTTAACTAATAAGAAACTTGTCGAGTGCTCTCCAAATAAAGTCTCTTTAGAAACAGAGCTTTCAGAAACTCTTTATAACACTATGAAAGATTTCGTATTAAGTAACCCAACTTGGGATCAATATAAGCTTATAAATTCAGCATTAGCTACTTTTCTCGTTCAAAACGGATGTACAGATAATTCTGTCTCAGAAATTTATTTAAATCAATTATTTACACCATCTAAGTCTTTTTAATATTTAAACAGGCTCTTCTACTCAAGGCCATCATTGTAAGTGTAGGGCTTTGCCAAGATGATGTGGGCCAGCACGCTCCATCTAATACAAGTACATTCTTGCATCTCCATAATCTATTAAATTTATCAACAACGCTATTTTCTTCATCTACCCCCATTGGTGCCCCCCCTACTTCATGAATGTAATATCCAGGAGGAGGAGGACTATCTGAAAGTGCGATCAAATTTTTTGTAAATAGACTCCCAAATGGGATATTCATTAGTTCATTAATATTTTTTATTTCTCCATTAGCAGCTGTGATTGATTTACGGATTGTGTTTTCCATATGTTTAGCCATATTTAACTCATTTTTGCTCCATTCGAATTCAATGTAGGGAATTGGGATACCCCATTCATCTGTTTTTCGTGAGAGAGAAACTGAGTTTTTCTCTCTAGGAAGGACTTCGCCATGGGCGATAAGAAAGCCAATGGATGTCTTTGTGTCTTTTTGCAAAAAATTAGGAATCCCTAATCGATCAATTGCCCCCCAGATTCCATAACCTCTATGGAAATTTATGTCGTCAATTTCTGGTAAATTTGAACCAAATGGAATAAAGAAGCTGCCTGCTCCAGAAAGATCGGGAGGATTATCTAATGGTTTATCTGAGCTTTTTGTTTTTGGGACTGAAAAAAATCTACAGATAGATATGTGATCCATGAGGTATTTGCCTAATTTTCCAGAATTATCTTTAAACCCTGAGGAATTTGTTTTATATTCTGAGTTCAGTAGTATTCTGAGTGTTGAAATTGTTGATGCGCAGAGAAGAATTAAATCACAATTCAATACTTCTTTTTGTCCATTTTCTAGGTTTACGATCGTTAGTTTTGAGGCAAGCTCTGTTGCCTTGTTAATTTCAAAAGACTCCACTAGGTAATTAGAGATTATTTGTACATTTCCAGTATCTAAAGCTTTTTTTAAAGAGCTTCCTAAGCTAGAGGACTTTGGCCATTTTTTTTCTTTTACGGATGAATTACGGTCAAATCCTCTTGATTGGATAAATGGATAGTTTAATCTTGATTTTACTTTGCTGCCAAAAACATTTTCGTTTTCTGTAAGAGGTATTTCTCCAATATATTTACCGTTTGGAACTTCTTTAATGTCATCTTTTCGTCCATAGATGCCGCAGAAATTTTCAATGAAATCATAGTAAGGGGATAGTTCATCGTATGAAATAGGCCAGTTTGGTCCGAATCCGTCTTTTTTAGCGGGATGAAAGTCTTCTGAGGAAAGTCTTAATGTTATACCTCCCCAAGTTAATGATCTCCCCCCATATTGTTTACCTTGGGTCCAAAGAAATGGCTTTTTTTTTGGGAAGTCATAAGGATGTTTCAATTCATTTGAATATAAGTCAGGATTATTTTTCCAATAACCAGGATGTTGGCATTGATTTGCATGTTTTTTTGTTATAACTCCTGATAATCTTTTGAATGTACTTTTTGGCTCATGATTACTAGCTTCATGCCTTTTAACTTGAGGCCCTGCTTCTATTACTAAAACTTTGATTCCTTGTTCTGCCAATGTAAGTGCTGCTATTCCTCCTGTAGCTCCAGAACCAACAACAATTGCATCATAAGGACTTATATCCAAAACCTAGTTCGTGATTTGTTATTTCAATAAATATAGCATTCAGTAAATAATTAATTTTTAGATTTCAGCTTAAGAAGTTAGAATTTATTGAAATACTACTCAAAAAATGAGATTTATAATTTTAATTGTTTTAATGATTGTTTTAACTCTCCCTTCTAGAAGCTTCGCTGCATTGGATTATGGTAAACAATCCTTAATTGGAGCTGATTTTTCTGGATCTGATTTAAAAGGAGCAACTTTCTATTTGACTGATTTACAAGATGCAAATTTATCAGATTGTGAGCTCCAAAATGCTACTCTTTATGGAGCAAAATTGAAAGATACTAATTTAAGTAACTCGAATTTAAGAGAAGTAACTTTAGACTCGGCTATTTTAGATGGAACAGATTTATCAAATACTAACTTAGAGGATTCATTTGCTTATAGTACACAGTTTGAAAATGTAAAAATACAAGGCGCAGACTTCACAAATGTTTTTTTGCCAAAAGATATTATTAGGAAATTTTGTGAAAGTGCTACTGGAACTAATCCAATTACAAATAGAGAAACCAGAGAAACTTTAGAGTGCGATTACATTTAAATTTATGCACATACAAGTTCTTTTTTAATTTTTCGTTGTTTATAAAGCGATCTTCCAACAGGCCAACCCAAAGTAGATAAATGTTTCATTAAAGAACCTGAGTATTTGAAATAAAAATTGTCTGAATATTTGATGCCAAGTTCTTTTAGAGTGGTTACTAATAAATATAGATCTTTCTTTTTGCCTTTTTTCATATCCAATAATATCAATGCTCCTTTTGATAATTTTTTTTCTAGAACCTTATCATTTTCAGCAAAACCAACTTTAAGTGAATTAAATTCATCAGAATAAAGAGTATAAATTATTCCATCTTTGAATTTATCTTCAGAATTATCTACATTAAATCTTGATGATATTAATGTTTTGTATCCTTTAATGATTTTTCTGTTTTTCATAATTATTTGAGTTCATCCTGAGCTAATTCATATTTCTCCAATAGATTGTTTACTTCTGCTAGTGCAATCCTCTTTTGACAGGCCGAGTCATATCTATTTACTGCTACTGAAGGTATTGAACCTTTGCTTTTCATTTCCCTTATACCAGTTTCTAAACATTGAAAAGCAACACTTGATAGATCTCTTCCTTCTGCTGCGGCCCAAACTTTCAAAAGATAAGTAAGATTTGATGGTACTGAGATCTGTACTTTGTTTGAATTTGAAGTATTTAATGCAATATCATCGAGACTAATTTCTTTAGAGGAAATAGTTTCTTTAACCTTTTTCTTAAAAAATTTTACTTGGCTTATAGCGTCCTCTTTATTCTTTATTTTTTGTTCTATTTCAAATAACTCTTCTTCAGAATTAATTAAAGCTTCTAATGCCCATTTAGCGTCATCTTTCGCAACCGCGGTTCTATCAAGCCATTCATCTCTTATTTTTGACCAATTACTAGGCATAAGCATTATAAGATAATTCTATAATATATAAATCTATATAGATTGTCTATGTATTCTAAATAGAATTAATACAGATTGTTTAAAGTTTAAAGTTTTTTTTTAATAATTCCTCGTCTTAGAAGTAATATTTTACAATAATTGAAACTGCAGAATCCATCCAAAGTGATCTTAGAGGTATTTTTTCGCTAATTAAAAACGATATATTTGATAATTCAATCTTTTTAAATTTTAGTTATTTGTTTATTTAATTAAAAACTTCTGAGCTTTTAATCTCTTTCAATAAGTTCAATTTTATAACCATCAGGATCCTCAACAAAAGCTAATACAGTAGTACTGTTTTTCATTGTTTTAGGTTTGGTTGTTATTTTACAACCATTTTTTTCTAATCCTTGGCAAATTAGATGAATATCTTTTACTCCAATAGCTATATGACCATATTTATCTCCAAGCTCATAGTCTTCAGACTTTTTGTCCCAGTTATAAGTTAATTCAATTACTGAGTTTTCTTTTTCTGAGCCATAACCAACAAATGCCAAAGTGAATTTTCCATGAGGGTAATCCTTTTTTCGTAATAAATTCATTCCTAATCTATTGACGTAGAAATCAATGGATTTATCTAAATCTCCAACCCTCAACATTGTATGTAGGATACGCATTTTGAATTATGAACCTGAATCAATTATCTAATATTTAATAACCATCTGCCAAAGTTGATTTTTTTGAAAGTATGTCTTTTTATTATGTTCGAAAAATTAGGCTAAAATATAAATACGAAATTTCAATAATATATTGAATCAGATATTCCAAAGACTCTCATCAGTATTTTTGTATACTTTGCCATTAAAGGCATCAATACCTTTTGGATATTATTTGTTCTATAAATATTCATTTTTGAAAATACTATTATTTCTAACTTTCCCGATAGCAATAATTGAAAAATCCTTGCCTTTTGGCAGTTTTTTATTATTTATAATTTTGTTTGCTGGATTAGCCAGAAATCCAAATGTTCCTTATTTCGTTAGATATAACGCATGCCAAGCATTACTTATTGATATTGCTTTGATAATAATTTCATATCTCTTGAGAATATTTCCCATTGTTGAATTAGCCTCAATAATTTTTATCTTTACACTATGTATTTTTATTTATTCGATTTCCCAATGTATTTATGGGGTTGAACCTGAAATTCCCTTAATTAGTAAATCTGTAAGAATGCAAATTTAAAAAGATTTATAGATTTACTGACTTTCTTCAGCAGTCATTCAGAATAGATTCCCATCTTTGTTGACTTGCCTTTATTGCTTGCATTGGCGGATTAGCCCCCTCTATTTCAAAGGCTTTAATTAATGATTTATTAGCTAATAGTCCTAATTTTGCGGCCTCTCTTTGCCTAGAACATACTTTTTTTCTTGATCCGTCTTTTAGGCTATTTTCGATTTCTTTAAGAATCTGGCTAGCTTCATTCGATTTAGAATAAAAATCATTCATGTAAACATCAAGTGCTGTATCAGCAAAATTTTCAACTGGAGAGATTACTGTAACTAAGCACACTATTAAACTTGCAAATACAAATATTTTCATAAGAGTCTTAAGTAAATTTTTTGTCCGATCTCTTTAGTACTAAATAAAAAGTAAGAACGCTAATTGTTCCAGATGGGCCTATTAAAACATGCCAAAATTGATCGCCACTAATTGAGAGCCTTGTGCCAAAGAAAGTCGTAAAAATAATACCAAATATTGGGTAAAGAATAAAAAGCCAATCTTTAAAAACTCTTTGCCAATTTATAATTAGAAGGATACTTATTATTACTTGAAAAAGGAGAGCAATAGTTTTATCAAATAAAAAATATGAGATTATTGAACATAAAGAAATGCAAAAATTAGTTTTTTGAATATATTTATTTTTTATAACTGATATTGATAAACATGTTAGACCTAAAGACAGGAAAGAATAAAATAACCAATTAAATAAAGAGGAGTGATCTACATAAATCCAAGATGTTTGAGTATGATCTATCATTTCAGAAATAGATGCCAATCCTAAAAAAATAAAACCTAAAGGTATCAATTCGTTATTGCGAATGTGTTTGAATTTTTTGATCGATCTAATTCCTAATAATATTGGGATGATCGCAGCCTGAAAATGGGCTAATAATAGAATTAAAAAAAACAAAATAAATTCTTAAACTCAATTCATCTAAAACTTAAATATAAAAATCAGCTTAAGGTCATCTTAGTAGAGATAGATACCATCGCCCGATTACTAAAATCAATATTGTAAGAACAAAAGGGAAAGCAGGATATCTTGTCTGAAAATTAGCAGGCGGCCAAGGTGACCAAGATATTAATCTTCCTTCCGGTTCATTTGAAATAACTTTTTTTTTCGATTTTTTAGATATCAAATTATCTGTGGCAAATCCCTTACTCATAATCTAAATAATAATTATCCTAACAAGATCGTTTCAAAAAGGCGTTTATATTATTCGATTCTTTTTAATTGAACGGAGGGGGTGGGATTCGAACCCACGGTGCCCTTGCAGACACGCTAGTTTTTAAGACTATAAGAAATTAGTGATAGCAGTCGATTAGATAGCCTCTAAGGAACAAATATGACCGAAATATACCCGTTTTTAAAAGAGATTAATTTTTAATATATACAGGTTTTTGCAAGTAGTAAGCGTTTCATTTATTTGCTTTCATTTATGAATTTAATTTTTTATTTAAAGATTTTTGACTAAATTATTTAAGCTACCTCTTTTAAATTTGTATATCTTCTAAATACAAAATAATTTGCAATGATTAGAGTTGCTAAAAATATATGAAATTGTTTACCGTAAGGAATACCCATACCATTTATGGCTACCCAGGTATTCACATAGAAAGCCCATACGTTAATTATTAGCAAAGGTACGAAAACTCTTATTTTTTTAAATTTTGAACGGATATTCATAAAAATACTAAATGCACTAAAAATTCCAATAACTAGACCTATAGAGGAATACCCATGAAGGATTCTCATTGAAGCGTCGGAGTGTTCATGAGCAAAAAAAGCGGCAAGAATATTTAACGGTACAAGAGCACCGGGCTCTGGTCCAAAAAATTCTCTCGCTTTTCCAAAAAACCAATTTACAGTATTACTATAGTTATCCATTTAAAAGGAGCTAATTCCCCTTTATTTTAGATCGACTGTCAATTCCTTACTTTTAGTGGTGCAAGTAGTAAGCGTTCCATAAAAAAACAGCTAATGAAAATAGATTTTATTTAGGATGTAAAAAGAAAATTTAGGGAGGATTAAATGTCTATCATTACCGACAATACAGTGTTAGTACATATTTACAGTGGTTTAGAATTCAAAAATAAAATAACTTTAGGTTTATTGGTTGCCCTTACTGCAGAAAAAAACGATCATAAAGTAACACTTTTTCTAGCAGGTGACGGAGTACAAATATTAAATTGCAAAAAAGCTGGTGAAATAGTTGGTCAAGGTACTGGAGATTTATACGAACATCTTCAAAATTTAAAAAATTCAAAAATTAACATATATGTCTCAGGAATGTCTGCTAAATCTAGGGGTTACGATGAGAAGCTTCTAGATGGATACACTGCAGAGTTTGTTATGCCAGATGTTCTAGTTGAAGAATCAATAAAAGCGGATAGCGTACTTTGCTATTAAAAAGGATCTAATTGCCCCTTATTTTAGACCGACTGTCCATCTATTCAATAATAATATTTTCTGGTTCTGATTCTTCAATAGCATCTAAAATTCCTTCACCAATGGATTTACCTGCTGCTTGCTGTAATTCTATTGCTTCTTTCACGCAAACCTTGAACTCTCGTCCTTGTAAGCCATTACAAATCCACATCTCTGCAAAATCCTTATACTCTTTATATTTAGGATTGGCTTTTGCTATCTCTGATATGGTTGAGAAACAAATAATTAATATTGAAAATATCTGCAAGAATCTTTTCATAAATAACAGAGGATTTTATTCCTCCATAATAGATCGATTATCAATAATTAAAAATTTCTAATTTACTATGACCGCTTATGACCATTTTGATATTTTATGACCGAAATGTTACCACTTTTTCCCTCAATATACGGTAATGGAGAGGAAATCTAAGGAACCAACTTAAAATTTAGGAAAATAAAAAAACTCATTAAAGGAGTTATCTCTTTAGAAGTCAGTTGTGTAGTACGGAGGGGGTGGGATTCGAACCCACGGTGCCCTTGCAGACACGCTAGTTTTCAAGACTAGAGCCTTAAACCACTCGACCACCCCTCCAGGCAAAAATTATTAAATTTTAGCTTTTTAATTATAACAAAAGGTGGTTGATTTTTTCGGAAACAGTTCGGAAACGCATGTCAAATTAGAGATAAAAGCTATTGCCATAACTACAGCTAAATCTAGTTTTCAAGACTAGATCCTTAAACCACTCGACCACCCCTTTAAAGTGATTTTCTGTTTGAATTATCTAAATTCTAGTATAAGTATGGGATTCAATTAAACAGTTTAAAAAAAAATATGATCTATTACGGTGCGCTTATTTGTTTCATAATTTAAAAAAAATACAAAAGTTTTTGATAGTTGAAAATTAAAATTTATTTATATTTTTAAATAAAAAAATTCCAAAAGACAATCTATTTAGTTTTTAAATTATAGTTATTTTATAAAAATTCAATCTTAAAAATGAAAACTATAAATACACCTTGGGGAGCAATTAATCCCTCAGTATATGTTTTCCCAGTACAATATTTGTTAATTCTTTATGGCGTGATATATTTTTTGCCATTTGATATATTTAAAAATTTTTTTATAAGGGAAGATAGCTTAATTGAATGGTTACAATTTTTAGGATATTTTATCTCTTTTTTATTTTGTACAGTAATCCTTTTTTCCAAAAAAAGAGATCGCTCTATAAAACAATCTATTTGTTGGATATTACTTACTTTATTTTGTTTTTATGCTGCTGGTGAAGAAATTAGCTGGGCAGAGAGAATCACTTCTATTGGACTAGATTCTATAAGGGAAATCAATGTTCAAGGGGAAACAAATATACATAATCTCAAAGGCTTAAATAACTATCTGCATTTTTCATTCATATCTACTGGAATTTTATTCGGGTGGATGGGATGGAAAATCTGGCCTAATATAGAGGCTTTGCCTAGTAAAAAGTTTTCACTTTTCTTTTTAATCGTGGCAGCATTTTATTCTTATTTTGATTTGTCTTGGATTACTCTTGGCGAAAGGATAAGAAATGATCAGGAAGCTATTGAATTTTTAATGTCAAGCGGCATTTTTTTACATTGCTATTGTTTTATAAAAGAAAAAATTATAAGGTGATTGTTTTGGCTTTTTCTAAAAGTTTTAAAAGTCATGCTTAAATATGCAGAGTCAGGACTTAAGGTAAATTCAAAAAGTGACAACAGATTGGCAACGCTATGGAGGTATAGTAGTTTTAAGGTATTTTGAATCTTAATAAGAAGTTAGTTATATTATTTGTTCTTAAGGATTAGAATTTTCTTTTTAAAATATTTACGTTAGTTTTCATGAATAAGGCTTTTGACCACTATACCACCCCTCCAAAAGGTTCTTCAGTTTTATTGAACTTAAAATCTAAAACTTAAGAAATTTGTCATAGTCTATAAATTCAAAGATTTAAAAATTATTTCAAGAAACTAGTTTGAGGTAGGAATTTTTGTAAATAATAATGAGTTAAATCGTTAAAACAATCATCTATCATTATTCAAATTTAGTCCACAAAATGAGTCCACAAAATGAGTCCGCAAAAAATTTAGTCTGCTTTCAAATAAAACACCCAAAGTTGACATTTTGTTGAAATAAACCAAATAAGTTATTCCCAACTATGGCAGCGATTATTAAGACGAAGGCAACTATGGCGAAAAGAGCACTAACATCTTTTATGTCATAAGGTGCTTTAAATAAAGGTTTTTGATCTGCCATGGTTATATAATTTATAAGTTCAATTGAATCATATTATTTTAATACTTGTGAGAAGAGTATTAAGTTATTATTTAGTCTAGGAATGGACAATAAAAAAGCCACTTTTAGTGGCTTTTTCTATTTAATGGTTAAATAAACTAGCTTGTGTAAGTTTTTCCTCTATAAGTTAGTTCATTGTGCTGCTTTTTAGCAGCTTCTTTGTTCTGGACGTACTTTTGCCCTCTGTAAATTAGAGTCATTTTTTAAGCTCCGGTTTCGCTTAAGTCCCCGTTCCATGGCTTAAGTCGATTTGCGGCTTGCTATACGCAAGTTGAACGTTTTGGTAGTGATTGCTACAAATTTATAATAACATTCATTAAAATTATTTGTCTAGGTTTTTAATAAATAAACTTAATATATTAATGATAGATTAGTTTCTGATAAAAATATTTATCATAATCCCTGCGTAATTGCTTACAGGTTACATTTTGTTCGTTTTTGATAAGTATTTTTTATTTAATGAACTTTTAAATGTAAAATTCTTAAGATTATAAAATTTGTTTTATGTTTTCTAGAAGCAAAAAACCTACAGTAAAAAAATCTGCAATAGTTGAAGAGACTCCATTATTTGCTCAATTATTACCATTCGCAAACAGAATGAATGATAAGGTTCAATTGGTAAATGCTTTGGCTTTTACTTTTATTATGGGATTCTCAATTTTTGGAATTGCTCTATGGAAACTATCAGGGCTGACCTAATTATTTAATTTTTGCAAAGCATCAATTTTTGATTCTTTGTTTTCAATTATGGTTATTAACCATCTTGAGGCTAGGCCTCTGGATATTGATCTATTTTTTAGAAATCTACATATATATACGTGTAGATTTTTTTCGTTTTTGGAGTTAAATTTCTCCTCAAAATCTAAGATATCCTCTTCTGATGTTCTTTTTCTTAGCTCATCCACTAATGCATGACTAGAGGAATCATTAAAAAAGTTCCCAATATTTAAGCTTAATGTCATGAATAATTTATGTCCCTATTTAAGAGGTAGCCATAAATTAAATTTTTAAAAACTAATTTATATTTTTTATTTACAAATTATTCAAGATTTAATCTTTTGGTTTAGCAAGAGGAAGCAAGCACTTATCTGAATCACAACCTGCTGGTCCTGCTTCAGATAGTTCTCCAACATCATATTTATTAAGAGCATCAAAGAAATCCTTATTGACTTTCCTTTCTATTACTTTATTTTGCAATGATATATATTCATCTTTACTTATTGGTTCAAAGGGTAATCTTGGGAAAGTAGCGTTAGCACTAAATCTAGCTAGCAATGCCGCTGAAATATATCCCTCATTATTTTCTATTGCATTATGAATAGCCTTAGCTAGATCCTCGATTTCATTTTCTCTAAATTCTACTGTTGCAGAGGTATTATGCTCTGTGTAAAATTTCTGCACTTGCATGTAAAAATCAAATTGAGCTAGTGCCGAGAAGTTATTGATGTCTATTTGGTCTGCACCATCTATGTTTGCCCAACTAACTTCTGTAGGGATTTCAACTAACCATTCTGTACATCTTGGATCAAATGGATTATCGAGCAAGCAACCATTTTCATCTTTATCAGATTGAGATGGAACAACTGAGTAACCATAATCCATGCAAGCTAAAGCAATTGGATCATTTTTTCTGAAAGTTATTCTTCTTATGAATCTTTGAGCCTTGGGAGGATGCCATCCTGGCGCTGCTCCTGTAAGAAGACTTTTAGTTCCAGCTGGCTGAACTGTTGTACATCTATTTGGTCTCCTTAGATTGTGCTTATCACAATATTCCCATACAGTTTCTTTTACTATCTTTCTCCAAGAATCTAAGAATTTAGCTTCCTTTTCTTTGAAGGCCTCCCCTTCTTCGTTATTTGGCCTTCCTGCTTCCCACCATTTCAACCATGGCGTCCCAAAGGCATGGACGCAAAAATCAAATAATCCAGTGAAACTTACTCCTACAATAGGATCATATTCCCTACTTTTTCTGTAACGCTCAACTTCAAATTCATGATTAAGTAAGCATGCTACAGAAAGAGCTGCTGCCTTAAAAGCTTTTTTTTGCTCTTCAAAATTTTCAGGATCTATCTGATTTAAATGAACTTCAGCCAAATTGCAGTGGAAATCATTTCCCAAGATCTCACCACAAGGGTTAAGTCCATATCGGCTCATCCTGTGGTCTAGCTCTTCTTCAGAGAATGGACCATAACTACTATTTATCCAATTTCTCGCTTCATCCTTACCTTGCTCTGAGTAGATTTCAATAAATTCCTTTCTCAAATCGTCATCTTTGAGAATATCTGCATTTGACCTTGCGATTGCTTCTGGAGCAAATTGAATAGCTCCCTCACCTGAGTGAAATTGTTTTGTTACAGCATCCAAAACTGTTTGGTAAGTGGGTTTTGTATGGTATACCCTAGTATGATTAGCCATCCTGAGGGCATCTTTTTCAGGATCTATTCTCCAATT
Organism: Prochlorococcus sp. AG-355-I20; assembly: GCA_003280895.1. GTDB lineage: Bacteria > Cyanobacteriota > Cyanobacteriia > PCC-6307 > Cyanobiaceae > Prochlorococcus_A. The sequence continues at coordinate 42,458 of QCDM01000006.1, read as the reverse complement.
ACCATTCTCATCCTGACTCCATAAATTTTCTTTTGCCGATGCTGCTTCCCTATCATCTGAAGCAAATTGTCTCATTCCAGCACTTCTTCTTATGTTTCCAGCAACTATAGTTACTGCAGCTTCATCAATTAATAAACAACACTCTACTGTACTTAATTTCCTGCCTATTGCCTTCCCAAGAAGTGATGCGACTCTGGAATAGAGATCTTTCAATTTAATAGGATTTGCCATCCCTCCAAAACCTTTTAATGATTCTCCAGCAGGTCTAATATCTTCCAAATTTATATAAACATCAATTTCTCTCTCAAGATTTTCATTACTTGATGCCTCAAGGAGATATTTATAGCTATCTACCCAGCCTCTTCTGCTATCTCCAACTTTGATGTGAAGATCTTTTCCTTTGATTTCTATTGATGAATTTTCTTCTCTTTGATCTTTAAGAGTTATTCCAACTTCACTGACTGATTTAATATTTATTTTGTTAATTACCGTAGGTAGATTATTTATAAAATGAGGCTCAATTATTGCACCTGTTCCACATCCCATCATTGCTAAGTCCATCATTAATGCGAAGGCTTCCCAATCAATTAAGTTTGTTGAGGTGCAGTTGTATGCTCCTGAGAAATTTTGGTTCTTATTAATCCAAGGAGTTCCGCCTATCCATAACCATCTACCTGAAGGTTGAGCTTTTTGGTTACTTTGCATCTCTCTCATTAGGATCAATTCTTCATCAGAAAGTTTTCCTAATTCTTTTAATCCCGATAAATTCCTTTCGCCTACTTCGCTCCAGTTCTCCCTTTTGCCTGATGAAGTTTTTCTACTGTAAGATCTGAAAAAAACTGGATAAGCAGCTGGCGCAGTATTTGGAAAATCATCTTTTTTAAGATTATTGGAATTGCTCTCTGAAGAAGCTTTATTTGGTGCAACAGTCACGATAAAAAAACGTATGTGAATAACCCGTACTGGAAGAATAACTCTACCTGTGGCGTCTGCAACCATTCTTACCACTATTTAACGGTTTGTGTAGAATTATGTTTAATATGAAATCTTTGTTTCAATAAAGGATATGGAAAGAATCCCTGAACCTGAATTAATGGTAGAAAAGGAGCAGGTCATTTCTTATGACGAAGCTGATTTTTCAGAAGGGGAAGTTAATTTAATTAACCAAATAAATTACTATCTTTTGAGAAAAAATATTTCTTTAGGTGAAAAAGATTTAATAGTCGATTTAGGATGCGGCCCAGGAAATATTTCGGAGAAGTTAGCAATAAAATGGCCTAATACTGAAGTAGTTGGAATAGATGGTTCTAAAGAGATGATTTTAAGAGCAGAATATAATAAAAGTATTTCTACTAATCAAAAAAAATTAAAAAATTTACGCTACATTTGTTCTGACATCAAAGACATTAAATCAAATAATTTCTTACTTAAAAAAAGAATTAGTTTGCTTGTAAGCAATAGTTTGATTCATCACATCTCTAATCTTGAAGATTTCTTTAACACCATAAGAAATTTGTCTAGTAATATCACTGTAAATTTTCACAAGGATTTAAAAAGGCCATTTGATGAAAAGTCGGCTCTAAAACTAAAAACACAATGCTCAAAAAAATATAATGAGATTTTAACAAATGATTATTATGCATCTTTAAGGGCTTCTTATACTTTTAAAGAATTAAAAAAATTCACTTTAGAGAATGATCTATCCTCTTTAGATGTGTTTGAAGAAGGTGATAATTATTTAATAGTCTATGGTAATGTTTAGAACTAAGTGAAAGGTGCTTATATTATATAAATGAGCTTAGGTACAAAAATTCTAAATAATAAAGAAATACTGGATGCGGTAAATAAAAGAAGAAATTTTGCTATTATTTCACATCCAGATGCTGGGAAAACGACTCTTACTGAGAAGCTTCTTTTGTATGGAGGTGCCATTCAACAGGCAGGAGCAGTGAAGGCTAGGGGTAATCAGAGAAAAGCTACCTCAGACTGGATGGAACTTGAGAAACAAAGAGGTATCTCTATTACATCAACTGTATTGCAATTTGAATATGAAAGATCAGTAATCAATCTATTAGATACACCAGGACACCAAGATTTCTCCGAAGATACTTATAGAACATTAGCTGCTGCTGATAATGCAGTTATGTTGGAAGATGCTGCTAAAGGACTAGAACCTCAAACTAGAAAATTATTTGAAGTTTGCAAGATGCGAAAAATACCGATATTTACTTTCATAAATAAAATGGATAGACCAGGAAGAGAGCCATTTTCTTTACTTGATGAAATTGAATCAGAACTTGGATTAAATACTTTACCTATTAATTGGCCAATTGGGAGTGGCGAGGAATTTAGAGGGGTTATTGATAGATTTTCAAGAGAGGTTATTTTATTTGATAAAGCCGTGAGAGGGAAACAATCGAATGAGAAAAGATTAAGTCTTGAAGATAAAGAGCTATCAAAATACGTAGAAAGAGATTTACTCGAAAACTCACTTGAAGAATTAGAGGTTCTTGATGAGGCAGGATCGAAATTTGAAAAAGAAAAAGTTTTTAATGGCTCTTTAACACCAGTTTTCTTTGGGTCCGCCATGACTAATTTTGGTGTAAGACCATTTTTAGATAGTTTTTTAAAAATGGCACAAAAACCAACTTCAAGAAATAGTAATAAAGGGGATATTGAACCTGCAAGCGATGCATTTAGTGGGTTTGTTTTTAAGCTTCAAGCAAATATGGATCCAAAGCACAGAGATAGGGTTGCTTTTATAAGAGTTTGTAGTGGCAAATTTGAAAAGGATATGTCAGTTAAACATTCCAGAACTGGGAAAACAATCAGATTATCAAGACCACAAAAAATATTTGGGCAAGATAGAGAAGTAGTTGATGATGCCTATCCTGGAGATGTTATTGGTTTAAATAATCCAGGTATGTTTTCTATTGGAGATACTCTTTATACTGGTACGCATCTGGAATATGAGGGCATACCATCATTTAGTCCTGAAATATTCAGCTGGCTAAGAAATCCAAATCCCTCAGCATTTAAAAACTTTAGAAAGGGTGTTAATGAACTTCGAGAAGAAGGCGCTGTCCAGATTCTTTATGACTTTGATGAGAGTAAAAGAGACCCTATACTCGCAGCTGTTGGTCAATTGCAGTTGGAGGTAGTAACTCACAGATTAAAAAGTGAATATGGTGTAGATGCAAATCTTGAAGCAATGCCATATCAATTGGCTAGATGGATTTCTGATGGATGGCCAGCCATTGAAAAACTAGGAAGAATATTCAATTGTAAAATAGTGAAAGATTGCTGGAATAGGCCAGTTATTCTTTTCAAAAATGAGTGGAATCTAAATCAATTCGTTGAAGATAATAATCAATTAAATTTAAACAAAGTTGCTCCTGTTGTTAGTGGAGTCGAACCAATTGTTTTATAAAGTCTTAATGGATTATAGAATTAGCTAATCTGTTAATATTGGGAAAAACATTGGATTCAAACAGTAGTAAAAACAATAACGAAAAATCACCTTATGAAATTTTAGGTGTAAAAGAAGGTGCTGCTTTTGAGGATATTCAGAAGGCAAGAGATATCAAAGTTAAAGAGGCTGGAGAAGATTTAATTTTGAAAGCGAAAATCGAATCCTCTTTTGATCAATTACTCATGGGGAGTTTGAAAGCTAGGCAATCAGGTAATGTAAGCTATGAAGCTGTAAGTGCTTCAAAAAAAGAAAAACAGATTAATCAATTTACCAATAATAATTTCCCACTGCTTTCTAAGATAAAAAATTTAAATAATAACTCTAAAAACTCAAGTCAGTATAGTTTGCCAAAAATAACCGCCCCCTCAATTGATAATCTTTCAATAAAAATATCTGTTGGGCTATTATTTTTAATTTTGTTATTCATCAGTCCAGACTATAATAATAGACTTTTACTCTCTATCTCAACATTAATTCTTACATATACTCAAATTAAATCGGGGAAAAGATTTATAGGTTCTCTAGGTTGGAGTGTTACTTTTCTTTCGATAGGACTAATATTTGGTGGATTGCTTGAAAATAATTCTTTCATTCAGGAAGTATCAAACAATTCTTTATCAATACAAAAAATTCAAAGTATTCCAGCAATAGTTATTTTATGGCTAGGCGTAATTTTTTTATGATTTATTTTATATCATTGATTTAATTTCTTCATAATTTATAAGATATTTATTCTTACAAAATTCACAAATCAACTCTGCTTTGCCATCTTTCTTGAGAATGTCTTCTAATTCGCTTTTATCAAGCATTTTCATAGCATTTAAACTTCTTTGTTTGGAACACTTGCATTTAAAGCTAACTTCTTGGGAACGAGCTTTTTCAGAGATTGATTTATCGTCAATATCGGGAAATATATTTCTAATTAACGAAAGAAGATTATCTTTTGACTTAAAGAGGTCTTCGCTGAAAGAATTAATTTCTTTACATCTTTCTTCAAGCAGTGAGACAAGTAGAGGGTCGGTATCTTTTTTAGGTAGAACTTGAGCTAATAAGCCACCACTACAAATAACACTTTTATTTTGAATTTTTTCTCCAATAAATACGGCAGAGGGAGTTTGCTCTGAATGATATAAATATGAAGCTAAGTCTTCAGCAATATTTCCATTTACTAATTCAACAGTGCTTGTAAAGGGTTCTCCAAATCCACTATCTCTAATCACATTTAAATATCCTGTACCTATCGCTTTTGTAAAATCAAAAGAATATTTATTATTGCCTATTTTGACTAAGTCTAATTCTAAATTAGGATTCCCTACATAACCTCTAACTTTTCCGTCTCTACCTGCATCAACTAGTAATCCTTTTAAAGGTCCGTCAGATCTAACTCTTAAAGTAACTCTCCCATGCATTATCTTCATCGAGCTTGCTAAAAGCAATGAAGCACTAAATGCTCTTCCTAAGATACAGGTGGTTAAATAAGAAAGACCGTGTCTTTTTTTTGCTTCTAAAGAAGATTCTGTTGTTAAGACAGCAACTAATCTTATTCCTCCATTGGCTGCAGTAGCCCGAACTATCTTATCCTGCATGATTTTCTTTCATAAAATTTTTGATTTTCCCTTTTTCCAAGAATAATATCTTAGAAGGAATTCCCTCAAATAAAGCAGGTTCATGAGTAACAATAATAATTGTATTTTTATTTTTTAAATCAAGAATTAAATTCTTCACATCATTTCTCATTGAATAGTCTAATCCAGCAGTTGGTTCATCAAGTAAAAGAATTGAGGGGTTTCTAAGAAGTTGAACTGCTACAGCTAATCTTCTTTGTTGTCCGCCGCTGAGTTCTTCTGGTGGTTGAGTCAGATTAATTTTTTTCAAACCAACCTTATTTAAAACTATTTCTATATTTTTTTCTCTTAAAGATTTATGGCCTATTTTTAATTCTTTACCAATGGTTGTACCTATAAAGTATCTTTCAGGAAATTGGAATACTACTCCACAAAACCATCTTCTTTGTCTAGAAGACAAAATTTTATTCTTCCAAGTAATTTTTCCCTTTTGCGGATTTGTTAATCCGCTTATTATTTCGAGTAGTGTTGTTTTCCCAGAACCACTATTGCCGCAAATTAAAATGATTTCATTTTCATGAACTTTTAAATTTAAATTGTCTATTATTTTTCTTTCACCAGTTTGGGGTTGATAAGATATTTCTTTTAAGTCAAGCATTATTAATTAAGTTATAGGTATAAATTTTAATCTAGTAATAACTTACTTATAATAGCTGTAGATCTAAAAAGTTATTAGTCAATATGAATATTATTTTTAGGGAAGTTGATCCTTTTAATTGTTGGATATGGATCAGGTTTTCAGAATCGCCTACTCAAGACGAAAAAAATTATTTAGATGGTGTTTTTGATAGTTGGTACGTTTTAGGAAGGTTAGGTGGATTTAATTCTGAAAATTTGCAAACTCATGAAGAGGGTTCCGATCTAAGTTGGATGTCCTACGATAACGATCAAAAAAATGCATCTCTTCCAGCCTTAATGCACAATTTAGGAATTATGGAATATCAAAATGTTTGGGGAAGATGTTGGGTCGATTTTGGAACTTCAGACTCCATTTCAATAGATATATTAATTAATTCTTTGAATGAGATATCAAATAATTATGTAAAAATTGAAGAGTTAATAATTGGGGGTGAAAATAATGATTGGGCAATTGAAGAACATGAAGATTTGGTTTTCAAAGATTAAGTGTTTTAGATGGAAGACTTAACAAGATTAATTATTTCCCATGAAAGAATTGAAAATATTAAGAACAATAATTTAGAACTTTCTAAAGAAGAGGCTCATTATTTAAATAAAGTAATGAGAATAAAAAATGGTAAAGAAATATTTATAACTAATGGAGAGGGTTCATTATGGAAAGCTATAAAAGTTAAAAATGATTGTTTAGAAATAATTAAATTAAAAAAACCTTACTTATTTCAAGAACAAGAAATTTACTTATTGGGAATAGCTGTTGTTATACCAAAAAGTGGTTTTGAGGATATTTTAAAAATGTGTACTGAAATAGGAATCGATTATATACAGCCATTATTTTCAGAAAGACAGGTAAACAAAAATTTAAATTTTTCAAGAAAACTTTTGAGATGGAATTCAATTATCAAAGAAGCAGTTGAGCAAAGTGAGAGATTATGGAAACCATCTATTTTAAATAGTATGGATATTATTAAATGGCTAAAAAGTAGAGATAATCAAGAAAGAGTTTCAATTTCTATAACGAGAGAAGAAACACCATATGATTTAAATAAATGGTTAAGAAAACAACAAGAATTTGCAAATAAAAAAGGAGGTATATTTTGGAATGTAATTGGCCCTGAAGGGGGTTGGTCCTCTAAAGAAATTGATTTTTTTAATAAAAATAACATTACCTTTGTGAAACTTTCCGACACTATCTTAAGAACTTCGACGGCTAGTATTAACGCATCATCAATCCTAAATCAGTGGAGAATTGATTTGAAATTAAAGAATTAGATAAATATGGATTTAATTAGAAATCAATTTTTTATAGGTTTTTGCATTAATTTTATTTTGATTTATATATTTTGCAGGATTCCTTTGATGACGAAAAGTGGTTGGGTAAGTGCAGGCATCTTAGGCACAATTTTGTGGGGATGTTTGTCTTGGCAGGGATGGATGTCAGTTGTAATTTATTTATTATTTGGATCCCTCGTTACCAAAATAGGTTTTAAATTTAAAAAAGCACAAGGAATTGCTGAAAAAAGAGGCGGGAGGAGAGGTCCTGAGAATGTCTGGGGCTCAGCAGCTACGGGATTATTTCTTGCCATTATGACCAAATTTAATGCTGCCAATGTAGTGATGTTTAAAGTAGGTTTTGCTGCAAGTTTTGCTGCAAAGTTGGCGGATACTTTTGGTAGCGAAATTGGGAAAAGATTTGGTAAAGATACATACTTAATTACTTCACTTAAAAAGGTGGATAGGGGAACTGAGGGAGGAATAAGTATAGAAGGAACATTAGCTAGTGTTTTGGGATCAATATTTATGGCTTTTATAATGCTTCGTCTATCAATTATTTCTACAAAATATCATTTTATAGTTGTTGTAGTTTCTGGATTCTTGGCAACACTTTCCGAAAGTATTATTGGTGCTAAATTTCAAAACAAATATAAATTAAGTAATGAGTTCGTAAATGCTATTCAGACAAGTATTGCTTCTGTTTTTGCTATCTTTGCTCTTATTTTATATTCATATTTTTTAAATTAATAATATTTGGAAAGACTTAGGATTCCTTCCATTTTGTAAGAATCTCCCAGCTTTTAAGTCTTTGGAAAAGCCAGAAATGACCTTCGGAATTTAGATGAATTCCATCATGCGTAATCCAATTTTTACTCCTTTTATCAGAGTACATTTCTCTAAAAGTAGGAAGAAATGGGACATTCTGATTGAGGCATACTTCCTCCATTCTCCTTTCATAAGAATTACAAAAATTATTTGAGTACCATAGACATCCTGCGAACGGCATTTTGCTTTCGTCAACTGGTGTAAGACCAATAACAAATACATTTGTTTGAGAGTTCATTTCATTAATTAGCCTCTCTAATCCATATTCAAATCCATCTATATCTAATTGATGTCTTCCATTTTTCTGACCAATTGCTGCTGTGTCGTTAAGACCTACATTTAGTAGTATTGCTTTAGGTTTATTTCTTCTCGTTTCTCCTCTAGATGACCATTCTTTTTCCCATCTAGAAGAAACTTTTTCTATCCCATCTCCCCTAACGCCAAGTTGATAAATAACTGGCCCATTGTGGTTATTGCACCAATCTTTTCTGAGCCTTTCACACCATCCACCACCCTCATTATCTCCCCATCCATAAACTGAGCTATCTCCAATTACAACTAGCTGTTTTGGTAAACTAATCACTATAACCGGAAAAAAATAATTACTTGATTTAACAAATTATTCTCACAAATCAAGTTAAACTATTTTTGATTTTACCATTTATTAATTCGCCAATTATTGCGATGGAGCTATAAGCTATCAAAACTAATGTAACTTCTTGCCATGCGAAGGAACTTAGTGATTCTTGCAATTGCCAACCTAGACCAACACTTCCAATAACCCCAACAATTGCAGTTTCTCTAATAATAATGTCAGATCTATAAGCGCAATATGCTAAGTAACTTTTTGCTTGTTGAGAAAATAAACCTAATAGCCAACTAGTCTTTTTTGAGATTCCTAAAGATTGCATTGCAATATAATTTCTCTTGTCTTGGCTATCTAGATTTGTAAAAAGTAATTTGCTAGTAATACCAGCGTTGTGGAGACCTAATGTTAAAGCTGCTAAAGATACAGAAGGATTATTAAAAGTTAATAGAGTTAGAAGTATTACAGGGGTAGGTATTAAACGTAATAAAAATCCAAAAATTTTTATAAAAATTTTAGAAGTATTGTTGTTAAAAATTCCTATTACTAATGGAGGTAAACTAATTGCGATTCCTGTTGATAAAAGACTTAAAATTATTGTTTCTAATATAAGTTTTAAGAAATTAAATAATCCTAAATCTGAGCTTGATTTAAATAGAGAACTATCGGAATTAAAATTTCCAAAATTATTGTTAAAAATAAAATAAAGAAAATATAAAAAAGAAAACAAAATTGTTATGAAAAAAACTGAAATAAATAAAATAGATAGGATTTTATTTGTAGTGTTAAATTTTATTTTTTTGAATATTAATCCAGAAAGAATTATCAAAATTGCTAAGGACCATAAATAAGTCCATAACTCTCTAAAATTCAAAGTTTGGAAAGATAAAAAAATACTGGTACCTATTCCTCCAATCCCAAAAAGTCCTAGAATCACCGTACTTCTTATTGAACACTCAAATCGATATAAACCAAAGTTTTTAAATGTATTTATTATTGGATTCCATATTAAAGTTAGTAAAGAAGAAAATTTAGGTGCATTTATTTGATTTATAGATTCAAAACTTTTGTAGTCAATAGTTTCTAATTGTTCAGCAAAAACTTTTGAATTTACAGCAATATAAGGTATACATATAGCTATTATTCCTATCGAAAAATTTATTCCATATATTTGCATTAATAGTATTCCCCAAACCACTTCGTGAATAGATCTAATTATTGTTAGAAAAAACCTTATTATGCGGTAGAAAAAATTTGGAATATTAAAGATTTTATAAAAAATATTTGAGGAGATTATTCCAAAAATTGCTCCAAAAATAATACTTACTAACCAACTAAAAAAACCAATTAAAATAGTTTCATTTAATCGCTTAATTACGGTAATAATAATTTCATTATCGATCTTGGGATTAAATGCAGAAATTAAGAATTCTTGGAATAATTTAAATCCTCCAAAATGAATATTGTTTATTAGTTGATACCCTAGAGGTATGCAAACCAAAATTGGAAGAAAAGATAATGAGGTATAGTTTAATTTTAATTTGTTCAACTAATTAATATATTTTCTCTAAATGATTCTTCTTTAAGTTATTTCTTTTGATATTGAAAAAAATTTTACCATCCCTTATTCCAATAACTTTATCGAAATCGTTCAGCAAATCTAATCTATGTAATGCAACTAATGCCGTCTTTGGGGATTTTTTTGTTTTATTTTTATCTACATTTTCTAGCAGAAGGTTTTTAATTGTTGTTATCAATTTGGGATCTAGATTATTAAAAGGCTCATCTGCAAGTAATATATTTGATTCTTGAATTAATGATCTAGCTATAGCCACCCTTTGTTTTTGCCCCCCAGATAGTTTTCTGATTTTTTTGTCGTAAATAGAGTTATGAAGTCTACATAATTTCATATATTTATGCGCCTTCTTAAAAGAACTTATATTTAGTAAATTTTTAAAAGCGAAATAAAAATTGTTTTCCGCTAGTAGTCCACAATTAACATTTTGTTCTGCAGAGAGATCTTCTATTAATCTTAAATCTTGCCATATAGTTGTTATTTTACTTTTCTGCTTTCTATCTAATTCATCGAAACTTTCATTGAATAATTTAACCTCACCTTGAGTTGGCTTTATAGTGCCATTAAGGACTGATATAAGTGTAGTTTTTCCTGAACCGCTTTTACCTAAAAGTGCAATTTTTTCCCCAGAATTTATTTTTAAATTTATTTTATTTAGGATCAGATCATTTTTGTATTTATAAGATATATTTTCTAATTCTAAGACAGTATTATTCATCTAATTTTATTTAATTTCCTCCCGATTTCCTCTATATTTTTATATTGTTTTGATTCTGCTTTTATAAATCTTTTTGCATTGAACATATCTAATATCTGTTTATGTGATTTTTGCTTTATATCTAAATTTAGAATTACTGATTTAAGTTCTTTTGTAAACCCTTCCCCGAATCTATTTTCAAGATCACCTTGAGCTACCCAATGATAGTCAACATATTCTGGTGTGATCCAGAATAATTCTAAATTACTTGTTCTTTTGGGATTATTTTTAAGATTGTTTTCCCAAACCTGTTTATTTAAAGCTCCAGCATCAAATGCCCCACTATTAACTAAAGCTATAGTGGCATCATGACTCCCACTAAAACCTGCTTTTTTTCCTTTAAAATGTTTAATTTCTACCCCTGCTTGATTTAAAAAATATTCTGGCATTAATCTTCCAGAAGTTGAGTTTTCAGAGCCAAAAGTAAATCTTAAATTCTTAAGTTTTTTAAGTCCTTTAATATTTGAAATTGAGTTAAGTTCTAAATTTTTGTTTACTATAAAAACACTTTTAAATTCCTTATCGATATCTCTTTGAGCTATGACAATTGAATTAGGTGTTTGTAATCGTGCTTGAACTCCTGATAAACCTCCAAACCAAACTAAATCTAAATCTTTAGTTCTAAATCCAGTTACAGCTGCAACATAATTAATAACAGGAATGTATTTAACTTCTACATCAAGTTGTTTGGATAATTCTTTTGAAAATAAATTAAATCTTTTGTTCAAAACATCTTGGTTTTGATCAGGTATTGCTCCAACTTTTAAAACTTTGGGATTTGAAAATACAGGTGATGAAAAAACAGAAAATAATAGAGATGAACTTAGTAGGAAATTCTTTAAATTAAACATAACTTTGTTAATTTAATAGTATTCAGAGATTGCTTTTTCGAGCCTCTGTAGTCCATCTTTTATTTTAATTTCTGAAGCTGCACAAGATATTCTTATACATTGATCAGCTCCAAAAGCTTTTCCAGGTACAACAACTAATCCGTAATCTTGAAGAGCTTTATTGCAGAAATCAACAGAAGTAATTGAGGAGTTGGGTAATTTTGGAAATGCGTAAAATGCTCCGTTAGGTTCTTCAATATAAATCCCATTTATATTATTAAGGCCCTCATAGAGAAGTCTTCTTCTTTGATCATAATGGCTATTTATCATTGAGAAAAACTCATTATTAATTTTTAAAGCCTCTAAAGCACCTTTTTGAACAAAAGAGCAAACATTACTTGTACTTTGACTTTGTAATGCTGAGGATGCTTTGATTACATCTTTGGGACCTACTAAATAACCTATCCTCCAGCCAGTCATAGCCCATCCTTTCGCAAACCCATTAATTATAAAAATTCTATCTTTTAAGTCATTTGCTAATGAAGATAAACTGTAGTGTTTAAATTCTTTTTTAAGGATTAGTTCGTAAATCTCATCAGAAAGAAAATTGATATTTGGATTTTCTCTAGCTAAATCGGCAATTTGTGATAATTCTTCCTTTGACATAACTCTTCCAGTAGGGTTATTAGGAGAATTGATAATTATAAATTTAGTTTTTGAAGAGATTTTAGACTTCAAATCTTCTATATTTATTTTGAATCCATCTTCTGCAGAAGAATTTGTAAAAATTGGCTTCCCACCTGCCAATCTAACCATCTGGGGATAACTTAACCAATATGGAGAAGGAATAATAACTTCGTCTCCAGTATTTAACAATACTTGGAAAAGATTATATATTGCTTGCTTAGCACCATTTGTGACCATTACATTTTCAAATTCATAATTTAAATCGTTTTGAATTTGAAGTTTATTTGCAATTGCTCTTCGGAGATCTAAATGCCCCGCTGCGGGCCCGTACTTTGTAAATCCATCAAATATAGCTTTACTTGTAGCCTCTATAACTTCTTTTGGGGCATCAAAATCAGGTTCACCTGCACTTAAATTGCAAATATCTACTCCTTCTGCAGATAATTGATTTGCTTTAGCACTTATCTGCAATGTAAGAGAAGGCTCAATTGAAAGTGCCCGATCAGATAAATTAACTTGACTCATTGAGTTATGACTTTTCAAATATGACTTTTAATAATGACGAATGCATAAATTAAGAATAAATAAAACTATCACACTATGGTTTAATTTAGTTCATTTTCTTAATCTATTTTATTTTCATGTTTTGAGTTCTTAAGATAAAAATATTTAAAGTTTTATTTTCGGTGAAAAGGTTAGTAATTGGGAGAGGAAGTGTATTTGCAGATTTGTTAGTAATTGGTGAGGCACCTGGAGCCCAGGAAGATTTAGAAGGAAAACCTTATGTAGGTAAATCTGGTAAGTTATTAAACGAATTATTAATACAAGCTGGAATTGATTTTAAGAAGGATGTTTATTTTTGTAATGTAATTAAATGTCGTCCACCAAATAATAGAAAACCCACTTCTAGAGAAATTAATATTCATAAACCTTGGTTATTACAGCAAATAAAGTTAGTCGATCCAAAATTTATATTACTTACTGGTTCTACTGCTATGAGAGCTATTTTAGAAGTTAAAGATCCTATAAGTAATTTAAGAGGTCAATGGATTAAAAAAGATGGGAGAGAAATTATGGTAATTTTTCATCCATCTTATTTGTTGAGATTTCCTTCAAAAGAAATCAATAAACCTTACCATCTAACTTTGAAAGACCTAGAGAATGTAAGTGGTAAACTATATGCCGTATAATTTAGTGAAATCCTTTTTGAATATCAAGAATTTTAATGTCATTAACTCAATCTAAAGAGGTTAATAGTCTCTCCAAAAGATATTCAACTCATATTGAGAGAAGGATAACTAGAACAGTAATGGTGGGTGATATAGCTATTGGAAGTGATTATCCAGTAAGAGTTCAATCGATGATAAATGAAGATACTATGGATGTCGAAAATGCTTTCTTAGCTATCAAAAGACTTCATGATGTGGGTTGTGAAATAGTAAGGTTAACTGTCCCTTCCTTAGCACATGCCAAAGCAGTAGGAGATATTAAGGCAAAATTACTAGAAAATAATATCAATACCCCCTTGGTGGCTGATGTTCACCATAATGGTATGAAAATTGCAATGGAAGTTGCAAAACATGTTGATAAAGTAAGAATTAATCCTGGATTGTTTGTTTTTGAAAAATCAGACCCTACAAGAACTGAATATACAGATGAGGAATTTGAAACTATTAAGCAAACAATACTTAAAAGATTTACCCCTTTAGTTGAAGTTTTAAAGGCTGAAAACAAAGCTCTAAGGATTGGAGTTAATCATGGGTCTCTATCTGAGAGGATGCTTTTTACTTATGGAGATACGCCATTAGGAATGACAGAATCTGCGATGGAGTTCGTCAAAATTTGTGATGAGCTTGATTTTCATAACATAATTATTTCTATGAAAGCTTCTAGGGCTCCGGTCATGATGGCAGCTTACAGAATGATTGCAGATAGGCTTGACTCAGAAGGATATAACTATCCCTTACATTTAGGAGTGACCGAAGCTGGTGATGGTGATTATGGAAGGATTAAAAGTACTGCTGGAATTGGAACACTTTTAGCAGAGGGATTAGGAGATACCATCAGGGTTTCCTTAACAGAAGCTCCAGAAAAGGAAATACCAGTTTGCTATTCAATTTTGCAATCTTTAGGATTAAGAAAAACAATGGTTGAATACATCAGTTGCCCCAGTTGTGGTAGAACACTTTTCAATCTAGAAGAAGTTGTAGATAAAGTTAGGAACGCTACTTCACATTTGACGGGTCTAGATATAGCAATAATGGGATGTATTGTTAATGGGCCAGGAGAAATGGCAGATGCTGATTATGGTTATGTTGGAAAAGGTAAAGGAACTATTGCCTTATATAGAAGAAAAGAAGAGATAAAAAGAGTACCTGAAGATGAGGGTGTTAATGCTTTAATCCAACTTATTAAGGATGATGGGAAGTGGATTGATCCTTAAGGATTTGTCAAATTTTTGAATTATAAATAAATTTTTTTTATAATAAAAAATATTGAATTATTTGAAGATAAGAAAATTGCTTAAAAAAAAATATATATTTCTGTTTGCGACATCCTTTTCTGGGTTATTTTTAAATAATTTTGCAGAGGCAACAGTTTTAAATAATAGTTATAAAGAAGTAATTGATCATGTTTGGCAAATTGTATATAGAGATTTTCTTGATTCAAACGGCAAATTTCAAAAGTCCAATTGGATTAATCTAAGAAAAGAAGTTTTATCAAAAAAATATTCAGACAGCAATGAAGCATATGATGCGATTAGAGATATGCTTTCTAATTTAGATGATTCTTATACAAGATTTTTAGAACCTAAGGAATTTAATCAAATGAGAATTGATACCTCTGGCGAATTAACTGGAGTTGGTATCCAAATAGTTAAAGATAAAGAATCTGATGATTTAATAATTATTTCTCCCATAGAGGGCACCCCTGCATTTGATGCTGGAATTAAAGCTAGAGATAAAATATTATCCATAGATGATATTTCTACTGAAGGTATGAATATTGAGGATGCCGTGAAATTAATAAGAGGACAAAGAGGTACTAAAGTAAAGCTTGAAATTCTTAGAGGTTCTCAATCCTTTTTTAAGACTTTATCAAGAGAAAAAATTGAAATAAAATCTGTATCAAGTAAAGTCAATCAAACCAAAAATGGCTTATCAATTGGCTATGTAAGAATTAAACAATTTAATGCAAATGCATCCAAAGAAACTAGAGATGCTATTAAGGATTTAGAAACAAAAAAAGTCGCAGGATATGTTCTTGACTTAAGAAGTAATCCTGGAGGTTTATTAGAATCAAGCATTGATATCTCAAGGCACTTCATTAACAAAGGAGTAATAGTAAGTACAGTAAGTAAAGATGGTTTAAAAGAAACAAAAAAAGGAAACGGTCAAGCTCTAACAAAAAAGCCCTTAGTTGTCTTAGTTAATGAGGGTTCTGCTAGTGCTAGTGAAATAGTTTCTGGTGCAATAAAAGATAACAAAAGAGGAAAATTAGTTGGGAAGAAAACATTTGGTAAAGGTCTAGTTCAATCTATGAGAACATTAGTTGATGGTTCAGGTCTAACTGTTACAGTCGCTAAGTATTTAACTCCGAACGGCACTGATATAAACAAATCTGGAATTATTCCAGACATAGAAGTAAGAATGAATATAAACCCTATACTTCAAAGAGAGATTGGAACTAGAAAAGATAAACAATATAGAGCTGGTGAAAAAGAGCTAATAAATATAATTAATAGAAAGAATCAGATAAGCGAATTTAAGCCCGACACCACAAACCTTAATGCATTCCTAAAAATTAATAAGGAAGATAAAGTATTTTCATTAAATTAATTACTCATATCCAGCATTCTCTTTATTGGCACATAGGCTCTTCTTATTATTTCTGGGTTTAGTTCGATAGACGGGGAATTATTTTTCAAACAATCAAGAATTTTTTCTAAAGTATTTAATTTCATATATGGACACTCGTTACATTTACAACCTTCTACATCTGGGACTTCAATAAAAATTTTATTAGGTTCTTTCTTTTTCATTTGATGAATTATTCCAGGTTCAGTTAGTACCATGTAAGTTCTAGATGGATCTTTACTTACGAAATCAAGCAGCTTACTTGTTGATCCAATAAAGTCTGAGAGAATTAGTAAATTTTGACTACATTCAGGATGAGCAATTACTTTTGATCCTGGATTTTGATATTTTAATTTTAGAAGTTCTTCTTCACTAAATGATTCATGAACAATGCAGCTGCCAGGCCATAATTTAAGATCTCTTCCTGCATTTTTCTGTACCCATCTCCCAAGGTTCTGATCTGGCGCAAATATTATCTTTTTATCTTCAGGTATCTTTTTAATTAATGAGACTGCATTACTGCTTGTACATATCAGATCACTTTGAGCTTTTACTTCTGCAGTGCAATTTATATAACTTACGACATAGTGATCTGGATTTTCTTCCCTGAATTTTTGAAATTTATCTGAAGGACAATCGTCTGCTAATGAGCATCCTGCGTCAATATCTGGTAATAAGACTGTTTTATTAGGGCTAAGTATTTTTGCGGTTTCGGCCATAAAGTGCACACCGCAAAAAATTATTATATCTGCGTCATTATTTGCAGCTTTCCTAGATAGATCTAATGAATCTCCAATAAAATCTGCAATTTCCTGAATCTCTGGTGCTTGATAATAGTGCGCAAGAATAATTGCATTAGCTTTTTTGCAACGCTCCTTTATTTCAGAAATCAAATCCTCTTCGTTTTGAACTGATTTCTGTTTTGCAGTAGAAGTTATACTGGTCAGGATTTAGAATATCTCTAAATAGATTATATGCCTTTAAACAGAAAAAATTCTGACAAATTTAAAAATTGCTATTGTTGGTGACTGTCATGGTCAATGGTCTGAATTAGACTTGAGAGTTTTATCGATTATCAAACCAAATATTGTTTTATTTGTTGGTGATATTTCTGATGGAAGTGTCAAAATAATTAAAAAAATCAATGAGATCAAAATTCCTACTTTTGTGATTTTAGGAAATCATGATAGAGGAAAAGATTCTACAGGCGAAACTCTCTCAAAGCAGATACGTGTTCTTGGTGAAAAATATTGTGCATGGGATTTGAAAGTTTTTAATAATCAACTAAATTTATTGTCTGCTAGACCATGTAGTTCTGGCGGAGGCTATTATCTTTCAAAAGAAGTTAAAGGTGTTTATGGACCTATAACCGAACAAGATTCAATAAATAAAATTATCAAATGTTCGGAAAAGACTGTAAAAGATATACCTTTAATAATTATGTCTCATGCTGGCCCCTCGGGTTTAGGTTCAGAACCTAAAAGCATTTGTGGAAAAGACTGGAAATTACCCTCATTAGATTGGGGAGATAGAGATTTGTCTGTGGCTATTTCTCAAATACAAAAGAGAAGAAAAGTTGATCTTGCAATTTTTGGTCATATGCATAATCGGCTTAAAAGAAATCTTGGTTTAAGAGAGATGTTTAAAATTGATAGCAAAGGAACAATTTATTTCAATACTGCTGTAGTGCCAAGATATAAAACTGATGAAGATGGGAAATTACTAATTAACTTTTCATGGATTGAGTTTGAAAAAAAGGAATTAAGACATGTCTCTCACCGATGGTATTCAGAGTCTGGTGAAATTTGTGAAGAAGATAAATTTTTTTAGGATTTGATATTTTTGTTTATATTTTAAGTATTTTTGGGCTTTTCATATCTTGAAAATAATGTTTGAGACAAGATATAACCCGCAATTCCTGCAGCTGTAAAAGCTAAACCATTTTTAAATAGAGGCAATAAATCATTTGTTCTGGATATTATCGGTGCCAAACCAAAAATTCCAAATAACATTCCCCATAAGGGAGAAAGAAGAGCTAAAAATCCAATTGATATGACTTGACCTTCTTTTCTTGGAGCAGATGCAAAACCTGCTACTAAACCTCCAAGAATAGATGTACATAAAGTCCAAATATATTGCTCTTTGGGTAAGCCAGGGACAACGTGGCATCCTCCTCTTTCGAGGCAAATCTTTACTGAATCAATTGCATCTAATACTGCACCATCCTCACCGTGATCTTTAACATAGTATTGGTTGCCAAATCTTGTTTGAAGTTCAACCCAAAATAACCTTGGCATAAAATTAAAATAAGCCTCTCCGACGTTAAAGTTCAGCAAATTTCCCCCTCTAGGATCCGCAACTATCAACAAACTTGTCTCATCTAAATCCCAATAGTCCTTTATTGCGCTACCAGGAGAACTTTCAAACTGAGATAAATATTTAATTTTCCACCCACTTTCAATTTCTAGATTATTGAGCTTTTCCTCTAAAGATTTTTTCTGATTAGGGCTTAATGTTTTAGCTAAATCAATGACTGGTGTTTTTTCTTCTGGTAAGAGATTTGGATTATTTATAGCGAAAACGGGTTTATGTGAAATTAAAACTAATATAGATAGAAATATTCCTAATAAATAGTTAATCTTTGAAGGCATAAATAAGTTTTGTCTCTTTATATTTTCGCCGATGAACAGCTTACCCGCGAATAATCCAGATTGGTTAGTAAAAAAAATAATAAAAATGGGTGGGACTATAAGTTTTTATGACTTTATGAATTTTGCATTAAATGATCCTATTAATGGTTATTACGGCAGCGGTAAAGCTGATTTAGGCGTTCGAGGAGATTTTGTCACATCACCATCTTTATCTGATGATTTTGCTTTTTTGATTGGTAAACAAATAGAAGATTGGTTGATTCAGTTCAAGAGCAGTTTTTTATCTAATCAGAAATTAGCTGTAACTGAATTTGGAGCTGGAGATGGAAGCTTTATGAGTGGATTAATTAAATATTTTTTAGAAAACAACAAGAATTTTTTAGAAGGAGTTTCTTTTGTCATTATTGAACCTAATGAAGGGATGGTAGAAAAACAAAAAAATAAATTGGAGAAATTTTTGAACTTAGGTATTGATATTTTATGGAAAGGTTTGGATGAAGTAGAGGAAAATAATATAAATGGAATAGTTATCGCAAATGAGGTTCTGGATGCTTTGCCAGTAGAGAGAATAACCTTTTCAAAGGGAAAATTAATTCGACAAGCAGTTTCTATAGACAAAAAATCTCATAAATTATTTTTTGATAAAATGCCAATTACAAATGAATTGGAAAAAAGTTTAAAACTTGCTAAAAGTGAGTTGGGAATAAATATTCCGCCTGAAGATGCTTCTGAAGGATGGACTACAGAATGGCATATAGATAACTCAAAATGGTTAAAAGCTATTTATCAAAAAATTAATAATGGTATTTTATTGATAATTGATTACGCTAAGGAAGCCAAAAAATACTACGCCTCTAAGAAACCTGATGGAACGATAGTTTCTTATGAAAATCAAAAAATGACGAATAATGTTCTAGATTCTCCTGGAAATTGCGATTTAACATCTCATGTGTGTATAGAAACTTTAATTAATGATGCTGAGACTCTTGGATTTGATACTGTTGGAATAACTAAACAAGGAGAGGCTTTGTTGGCACTTGGATTGGCAGAGAGACTTTATGGGATTCAGAAAGAAATTAAAGAGGATTTATCAAATGCCCTTCTAAGAAGAGAGGCATTACTTAGACTCGTTGATCCTGTTTGTTTAGGTGATTTTAAGTGGTTTGTTTTTAAAAAGTTTAATGAGAAGAAAATGAATATAAATTCAACCTGTTTGCGTTAAGAAAAAAACTTTAAAAATAATGAATCTTCTACGTCATCATATATATCAACAGCACCAATTTCTTTAGGTAATATAAATCTCATTTTGCCATCACGAACTTTTTTATCGCCCATAAGTATTGTTAGAACATCTTTTTTATTTATTTTGGGGATCTCAGTAGGAAGATCGTAACTCTCTAAAAGAATTTGCTGTCTTTCTAATTCTTCTTTAGACCATAACCCTTTCTCAATTGCTATTTTCCCCGCAATATTCATACCAATTGATATAGCCTCACCATGTAGAAATTTGCCGTATCCACATAAATTTTCAATAACGTGACCAAAAGAATGACCATAATTCAATATTGCTCTAACACCATTTTCATGTTCGTCTTGCGAAACTATATGAGACTTTGTTTTTATTGAACTTTCAATTATTTTAATTAGATATTCATTCTTGAGATTTATAAGCTCATTCTTGATTTTTTTAATTTCTAAGTATTCGAAAAGTTCTTTATCTCTTATTACTCCATATTTTATTACTTCGGCCATGCCTGCACTAAATTCTCTTTTGGGCAAACTTTTTAAAGTTTCTGGATCAATAAAAACTGCTTTAGGTTGATTGAAAGCTCCAATTAAATTCTTACCTTTTGGATGATTTACTCCTGTTTTTCCTCCCACAGATGAATCAACCATTGATAATAATGTTGTTGGAATCTGAATATATTCGATACCTCTCAGCCAAGTCGCAGCTGCAAAACCGCTTACATCTCCAACAATTCCTCCTCCAAGGGCAATAATTATTGAATTTCTATCTAAGCCAAATTCAAATGCTACATCATATATTTCACTTAAGGTTTTTAAGTTTTTATATGATTCTCCGGCCTTGATAAGGAACATTTTGGCCTGAAATTTATTATCTTTTAAATTATTTAAAAATTTTTCTCCATACAAATTTGATATTTCTTCATTTGAAATCACAAGTATTTTTCTATTCTTTGTTATTCCAATTTTTAAAAGTTCTTCGCTGATATTGTTCAGTATCCCTGCTTCTAGAGTTACTTCGTATGACTTATCACCTAATGGGACTAATATTTTGCTCTTATTCACAATTGATTACCTAGTTAAAATTTATAAATATTTGGTATTAAATACTTTATATATTAGCAAAATCTAAGCTCTAGATCCTTAAAAATTCAGTTGTTAAGAATTAGAAATGGTAATAAAATCATGCTATGAGTTCTAAAAAAAATATAAACGATATTAAGAAAAATTATTCCCTAGGAATAATTGGAGGTGGTCAACTGGCATTGATGTTAACCGAGGCAGCAAAAAAAAGAGATTTAGAAGTATGTGTGCAAACAAAATCTTTTGATGATCCTGCTGGTTCAAAAGCAGATCATGTCATAGAAGCTGATCCTTTAAAGATAAGAGGTAATAAATCATTAATTAATGAGTGTGAAAAAATAATTTTTGAAAATGAATGGATAAAAATTGATAAATTAAATTTAATTGGCAATAACGATATTTTTGTTCCAAGCCTTAATGCAATTAAGCCATTAGTAGATAGGTTTTCCCAAAAAAAATTAATAGATAGAATGAATATTCCCTGTCCGAAATGGATAAGTATTGAAGATTTTAGAAATCTCTCGGATGAGGAAATCAATAATTGGACTTTTCCTCTAATGGCAAAATCAAATAAAGGTGGATATGACGGTAAAGGGAACAAAAAAATAAAGACAAAAGAAGATTTAGATTCTTTTTTAACTGAGAGTAATTCTGATGAATGGTTAATAGAAGAATGGATAGAGTATGAAAAAGAACTGGCTCTTGTTGGCTCTAGAGATAGAACCGGTAAGATAAGATTCTTTCCAATCGTTGAGACATTCCAATCTAATCATGTTTGTGATTGGGTTCTTGCACCTGGAATAAATGAATATGATTTGAACTTATTTGCAATAAATATTTTCTCTTCAATAGTCAATGAACTTAATTACGTTGGAGTTCTAGCTATTGAATTTTTCTTTGGAGATAATGGCCTTTTAATTAACGAAATAGCTCCAAGAACACATAACTCAGCTCATTTCTCTATTGAAGCTTGTACTTCAAGTCAGTTTGATCAATATGTTTGCATTTCTTCTGGGATAATGCCACCTGAAATTAAAATGAACTGTGAAGGGGCAATTATGATAAATCTACTGGGATTAAGAAAGAATTTCCCAATCTCAATGGAAACCAGAATTAAAATGTTATCTGAAATTGAGGGTTCTAATATTCATTGTTATGGCAAATCTCGCGAAATTCTGGGAAGAAAAATGGCTCACATCACATTTTTATTAAATGGTAAAACGCATTCAGAAAGATATGATGAAGCTCAAATTTTATTAACTATGGTAAGAGACATTTGGCCATCTCCAAATGCATAAAAAAATAAGTTAGAGTTAAATTACTGGATCTTTGGTTATGTTCTTCTTTATGTGCTCTGATCTGACTCTCTTTCGACATGAGGAGTCTGTCGTGATGCGGTAGTAAACCGATCTTGTAATCGGAAACGAAAGCCCACTTTGAATCCTCTTCTGGCATTTCCAGGTCGATGCAGCAGAGAACTGACGGGGATCCGGTAAACCTCTTAAAAGCTTGTTATATCAACGGTTTTTGAGGGGTCTTTTTATTACTATTATTAGGGTGCCTTACCAGCGTGCCTTACCAAACTGCCTTACCAGTGTGCCTTACCAAATTAATAAATTGAAATAAAGTAAGTTATAATTACACTTTCTATATATAGTGACAGATCACAGGAAGCTTGAATTAAAGATATTTGAGATGTTTTATAGCTTTTCCAAGGTGAAAAAGCTTATGCGTGCCTTACCAGTATGGGGGCTGTAATTATAGTTATAGTAGCTATTTGAAGCTAAAGTTTGGTAAGGCATCCATATTTAATTTTTCAGATTCAGCTTATCCAGGACTTATTGAGAATGGATTTATTCAAATTAAAGGTCATTTCTTGAGCTCCTTTCATGCATCCTCCTGAGGGGTAGCTGATAACTTTTTTTGATATCGCACCAATACCAATAGCTAATATTCCAATACCTAATATGGCTTTTGATCTATTACTTGCAAGAAGAGATTTCATTAGAAGTTTGTATTTATTTTAATGATAGAAGCTATGTTTAAAGATCGAGAAGTCAAACCATTAATTGAGAGTGCTAGTCATATTTATGATTCAACTGACATATCAAGCTACTTTTAATTGATATTTAATCTCAACTAAGGGGCAAGTAGACCGTTTTTTTATGAACAAACTCATCACAGATAGAAAACAAAAAAAAGCTTGCTTATATCACTCAAAAGCAAGCTCTCATGACGATTAAATTTTAAATATTTATGCTGGCAATTTACAATCAAGCTCTATTATTCCTTCATCCATAAGGCGACCAATTTTTAAA
Organism: Prochlorococcus sp. AG-355-I20; assembly: GCA_003280895.1. Taxonomy (GTDB): domain Bacteria; phylum Cyanobacteriota; class Cyanobacteriia; order PCC-6307; family Cyanobiaceae; genus Prochlorococcus_A. The sequence continues at coordinate 19,035 of QCDM01000006.1, read as the reverse complement.
ACTAGTGCCATATCTAACCTTGAAAATTCTAATTGATGATCTGCAATCCAATCTAATTCGGATAAAGTTATTGATACAGTTGCATTAACTAGGAGAAAAAGAATACCTAAATTCATTTTTTTAATTAGTTGCTTTTTTTCCTTTAGCTATCATTACCACTGGCACTAATAGATATGTAAAGAAGGAGATTAAGAAAATGTCTACATTCATTTTAAAAAATACCTGGGATGATCCAGCCAAAAAGACCGTAGTTTACTACCAATGCGAATAAACCCATCATTGCCATTCTTCCATTGGTTCTCTCGGCATTTTGCCAATAAGTTTGTTTTGTGTTTTCCATTTTTTAATTGTTCGTTAATAAGAGTGATTAAATTTTTATAGTGCGTAAGCAATACTTGGTGCTATCGCAGTAGTTTTTATTGCAATGCTAAATAGTGATATGGCAATTAGATATGTTTTCATAAGAGTCCTACTTTTCCTGCTGTAAAACCCATAGTAAGAAAGAAACCAAACTCTAAAAGGTCTTTAGCACTTGAAGGGACTGAGTTAAATAAAGATGAGATGAAAATCATTTTGATATGTATCCTCTAAGCTCCTTTGGGAACATAGTTATAAACCGGGGAGATTATTCCACCGCCATCATCATCGTCGTCGTCATCATTCCATGGCAAATCACTCAACATTAATGCACTAACAATAAATACTGTTATGACTGGCATAAAAAGAAAAAGTATAGTGTTAATCCAAGTGTTAATTCCTGCCTCCAGCATTAAACAAAGCCAGGAATAATTTGACCTGTTGTTAGATAAGCCCCAACAAGAGCAATAAAGCCCATCATTGCAAATCTGCCGTTAAGCTTCTCAGCTACAACCTTTTCCTTCTCAACTGTTTTTGTGCTTGTCATTAGAACCAACCAGGAATAATTTGACCAGTTGTTACGTATGCGCCAACAGCTGCAACGAAACCGAGCATTGCTGCCCAACCGTTAAATCTTTCTGCTTCAGGGGTCATTTTTATAAAGAGTAATTTATGTAAACTAATGTAACATTAATATTAATTAATGTAAAGAAATTAATATAAATTCCTGTCTATTTAAGATAACCTCTACATATCTGTTACATAAATGTATAATAATTAAATCATTCTAGATATTGTTGTCAAGCCGCTTCTGGGGCAAAAATCCTACTGTTTTCTCTCCAATATCTACAGCCCTTAATGAGATGATCTCCTTGAGGAATAAGCTTTTGATGAAACGGACAGGTAAGGATGGTGACACAAGAACTTGTCGTGCTGTACCTGAAGTGATTGCAAGTAATACATATCCTCCGTCGTTTTCTTGTTAATACCTCTTCCTCTAAATAGTCCCATTCCTGCCAGTCCTCCATAACAATATAGTACAAGTGTACTAATATATATAGCAATTAAATTAGCTATTGGTCAACAATTAGTTCTCGATGGGGTGATGGGGGGATTCTCCAGGTTAAAAAGGTATATATTTACCTTCAGACATTTTTCATTTTTTTTTGATCTTTCTATAACTAGCGAAATAAGGATCTGAATCATTTAAGTGGTAGAAAACTTCTAAATCTTCGGTGCTAGCCATTTTTAATCTAATTTTTTCTGCCTTATGTAATAGAGAAATTGCTTCCTTCCTACCAATAGAATTACTAGCTCTCTCCATTAAAGACACGTACCTCTTAGCGAGGTGTTTGTGCTTGTTCATTTAAGTAATTAATTATTATTAGGCTCTTAACCCGTTCCAACTTAATAATAATATATTCCCTTAAATAGCTGTGATTATTTCATGGTTCGGTTTAGCTAAATAATTTATTAATAGGGATTGGATGCGGGCTATTCATGCTGGACGGCAAATCCCTTATTAATTTACCTAGATTATTTTTTCTAAGTTTCAGTTGATCTCTAATAGTTTATGGTTGGCTTCAGTTGTATCACTGCAACTGCCTCATGACAACCATATATTAATCCTAGGACTAAAAATTCAATAATAGTCAAAAAATTTAGCCCTTTTTCCGTACTTAATAGTTCCTCTAACCGCCCTATAAATTTCAAGAAGTTAGGAGGACAATATAGGTATAGATCTAGGAGGTCTAAATGAAACTATTCAATCAATTCACTATCCTTCCAAGATACCTAAAAGCATTTAATTATGCCGGAAACAGAATGGAAGAAACAACAAGAAATCTTGATAGAGATAACCATTTAATTGAAGACTATTGGAAGAGAGAATGCAGGGAACATCCAACTAAGCAGCATTGTTTAGTCTATTGCGACTGAGAATTTTAATTTAAAGAGTTGACAACTAAGTATAAATACTCTATAAATGAAGTGTAGTTAATGCTACCAAATCGTCCGATCTACCATTAGATAGACCGCAGTACGACTCAAGCCATAGGACGGGGACTTGAGCAAGCCCAGGAGCTGCATCATGGTAAACATGTATTTTAACGGCAAATCTTTCGTATATTGCAAGAGCCAAGAAGAGAAAACAATAAAGCTTATTTATAGAGGATCTAGTTACTCGAGATAAATAAATCTCATATCTATTAGTTATTTAATAAACCATTTTTTAGAGGTACTATGCTATGAAATTTACTAATTCTCCTTTTGCCATACTCGACAAGAATATGAACGCATTAGATTATCAAAAAAGAAATATCATAAATGAGGACTCTTGGGGAAGGGAAAATGATAATCAAACAAAAGAAGATTTTAAATAAAGTACTTTTTGCCTTTTGCAGATAGATAATACTTTGTTTATTTTGTTTTACAAAGAATATAAAGCCAGCCAAAGAAAGTAGCAAAAGCAATTATTGGAGCAATATTCTTATTCAATGGACTTAAAAATCTTTCTATCGAAAGTGGTACATATAAAATCACCAAATACCAATAGAGAGCAGATAGTAATCCAAACAATAAAGCCAGAAGAATATAAAAAGGTAAGATATATAATCTTCTTTTTTTAATTCTCTCCTCTGTAATATTTTCGGTTAAACCAATTCTTGACCAATAACCACCATTTAATTGAAGAAAAAACTTTAAAAATATTCCGTAAGTATTTATAAAAAATCTAGATAAAGCAAATAACGGTGAAATTATAAATCGTTGCATTAAAGCTTTAAAAAATTAATTAGTTCAGTATTAGAAGTCTGCCTAATAGTATTATCTTTTTTATCTCTATATTTCGTTAGGAAAAATACCATTGAGCTAAAAATAATTAAAAATCCTATTAATGAAATTCGATAGAAAAAATCATCAGACATATCGAAAAAAGCTGATCTTTTATATTTGTTTCTCTTATAAAAAAGAGGGTTACCTACTCTCTAATGTAGATCGACTGTCAATTAAAAGTAGCTTGATCTGTAAGTCGAATCATAAATATTACTTAATTAAATTCCGTAAATTATCAGCTACTCACAGTTGAGATTTTTATGTAACATAATAACTTTACATAAAGTAACAATTAAATGAAAAGACTTATTCCTTATATTGCCTTTGCTTGTTTAACTGGTTTCACAGCTACATCAGGGTTACCAGTTATGGCTGGAGCTTGTAGCAGCCACATGAAAAAAAAAGCAGAGATCAAATGTGCTGAAAATGATACTGAGTGTCAAGCTGAAAAAGCCTCAAAGTTTGAATTAAAAGATTCTCTCAAGTCATAAAATTATGACTCAAATCAATTTATTTATGAACTCTGCTCCAAGAGATTTGATTGAGTTCGTATTCTTTGCCGCTGTTGGTTTCACTGCAGGCACCTTTGGACTAATTTAGAAGTAGAATTTAAATTCTTTATTGCTTCTAACCTTTTCAAGTTTTTCTTTCTTTTATCTGGAAGCTTGCTTATAAAATAATTTAATTAAACAATAATAAAAATTTTTTTAAACTACCTTTTATAAATAAATTTTTGAATGTCTACAAATAAGCTAGATTTTGATCTAAAAAATCCATTATTTTTTAAATAAGATTTTCCTTTCTCTATATTTTCAATTCTTTTTTTCATAAGAATTTTCATCTAAATCTTTTTGCATAAAAAAATAGTTGGAATCTTATTTTGAATAATACTCACAAAAAAGCGGTTACCTAATATACATAATTTAATTTCTTTTTTGAATTTCTCATCCAAACTAAAGATCTAAAAAATAGTTTTTTTCTTAAATTTCTAATATTAAATATGAAAAATAAATTAAAAATAAAATTTTTAGAAAAAAGATAATTTAGGTAGGAAACACTACATCAATTACCATTCAGGAATAATTAGTTTGTAGATATAAATCTATTTCGAATAATTATGGAATTCGCTAAAAAATTCATGACCGAAAAAGCTGAAAAGCTTAACGGTAAAGCAGCAATGCTTGGAATGTTCGCTCTTATAGGGGCATACTATTTTACTGGTCAAATTGTTCCAGGTATTTTCTAAGTAAGAGCTCATTAAAACTTTTTAGGGGTTGTTAATTTTCAGCCCCTTTTTTTATTTAATGATTAAGAATCTCTAGACATCTTGTTTTTCATATCTTCAATATTCTTGATTAATTTGTCTAACCACCCTGTATTTTCTTCCGGTTTTAGATATGTAATTTTTGGTTGATTAATTTCAAGTGTCTCGAAATCTCCACTCATAAATTCTCCTTTGTATATTTGTTTAGCTACATCTTTGTTCTAATTGATTTGACTAAAACACTACGTATCTAATGTGTGCGGTTTGAAGAACATTTAGGTACGGAAAGAGGTATGTTTTTTTAGTAATTTAAACCTATGGCTGAACTAGATTAATAATATGGTTGTTATGAATCAGTTGCATTGCTAAAACTGAAATAAACCATAAACTCTAAATTGCATTTAATAAAATGACTTACTACAGTTGCTTTGATCAAAAAGGAAATATTATTGCTCGTTGTCAGACTAAAGAAGATATAAATGTTCTAAAGAAAATGGGTAGACCAATAGTGGAAATAAAAGAAATGAAAAAAGAGGAATCAGTTGTTTGTTCTTTAACTGGTAGTCCCTCCGATTACAACGAAGATTATTAAGATTATGAATCAAAGAACACTTCAATTAAATCAACATGGAAGATCAGTAGTTCTTTTGTTAGTTGCATTGAATAGCATTTATACTTTCTTTTCTACTTTTGAAAAAGCATTAACTTATCGCGAGATAGCGAGATAAAAATATTTAGGTATTTGTGGATTAACAGTCAATAAATAAAATTTAAGGCATAAAAAAAGACCTTTTTACAGGTCTTTTTTAATGGTGACGACAGAAAGGAGATCTATTTAATAATCAGATTAAGAATTTTCTTAGAAATTAGTTTTGTAAGTAAAAGTGATGACTCACTTCTTCATGCTTTACAAACGACTTTATTTTTAAGATAGTTCAGAATTAAACTCGAAAGTTTAATTTCTGATCACTTAACTTTCTTTCCGGAAAGGTTAGAGAAGTTAAATTACCTTGGTATTAAAGACCATGGATTAGTGAAGATCTAGTTGGTCAACTTTGGTCGAATCGATCACCAGAACTGTCGTTCTATCAAAATAATCGGTCTCAAATATTTTGCATGAATCCTTAAGATTGATTTAATCATGATTAATTAAATCTTTAATCAAAGGACTAAATCATCTCGTAGTTATCAAATTTATTTCTGATGAGTGTAAATAATTTGGTTGCCAAAATACTTGACGAACCATTTCTAATGTATTTATATTAATAGTACACATGTATTACTAGCTAATGACTTTAGGAGGAGCTAATGTTTGGACTAATTTTTCTTACGGTTATCGTAATGAGTCCCCAAGTGGTTGGTTGCTAAGCCCAGACCGCAGCAGATTAATTTTATTTATAAGGAATAAAAAATCTCCAAGAAATAATATGAGAATTTTTGCTCATACATATTATGCAAATGATCTTGGTGAGCCAATGGCAATTAAATCATCAACTCAAATGTATTTGGATAATGCTTGGGATAAATGGCATGACCTTCAATTAGAAGGCTGGACTTTTGAAGAACTTGAATTACCTGAATCAGTATGACTACCTTAAATCCAATCAAAAAGAAACTATCAAAAGCAGATAGAAAGATATCTATACAAGATCCATCAAAATTATTAGCAGAATTTTTTAATGGTGTTGTAATTGAACTTGATGAAGAATATAAATATGACTCATAAAGAATTGATAGATCAAGTTTCCGCAAATTTATTTAAACAAAGTGGAAAGTTAGAAAGCAGAAGATCTTGGTTGGCAATGAGAAATTATCTCGAACAATTAGATAGCGAACAACTTAAATCCATTCTTAAGGACCACCGATGATTTAAAAACTTTATTTAGTTTTTATTTTTTTCTTAATTCTCAGAAAACCGTAAGTTGCAAAGCCAACCAAAAACATATCCAAGTAAATATGCCAAGTAGGAAAAATCTGGTGTATTAATTCCATTAACGTTTTATTGCCACTTGCCAATAAGGATAATCTAAATTTGATTTTTCTCTAATCAATTGTAATTTTCTAGAATTTATTTTTACTACTATTCCATCTGTTGGATATTTACTAAAAAGCTTCCCTTCTAGCCATTGTTTTCTAAATACTTCAACTTGGCTCGTAAAGTTGCATGAAATATCTTGAGGGATCGTGAAGCCAAGCTTTGAAAGACTCTTTTTGGACTCATATTGGTTAAGTGTTGAATTAAGTATTTGAAATGCGCAGAAGCTAAGACTTTCAGAAAATCCTTCTTTAGCTCTTAGAAATCCAGAAGCTATTTTCTGGGAGATATTTGGACTTTTGTTGGGTGTGTATAATTCACCTCTAACTTGAAGAACTCCTCGTAAAGGGAGATTATTGGGAATGTCTGGGACTTTAATAAGTTTAATAGTAACGTCTGTCCCTTTTCTTGAAATTGCTTTCTCCAAGGTTCCATCCCTATATTGCAAAGCAACAGCACAACCATCAATTTTCGGTTCAATTAATAATCTGGTATCTGCTAATAAACCTTTCAAAAATTCATCTATTGAATCCTTTTCTAATGAAGGTAAAACTAGTTTATTTTTTTTTTGGAAGTAATCACAATTAGGGTTTGTTCTTAATAAATTTTTTTCAAGTTGGTCGAACTGCTTATCAGAAATTAAAGCATTACCATTTCTGTAATTATCGTCATACCATTCAATTCGTTCTTCTAAATAAGTTTTCATTTAATATGATGGCTTAATTTTTTGACTAGGTATCCAACTTGGTTTATCTATGATCCATTTTTCTTTATCTTCATATTTAACAGTCCATAAAAGAAATGAAGAAATTTCTTTTAGAGTTTTGCCAACCAAATATCTTGTTTTTGGACTTATTGATATAAAACCAAATAATAAAATTATTAAAATAAGTTTAAACATGCCTTTAATCATTTAAAAATTCAGCGTAATTATTGCGAACTTTTTAATTAATGCAATTCTTATAACCTTCAATCTTTGCTAATTCATCAACGTTCAAACCTGTTTCCTCTAGTAAAGTTTCTCCTATATCGTCCTTATTAAATTTAGTTAAAGCTCCTTTAGTAGAGTACTTAATACATAAGTTTTTGTATTTTGCTTCTTTGACAACAGGAGATAAATAAAAACCAAACAAGATGGTAAAAGCTCCATAGGTTACAACTTTTCTATGGTTTTTCCACCATTCATAAAATTTATTGGACACGAAAAATAAATAATTAATTTCTATTTTAAATTGATTGCAACAAATTACTTTATTAATTGAAGGATTGCTTAATTTATTGTTTTTTCATTAATAGATTTAAGCCAAGAATAATATCTTGATTTTCTAATCCTTTGCTCTTTCGAGACTAATCTATCCGCAGATTCTAGGGGTGATTCTCCTTTCTCAACTTTTGTTGTAATAGATATACCAAAACCTTTTGCTTCAATTTTTGCAATGCCACCCTCTAAAAAAAATAAAAAAGACCAACCTTTATTCCATCCTAAATAGAAGGGATTTCGATACATTGCATTTTTCCGATTATACTCTTTAATGTTATTTTCCTTTTCAAGGTGTTACTTGTATACACTATTACCAAATAAGAAGTTTACGGCAGTTTATTTCTGGGAAGTAATTTTCGTATTTAAATAATTTTTTGGATTACTACTTGACGCCCAGAAGTAGTACATTTATATTAATAGTACAACTGTATTATCTTAATGACACCAGGAGTAGCTAATGTTCGGACTAATTTTTATAGTGGCAGCTTTATTGACACCCCAACTGGCTGGTTGTTTAACAAAAAAAGTGGTTTATTAATTCTTTTTGAGAGTTATAAGAAATCTCTATCTAATAATGTAAAAGTTTATACTCACCTTTTCTATGCGAATGAATTAGGTGAACCAGACCAACTTAAAAATTCAAGACTACATTCTATTGAGTGTGCTTGCGAAACATGGGATGAATTAGTTTCAGGAGGTTGGCAAATTGTTACTAGTAAATTCCACTAATCATGTTTAAGGTAAATCCTGCAAAATGGGAATATCTAAAAGAATCTATCCTAAGACGAAAACGTACAAAGATTTGAATTACTTGTAATCACTTTCGCTACAGCACTACAGAAACTTTTGCTACTGTCTTGATATGTCCAAGATACGAAAAACGTATACCAGAGGGTGATCATTTACTTAAAGGTTGTGAATATTGGCAAAAAAATATGACTATATTTTCTCCTGAAGGATCTTAATTATTATCCAATTAACCTTTTCTAGGTACAGATATTTAATTATGTAAACAAAGCATTATTTTATACAACTTAAAAAAATCTTTTTAAGTAATTTGAGAATTATGATTCAATTTTACTTTTCAATATTTCTATTAGTTGTGCTTACATTTTTTGCACTTTTATTAGATGCACCAGAATTGGCTACTTTAATTCAAACATTTTAGAAAATAATAAATCAGCATTTTTACTGATTTACTTTCTTTATAGGTAAGACTTAAGTTCAACTTGTTGAATAGGAGGGATCTAATGATTGACAGTCCACCAGAGGAGTAAGATTATAAAATTTAAATCTAGATAAAACTAATGCTAAATCTGGAATGAATCTTCTTTTTGAGATTCATTCCTTTTTAATTTCTTTCAAAAAAAATGTGAAATTATAAATATTAAATTTTTAAAGTAAAATCTGTTCATATCAGAATGATTTATTGTCGAAGACTCTTGTAGAAAGTGATTAACTTTACCTGAATCCAAAACCAGTTTTTTGCTCCTCCTTTTCTGACCATTCATCCATAATTAGTTTTAGTAAATTTTTAACTTCCAAATTCGAAGAATCAGTATCTTTTTGAAGATTTATACAAATGTTTTTAATTTCCTCATAAGCATTATCAATTAATATTGTTTTTTGATCTGGATTAGCCATAGAATTTTAAAATGCTCCATTACAGTTGAACCCGCTGCAGTTAATAACCCTAAAAATATTCATTACAAAGTTGTGGAATCTTTCATCATAAAAAAATGCCCATGTTGTAAATATAGCAAAACCAGAGACAGCAAAAGCAGCATACTGAAGCCAATGTATTCCATAGCTGTCTAATCCATTTTTATCAAAATCAGAGTTACTCAATTGCTTTTTTACTTATAATAAAAATTTTTTTTTTAAAAGGAGAGTTTGTTTTGAACGAGAGATTTATCTTTTTTAAAACTCTAATGTGTTTATATTTTAAATAAAACCAGGTATTATCCACCCAAAAAAACCGTAGTTTATTATCAAAGCTAAAAAACCAATCATAGCTAATCTCCCGTTTGTTATTTCGGCATTTTTCCAAAATTTACCCATGTAGTTTTTTATTTTTTTCGAATTTTTATTTATCAAATAATTTGGTTCTAAAGGTTCCTGCAACCTTTTGATGGCGTATAAAGAGAATTGAATAGTAATCGCGATGATAACAACTATAAAACTAGTAAGAGCATCCATTTTTTTATTTCATGTGTGATAAATTAGTAAGCCAAAAAGTAAATTACATCTGTATGTATCAAACATTTCCTTATTTCTGCTTTATTGGCAGAGGAAACCTTTACTTGAATTATTAATAAATGTAACATATTTAAAAAAAATTAGTATGAATTCTTACTTTTTCTTTGGATTTAACACTTTTAATGACTAAAGTGTTACATTACTGTGTTAATTATATCCTATGAATTTTCTTGATTGAATTGTAAAAAGCTTTAATATTTGTTTCGTCAAATCAGATAATGTATTGAATTTTTACTAGGAATATACATCTAAAATAATTTATTTAAATTATATTCAATAACTAGAAATTATTATTTTTGTTTGATTTCAGGAAGGTAGAATTTATTGCCTAATGTATAGCCAATCGACATGAGTACAAACCCAATAAGTTGAGGTAAATGAGAATTTGCTATAGAGATTTTTTCAATCATTTCTCAATCTATAAATTAACATCATAATAAAAATTTTTTAATACCGTAAGTCTATTTTCTCTTTGATTCTTTAATTTCCCCAGATTTTTTTAGTGAATTAACAAGCCTTTCATTTTCTGTTTTTAAATTTTCTAATGCAGATTTTGTGAATTGTTCTTTAGCCTCAAATTTTGCTGAACTTATAACTTTTTTATTAGGGAGTTTTTTCTTCGGTTCTGGCTGCATATTAAAAAGAATTTTAAAAATTTTAGAAGTTATTTTTTTTGCATTAGGTATTATTTTTTACAGTTTTCTGGTTAATAATATTTGTTTACAAAGACAAATTAATCTTTATCTTTTGGGAGCCTTAACCATCCAGAAGTCCATTCTGATTTTAGTTTTGTCCATAGGATCCTTTTAATATCTTTTTTATTTTTGGTAGGAAAAATATCAACCCATCTATCTTCATTTTTACCACCATAAGCTTTAACTTGAAAATGCCTATTACCATTAATAGTTTTTGGTGCTGTCCAACAAAGAGTAGGAGGCCATTTCATGAGAAAATTTAAAAGTTGAAAAACTAAAGATTGCTTTGCCCAGTTAAAACTAAACCATAATATGCAATCGTACCAAGGATAAGTACAATACCTAGTATTCTAATAATCATGATTTAATTTTTTTAAATTCAAATTATATTAGAGAAATTATATAAATTTGAGTTGAAGATTTAATATTTTCTAATTTTTCCTTTTTTTATTTCTAACTATGGAGTGGCAAGATTCAGGATGCCATTCATTCTGAATTTTGCCAATAAAATCATAAATAAATGAATCGGGACATCCAGTTTCTTTTTGAAGTTCTGAAAGTTCTTCTTTAATGAATTCATACACACTCGTTATTACCCCTAAATTTTCTTCTTGGGAGGGAGCCCATTTTTTATTATCCATTTATATTTTTTAAATTATTTTCCACAATATCGTAATAGGTTATGTCTCCATAATCAGCATCTGAACAACATAAATCTCCATATAGCTCCTCTAACAAATCGTACGCATCTGAATATTTATCAAAACTTTGAACTGTTAATTCGTCATCTTTCCCATCAATTCTAATTATTTTGTAGGTCATATTTTACTTAGATGCAAAAAGTATTTTTTGATTCATAAGATAATCTTATAAATAAAAATCTTATTTAGGAGTATTAGTTGGGTAAAGCTTCTGAATTTTATTTTTCTGAATTTCTATTTTTCTTCTTTCATATTTTTTTGCCATTATTTTTCTGATAAATAATTGTGGGATAAGCCAAACTAACGCAATAGCTATAGCCATGAAAGCAGGATTTCTCCACGTTAACCTAATAATCTCTTGTATAAATTCTTGATTGAAAATTTCCATACATTAAATTTTGATGATAAGAATATCTTTGCTTTCTTTTATAAATTCTTTTAAATTTCATAACTTATCATAACCTTAAAAAATCTAATAAGGAATTTAATAAATTTTTTCTTTTTCTAGTTCGTTTTCATTTATATTTGGATTTAGATTAATTATTTATTTTAGTTTAGAGATGTCGACTTTTTTAATTACAGGATCAAATAGGGGTATTGGATTAGAACTATGTAGACAAATTCATAAGAGGGGAGATAATGTAATCGCAACGTGTAGGAAAGCTTCAAAAGAACTTAGAGATTTAGGAGTGAGAATTGAAGAGAATATAGAAATCTCTTCAGATGAGTCGATAATAAATTTGTGTGAAAAACTATCTGGAGTTAATTTAGATTGCTTAATTCTTAATGCAGGAATTTATGAATTTAATTCTTTCGAAAACTTAGATAAAAAAAGTATTTTGCGGCAATTTGAAGTCAATGCATTGAGCCCAATATGTATGACTCAATCACTTAAACATTTTTTAAAAAGATCTTCTAAAATTGCTTTTATTACAAGTAGGATGGGATCTATTGAAGATAATACATCTGGAAGTTCTTATGGTTACAGGATGTCTAAAGTCGCTTTGTCCATGGCAGCAAAATCACTTTCTATAGATCTATCTAGAGAAGATATTTATGTAGCTATTTTGCATCCTGGGTTAGTGAGTACAAGAATGACTGGCTTTACAAGAAATGGAATTAGTCCTGAAGAATCAGCAAATGGCCTTTTAAAACGTATTGATTCTTTAAATAAAAATAACTCGGGTACTTTTTGGCATGCCAACGGAGAAGTTTTGCCCTGGTAATATTTTTACCATTGTATTAAAGAGATTTATATTGTTAATTTGTTAAAAAACTTTTAAATTTTTAACAAATTTCTTTCCTTGTTAAATTTTTTTAGTTATCTTTAAAAAAACATTAGTAAAGGAGGTGATTCATTGTCGTATCTACCGAAAAATGCGGTTATTAAAGGGACCGTGAATTCAGTATCTTCAGCACATTCATCGGTCTCTTTTTCTTTAATTAAGAAAAAAGGTTTCATCATCAATAGATTTATATAAATCAACCCACCTAATAATCAAAAGCTCTGCACCTTAATTAGTTGTAGGGTTTTTTTTTGAATTTAAATAGTCTTTCAAAATTTACTCTATCTTTTTTGGCCGAAGTAAATTAAGGCTAAAAAAGATAAAGTGCTTACCATAGCTATTAAATACCACCCAGTTGAGGAGTTGCTAGTTACCTCTGTCATTTATTTTGATTTATCGGAGGAATTGATTATTTGAGTGAAAATTACGATTGATATCATTAAAAAAACTAGAAGAAAGTAAGTTACGTTCATTTATAGAAAAATGCTAATTATCAAAAAGATTATTCCTAGAACTACCGTCACAATTGCTCCATCTACTAATAAGTCTTTCCATGTATAACTTCTAAGCATCCTTGTTTTATCTTCTTCACTCATAAGGTTCTTTAACCAATTCCAATCTAAAAGCTTTGTCAATGCAACACCAAAAATTAAATGACCAATCAAAATACCAATTAGATCAATTCTAGAAATATCTTTAGTGAAACTTGTAATAATAAAAAAGTCCACTAGCTTTTTTCTTTATTAGATAAGGCACCGCCTTCTTCTTTGTATTTTTCCCAAGCTTCGCTTATTTTTGCTTTAGAGAAATTTTGTTTCCCTTCAGAGAATTTATTCTTTAGGTTGTTAAAACTATTAGTCAGCTCTTTTTTTGTCGGTTCATCAAGAAAGTTTGATGTCAATTTCCATAGGTACCAGCTACTAGCTAAAAGAAGAATTAATCCCAGTAATTGCATATTGTTTTTTTACTATCCTACAACTTTTTAATTGTTTTCGATAAATTTATTTATTTAATACCTTTAGAATTTTTTGGCAAAATAAAAATTTAAAACTTTAACCAGTGGAAAAATATTCTATCCAGCAACCATATAGTTAAACCCCCTTCCAGGAAAGCCAACCAGTACATACCATAATCAGAAAATCCCATTTGTTCTTTTACTGCTCTTATTAATTTTTTGTGAGCTTGAATGAGATCTTTCATGAACAAACAAATTTTTAAACCTGATGAATTTCTTTTATCAAAAAACCCTTCCCATAACAAGATAGACATGTTTTAGTCTCATCTAATGAAATTCTTAGAAAACCTGCTCCATTACATCTAAAGCAATTTACTTTAGTGTTTGAATAGATTTTTGATTTAATTCTAGCAGCACGATTTAAGTATGAAACGGTTTCTTTTCGACCGTTTGCCTTGGAAGCTTTTTTTAAAAGCTTTTTGTAGTTGAATTTAAGTTCTTGGATATTCATTTTTTAAAAAAATTAATACGCGAATACAGAAAATTAAATGATTAAATAATTTAAAAAACTTTGGATTTCCCGTTTATATTTCTAATCTGATCTCTTATTGAGATTAACTAATATAACTAAGATTTATTTTTTATGTTTATTATCAAGAGTAATAATTTGTATATTTAATAAAAAATTTATATTTGATAAACTTAAAGTTTTTTTTGGGTGATCATTCAAAAAATATTTTGTCTTATACAGGAAGATTAGAGAATTTATTGTTTAAAAATTATTTATAACCTCTAGTAAATCATCCAGCCTTTTTAAGGTTTTTAACTAAAAAATCATTTTCATTAGTAAGAACTTCAAGCTTGGATTTTTCCAACTCTTTTTTGATTTGGGGATTTAAATCCTTTTTTGTCTTGTTTAAATTCATAGGAATTGTACTTAAAGTAAATTAAGTGACAGATGAAATCATAGTGATCCCAAAAAAAATTTGTGGATAGTTTTTTCTTAAAAGAAGATAATATTTTATTTTGCACATAGAATTTTAAATTTAATCAACACATTGTGGAAAACCCTGTTGAAAAACGCTTAAAAAGTGGATAACTCTTCGGGAGCATTATCAAAACAAGCTTTTCTGGAAAAATTTTTAAGTATTAATACTTCATCAAAAAAAATAAAATATAGTTTAAAAAATAACATAATCTCTTGTTATAACTGTGGGATCATTACTTTTTAAAAAAGAAAAAATATCTATACCAGAAGCTCATGTTGATAAAAAATTTAAAAAGTTTTTGTTTATGATGTATCAAATTGAAAATTAAAGTGAAGAAAAATCAATCTAAACTTGAAATTTTTAATTTTTGTCATATGGGATCAAAAAATTGTTTAATTCGGTTTTCTCTATGCAAATATTTCTCAAACCAAAACTTAATCAAATAAATTAAATTAAGTTAATTATTCAAAATGTCAGAAGAAAAAAAGGATTCAAAAAAATGTTCAGGAAAGAAAAATATTATGTTTGCCTATGGTTTTATACAACTTGGTTCTAGTTTCGTATCTGCAATAGCTTTAGCTGCAATCGCTTTTGGATTCTGTTCAGTAAAAAAAGAGTCTAAACTTTTCAATAAATGTGTTGCAGAAATTACTGAAGAGGGTGGTACCAATTCTGAGGCTGTAAGGTATTGCAACGGGGGCAATTAAAATCCCTCTTAGAATAATTAAATGGACTCAACCTGTGATTTGATTATTGACTCTTTAAAAGAGGAGCCAATTGGAGAAACTGATCATTTTATTTGGTTTATAACAGATATTGGCATTGTTGCTCTATTTAAAAGAGAGGAAAACTTTGAAACTTATAGTTCGAATGTCGAAATTGAGGCAAATAAAATAGCTTTGGATATAAGCAAAGAAGAAAAAGATTTTCTCAAAATAAAAGGGAAACAGCTTTTCTTGTTTTATTCATAAACTAGGATTTCGTTCTTGTTTCAGTAAGATGGCTCAAGGTTTAAGACCGGCTCCACAATATCATTTTCGCTAATTAATTCATAGGTCAACTCTTTATTTAGGGCATTTATATATGATGTATAAAGCTTTGCCCAAACAAATTCGAATTCATCTTTACTTAAATTCTTGAAAAGAATTTCTCCTTTGAAGTAAATGTGATAAGAATCATTCATCATGGAAAATTAATCTTAATCCTTTTTAACGCAGTGATATATGTATGTAGTATTGGGCGCTACTAAAAAGAAATTTATTTAGAAGTTAGAAATATTTTTAGACTATCCTTGTATTCATTTTTTGTTTTTTGAATAAACCGACTGTCTCATCAAGATCCATACACGGCTGAATACTTATATCCATTAACCTTCTCCAGGGGTGCCATTGCTTCCAAATTGTCTCAAGAGAATCTGCACTCACTACAGAATGTCCAATTCCATTTTGAACCATAAAAATCCAAGAATGAACCTCATAGTTTTCAGGTCTGTTTTGGGGACCACCTGATTCATACCAATTAATTAGCATTTCTGCCCCTTCTTCTTGATCCTCGCCATCTGTAAATTCGTAGGAAATCAAATACCTTTGCATATAGATTATTATTAAAATCTCTAAACCATTTTAACTCTAGATTTAGATATTGCCTCCCAATTTAATTAATGCTATGAAGTTTATAGAAGAGATTATTTTAAATGACCGAAAGATTTGGGAAAATTAAAAAGAATATGTTGACTAATTTATCTTTTATAAATAAGACAATTTTGAAGTATTTCCAAAACCATGATCTGTTCGTATAGCTTTAGTTAACAGATAAAATTTGATACTTTTTAAAATTTCTTAAATTAGTTAACATATTTATACTGTATAGATACCGATGATAAATAAAAAGGATAGTAGTGATCCAATTGATAATTTAGAGTACGAAAAAGTTCTAGAGGAAGAAATAATTAATTCATACGAAAGTAAATTTCTGAAAGATACTAAACCAGACAAAAAAAAGACTAAATTTAACAGACTTAAAAGAACTCCATTAGAAATATTAAATAGGACTTTTTTCTTTTTCTTTATTGGAAGTTTTCTTTTCTCTTTGTTTTTAGCTTATTTAGAAAGTAAGTTATGGTTCATACTTTATGTAATAAGTGCATTGTCATGTGTTTTCTATACTCCTAATAGAAAAGCACTTAAAGAATTAATAGCAGCTTGGCCAAATATAGAGGATCTCATTAAAGGAAGGAGTTTGTGGAGAAAAGGCAAGTAAATAGATTATGAAACCTTTAAATGCATTTAAAAAATGGTTATTAAATATTCTTGTGCCATACATTGAGGGAACCAACAAGAAAAAAGAGGATAAAAAATGAGTTTAATAAAGGTCGGAATTATTGTTGAAATTTTTTTGTTTGTGGGAGTTTTTTTATGGGTTAGGAAACTAAATAGTAAACAAAATAGGCAACCATCTCTATCAAAAAAAATAATAAAAAATCTCAAATTTTAGAATTTTGATCACAAAATAAGGAATCTTTATAAAGAGATCAAATTTATGGGAAAATTCTTTACTTTTTTCTCTCACTTTGTGTATGAAATCGGTTAGAACATCTACATCGTTATTAAAAAATATGGTTTCCTCAATCCAAGGTCTTGCTCCAATAACTAATCCATTAAATAGTGTCTTATTAGAAAAGAAGCTAATAAATGTTGATCAAAAGTTTATTCAACTTGTTTCTTTGGCAGAAGGGTTACCTCGTACAGAAGTTATCGAAAGTGGTAGAAATTATTGGAGAGGTGTTTGTAGAAGCTTGATTTTTAGATTTCCTGATGACCTTGAAATTTTAAAGCTTGATGTAAGAAGTTATGTAGATAGATCAAAAGGAATTATTCAGATAAGATCTGCAGCAAGATTAGGGCAATCAGATTTAGGCGTTAATCTAAGAAGAGTGGAATACTTGTTTAATCAATTAGAGAAATTTTAATTAATCTGTTTTTTATAGATTTAAGGTTCTTTTTATTAAATAGTTATGCTTTAATTCATAAGAATATTTGAATTGCCATGGTAAAGATAATCTTAGTTGGAATTATTGTCGCGCTTGTATATTCTCAACCGGACCTTCGTCTTACAGTCGCTGATTGGTTAAAAACAGCTTCTGATTTTCTTATTGAATCGGTACAGGTAAAACCTTGAATTAATTTTCAATGAATTATTAAATAAGACCTGAGACAGTAATCATTTGTTTAATGCATAGAGCCACGAAAATAAATATTATTATCCTGCTTAATATGTATTTCACTTAAACAAATAAATAGTTTTAGGAACATAATAGAAAATTTTTTTGAAATTTTTGAATAGTTAACGATAATAAGGGATATGAAGCTTAGATTATTTGAGTTCTATTTTATTAAAGACTATTTAAGGCCTTGGTTTGGTCTTATCTATTCTTTATTCTTTCTGTTTTTTTTAGGTGCAATTGGCTATCGAATAACAGAGGGATGGGAATGGAGTGATTGCTTATGGATGGTTCTAATCACAATAACCACTATTGGTTTTGGAGAAGTTCAACCTTTAAGTCCTGAAGGCAGGATCGTAACTGTTTTAGTAATCGTTGGCGGATTGATCTTTATTCAATTTACCTTTCAAAAAGCTGTAAGATTATTCGAATCCGGCTATTTTCAAAGAGTAAACGAATTACGTTTTAAAAGACTTCTTAGAAAAATGGAAAATCATGTAATTTTGTGCGGATATGGGAGGGTAGGTCAGGAAATATCTAACCAAATAAAAACGCAAAATATTCCAATTATCGTTGTTGAGAGTGACGAAGATAGAAAAAAGATTGCTGAAGAAAATGGTTTAGAAGTTCTTTGTGCTGATGCAACTCTTGATGAGACGTTAAAACTGGCAGGATTAGAAAAATGCAAAAGTTTGGTTGTTACTTTGCCCAATGATGCTGCTAATTTATATGTGGTTTTAAGCGCTAAAGGGATAAGAAGTTCTATAAGAGTAATTGCAAGAGCTGGAACTGAAGAAGCCGCAAGTAAATTGAGATTAGCTGGAGCAAGTATAGTAGTAAGTCCTTATATTGCAGCAGGGCGAGCTATGGCATCAATGGCTTTAAGACCTATCGCTATTGACTTTCTTGATCTGCTTGCAGGAAGTGAATGTGAAATTGAAGAATTTGAATTAAGTAATGATATTAGTCTTTTTGAAACTGCAGAGAAAAGATCACTCTCTGAACTTGGAATAGGTAAAAAAAGCGGGGCAAAAATTTTGGCTATAAAAGAGAACGAAAAATTATTTACTAACCCTGGTGGTAATTTTATACTTCAGCCAGGTCAGGTATTAATAGCATTTGGTAGTAAAGAACAACTAAATATTTTGAACGGATTATTAGGAAATCTTGTCGTAGCAGTA
>QCDM01000005.1 GCA_003280895.1 Prochlorococcus sp. AG-355-I20 | reverse complement strand
AACTACAAGCTGCTAGTGAAATGCAAAGAAGAATTAATGTAAATAAAAACCAAAAACTTGTATATATATGATCCAATTGAAGCTTTAAGACTTTTTCTCCATCTAAAAATCCAAAAATGGGAGTACTATCGAAATAATCAATATAAAATTTATTACTACTACCTTGAGGTATAAAAGTACCTATGCCGCTTGTAATAGCTATGAAGATTATCAGTGATATGGCGAATCGTAGACTTGATATTTTTAATATTAGATTCTTAAAAATAATCATTTAAATCCAATTTGATAATAAATTTAATAAACCTAGGGAAACTAAAAATATCCCACTTAAAGTCGGAATTATTCGACTAAATTTTCTAAGCGCTAAAAATTGTTTTAAGTTTTCTGCAGTAGCTCCTGCAACGATTAATGGAGATACTTGGCCTATCCCAAAGAAAAATAAAAAAATAATAGATATTGTTGGATTTTTAGCTTGCGATACCCAAGCCAGAAGAGTCGCTAAAACAGGAGTAATGCAAGGTGAAGAAGCTAGTCCAAAAGTAGTCCCTATTGCAAAAGGCGATATAAATGTTGGTATTTTATCTTCAAATATTTTTAAATCAGGTCCATTTGGGAACTGAAACTTTAGAATCCCTAGTAAATTTAAACCCATTATTATTGCTATTAAGGCAAC
Source organism: Prochlorococcus sp. AG-355-I20 (assembly GCA_003280895.1). GTDB lineage: Bacteria > Cyanobacteriota > Cyanobacteriia > PCC-6307 > Cyanobiaceae > Prochlorococcus_A. Next base: position 78,360 of record QCDM01000005.1, on the reverse strand, counting down.
GATTGAAGTGTAATAGGATGGGATTTGCCCATATATCCTACCTAAGAATCCACTGGCAGCGCCAAGCGCAACGAGTGAAAAAACGACTCCTCCTGAAAAACTAATAAGTTTAAATTTATTTTTCTCTGTTCCTCCTATATAAGCAATAGTTATTGGTAGTAATGATAATGAGCATGGGCCAAGACTAGTTAAAAGTCCTGCGCTGAAAACCAAAAATATAGTAAATGGGCCAGGATTATTAAGGCCATTCTGCATAAGCAGATTGCCCTTTTGAGATAATTCTGAAATAACAAAATTAAATGATTCGATAGGATGACTTAAATCTTATAAATTCTAACTAATTAATAGTCTTTCGTGTACTAATTATACCTATGAAGCCAGTAGATTCTAATGAACATCTCACTAACATCCCTGCAATAAAAAATGATGCGATTAATGAATTCCCACCATAACTAATGAAAGGTAGTGGCAAGCCCGTAGTAGGCATAGAGCCTGTTGCTACAGCAATATGCATTATTGATTGACCTATCAACAATACACCACATCCAATTGAAACTAATTTTGTATAGTTGTTCCTGCATTTTAGAGCAATTCTTACAGTTATATAAGAGAAAACTGCTAGAAAACCTAGGAATAAAGTACACCCTAATAAACCAAATTCTTCAGCAAAAATGGCAAAAATAAAATCTGTGTACATAAAAGGTAGGTACTGTAATTTTTGTATAGACAAGCCAAAACCTTGACCAAATAGACCACCTGAACCTATAGCTAATAAACTTTGAACCAATTGAAATCCACTTTCCTGTTGATCTTTCCATGGATTAAGAAATGAAGTAACTCTAAGCTTTTGATATTCATTATTGAGGATACTAATAAATCCAGTAATAAATCCTAATGAGGCAAATGAGCAGAGAGAACTTAGTTTTACGCCCCCACATAAACCCATTACCCAAAAAAGAATTCCAGTTAATGATGCAGTACTTAAATTAGGCTGCTTTAGTATTAATAAAATTAATAATCCAAAAGAGAATATTGAAATAAATTTTTTATCATTCTTAATCAGATTCCAATGAGCGAAAAGGTTAGAAGCTTCTAAAATTAGAAAAGGCTTAATTAATTCAGATGGTTGTAGACGTAAATTCCCCAGTACTAGCCATCGTGAAGATCCATTAACTGTAATTCCAGTAATATTTGTCAGGAATATTAGAAAGAATAAAATAAAAAAAATAATCCTTGAAAACTTTAAAAGATTTCTAATGTTTGTATTCAGAACAAAATAAAATAGACCGATTCCTGGAATTGTCCAAATAATTTGTTTTTTTAAGAAGTAAGCCCAATTTCCCATTTCCCTACTAGCCACCCACCAACTTGATGATCCAAGAATGCATATTCCTAATATTGACCAAATTCCAATGAGAGCAACGAGGATTTTTGCCTCATAGGGCCATATCGTCCAAGGTAAGGGAAAAATAGACTCTGTTAAATTGCTTAGATTTTTTTTGTAATTAGAACTAAAGGTTTTTTTTCTTTTAGAAATTCTTTTATATTTTATTTTTTCTCGACTTATCTCCAACTTTTTAGATGTATATGTACTATTGAGACGTTTAATTGAGATTTTGCCAAGTCTTTTATTAAGGTTTTAAATTGTAAAAGCAATTAATAAAAATGAATTTTCATAAATTTTATTTTTGAAGAATAAAGTAAAAAATGGTCTATAAATTCATGATAAATCTTAAGAATTAATTTTTTATAGAAAAAAACTAGCTAAAAGGCACCTCTCCGTGATAGATTCCGTGAGTTTATATACTTATTTCAAACCAATTAGAGAGGTTTTCTAAACTATGTTCACATCAGTGGACTCAAATAGAAAAAAACTTGAGCATCCTTCTAATGAGAATGTTCAATTTCCTCAACCCCTGAATAATTCCACCATCAAAGAAAGTAAATCTGGCATTGTCAATCAAATAGATAATTTGCTTTCTCAAAATGATGAATACACAAAATTGCAACTAACAATTTTTGGAATTACTTTTATTGTCTCTATTTTATTAGCTTCAATAACTGGAATTTTTCTCGGATTTACTTTTGGTTTTAGTATTTTTATAGGTGCAATTGCCGGCATTTTTTACCTACGTTTGCTTGCTAAAAGCATAGGAAAACTTGGTAGAGAATCATCAGGTGTATCAAAATTGCAACTATTAGTTCCAGTTTGCCTCTTTATTTTTGCGAGCAAGCTAGGATCTTTGGATATTTTTCCTGCAATGATAGGTTTTTTCATTTATAAGCCTTCACTAATTCTTTATTTTTCACGTTCTTAAGTAAATTTTTATTCAAAACAAATGTTTTTTAATTCCTTGCTAACAAATTTTGCAGCATTAGAAGTTGGTCAACATCTTTATTGGCAAATTGGAAATATCAGACTTCATGGGCAGGTATTTTTAACATCTTGGATTTTATTAGGAGCTTTATTAGTTTTTATTTCCTTAGGAACTAAAAAAATGGAAAATGATCCTAAAGGCATTCAAAACTTGCTTGAGTTCCTTTGGGATTACATAAGAGATCTTGCTAGGACGCAAATAGGTGAAAAAGTTTATAGAGATTGGATGCCATTCATAGGTACTTTATTTTTATTCGTTTTTGTAAGTAATTGGGGCGGAGCTTTAATTCCTTGGAGATTGATTAAATTACCAAGTGGAGAATTAGGAGCACCTACTGCAGATATCAATACAACTATAGCCTTGGCTTTATTGGTTTCACTTTCTTATTTCTATGCAGGTTTAAGCAATAAGGGTTGGAGATACTTCGAATACTATGTTCACCCAACTCCAATTATGCTTCCTTTCAAAATTCTAGAGGACTTTACCAAACCTTTATCACTTTCTTTTAGGCTATTTGGAAATATTTTGGCTGATGAACTTGTAGTAGGTGTTTTAGTTTTTTTAGTTCCGCTAATTCTCCCAATACCAGTTATGTTCCTAGGATTATTTACTAGTGCAATTCAGGCTTTGATTTTCGCAACTTTAGCGGCCTACTACATTGGAGAAGCTGTTGAAGAACATCATTAGCTTTCTTCTAAAATATTCGGACGCTTTTACAAAGGGTCTGTAATCTGGCAAAATATCTAATCGCGTAGGTCTGAAAATATCAGACCCATTCTAAAAAAGGATGTCCAAGCGTGTATGACAACAAAGATTATCACAAGTATTAAGCTCTTTATTTCAAAATTATGGATTCGATTACTTCCGCTGCATCAGTTGTAGCTGCTGGTTTAGCAGTTGGCTTAGGTGCTATTGGCCCAGGTCTTGGACAAGGTAACGCAGCTCAAGGTGCTGTTGAGGGTATTGCCCGTCAACCAGAAGCTGAAGGTAAAATCAGAGGAACTCTTCTTTTATCTTTCGCTTTTATGGAGTCATTAACAATTTACGGATTAGTTGTGGCTTTGGTACTACTTTTTGCGAATCCTTTTTCCTAAAAGTTAATATTGCTTCTAATCCTTATTAGCAATATTTAAATTTAATTTTTTAACTTCAACTTAATTATATGTTGGCCTTTAATTTTTTTGGTGCTACAGAAGGTGGATTATTTGATATAAATGCCACTTTGCCACTAATGGCGATACAAGTCATTGCGCTTACTTACATATTAAATTCTCTCTTTTTTAAGCCTGTTGGCAATGTCGTAGAAAAAAGAGAAAAGTTTGTAAGCAATAATATTATTGAGGCCAAAAATAAACTTTCTGAGGTTAAAAAATTAGAAGCTGATTTATTAACCCAGCTTCAAAGTGCTCGTACAGAAGCCCAAAGAATTGTGAGCGAAGCTGAGAGTGAGTCTGACAAGCTCTATAAAGAAGCACTAGAACTTGCCAACAATGAAGCAAATGCTTCAAAAGAAAAAGCAAGACTAGAAATTGAAAGTCAGACGTCTGCTGCTCGTGATCAACTTTCTAAACAGGCTGATGAACTAAGCGAACTTATTGTTAATAGATTGATTCTAGAAAAATGAATTTAACTCTTTTAGCTACAGAAGGTTTTGGATTGAACTTCAATTTATTCGAAACTAATATCCTTAATTGGGCTGTAGTAGTTTTCGGTCTTTATAAATTTTTGCCTGGTTTCCTAGGTAAAATGCTTCAAAAAAGGAGAGAAGGAATCCTTCTTGAATTAAAAGATGCTGAAGATCGACTCCTAAATGCAACTCAATCTTTAGAAAAAGCGAAGAAAGATTTATCTTCAGCAGAAGAAAAAGCTTCTCAAATAAAAGCAGATTCCCTTAAAAGATCTGAATCAATCAGAATGGAAAGTGAGAAAAAAGCGATAGAAGAGATGGCACGAATTAAACAAAGTGCAATCTCTGATGAGAGCTCTGAAGCATCCAGAGCAATTTCTCAACTTCGAAAAGAAGCTGTTGAACTGGCAATTAAGAAAGCTTTAGATTCCCTCCCAAATAGACTTGATAAAACAACACAAGAAAATTTGGTAACTCAATCAATTAACAATATTGAGGTGAACTAATGCCACTTTTAAATTCAGTTACTTCACCATACGCAGAGGCATTACTTCAAGTTGTGAATGAAAATTCGCAAACTGAAGAGATGGTTTCTGAGGTTAAACAACTCTTGGAATTAATAAATGATTCCCCTGAATTGGAGAAGGCACTATCCTCTCCCATTTTAGAGACAGATACTAAGAAGAAAATCATTGTTGAAATTTTTTCAAATAAGATTAATTCTTCTTTACTGAATTTCTTAAAATTATTGGCCGATAGGCAAAGAATTGGAATTCTTACTTCAATTCTTGATAGGTTTTTAGAGATTTACCGAGAAAATAGTAATATTGCATTGGCAACTGTTACTTCTGCAGTCGAGCTTACTGATGAACAGAAAGGTTTAATTACCAAAAAGATCATCAATATTGCTGGAACAGAAAAATTAGAACTTGTAACTAAAATCGACCCATCTCTTATTGGTGGTTTCGTCGCCAGTGTAGGATCAAAAGTAATTGATGCTTCTCTTGCTTCACAAATAAGAAAACTTGGCTTATCTCTTTCCAAGTAACTTTTAAATCAACCTTAAATTCTTAAATCCATGGTATCTATACGCCCTGATGAAATCAGTTCAATCTTAAAACAACAAATAACTGATTATGACCAATCTGTAAGTGTTAGCAATGTAGGAACTGTTCTGCAAATCGGTGATGGCATTGCAAGAATATATGGCTTAGATCAGGTCATGGCAGGTGAATTATTGGAATTTGAGGATGGGACCGAAGGTATAGCTTTAAATCTTGAAGATGATAATGTTGGAGCTGTTTTAATGGGAGAGGCACTTGGTGTCCAAGAAGGAAGTAACGTTAAGTCCACAGGTAAAATCGCATCTGTTCCAGTTGGTGAAGCAATGCAGGGGAGAGTTGTTAATCCTCTCGGACAACCAATAGATGGGAAAGGGGAAATTGCAACAAGTGATACTAGATTGATTGAAGAAATGGCTCCTGGAATAATCAAGAGAAGATCAGTGCATGAACCAATGCAAACAGGTATCACATCTATTGATGCAATGATTCCTGTTGGAAGAGGTCAAAGAGAATTAATTATTGGTGATAGACAAACTGGAAAATCTGCGATTGCTATCGACACAATAATCAACCAAAAAGGTCAAGACGTAGTTTGTGTTTACGTAGCTATTGGTCAGAAGTCAGCATCAGTAGCAAACATTGTAGAGGTCTTAAGAGAAAGAGGAGCTCTAGATTATACAGTCGTAGTTAGTGCAGGAGCTTCAGAACCAGCTGCTTTACAGTACTTAGCACCTTATACCGGTGCAGCAATTGCTGAACATTTTATGTACCAGGGTAAAGCAACACTTGTTATTTATGATGATCTAACAAAACAAGCTCAGGCTTATAGACAAATGTCTCTTCTTTTAAAAAGACCACCAGGAAGGGAGGCTTATCCAGGAGATGTTTTCTACTTACACAGTAGATTGTTAGAAAGAGCAGCAAAACTTTCTGATGCCATGGGAGGGGGTTCTATGACAGCTCTTCCAATTATTGAAACTCAGGCAGGGGACGTTTCGGCTTACATTCCAACTAATGTTATCTCAATTACAGATGGACAAATTTTCTTGAGTGCAGATTTATTTAATTCAGGATTAAGACCAGCTATTAATGTTGGTATTTCTGTTAGCCGTGTTGGAGGAGCCGCTCAGACAAAAGCAATTAAAAAAATTGCTGGAACTTTAAAATTAGAACTCGCACAGTTTGATGAACTAGCTGCTTTTTCCCAATTTGCATCTGATCTTGATGAAGCAACTCAGCAACAACTTGAACGAGGCAAAAGACTTAGAGAGTTATTAAAGCAACCTCAATTCTCTCCACTGAACCTTGCAGAACAAGTTGCAGTTGTTTATGCAGGAGTTAAAGGCCTTATTGATGAGGTTCCAGTTGAAGATGTTACTAAATTTGCAACTGAACTTAGGGAATATCTGAAGTTAAATAAAGCGGAATTTATAGAAGAGATTCTTAAAGAAAAGAAATTAAATGATGAATTAGAAGCAACACTAAAAGAGGTGATAAATGAAGTTAAATCATCAATGCTTGCCACAGTTTAAATTTATTTAGGAGATACCATGGCAAATCTTAAAGAGATAAGAGATCGAATAGTTTCCGTTAAAAATACAAGAAAAATAACGGAGGCTATGAGACTTGTTGCAGCTGCAAAAGTTAGGAGAGCTCAAGATCAAGTTCTTAAAAGTAGACCTTTTGCAGATAAACTCGCACGAGTCTTAGAAAATATTCAATCTAGAGTACAATTTGAGGCTGTCGACTCTCCTCTACTATCCAAGAGAGAAGTAAAGAGTATCTCCTTGGTTTGCATAACTGCGGATAGAGGTTTATGCGGTGGTTACAACACAAATATTATAAAAAAGGTAGAAATAAGATACGCAGAATTAGTCAAACAAGGTTATCAGCCAAATTTAATTTTGGTAGGGAAGAAAGCTATTGGATATTTTCAGAATAGAAAGGATAGATATGTAATTAAAAGTTCTTTCAAAGAACTAGAACAGGTACCCACAGTCAAGGATTCTGAAGGAGTTACAAATGAGATTTTAGCTGAATTTCTTTCAGAAAATTCTGATAGGGTGGAAATTATTTATACGAAATTCATCACTTTAGTTAGCTGTGCCCCTGTCGTTCAAACACTATTGCCACTTGACCCTCAAGGAATCGCTGAGGAAAACGATGAAATTTTTAGGTTGACTACAAAAGATAGTAAGTTACTGGTTGAAAAATCAAATATTGAAAAAAGTGATTCAGAGAAATTGCCATCAGATATTGTTTTTGAACAAAGTCCTGATCAACTATTAGATTCGTTATTGCCATTATATCTACAGAATCAGGTACTAAGAGCTCTTCAAGAGTCAGCAGCTTCAGAACTCGCTTGCAGGATGACTGCTATGAATAATGCAAGTGATAATGCTAAAGAATTAGCAAGTACTTTGAATCTAACCTATAACAAAGCCAGACAAGCAGCTATTACACAAGAAATATTAGAAGTTGTAGGAGGTTCAGCAGTTTAGCAATAAGATTTAGGATATGCCTGAATACAATATCAAAGTACAATTTGAGCAAAAGACTTTAAGTTTTTTATGTTCTGAAGATCAAGATATTATTTCAGCGGCAAAAATGAATGGAATAGATTTACCAAGTAGTTGTTGTTCAGGGGTTTGTACAGATTGTGCCTCCATGATATTGGAAGGATCCGTAGATCAAGAAGATGCTATGGGATTAAATGATGATTTGAGGGGAAAAGGCTTTGCACTTTTGTGTGTAGCATATCCCAAATCAGATTTGAATATTGTTATTGGTAAAGATGTTGAAGATGATTTATATAATGATCAATTTGGTAAATATCAAAAATGAAATTAAGTTCAATTGATTATTATTTAGATTGGCCAGTATCAATAAAATTAGAAAATTTAAGGAAATACATCATTGCAAATTTAGAAAAAAAAGGTGATTTAATTCGATGGTCAATTGTTGATATTCAAAATTCTGTTGACTCTTTTGGAATAAAAAAACTTAGAATTAAAGCTGTCTTAGCTAATTAAAAATATAATTTGTAATATTTTTAATAATGGAAAATTCACCAACAATTTTTATTATTCCAACTGGTATTGGTTGTGAAGTAGGAGGTTTTGCTGGGGATGCACTTCCTACTGCTAAATTATTAGCATCGGCAAGTGGATGTTTAATTACTCATCCAAATGTTATGAATGGCGGTACTCTTTCTGAAAAAAATAATAATATTTTTTATGTTGAGGGTTATAGTTTAGACCGACTTGCTAAAGGAGAAATTGCTTTAAAAAGGGTAAAACAACAGAAAATTGGAATAATTTTTGATTCAGCCATTGAAAAAGAAATATTAGTAAGACATTTACAAGTTGCTGATGCATGTGTTTCCACTTTAGGGATTAATGTTCATTCTTATGTGATTACAAAAAAGCCATTAAACATAGTTATTGATTCTGATTTTTCAAAAATCAGTGATGGCACAATTGAAAATCCTGATACTCTTATTGATGCTGGAAAATGTTTAATAGAAAAAGGAGTTACGGCAATAGCAATTGTGGCAAAATTTCCAGATGATTCAGATTCTTTAGAAACAAATATTTATCGAGAGGGGAAAGGGGTTGATCCTATTTCTGGAGTCGAAGCAGTTATAAGTCATTTAATAAGCAAATTTTTAAAAGTTCCCTGTGCTCACGCACCTGCTTTAAATCCAATTGAATTGAATGAAAATTTAGATCCTCGTGCAGCTGCAGAAGAAATAGGGTACACATTTTTACCATCAGTACTGATTGGGTTAAGTAATGCACCTGACATTGTTGAATTGCCTGCTAAAAATGAATCAATCTCACTACACCCTGATCAGGTTGAAACTATTGTTGTTCCTGATGGGACACTAGGTGGAGAAGCAGTACTAGCGGGGATTGAAAAAGGTTTAAATATTATCTCTGTAAAAAATCAAAATACACTTAAGGTGACAAATGAGTTTTATGATTATCCCAATCTTTTTGAAGTAAATAATTATTTAGAAGCTGCAGGCATAATTCTTGCTATCAAAAAAGGTATCAACTTTAAGTCAATTAAACGGCCTTTAAAAAAAATCCAACAGTGTTCTAATAGTGATTAATAAGATATTGCTATGGGAACTCTCCAGTCACTTCCTAATGATTGACTGCTTAGTTTTAGAATTGGAGGAGCCTGCTTTCTTTTAAATTCCGCTTTTTTTATGAGTGAGATAATTTTTAAAATTAAATCTTTTTCATAGCCATCTTCTTCTAGTTGTTGTAAATCTTTTTTCTCTTCGATAATTCCTTTAAGAATATTATCTAAAATAGAATAAGGTGGGAGAGAATCACTATCTAATTGATCAGGACCTAATTCGGCGCTTGGAGCTTTCGTACGTATATTTTCTCCAATTATATTTACATTAGTATCTAACATATATGACTTTCTAAGATTAGTTGAATCTTCACTATCAAGCCAATTGCATAATTTAAAAACATTTGTTTTATATAAATCCCCAATTACCGATAATCCCCCATTCATATCACCATAAAGTGTGCAATATCCTACGGCCAGCTCTGATTTATTGCCTGTTGAAAGTAACAAATGCTTTTCTTGATTTGCTAAAGCCATAAGAAGTGTACCTCTTATCCTTGACTGAATATTTTGATTTGTTATATCAGCCATTTCGAAATCTATGTTTTTTATAAATGATTCTTCAAAAGAGGTCATCAAGTTTTCAATTGGAATGCTTTTGAGACTTATATTTAATCTTGTTGCTAAATCTTTTGCATCACTCTTTGAATGAGATGAGCTCCACTTAGAGGGCATTGAAACACAAAAAACATTTTCATTTCCTAGAGCCGCTGTAGCAATTGCTGATACAAGTGCTGAATCAATACCACCACTTAATCCAACTAAAGCTGTTTTGAATCCACATTTTTTTGCATAATCTTTAACACCAAGGACTAATGCATCAAAAATTGATGACATTTCGGAGTTTTTAAATTCATTTTTTTCAGGTTTTGTTTGCTCAATTTCCCAGCTTGAGGAATCTTCCGAAAAAGATTTTAATTGCTTAATTTTATTTCCATTCTTATCAAGAATAAAACTATTTCCATCAAAAATTAAATTATCATTTGCTCCAATCTGGTTGACATAAATCAGTGGCACTTGAAGATATTGTGCAGCAAAACTGGAAACCTTGGATCTTAGCTCTAACTTTTTCAGAGTATATGGGGAGGCTGATAAATTTACTAAAATATCAACTTTTTGTTTCTTTAAATCAATAATGGGATTTTTTCTATGAATTCCTCTACCTTCTATATCTTTGTTGACCCATAAATCCTCACATATAGTAAAGCCAAGTCGCCAAGTTTTATTTTTAATTTTTTTAATCAATACGGAAACTTTTTCTTCTGATCTAAAGTATCTTTTCTCATCAAATACTTCATAAGTGGGTAAAATAATTTTACGAGCAATTATTTTCCATTGACCGCCCTCAACCAACGCAATTGAATTATAAAGATTAGGGAAAAAAGAATCATTTATTATCTCAGCTATTCCGACTGAAATACTTAAGTTTCCATATTTTTTATTAATATCTAAAGCTAATTGATCAAGAATTTGGGATTGTTTTTTGATTAAATTTTTTTTAAAAAGTAAGTCATTTGCAGGATATCCCCATAATGATAATTCTGGAGTAAGAACAAAATCAGCAGAAATTGAGCTAGCTTTCGAAGCAATATTAAGTATTCTTTTTGCATTGCCCTCTAAATCTCCAACAACTGGATTTATTTGGGCAAGTAAAAACTTCATTCAACTAATTTAATGGATTTATATAAATTATTCTTCTTAACTATATCTATTAACGACGACGGTAAATTAGAACAATTAAAATTTAATCTAAACTTAGAACTTGAAATGTTTGGGGTTATGATGGTTGAAATCTTAAATTTCACTTTATAAGTTTCTAACATTTTAAGAGTATTTGATTCAACAGGATATCCCTCTCTTAAAATTATAAAAAAACTTGCCTCCAAAATAATTTTGTCAAAATTTTTCCAGTAAAAAATATCTTTAATTAAATCGCTCCCAATAACAAAATCTAAATTATTAAATTTATAAATTTCTTTACATTTTTTGATTGACTCTATTGCCCATTTGCTACTCATTTTTTGATTAAATAAAATTTTCGGATTATCTAAATCATCAATAAGGGTTTTTAGTAAATAGCTACGAATTGAGATATCCTCTATGTGCTTTTTTTTGGGGTTGTTGCTCACATAGCTAATTGTAAAAGCATAAATTTTGGATAATTCTTCAAGAATTTTTTTGTGTCCAATCGTAGGTGGATCAGCACTCGTACCAAATAAAGCAATGCTTTTTCCCATTTTAAGTTTTAAGGTAGAAAACTAACAAAATTATGATTTAAATTTCTTTTTGATAAATAGATATTTATGTGTTTAAAAATCTCTGGTTCATTAAAATTAATATTTTGAATCATTGTATAAGGTTCTATAAAGGAAGATTTGCTTCTTTTAAATATTTCTTTGGCTGCTAATTTACCAAGGATTTTTGTAGATTGAATTGCTATTGCTGCTTGAATAATTGCTACAGGCCCATATGGTAATAATGATAGCCCGTTAGTAAAAGGTGCGGTTAATACAATTACTTTCCTAATGAGGTTGAAGGAAGTATTGACTCCGACTTGAGTGACACCTAAAAATAAATTATTAATTGATATGTTTTTGAATATTTTTCTTGTAGATTCACCCTTTAGATTTAATCCGTAAATCTTACTTAATTCGCTAATCAATGCAGTATCTAGTGCAAAACTACTAGCAATATCAACAAAAATAAAAGGGTTGAGAGCTACAGTTGATGCTTTTATGGTAGAAAATTTGCCAATAGTTGACTGAGCTAATTTCTGCCTTCTTTTCAATCTTTGCTCTTTTATCATTAGAAACAATTTGTCAGCTGATTGAAGAGAATTTAGTGTTAAAAATATCTCACCATGTTGATTTAATATTTTTGCCATGTAATTTTTCAGATTATTTTTATAATTAATAATTATGGGGATGTTTAAATCTTTTGGAAGTTTAAGATTTATATTTTCAATTATTTCTTCTAATTCAATTTTATTAAAAAGATCGATTTTATTTAAAATTAAAATAATTTTTTTCCCATCTTGAATAAAGGAACTGATTTCGCTTAATTCATTTCTATTTAGATCTCCCGAAATTATAAATAAAATGAGATCTGAATGATTTATGGAAGCGTAAACTTTATCTAGGAATTTAATGTTGCAGAAATCAAATCCTGGAGAATCTAGTAACTCTACACTATTGAGTTTTTGATCTTTAAATTTCCATTCTTCAGCTTGTATTTCTTTTGTGGTCCCATTGATAATATCTGTTTTAAATACATCTTTTTTTAATAAAGAATTTAAAACAGATGATTTTCCTACTCCTGATTTACCATATGCGCCAATTCTTATTTTTTTTTCTTTGAGCCTAAAAAGTTGTTGATTAAAAGAAATTATTTCTCTATTAAAATGACTTTTTTCAAAGTTGGAAAGATCAATAGTTTCCCACCAATTTTTTAAAAGTAAATAGTTTTTATTAATTTTCAATTGTTTCATGATTTATTTTTCCACCAGCCAGCTAAAACAGATAACACAGCTTCTGCACCAATAATGCCCACAAATCCCCCAAATTCATCTACTACCACTTTCACTCCTTTATGATTCTTGTCAAATCTTGTTAATAATTGATCTGCCTTAATCATTTCGGGAATGTAATCTACAGGTTCGCAAATTTCTGACAATAATTTTTTATTTTCTCCATTAATTAATTCTGCAAGCATTCTCTCACGGGGAACCACCCCCTGTATTTTGTCAACTTTATCTCCCAAAATAACCCACCATGGAGAATTGTCAGCCATTATAAGTTTTGAAATTTCTTCTAGATTCGAAGAACCATCAAGACAAGGGGCTGATACTCTAGGGATCATTAAATCTTTAGCTTTTAAATCATTTAATTGAAAAACCTTAAATATCATTGCTGCCTCATCAGCTTCTATCAAACCTTTTTGGCTTCCAATTTTTGCCATTTGTCTAATTTCTTCTTCATCAGTTGAAATTTCATTTTCTGCAGTAATTACAGGAAATATTTGTTCTATTAAAATTAAGAATGGCCTCATTAAAGTATGCAATATTCTCAAGATAGGGACTGATAATAATGCTATTTGGACTGAGAATTTTGTACCAAGAGCCTTAGGAAGTACTTCTCCTACTAGGACAACTAGTATATAAAAAGCAATTGAAAAAAGGGTTAAGCCATAACTACTATTAATTACCAATGCCCCATATACACCTAAAATAAGGCTTCCAATTATGTTAAATCCATTATTAGTAATAGTAATTACAGTTAATGTCCTTCCAAGATGTTTTCTAAGTTTAAGTAGTTGATTTGCTGAACTTTTTGGTTTTTGCTTAGAGGCTATCTCTAGAATTCGAATTGAATTTACTGCTAAAAAAGCAGCTTCTACTCCCGAACAACATGCTGACCCAATTAAAATAATTATTATAAGAACAACTAAACCGTAAACACTTGGTTCCATTAAAATAAATTAGGTGTTAAATCTGTATTAATTCATTCTTCCATTTTTTTTTTAAACACGCCAATACACAATTTATGTTTAAGCCTGAAAATAAAGTTTTTGAAGAAAGAAGAGAAATCTTCCTCAATAAATTAAATGGAAAAGCTGCTATCATCCCAGGTGCTAATCTCGTAAAGCATCATGCTGATTGTGAATATCCTTTTAGACAAGATAGTAATTTTTGGTATTTAACCGGTTTCGATGAGCCAGATGCAATCGCTCTTTTCTTATCGCATAAGCCAAAGGGGGAGAGATTTATTATGTTTGTAGCTCCCAAAGATGTCATCAGCGAAGTTTGGCATGGCTTTAGATGGGGTTTAGAGGGTGCTGAAAAAGAGTTTAATGCTGATAAGGCTCACTCGATAAACGAATTAAGAGATTTACTCCCAGCCTATATAAATGGTTCTGATGAACTTGTTTTTTCTATTGGTAAGCATCCATCAGTTGAGAAAATAATACTGGAAATTTTTTCACAACAACTTGAAAATCGTTCAAGATTAGGCATTGGTGGAAATTCTATAAAATCTCCAGAAATTTATTTAAATGAAATGAGATTAATTAAAAGTGAATTTGAAATTAAGAGAATGAGAGAGGCTATACAAATCTCAGCCGAAGCTCATGAATTAGTTAGAGAATCTATCTCATCAAAGAAAAATGAAAGACAAATTCAGGGTCTTCTAGAGGGATTTTTTTTAGAAAAAGGAGCCAGAGGGCCTGCTTATAATTCAATTGTTGCATCAGGGGATAATGCCTGTATTTTGCATTACACTTCAAATAATTCACCCTTGAATAAGGAAGATTTATTGTTAGTGGATGCTGGCTGCTCACTAAGTGATTATTACAATGGAGACATAACAAGAACTATTCCAATAGGTGGTAAATTTTCTAATGAGCAAAAAGTTATTTATGAAATTGTATTGAGTGCGCAGAAAAATGCAATTAAAAGTGCTGTAAAGGGATCGAATTCTAGCGCTATTCATAATGTTGCCTTAACAATTCTCATAGAAGGACTAAAAGAAATTGGTTTATTGTCGGGAAGTACTGAGAAGATAATTGAAAATCAATCTTATAAACATCTTTACATGCATAGAACCGGACATTGGCTTGGCTTAGATGTTCATGATGTTGGAGCATACAGAATGGGGGATTATGAAGTGCCATTACAGAATGGAATGATTCTTACCGTAGAACCTGGTATCTACATAAGTGATAGGATCCCAGTTCCTGAGGGACAACCCTCTATAGATGAGAAATGGAAAGGCATAGGGATAAGAATAGAAGACGATGTCTTGGTAACAGATACAAACCCAGAGGTTTTAAGTATTGCTGCATTAAAAGAAATTTCTGATTTAGAATTTTGAAATTTGACTTATCAAGTTAATAGATTTATTTTTTATTAAGTTTAAAGCTCAAAAATGAATAAGTCCGATTCATACGATTCGAAACTTTCTCAAGCAAGAGGCTTAGCTAGTCAGCTTGGCATGTTCGCAGAAGAAAACGATATCCCCAGAGATCTTTGGGATTCATTGGAAGCCACTATTTATGATTTTTATGAAGTACCTCTTGATAGATAAAACCCTTTTTAGAAGTTATCAATAACTAAAATCAAGAAATTTTGAATAAATCAATCAAAATGTGTCCATAAACTGATAAATTATTTATTGAATATAAATAATTTAATGACCTCATCAGATAAGTTAAATCAAAATTCAAAAGAAAAAAAGGAAAAAAACGTTGATCCCCCAAACTCTAAAAATTCTTCTCTTAATTCAGGAATGATGGGTGCCACGGCTGTATTGGCAGCTGCCACAATTGATGAAGATGGTGTACCTACTGGTTATACCCCTAAACCTGATGAAGGAAGGTTCATAATTAAAGTATTATGGTTACCTGATAATGTTGCATTAGCAGTAGATCAAATAGTAGGTGGAGGTCCAAGCCCTCTTACTGCTTATTATTTTTGGCCAAGAGATGATGCTTGGGAAAAATTAAAAATTGAACTTGAGAACAAAGTTTGGATTACAGATAACGAGAGAGTAGAGATATTAAATAAGGCTACTGAAGTGATAAATTATTGGCAAGAAGAAGGTAAAACAAAAAAATTAGAAGAAGCCAAATTAAAGTTTCCCGAAGTAACTTTTTGTGGAACCGCTTAAATATTAGTTCTTTGCAGCTTGGATCTTAGCCTCAGCCTTTGAAATCTCTTTCAAAGCTTTGATTTTTTCTGGATTTTTTTCATTTTCAGAAAATTTGCTTATTGCTAATTTTGCTTCTTTAAGATCTTGTTCAGCATTTTGAACATTAATCTCAGAACCAATTTCAGCATTATTAACTAGAACTATAACCTCATCTGATTCAATTTCAGCGAAACCTCCCATAAGAGCGATTGATTTCCACTGGGAATTCATTCTTAGCCTTAAAACGCCAATATCTATGGCAGTCACTAAAGAAATGTGTCCTGGTAGTATACCAAGTTGACCAGTAGTACTTGGAAGAATTACTTCTTCAGCTTCGCCTTGATAAACATTTTTATTAGGAGCTAAAACTTTTAGAGAAATTGCCATTAATTTAAGATAATTGAAGGTTAAATTTATATTTAAGTATTTATTTTTCTGATTTTATTTTTTCAGCCTTTGCTTTAACTTCATCAATATTACCAACTAAGTAAAATGCCTGCTCCGGTAAATCATCCAATTCACCTGACAAAATCATATTGAAACCAGCTATGGTATCTTCTAATTTTACGTATTTACCAGACATTCCTGTAAATATTTCTGCTACAAAAAAAGGTTGTGAGAGGAATTTTTCAATTTTTCTGGCTCTGTCGACTGTTAATCTATCTTCTTCAGAAAGCTCATCTAAACCAAGAATTGCAATAATATCTTGAAGTTCTTTGTACCTTTGTAAAGTTGATTGGACAGCTCTGGCTGTTTTGTAATGCTCATCGCCAACAACTGATGGTTGTAGCATTGTGCTAGTTGAGTCTAATGGATCAACTGCTGGATAAATTCCCTTAGCCGCAAGAGCCCTAGCAAGTACGGTAGTAGCATCTAGATGAGCAAAGGTTGTGGCTGGAGCAGGGTCTGTTAGGTCATCAGCAGGTACGTAAACAGCCTGGATAGATGTTATTGACCCTTCTAATGTAGATGTTATTCTTTCTTGCAATTCACCAACATCAGTTCCTAGAGTCGGTTGGTATCCAACAGCTGAAGGCATTCTTCCAAGTAATGCAGATACTTCCGAACCAGCTTGAACGAATCTAAAAATGTTATCAACAAAAAGTAGCACGTCTTGTTTATTCACATCTCTAAAATGTTCGGCCATTGTAAGTGCTGATAAGCCTACTCTCATTCTTGCACCAGGTGGCTCATTCATCTGTCCAAAACATAAGGCGACTTTTGATTGAGTTAAATCATCTGCATTGATAACTCCCGATTCTTTAAATTCTTCATATAAGTCGTTCCCTTCTCTAGTTCTTTCCCCTACACCGCCAAAAACAGAAACTCCACCATGCTCCTTTGCAATGTTATTAATTAATTCTTGAATAAGGACTGTCTTTCCAACACCAGCTCCTCCGAATAATCCAACTTTTCCTCCTTGTCTGTAAGGAGCCAAAAGGTCGATAACTTTAATACCAGTTTCAAAAACTTTTGGCTTAGTTTCTAGGTCAGTTAACTTTGGCGCAGATCTATGAATTGGAGCAGTATCTTTAGTATTTACTGGACCTTGTTCATCTACTGGTTCTCCTAAAACATTAAATATTCTTCCTAAAGTTGCTTCTCCTACAGGTACAGATATTGGTGCTCCTGTGTCGATTGCTTCCATGCCTCTTACAAGGCCGTCTGTGCCACTCATCGCCACCGCTCTTACTCTATGGTCACCTAGGAGCTGTTGGACTTCTGCAGTGAGCGCTATGTCTTGTCCAGCAGGATTTTTAGCTTCAATTCTTAAAGCATTTAAAATTTTGGGCAATTTCCCAGCTGGAAATTCTACATCCAGAACTGGACCAATTACCTGACGTACTACGCCTTTTGTTTGTGAAGAAGTTGATGGGGTTGCTACCATTTTTTATTGATTGGTGATGAATAGCTGATTTAAACAGCTCATAATCCGAAAATACTACCACCTCATGGGTAGATTCGTTAAATGGGTTCGGCCACCCGCACAGTTTAAGTATGGTTTAATTGCTGCTTTGCAGATTATGTTGTTGATGATAAGGAGGGAGAACTTCTCTTTCCATTTTTATGACGCAAAGCGTCTCAATCATGATCCTCCATTAATCTATGGCAGCTGTTTCACTTACAGTCTCTACAGTAAAACCACTGGGAGATAGAATATTTATTAAAGTTTCCGCATCTGAGGAAAAAACTGCTGGGGGCATCCTTTTGCCTGATTCAGCTAAAGAAAAACCACAGGTTGGAGAAGTTGCTCAGGTGGGCCCTGGCAAACTCAATGACGATGGTTCTCGACAAACTCCGGAAGTGAGTATTGGCGATAAAGTTTTGTACAGCAAATATGCTGGTACAGACATTAAATTGGGAGGAGATGAATATGTCTTGCTCTCAGAAAAGGATATTTTAGCTGTAGTAGGCTAAAACATTTGTTTCAAAAATTATTAAAACTTATTATTAAATCACTGCCTAAACATGGCTAAAAGAATTATTTACAATGAGCAAGCTCGTAGAGCGCTCGAGAGAGGAATTGATATCCTTGCTGAGTCTGTGGCTGTAACGCTTGGACCAAAAGGAAGAAATGTTGTACTAGAGAAAAAATTCGGTGCTCCACAAATTATCAATGATGGTGTCACAATCGCTAAAGAAATCGAATTAGAGGACCACATTGAAAACACAGGAGTTGCTTTAATCAGACAAGCTGCTTCAAAAACTAATGATGCAGCTGGGGATGGCACCACAACAGCCACTGTTTTAGCTCATGCAATGGTTAAAGCAGGGTTGAGAAACGTTGCTGCAGGAGCCAATGCAATTACCTTGAAAAAAGGAATTGACAAAGCGACTGAATTTCTAGTTGGTAAAATTCAAGAGAATTCTAAACCTATCATCGACAGTAATGCGATAGCTCAATGTGGAACTATTGCTGCTGGGAACGATGAAGAAGTTGGTCAAATGATTGCCAATGCTATGGATAAAGTTGGTAAAGAAGGTGTTATCTCTTTAGAGGAAGGAAAATCAATGACTACTGAATTAGAAGTTACCGAGGGAATGCGCTTTGATAAAGGCTATATCTCACCTTACTTCGCAACAGACACAGAGAGAATGGAGGCTGTTTTAGATGAACCATATATCCTTCTGACTGATAAAAAAATTGCCTTAGTTCAAGATTTAGTTCCCGTTTTGGAACAAATAGCTAAGACTGGTAAACCACTAGTTATTATCGCAGAAGATATTGAAAAAGAGGCTTTAGCAACTCTTGTTGTTAATAGATTACGAGGCGTGTTAAATGTTGCTGCAGTAAAAGCTCCTGGATTTGGCGATAGAAGAAAAGCCATGCTTGAAGATATGGCCGTTTTAACTAATGGGCAACTTATCACTGAAGATGCAGGCTTGAAATTAGAGAATGCTACCTTAGATATGCTCGGAACTGGTAGAAGAATAACTATCAACAAAGAAACCACAACCATTGTAGCTGAAGGTAATGAGCAAGCAGTTAAAGCTAGATGTGATCAAATTAAGAAGCAAATGGACGAAACAGATTCCTCATATGATAAAGAAAAGCTTCAAGAACGTCTTGCCAAATTAGCTGGAGGTGTAGCAGTGATTAAGGTTGGGGCTGCTACTGAAACTGAGATGAAGGATAAAAAGCTTCGTCTTGAGGATGCTATTAACGCAACAAAAGCAGCTGTTGAAGAAGGAATTGTCCCCGGAGGAGGAACAACTCTCGCTCATTTATCTCCTATCCTGAAAGAATGGGCTGATAAAAATTTAGAAGGAGAGGAATTAATTGGAGCAAATATTGTTGAAGCTTCACTTACTGCTCCTCTTATGAGAATTGCTGAGAATGCAGGCTCTAATGGAGCTGTGATTGCTGAAAATGTAAAAACTAAACCATTTAATGATGGATTCAATGCTGCTACTGGAGAATATGTAGATATGTCCTCTGTTGGTATAGTTGATCCTGCAAAAGTTACACGTTCTGGATTACAAAATGCAGCCTCAATAGCAGGAATGGTTTTAACCACCGAATGCATAGTTGCAGATTTACCTGAGAAAAAAGATTCAGCTGCTACTCCAGGCGCTCCAGGTATGGGCGGCGACTTTGATTACTAACTAAACAATAGTTTTTAATAAAATTTCAAAAGGGATCATTAAAATGGTCCCTTTTTTTTATTCAACTTTTATGAAATCCAACCAGCGCTAAGAATAATCGCGAGAGACAAAAATATCACTAAAAAAGTCCAAGTTATTTTGTTTAGAGAGGCTTCTGCACTACTGGCGCTGTTGAACATAGAACTTCCACTGGCGGCTATTCCTCCCATCCCATCGCCTTTGGGACTATGAAGTAAAACTAAGAGAATGAGAAGAACTCCAGAAAATACCCATATCCAACTAATAATTTGAATCATTGCTTAAAAACTTTTATTAACTTTAAACGTGTTGAACGACTTTATTATAACCCTTTAATTCAATTTCTTGAATAAGCGATTTGCCTGTCATTTCTCTTGGTACTGGGAGATTTAATAATTGCAATAAAGTGGGAGCGATATCTGCTAAGCCCGCGTTTTCTCTTAAATTAATTTCATTTCCCATATTTGGTATTTTTCTTTTTTCACCTTCAATCAAAATTAATGGAACTTTATTTATAGTGTGTGCTGTCCAGGGTTCTCCTTCAGATCCTTTCATTAACTCTGCATTACCATGATCGGCTGTAATAACAATGCTTCCGCCCATTTCTCCAGTAGCATTAACTATTTGACCTACACATTTATCTACTTTTTCTATAGCTTTAATTGTTGCATCCATGTTGCCTGTGTGACCAACCATATCAGGATTAGCAAAATTGATTACTACAAAAGCATAATTCCCGCTTTTAATTGCTTTAGAGCAACTAATAGTTAATTCCTCCGCAGACATTTCGGGTTCCATATCATAAGTTGCGACTCTTGGAGATGGAATCAAATGTCTCTCTTCTCCAGGTAAAGGTATTTCAACTCCTCCATTGAAAAAGTATGTAACGTGAGGATATTTTTCTGTTTCCGCGGTTCTGTATTGTTTAAGTCCGTTTTCTGACACTATTTGGCCTATGAAATTATTGAGTGATTCAGGAGGAAATGCAACTTTAACGGGAAAGTTAGGATCATATTGAGTAAAAGTAACAAAATCTAGATTTGGATAATTTTTTCTTTCAAAGTCTGAGAATTCACTTATAGAAAGGGATTTGACTATTTGTCTAGCTCTGTCTGGACGAAAGTTAAAGCAAATCAAACTATCCCCATCTTTAAGATAGTTTTCAGACAATCGTATAGGCTCTATAAATTCATCGGTTATGTTTTTGGCATAACTTTTTTCTATGTAATCCTTGGGAGAAATATTTTTTATTTGAATATCTGGATCAGTTAAATTAGAGTATGCTTTTTCTGTTCTATCCCATAAAAGATTTCTATCCATCATCCAATATCTTCCGCATATTGAAGCTATTTCACCTACGTTAAATTTATTTATACATGACTCTATTTGATTTAGATATTTCGAAGCACTTTTTGCAGGAGTGTCTCTTCCATCAGTAATAATATGGATTGCAACTTTTTTAATTTTATTATCAGATGCCCATTTTATTAAACCTAATAAATGATCGATATGACTATGAACTCCTCCATCGGAACATAATCCTGTGATATGCAAAGTAGAATTATTTTTCTTTAATGAAGCAGCCATCTCTTTTAACTCATTTACCAAGCCTAATTGATTCTTTTTTATAATATTTGAAATCCTTACAAGTTCTTGTTGTATTATTCTTCCCGAACCAATAGTAAGGTGCCCTACCTCTGAATTACCCATTTGACCATCTGGTAGGCCTACCTCAGATCCACTAGCACTTATAAGGGTGTGGGGATAAGCGTGCCACAAGGAGTCCATAATTGGTGTACTGGCACTTTTTATAGCATTATCTGACTTTTCTTTTCGATATCCCCATCCATCTAGTATTGCAAGAACTACAGGGCTCTGAGGAACACTTAATCTTTTTATATTTTTGCTGCTAATCTTTGACATATTTAGATCAAATTCATTGTTAACTGACCCAACCTTAAATTTAGCTTCAAACTTTACTCTTTAACAATTAATATTTAACATAGTTAGCTTTTGCTAATTTATGAAAATATTAGATTAATTTTTATTTCTTGATAAATCATGACTAAGAAAACAAAAAAAATCGTAATACTAAATGAAGTTGAACTTAAAAAAACTATTTCGCGTTTAACTTGCGAAATTATTTAAAAAGTAAAAAAACTGGATAACCTTATGTTGGTGGGCATCCCTACGAGAGGAATTGAGCTGACCAAAGTGTTAGAAAAGGAATTATTTTCTAGAACAGTTTTAAGAATTAGAAAAGAAATAATTGATCCAATTTTTTATAGAGATGACCAAAATAGAGTTGTAACTCGCCTAATACAAGCTGCAGATATTTCAACTCGTATTGAGAAAAAAAATTCTTTTAATAGATGATGTAATTTATAAAGGTAGTTCAACTAGAGCTGCAATGAATGCTTTATATTCATGGGGTAGCGATGTTACTAGTAATGGTAGATAGAGGTCATAGAGAATTACCTATTCAACCAGATTTTTTTTGGTAAAAAAGTTCCAACTAGTAAAATTGAAAGTATTAGCTTACGCTTGAATAATGTTGATAAAGAAGAAGGAGGTTTTCTTGAATATCTATCTTTCAGAAGATATTTCCTAAATTATATTCTCCAAAAAATTCATCTTTAACATCAAAACATTTAACTAATAAATCAGCATTTTTCGTAATTTTAAAAAAAAGTTTTAAGGTGTCTTCTCCAATATTAGATTTATTTTTTAATACTATTTTAAGTGTGTTTTTGTCCCATTTTATAATTTCTTCTTCATTTTGAATCTCTGATAACTTTGGTAATCCATTTTCAAAAATAACATCATATGCTCTCTCTTTTTGTGTTTCTCCAATTATTATTTCGAATATTTTCTGATTCTTTTTACTGGCTTGAAGGATCAGTTGAAAAGGTGTTTCTGTTGGCCATGTTTGACCTTTGCAAAAAATAGGATGCCAAAAGTGTTTTTGCTCTCTTTTATTAAATAATCTTATTGATAACCCTTTGTTTAATATGTCTTTAATTTTTACCCCCGGGGTCATTGCCAAAGCTCCCAAAGCTATTGATTCAATAGGGGATGGTGACTTTATTTGAATTTTTGGAATTTTTTTTGTTATCCATTCTTTAATCAATGGTATTTGAGTACCTCCACCAACCAAAACAATTGTATTTAAGTCGTCGACTGTGCAGAATTTACCTCTTGATTGATTTAATAAGTCTTTTAATAAAGAGTTAAGGTGATTAAGAAGATTATTGTCAATGAGTATTTTTTCAAATATTTCTTTACTTAGGTAAAATTCTTTTTCTTGATTTTGTTCAGTAAATAATTTTATTGGATATTTATTTGTATATTTGATTGAAGATGAGCTGAGTTTGCATTTTATTTTTTCTGCCTTTGAAAGATTATTAATATAATTATTATCTGGAATAAAATAATCAACTATCCATTGATCAATATCTTTTCCACCAATTTTTGATCCTGTTTTCCCAATTATTTCAGCACACCTAATTTTTTGTTTTGAAATTGAGCTTACATCCTTACCCTTAAATTTTAATAGTTCAGCTATTGGACCAGATTTTCCCTCTCCTCCTTCTATTTTGACTATATTCATATCGATAGTACTTCCTCCAATATCCAATGTCATAATTTTTGAGCCAAAAGGTACATTTATTCCTAAACTTGCTGCAGTAGGTTCATCAACAAGGGCTATTTCATCTACAGATATTTCCTCGCAAAGGTTAACTAACCATTTTCTGTACCCCTTATATGTATCTATAGGAGCAGTTAATACAAGTCTTTTGATCTCATATTTTTGCGGAATGTTTGCCCACAAAATTTGAAAAAATTTTTCGCCACATTCATTAGGTTTTAAGATATTTTTTTGGTTAATTTTCTCAGTAGAATTTCCAATTAATCTTTTAAAGTTCGAATGAAAAAATAAATCAGAATTTGAGTTATCCCTCATCTTTAGAGCACTAATACCAATCTTAGTAATCTTTGAAGGTTCCTCGAACCAAACTATTGAAGGAATAACTCCTGGAGATGAAGTAATATTCGGTATTTCAACTAAAACAGAATTTATATCTTTTTGATCTTGAAACGCTACAACAGTATTAGTGTTCCCTAAATCAATAGCAAGAGTTCCAGATAAATTTTCTTCCATATGAAATTATTAAATTCAATTAAGTTCTTTTTGTAATTTATGTTTTGAAACGGTCAAATAAACTGTAAAATACATTCTATAGTAAAAAATTTTTTTAATGAACATATCTAATAAAGCAGGAATTGATTCTAATGATCTTGCAAAGAGAGGTGAGAGCTTGATAAGAAAATCAACTAATAGATATTTAACTACAGTTAAAATTGCTTTCAGAGCCAAACAAAGACGTTTCGATGATTTTGATGGTTTATTAGAGGAGTCAACTATTAAACCCGTTCAAAGGTCAATTATCGAACTAAGCGATGAACAAGATCAACCAGATTTACTTCCAGGCTAATTTTGGTAAAAGACCAAAAAGGATGGAGATTAATTAGAGATTTTAAAAAAGGCAAATTCTGCTTTTTGATTGGAGTTGACAACTGGTCAATCGAGTTGCAAAAAAGTGAATTCTATTCACTTTACCTTCTTCTATTAAATATTAATGAACAACTATTAGTTATCAAGGATCAACTAATGGATGAAGAATTTATTACTTTAGAATTAGAAAAACTTCCTTGGTATATTCAGTTAGAGGGAAAAAAGAATGAATGGAGTCTAAGGTTTGTTTTTGAAAGTCAAGATCAAACCAGATCTTTCGAAATGTATTGGCCGATACCAATAGCACAAAAGTTATTTTTTGAAATAAAAAACATGTGGGAATCAATGGATTAAAAGATAAATAAAATTGGAAATTTTAGAAAATATTTCCCCTTCAAAAAAAAATTTTTTCACAATTTTTCCACAGTATTTTTTTAAAAAAATATCTGATGATCTAAAGGATGTGGAAAAACTCTGATTTTATATAAATCTATATATTTAAGTTAGATTTGATATTACAAAATTAATTTTCATTACAACCCTCTCTATGACTCTATTCTCATTATTCTATAACTTGAGACTGTCTCTTAATAATGCTTGTTGACGATTTAGCAATTTTGGAGAAAACTACAACTTGTAGATTTAAATTCAAATAAAATTTATTAAATATGCAAGAGTTAAATTACGACGAAAATTCAAAAGTATTAAATGATGAAGATGAAGTAATAAGTTTCAAATGCGAACTTCAAGAAACTCTTCAAAAGGCTATGAAAGAATTCGTTGAGGAGCATCCTAACTGGGATCAATACAGGATACTACAAGCAGCTATTGCAGGATTTTTGATGCAAAAAGGGTTTCAAAATAGGGATTTAACGAGACTCTATATCGGCAATATGTTTTCAATGAATTTTAAGGATTAAAAATTCTTTATATTTTTTGTAGTAGTATTTTTGCAATGTCATTTCTGACAGGTAATATGGATAACCTATTTCCTTTTTTAACTACTAATAATTCATCTTCATTAAATAAAATCTTTAACTCAAGTAAACTTAAAATTTTATCTGACTTAGATTTATATTTTACTTTTACACAATCCCATCTCGGATTATCAGGTTTCGATTTTGGATCAAAATATTTTGAATCTTTATCAAATTGAGTAGGATCAACAATATTTAGATCTATTACCTCCATAAGTCCCACAATGCCTGGGGGTTTGCAGTTGGAATGATAGAAAAAAACTTTATCTCCTTTATTCATTTTTCTCATAAAATTTCGAGCCTGATAATTTCTTATCCCATCCCATAAAGTTACACCGTCATTTTTTAAAGTATCTATGCTGTAAGCATCTGGCTCACTTTTCATTAGCCAGTAGTTAGGTTCGCTCATAGTTTATGATTTGCGGGAAATAGTGCTGCTGGTATGGTGCTGGTATGGCATTTTGTTAATTTTTTCGTAATTCAGCCAAATTCAAAGCATTTTATTTAGTTTATCGAACAATATTAGTCGAAGAAAGTTCGCATTCATAAAAGTGTTGGTGGGTATGTGGGGTCCACATGATGTTTTATATCGTTAAATGTGACTTTAATATCTGTTGAAATTTTACGGATATAACTTTTTAATAGCTTCTTTTTGTTCTCACTTTTTTATATCCTTAGCATCATAAACTGGGCAATTATTCTGTTCAAGAGATGAGAAAAAGTTCTCCTTTTAAAAGCTTTAAATATAGGAGTAAGTAAGAAATGTCTCATTTAGTCTTTTATTTTTAAGTCGGGTTAATTCTTAATAGCTTATTCCTTTGATATTGAAATAAGTTGGTCAGGATCATAATTAGAAATCCAACTTAGTATTTTTTCTTCCTCTTCTAAAGTTCTAGTGCATGCAAAACCATATTTTGCTCTTACTTTTTCGGAAGCTCTATGCAAAGCTTGAATAGCAAGAGACTTAAAATCTGAAATCTTTAAAGAATCTCCAGGTTTTAAATATTCAAGAATTACGGTAGAGGGAGAATACAGAGATTTTTTTTTACCATCTGGTAAGTTTAATTGAAAATTAATTTCAGGCATTTTTTTAGTATCCTTTGATTTTTATGTAAAAAATTTAATTAATTGGAGCATTATTGATTTAATTTATATTAGTAAATCCAGTGAGAGGAGTATCCTCTTCCCAAAGTAATTCTGCTCCATTTGAATTTTTGATATAAACACTGCTATTACCATTTTCAAAGTTGCCGATATGACAGCAAATAAGTTCATCATATGGTCTTAAAGCATCCTTTAAAAAATAAGCTTTATCTGGCTTGATAGCAAAAAGAAAACCATAGCTTGGGAAACATGTAAGCCAGTCAAATTCTGGTACTCCTTTAGGGCGTTCAATTTTCTCAATATCAATTACAATTTTTTTTCCAGCAGATTCAGCAAACATAACTGCAGTACCTGTAATACCTCCCATGCTAATGTCTTTGGCTGCATGAATAATATTTTTTTTTGCAAGAAAGGGTATCAATGAAAAATGTTTTTTAAGTAAAGTTGCGGAGGCTTTCGTAGCCGCATCCCAGAATGGATAATCTTTAAAAAAATATCCATCTTTATTCGCTATTATCCATAATTCATCTCCAGAATCTGCGAACCTTGAAGAAAGAATAGGACCTTCTACAAGTCCAAGAATTGATACGGATAAAGCAAAATATGGACTTTTTTGATTTGAGTGCCCACCTACCATTGGGACATCAAATTTTTCACAGGCAAAACTCATACCAGAAAGAATTTTATCGTGTTTTTCTAAATCATTGTCACTCCAAATACTATTTACTAAAGCTATGGGCTTCCCACCCATTGCAGTGATGTCACTGATATTAACTAATACGCTGCTCCAACCTGCGAACCACGGTTCTCTTTCTACTAAGCTTGGACTAATTCCTTCACTCGCCATTAATAACAAGCCTGATTGTTGTGGAATTACTGCTGCATCATCTCCAAGCATTGCAGATTTACCAAGTTCGCTGAACGGGCTATGTGAGAAAGTTTTTGCAGCACTTTGAATATCTTTTTTAGATTCAATGCCACTATGTGTTTGCAGTTTTTTGATAAATTTATCTAACATCTTATTTGGTCACTTTTTCACTAAATACCAGCCTGGTCTGCTTGATTTTGAAGGCTTATAATAATTTAAGTCAGCTTCCATTAGGTGATGTTTTATTCCCTTGATTTCAATTTGTTTAATTGATTTCCATTTGAGGCGTCTAAAAAAACTCACATTTTGGATCTGAACGGTTGCTAAAAATTGATCGCAACCCCATCCATTTGCTGTAGTTACTGCTTTCCAGATCAATCCTTTTCCTATTTGATTGAATTTACGAAAAACAGAATCAACACCTAGTCTCCCACCATACCATTGTTTTTTTTCTGTCTCGTAAATTCTCACAACGCCAACGACTCTCTCTTTTGTGCCATATCCAGAATTCAAAGAAACTATTGGGTATGCATCTTGATCAATTTCATCAATGTCAGATTCAGCAAAAATATTTTGTTCTTCGCAAAATATTCTCTTTCGTAATTCCCAGTAATCTTTGATAAGGGGAGAATCATCTTCAAGCAAATGAAATGAAAAGTTTTCTGAATTTGTACTTGGAGATATCATAAAATCTTCTTCTTCAATCCCAATACCTGATCTTACGGAGGGTGTGAAATAGTAAGGCGCAGAGCTAAAGCTTCTGCCGATATCTTCACTTGAGGGATCAATAAAAAACATAATTTTTAACTCTCAAAAAGGGATAAAGCTGAGCAGGCACCACATTTGGCACAACCAGCGGACATTTCATCAGATTTAATGTTGCCTTCATTTAGTAATTGCGAGACTGATTGATAAATATCAATCATGAAATCAGTGCTTGGGGAGGGGTGATGTTCCAGAGGAGTTCCTGCTATTGGCACAAATGGAACTATGAAAGGATAAACTCCTATGGATATCAACTTTTTACTGCAATTTATTAGGGATTCTTTGCTATCCCCTAGTCCAGCTAATAAATATGTAGAAACTTCTCCTCTCCCGAACACTGAGACACTTTCTTCGAAGGCTTTATAATATCTTTCAAGAGAAATTTCAGATTTGCCGGGAAGAATTTTTTTTCTTATCTTCTCCTCCACAACCTCTAAATGCATTCCTAAACTATCAACGCCTGAGTCTTTCATTTTTCGAAACCAAATTGGATTATCAGGCGGTTCGCATTGACCTTGGATTGGAATATCAACTTTAGCCTTAACAGCCTTTGCTGCTTCTGCCATTATTCTTGCTCCCCTATCACTACTGTTTGGGGTCCCTGTTGTCATTACTAATTGCTTTATTCCATCAAGTCTTACAGCTGCTTCTGCAACTTCAGCTATTTGATCTGGAGTTTTTCTTACGATGGTTTGTTCGTTTTCCAAAGATTGTTCTATTGCACAAAACTGGCAAGATTCTTCTCTATGTTTGAAACGAATACATTTTTGAAGAATAGTTGTAGCTAATACATCCTTGCTATGAAGAAGAGCAATCGATTTATAAGGTATACCATCTTTTGTTTTTAAAGAATAAAAACTTGGTTCTTTTGTGGTAGATAA
Source organism: Prochlorococcus sp. AG-355-I20 (assembly GCA_003280895.1). Taxonomy (GTDB): domain Bacteria; phylum Cyanobacteriota; class Cyanobacteriia; order PCC-6307; family Cyanobiaceae; genus Prochlorococcus_A. The sequence goes on along the minus strand of QCDM01000005.1, from coordinate 49,223 downwards.
TTCCTTGATATTTGAATCTTCACTATTTTGGAGAATAAATTGTCCCTCAGGCTCCTCTGAAAGTTGATAATTAGATTTTTTAGATACGTGATTATAAACTGGTATCATTACAGTCTTCCCTTCAATTGTTAAAGCTCTATGATCGGAGGGACCAGCGCCTCCTTTCCTACCCCTGTTGCCTTTTTTAGGCGTGGAACTTATCCCATTTACTTGTAAGTCAGTAATAATTTTACCTAGTTCAGACATGATTGATTTCCTCTAAATAGTCTTTTGTAGTTAGATCTTTTGGTATGAAATCTTTCTCATTTGATATCTCAAATACCTTGTTGGGGGATGTATTTAGTTTTAGAGAAAGAAGATCTGGACGACTGTAGTGACCAACACTGTCCATCATTCTTTTCCTTTTTGTAATAAGTGATAAATTAATTTCTGCTATAGCTAATCCTTCTCCTTCATCAAGTGGTCCTGCCAAATACTTGCCTTCTGGACTGATAATTGCTGTATGACATCCACCCTGAAATGCTTTGTGAAGATTGGTTTCGGACGTAATTTTTTCATAATCTTCTGGATCTAGCCAACCTGTTGAGCAAATCACAAAACAGCCTGCTTCTAAAGCGTGATGTCTCATTGTGACTGCAGTTTGCTCGGTAAATATTGGACCCACTAATGAACCTGGAAATTGAGCACAATGAATTTGTTCCCCTTTTGCCATAAGGGCAAATCTGGCTAAAGGGTTATAGTGTTCCCAACAAGCCAAAGATCCTATCTTGCCAAGTTGAGTATCTACAACTTCTAAACCAGAACCATCTCCTTGACCCCAAATCATTCTTTCGTGAAAAGTAGGAGTTATTTTTCTTCTTTTTAAAACAATTTCACCTTCTTCGTTGAAAAGAATTTGAGTATTGTACAAACTTCCACCATCAAGTTCATTAACTCCTAAAAGAACTTGGATGTTATATTTTTTAGCTGATTTACCAACTATGTCTGTAACTGGGCCCGGGACTTCTACTGCTTGCTCATATAGCTTCATATGAGATTTACCCATGAGAACTGGCGGCTCAACAAATGAAAAATATGGGTAGTAAGGAAGAAAAGTTTCGGGAAAGACTATCAACTTTACATTTTTTGTAGCTGCCTCTTGGATCTTTAAAAGGATTTTATTCAATGAGCCATTTAAGTCAAAAAGTACAGGTCTAACTTGAGCAGCAGCTACTTTAAATGTTTTAGTCATTTTCTTAGAGCTTATGTCTTACAGAGTCCAAGTATCCAAAATAAATGCCCCTTCTTTGCGATGCATTAACACGATATCGAGAACATCTAAAGGACTTATTGGTTTTATCCCTGGAGTAAGAGCTCCTTCCCCATGTCCGTACAAAGCTTGTAATGCAAATCGACAAGCGTAAACTTTACCGCCTTGACCCATAAATTTTTCTAAGCGAGCATTAAAATTTAAATGACCATCAAATGCTGCATCTCCAAGCTTTGGAAATCCTCTTTGTAGTCCTAGAGTTACTCCTGGACCATATAGCAATATTGAAGTTTCAAAACCCTTATTTATAAGCCGGCTAGCTTGTAAAAGATTAACAAGACCAATAGACCCCTCAAAAGCAACAGTATGAAAAGTTAGTAAGGCTTTCTCACCTGGTTCGGCTTTAACATCTGGGAATACTTTTTCTTCATAATCAACTAAGAATTCTCCAGGCTGATTAGCGGGACGAGTTACAGATGGCATGAAATTTTTAAAAAAACTTATGCTATTTTCTGACTTGATAGATTAAAAGAATGTAACCGATATCACTAAATTGACTAACTTAAGATTTCTGATCAAAAAAACTTTTTTAGTGAGTTTTATAACAAATTAAAATTCATAAACATGACAATATTAGTTTGTTAAAGAAAAAGATGGCTGAAGAATTTCTAAATCAAATTTCTGCTAAATGTTCTGTAATTATTATTGGTGCAGGACAAGCAGGATTGTCTATTGCTCATGCACTACAAAAAAAAGGGATAAAACCTCTTATCTTAGAAAAAAATTATATTGGTTTTTCTTGGAAAGAACAACGTTGGGATTCTTTCTGCCTTGTGACGCCAAATTGGCAATGCACACTTCCTGATTATCAATATTCTGGTAAAGACCCTAATGGGTTTATGGATAAAGATAATATAGTTAAATATTTAAAAAAATATTCTGAATTTGTTAAGGCAGATATTCTTGAAGGAATTGAAGTAAAACATTTAGTTAAAAAAAATGAAAAGTTTTTTATTTCTACTAACCGTGGAAATTTTGAAGCTGATCAAGTTGTTATAGCAACTGGAGCTTATCATGTACCTAAAAGAAATCCTCATTCTGAGAGATTACCAACTAATATCCTGCAAATTGATGCAAGAGAATATAAAAATGCAAATTCATTACCAAATGGACCTGTCCTAGTTGTTGGCAGTGGTCAATCAGGTTGTCAAATAGCTGAAGATCTTTTTTTTGAAAAAAGAGAAGTTCATTTAAGCGTTGGAAGTGCTCCAAGATCTCCAAGGAGGTATAGAGGAAGAGATGTTGTAGATTGGCTCGACAGAATGGGTTATTATTCAATGCCTATTGGGGAACACGATGATCCCAAAAGTGTAAGGAATAAAACTAATCATTATTTAACTGGAAGAGATAACGGAAGAGAAATAGATCTTAGAAGGAGAGCGATAGAAGGGATGAATCTTCATGGACGACTGGAAGAGTTAACTATTAATGATATTCAATTTTCAAATGATCTTTCTAAAAATCTTGATGGAGCAGACTCTGTTTACTGCAGAATAAGAAATAGTATTGATGAGTGGATTGCAAAAAATAATATAGATGCTCCCAAAGAAGAAAAATATTCTCCTTGCTGGGAACCAACGAAAGATGTAAAAGGTACTAAAATTTTATGCAAAAACTTAGCAGTAGTAATTTGGTGTACAGGTTATAAAAGTGATTTTAGTTGGGTAGATATCTCAGTTTTTGATGGAACTGGCTTTCCTATTCATGAAAGAGGTGTGACCCAATCACCAGGGCTGTATTTTCTTGGTTTACCCTGGCTTTATACATGGGGCTCAGGACGTTTTTGTGGAGTAAAAGATGATGCTAACTTTTTAGCAGATATTATTTCATTGAGATCAAATAAATCAGCTGCCACTAAAGAAATGTTGGAGTGCAAAGCCCTTTTAGGTTCTTAAATAATTTAAATTTTGCTAAAAGTTTGGATAGAAAATTATTCTTTGAGATCTCAGTTATAACTAGACGGACTCACTTTTCATTAGCCAGTAATTAATTTCAGCCATATCATATAATTTGAAGGAAATTGCAAGTCGTGAACGAATCGTGAATGTAAGATCTTACTATTCGCTTTATATTTTCAATTAATTAATTCTTTCATCACTAAGTTCCAACCTATTAATGATGCCGCTTTATCAAAGGATTCTCTCTCCTCGCACATAAAGCCATGATCAGCTCCTTCAATTTCAATATAACTAAATCTCTCTTCTAAAGGATCAAATTTTTTAAACATTTTTTTTATTTCTAATCGATCTTTTAACGGAATCAAATCATCTGCAGATCCGCAAATAAAATTTAAATTACCTGTAACTTTTTCGAGCAAAACTATAGGGGCAAAATTAGTATCGGTTCTTGGAGTTGTAACTCCTGCTCCATAAAAACAAAATGAATTATCTATTCCTTTCAAAGAAGATGCAATAAGTGCAGCATGCCCCCCAAAACAAAATCCAATAATAGCGATTTTCTTTTTTGGATATTTTTCTTTAACCCAACTTATTGCTGCAGAAACATCTTCAATAATATTTTTTAAAGTAGTTAAATTTTTATGATGCCTGCCTAATTTTAAATCCTCTTCGCTGTAACCTAAATCCAAATTTGGAGCCGTTCTTCCATAAAGGGGGATGGCTAATACAGGTAAATTTTGTGCAGCTAATTTTTCAGAAAAACTTTTTATCCAATTATTTATTCCAAATACCTCTGGTAAAACTATGGTGATATATTCATACTCATTTCCAGAATCTATCCACCAAGATCTTAAAGGTAAATCGCCACTATAAATATTTATCCATTGACCTTTCATAAGTTTTTATTTGAAAAATTTATTAGCAAAAACAAGGGTTGTGTTCCTTTAAATTTAGATCAACTGTCAATCATGATAACCAACTTTAGAAACAATATTTCCTGAAACGGGATCAGTTACTCCAAGTTCAGGAGACAACTCTTCCATAAATCCTCTTACTTCATCAAGGTGAGCAATCATAGCTGGTCTTTGAGCTGCAATAGCTTCTGCACTTTTCCAGATCCCAACAAAACAGTAATCAGTTTTAGCGATATATCTTTGAGTCATCCCCTCAAAGCTTGTTTTATCTATTACTTCAAAATATTTATCTACACAATCTGACTTCAATTTAAATTTAACAAGATTCATAAAATTTTGAGAAGTCATAAAAAAAGGAGCTAATTGCCCCTAGTTTAGATTGACTGTCAATCAAGTTTATTTATTCTTCAGGATTCAGAGTAGGAACACCTTCTGCTGAAGCTACAGCAACCCACATAACTGCTGAAGAATTGCCACTATTAGCCATTGTATGAGCGGGAGTATTTGCTGAGAGAACAAATGAATCTCCCTCTTTAAAGGTTTTACTAATACCCGTCTTTTCAGCAAGCGTTAATTCACCACTTTCAATATGACCCAGTAAAGGTACCGGATGAGAGTGCATTGGTATCGTTGCTCCATTTTCAACTTCTACTCTAATTAAACGCATTTCAGCTTTTCCTTTGGGATACTTAAAATCATCTCCATCAATGTTTTCTGAAGAGGTGAAGATTTCTTGTACATCAACAGGAGATTCTGCAGCTATGGAAATGCTTGGATTGATAAGCATTAATGCAAAAGCTAATGCGATGAATAAATTCTTGATCATGAATTTGAATATTTAAAAAAAGATTTAGACTTATAGTATTTATTTTTTAAATATATGTCAGTACTTGATTTAACTTTTTATTTTTTTATATAAATCTTTTATAAGGAGTTAGCCCCCTAATTTTAAATCGAATTTTAATGTAAATTTTCCTTATTAAATTTTTATAAATTAAATCTTAAATTGTGTAGATAAACTTATATGGAACTAGTTTTTATATAAGTTATATAAATCGATTTAAGTAGTCTTTTTTACCAATTAAATGTACCTGTTGTTAAATACATATATTTGCCCTTGAAAAGCCTTTAAAAAACACTTTTTCTTGAAATAAAGATTGACAAGACATTCATAAAAAAAACTTTTATAAAACATTAACTTCTTTTATAAATATGTTTCTAACCAACAAGACTCGTCTAAAAATCAAGGATATTGTAAATAGGATTTCAATAGATGAACCTGTTGCGTTAGAGGAAAGAATTTATGTTGAAAAGTTTGCAAAACATAATTCAACAATATGGACATGGCTTAAGAAAGCTAACAGTTTGAGAAGATATGGTAAGCAAAAATCAGATGGAATAAATGGACTAATCCAGAATCTTGGCCTTGATGGTTTAGAAACTGAAAATCATTTCGATCCCAAAAATGATGATCTTGCTGATTGGTTTAGTGGATCTCCTGATTGGGTGAGGAGAAGCTAATTGCGCTTCGTTTAAAATTAATTCATATTAATAATGAAAAAAGGGAATTTCCTCAACTTGTCTTGGAGCATACTCACAAATTCCGAATTGCATACATTCCATTTGAGCATCAGTTAGTTTTCTCTCAATTGAAAAAGTATCAAACAAACCACCAAATACATGTTGAATTTTATTTTTAATTAGATTTCCGTAAGTCATAATTAACCCCCTTTTTTAAGAAGTTATTTAGTATTAGTTATATTCAAGAATCAAGAGTTTTAATACCTAAAATACAAACTATAAATTAATCTTTTTAAAAATATTTCACTAAATTAATAATCAGTATTTTTGCTCTAGGAAATTTTAATTAAAAACTCTAAATTAGATCCACTGATTGGAGGTTTAACTTCATGAGTACTTACAAAACGAAATACTTTAAAAACACAAAAAAGATCAATAACACTCTTTGGTTGGATAAATTAATTAATCAACTTGAAAAAAAATCAAAGGGAGTTTGATCATGAATACATTTAGAAATAAACAATTCAAAAATGAATTAGATCCCAAGTATGCCTTCTATGATTGTCTTCGTAGTTGCGAAATTAAGAGTAATACTGAAAAGTCTCTAGAAGAATGCGTCGAAAATTGTGAACCTAGATTATTACCAGAGAATCTTGATGGCTAAAAATAGGAATTTAAACTCTATTCAATACCTATTCTGAATTTATAGGATTTTATATAGATTTAAGGAGGGTATTCTTATGACCAACCTCGCAATTGAGCTACTTCTTCTAATTATAATTTTAGTTAATTTTGGAGCGATCCTTACCGCTAAAATTTATTCACAATCACTAAAAGAAATTCAACGTAAGAGAATATTTTGTAGAGAATCTATAAGTAACCCATATTGTGTTTTTTGATAAATTAATTCCAAACTAATAGATCTCAAACTAGAGATCTATTATTAAAAGTTAAAGTCCGCCAAAACTAAAAATAAGGTGTATATGGTACTTCTGTTTTTAATGAATCTCCGTAGTAACTTTCAGCTGACTTTACCAAGATCCAATAAATGAAATTTAGAAATGATTTTTCCATAGGAATATCTATACCCTTTTCTTATTCAAATCAGAATTTAAAATAAAAACATCGTAGAAAATACTTAACTGAACAGATTTAGATTTTCTTAGTTAATTTGTGTTGGTTAGGTTTGTATGAAATGCTACTAAAGCTTGTCTTATCAACCGATTTGGTAATATTGCTTATAGATTCCTGTAATTTCAAAAGATATATTAAATGGATAATCTAAATATAAGAAATTTATGAGTACTCAAAAAAGTCAAAGCCATAAAAGACAAGAGCAAAATAATACAGAATGGTTAGATGAATTAATCAATAAAATTGAAAATATGAAAAATAAAATATCTAATACTTTTTAACTAATTATTTCTTCTATCATTTATTCCTTTATTAAATATTTTAAATACTTTTGTAATTAATCCGGCTGGCTTTTTTTATAAAGTTATTTATTTTATTTTTGCGAGAAGTTATTTAACAATGTTTAAATGAGAATCTTTTAAAGCAAGTTTATGGTTCATTTTTATTTTTATTGACAATATTGAAATAAGTGTAAAAAGAATTTTAAATTTGTGACTACTGAATCATCTAAAAATCAAGACTTTATAAGGAAACATCCCAGTGAAGGAATGGATGCTTTAGAAAAAGAATCAAAATTACCTTTGAAAGGATGGGAAACTGAGGTTGCCCGAGCAAAGGAATATGGTTTAGAAGGAGCAAAAAGTATTGTCGATAGAAATATATCTACATTTTCAAGAGGAGAATTACCCCATTTTGCAGGTATCAATACTTTCATGAAAGCTCCATATGTTGAAAATGTAAATGAAGTGGGAAATTATGATGTTGCGATAGTTGGTGTTCCTCATGATTCTGGAACTACTTATAGACCAGGGACAAGATTTGGACCTCAAGGAATAAGAAAAATTTCTGCTCTTTATACTCCTTACAATTACGAAATGGGAGTGGATCTGAGAGAGCAGATATCTATTTGTGATGTAGGAGATATTTTTACAATTCCAGCTAATAATGAAAAAAGTTTTGATCAAATTTCAAAGGGGGTTGCTCATATTTTTGCTAGTGGTGCATTTCCAATTATTTTAGGTGGAGATCATTCAATAGGTTTTCCTACAGTTAGAGGAGTTTGTCGCCACTTAGGAGATAAAAAAGTAGGGATCATTCATTTTGATAGACATGTAGATACTCAAGAAACAGATTTAGATGAAAGAATGCATACCTGTCCATGGTTTCATGCAACTAATATGAAAAATGCACCTGCAAAAAATCTTGTTCAATTAGGAATTGGAGGTTGGCAAGTACCAAGAGAAGGAGTGAAAATTTGCAGGGAAAGAAGTACAAATGTTTTAACAGTTACTGATATTTGTGAAATGGGATTAAAAGAGGCCGCTGATTTTGCGATTGAAAAAGCTACGGATGGAACTGACTGTGTATATATTTCTTTTGATATTGATTGTATTGATGCTGGATTTGTCCCTGGAACTGGTTGGCCTGAACCTGGGGGTTTATTACCTCGAGAGGCATTAAAACTTTTGGAGTACATTATCAGAAAAGTTAATGTATGTGGAATTGAGCTTGTTGAGGTTTCGCCTCCATATGATGTAAGCGATATGACAGCATTATTAGCTACTAGAGTTATTTGTGATTCAATTGCACATCTCGTAGTAAGTGGTCAGCTTCCAAGAAAATCTAAACCAGAATGGATTTCAGATAAATGCAATATGTCAGTTGATCAAAAATGGAGATAGATTTTCGTGCATGAAGTAGATATGACAAAATGCCTTATTCTTTCCATGGAAGAGTGGGCAGAGAAAAAAAATAAAAAAAAAATAGTTGTTGAAAAGATTAATCTTAAGATTGGGGAATTTACTTGCGTAGAACCAATATCATTAATTAATACTTTTAATGCTGCAGTATTGGGTTCATGGTTAGATTCCTCTGAGATTACAATTGAGACAATACCTTTTGAAGGGAAATGCTCTAAATGCAATAGATTATATTTTCCAAAGAAAGAGAATGGATATAAATCTCCATGTTGCAATTTTAATTTAGAGGAAATTATTAGTGGGAGGGAATTAAAAATCGCATCTATTGATTTTAAAGAAAAGTAGAAATTTAATATCTAGAATAAAGACGTATTTTCAAATATAAATGCATTTACCAATTTCAGACAAAATTGAATTAAATATTCTTCATCAAAATAGTCATCAAGCTGAGAAAAATAAAATCAAGTTTAATAATTATAATTTGCTTTGCTTGAACATAATGAGTAGTCCTGGTGCAGGAAAAACGAGATTACTTGAAATAACTTTAGAAGATCTTTCAAAAAAATTTTACAGTGCTGTTTTAGAGGGTGATATGACCACTAATCTTGATGCGGCAAGATTAGAAAAATTAAATATTCCAGTAGTACCAATTACAACTGGAAGAGCATGTCATCTCGATGCGAATATGGTTAGTGGAGGTTTGAAATTATTAGAAAAAAAAATAAATCCTAATTTACTAGATATTTTGTTAGTGGAAAATGTAGGAAATTTAGTTTGTCCTGCAGAATTTGAGATTGGAGAACATTTTAAAGTTGCTCTTTTAAGTATTACCGAAGGTGAGGATAAACCTTTAAAGTATCCAATAATGTTTAGAGAAGCAGATTTAATTTTGATAACTAAAGTTGATTTGTTACCCCATTTGAATTTTGATATTAACGAATTAAAATTGAACATAGCTTCAACTAACCCTAAGGCAGATGTGATAGAAATTTCTTCGATAACCAAGTCTGGATTCCATTTATGGCAAGATTGGATTAGTAAAAAGATTCTGAAATTTAAAAATAATTAATATTGATTAAGTAAGAGTAATCTCTTAAAAGTATCAGTCATTACAACTTTAGATTCGCTTTTTCTTGAGTATTGATAGTACGTAATATTTTTTTTCAAAAATGTTTAAAAAATTGAGAGTTTTCTTTGCCTCTTTGCTGGCTCTAATATTAGCGATTTCATTAAGTACACTATCAAGTCCTGCAGCTCCAAAAGGTGATCCAATCACTTTGGGATACAGTAACTGGGCAGGATGGTGGCCCTGGGCGATAGCTGTTGATCAAAAAATGTTTGAAAAAAATGGAGTTAATGTTCAGATGAAATGGTTTGATGGATATGTCCAATCCATGGAAACTTTTGCTGCTGGTAAAATTGATGGAAATTCACAGACTCTTAATGATACTATTTCGTTCTTGCCAGGAGAGAATGGAGGGGAAGTAGTTGTTTTAGTTAATGATAATTCTGCAGGGAATGACCAAATAATTGCAGATAAATCAATTAAAAGTGTTGCTGATTTAAAAGGTAAAACAGTAGCAGTAGAAGAAGGTGTTGTAGATGATTTTTTACTTGTTTTAGCTCTTAATGATGTTGGATTAACTAGGGATGATGTCATTATTAAAGGTCTTCCGACTGATCAGGCTGCAACTGCATTCGCAGCAGGAAAAGTTGATGCAGTTGGTGCATTCCCTCCATTTACAGGAACCGCAATGAAGAGGCCTGGAGCAAGAGTTATTGCTAGTTCAAAAGAATATCCTGGTGCAATCCCTGATCTATTAGCTGTAAGCGGAGATTTGATTTCTGAAAGACCAGATGATGTTCAAAAAATTGTTAAAACATGGTGGGATGTAAGAGAATTCATGGAAAAAAATCCAAGAAAATCTGAAAAGATCATGGCAAAGCGAGCTGGGATCCCAACACGCGAATACAAACAATATAAAGGTGGAACTAGGTTCTTTTCTTTGGAAGAAAATTTAGAAGCTTTTAGTGATGGGTTCGGTATGAAATATATGCCTTATGCAGCGAAACAAATGGCAGACTTTATGGTAAAGGTAGGATTTATTCCTGAAAAACCAGATATGAGTAAATTATTTGACTCTTCGTTCGTTAAAAACATCAGCTAATTAATACAAAATTAAAATGGTTAGTTCGAAATTAATCAAGAGGGATAAATATTTTTTATCCCTCTTTTCATTTGGTAGTGAACCGAAAAAATTAAATAAAATATTTCTTCAAATAGCCTCACTTTTGCTTCCCCTTTTAATTTGGACATTAGTTTGTCAATTAAAACTTGTAAGTGAAATGTTTTTACCATCACCGTTAGCGGTCTTTTATTCTCTTTTGGATATGGCTGAAAGTGGAATATTATTTGAAGATATTTTTGCAAGTACTGGTAGGGTATTTGCTGGTTTTATAATTGCAACAATTTTTTCAATTCCTTTAGGAATTTTAATGGGTTCTTTCCCTTCTTTTTGTGCGTTATGTGAACCATTAATTGCGATGCTTAGGTATATGCCTGCTGCTGCTTTTTCTCCTTTACTTATTATTTATTTAGGAATTGAAGAGGCTCCAAAAATCGCATTAATTTTCATTGGTACCGTTTACTTTAATGTTTTGATGGTTATGGATTCAGTAAAATTTGTACCCAAAGAACTCATTGAAACAACGCTTACTTTAGGAGGTAATACAAAAGATTTATTGATCAGAGTTATAGCCAGATATTCATTGCCAAGTATTATAGATACTTTAAGAATTAATATTGCAACTTCATGGAATTTAGTAATCGTTGCCGAGTTAATTGCAGCAGAAGTTGGTTTAGGTAAAAGGATTCAACTGGCTCAAAGATTTTTTCGCACAGATCAAATATTTGCAGAATTAATAGTTCTTGGATTAATAGGATTTGCTTTGGATATGAGTTTTAGATTGCTACTTAGACGTACATGTAAATGGGCTGTTTAAATGAAATTAGATGTTAATAATATTTCAAAATATTTTGGGGAAGGTTCAAATAGAAAAAAGGCAATTGAGGGAATAAGCTTTTCAATAAGTTCTGGCGAATTTAAAACTCTTGTTGGGAGCTCTGGATCAGGTAAAAGTACTATATTGAGGATTATTGCTGGGCTTGAGAGTCCATCTAAAGGGAACGTAAAAGTAGATGGAAAAATAGTTAGTGGACCAGGATTGGATAGAGGAATGGTTTTTCAGAAATATAGTCTTTTCCCTTGGCTCACAGCATCTGAGAATATTGCCTTTGGAATGAATTTAAATTCTTATAAGTTGAAAGAAATAAAATATAGGACATCTTATTTATTAGAAGTAGTAGGTCTTCAGGATTCGGGAAATAAGTATCCAAAAGAATTATCTGGAGGAATGCAACAAAGGGTTGCAATAGCAAGAGCTTTAGCAACTAACCCTAAAATTCTACTTTTAGATGAACCTTTTGGAGCCTTAGATTTACAGATAAGAGAATCTATGCAGAAATTTCTCTATGAATTATGGAAAAAAACTTCATTGACAGTTTTACTTATAACCCATGATATTGAAGAAGCATTAGCTCTCTCTCAGCAAATATGTATTTTGGCACCTAATCCTGGAAGAATCATAAAAGAAGTTAAGGTAGATCTACAAAAAGGAGATTTAGATAAATTGAAACTTGATTCGGATTTTGCAAAATTAAGATATGAGTTATCTGATTTTTTAAGAAGCCTCCAAAACATTTAAATAATGTCAACTAGTTTTTTGCCTACTTGGCTTTATAGCGAACAAAAAATTTTTGAACTTGAATTAGAAAACTATTCAAAAAATTATTGGCACCCATTGATTTTCATAGGAGAAATTAAACCTGGAGAAATATTGGAAAAAAAATTCTTTAATCAATCATTATTAATCTCTTGTTCAGAAAAAAACTTAATAACTGTTTTCAAAAATAGATGCCCTCATCGTGGGTCAAAATTGTGTTTGCCAAAAACAAAATTAAATCCTTCTAAAAATATTTTTTGTCCTTACCATGGCTGGACTTTTGATAGTTTTGGCAAACTTAAAACCTTGCCATTAAAAAACAATTTTGAAACAAAAATAGAAACAGAGGATTATTTTTTAGAAAAAGTTAACTCTTTAATAAATGGACCTTTAATTTGGATTAATTTCAGCAAGAAACCAATATCTATAGATGATCAAATTGAGCTTGTTGGGAAAAAATGTAATGATCAATGGGATATGAATTACAGCATTTTTTCTGGATTTTCTGATACCTTAAATTGCAATTGGAAAATTGCCCATGACAATACACTTGACGATTATCATGTAGCAATAGCTCATAAAGATACCCTACATAAAGAACAAGGTCCAATTAAAAACTACAGGTATTTCTTCAGTGAATTTTGTAATGTACTTGTTACCCCACTTAGTAGTGAAGGAAATCTATATACCTTTGGATTACTCCCATGGACCCATCTAATAATCTGGCCTGGTAAAGGGATTGTTTTAATAAATTATCTTCCTAAAAATATTGGTCAGTGTATTATTGAAATTAAATTAGCCTCTGCTTCTTTATGTAAAAATGATTTAGAAAATTGGAAAAAAAGTATATTAGAATTTCTTGGAGAAGATAAAGTTATTGTCGAATCAGTTCATAAGTCTTATCTCGAAAATTTTAAACTTGGTCCGCCTAATATACTTGAACAAAGGATTATACACTGGCAAAATATTTATAAAGATTTTCTAAATGCATCGGGCATTTCTTTCTAAAATAATTTCTATTTAGTTCACAAATATTATTAATTAAATTTTTAATTTGGTAGGGATTTGACTACATATTTAATAAACTTTATTGATAATGTAATTAAGTACAAAAAAGTTGATTATGAAGAATTTTATACTAATAATAGTCTCTTTATCTTTCTTATCTTCTTGCAGTAATGACAAAGATTTTTTTCTCACTGAGGGGAACGCTTTGTTAAGTTGCGGAGGTAAATCTCGTATCATCGAAAATGATAAAGAAGAGATAATTAATACTGAAGTTAAGGATTTAAGAGATGGAATTGGTAAATACGTTGAATTTACAGTTGTTGAGACTGATAAAAAAGGAGGCAAATATAGGATTATTAATTGTTTCCCAAGTGAAGAACCACAAGATTCAATAATAAAAACTGTTAAAACAAATTATAAATTACGTAATTAAAAGTTATTTAAAAATAATTAGCTTACCTTTAAGCTGAGATTTTTGATGATTTGATAATTTCCCATGCTTCTGGTGCGGTGTCTGCATATTGGAAAAGATTTAAGTTTTCATCTGAAATTAATCCAAGATCAGCTAGATATTCGAAGTTAATAATATTATTCCAATAATCTCTACCAAAAAGTATGATTGGGATTTTAGTTTTCATTCCTGTTTGGCAAAGTGTCAATAGTTCAAATAATTCATCTAGTGTTCCAAAACCTCCAGGAAAAAATACAGCAGCTACTGATCGCATGACAAAATGGATCTTTCTTAATGCAAAATAATTAAACTTAAAGCAAAGACCTGGAGTTATAAAAGCATTTGGGATTTGTTCATTAGGCAGACTGATATTTAACCCTATAGATTTACAATTTGCTTCAAATGCACCTCTATTAGCAGCTTCCATAATTCCTGGCCCCCCACCTGTAACAATCACATGAGAATTACAGTTTTTATTTTGATTACTAATTGAAGCAAGTTTAGAAAACTCCCTTGCGGATTGATAGTAATGACTCATCAGAAGCAAATTTTCTAATCTATTTAAATTACGTTTTAAAAGTATCGATTTAGGATTTTTTTTAATTAACTCTTCTATATTTTCAAGTCTCTTTTTTATATTTGATTCTTCTGTAATGCTTGCGCCTCCAAAAATAATTATTGTTGAAAGAATTTTATTTTCTTCAAGGATTAAATCTGGTTTAGTAATTTCAAGAAGCATTCTGACTCCACGCATTTCATTTCGGTTAAGTAAACCAATATCTTCGTGAGCCAATTTATAAGTATCAGAATTAATAATTAAATTCAGGTTTTTTAAATTATTACTAGGGGATATATGTTTTTTCATTTCAAACAAGAGTTTTAACTTTTCTTTCTAGAGGATTAAAAAAGACTCTTTTGATTTTGTTATTTTCGTAAATCCAATAAACAGGCGGACTTTTTCTTGCCTTAATTAAATTAATTTTGTCTAACTTTTGAGGGGTAAATTCTTTAGAAGGATCAAAAAATTTATCTCTTTTGGGTTGGTTTAAAACAATACTACCTTCTTTCCCTGAGATAGATCTGTGATAAGTTCCTACAGGAATTTCTAATGCTCCCATAGATCTATTTAAATAAATCACATGATGAGGTTCATCCCAGGAAGGATTTATTAAAACAAATGTCCTTTCTCCAGTGATAACTAAATTGTGGTCAATTTGATGATTGTGAACGTAATATTGCTCATCTTTTAAATCATCTGGAGGAGATATAGCTTCTCCAGAATGGATCACAACATCAGAACCATTAGAACTATCTATACCTGCATCGAAGAATGTGACTTTTGGAGTCTCTCTAAAAATATTTATTGGGAAGAATCTTAATTCCATAGTGTTAACTCCCTTTTAGAAAATTTATAAATACTAATAAAAATTTATTTACTTTTAAAAAACAGCTATTTTTTGATTTTTAATTGCAACAAACCAGGCAATCTTCTTGATTTGGATAATCTATACATTCTTTATTTAAAATTTCTTCTAAAAAATCTACTTTTTTAACATAATCAAGATCTTTTAATTTTTTGTTTGGAACCGTGAACTGAGTTTGTAGTTTCATTTTCTATTCTCCTAATTAATACTGTTTTTTGAATCCATTCCAAGTTTGAGAAAACCTTAATCCCAGATAAGAAATTAAAATTGTCCAAAATAAAATTTCTATACCTAAATTAGTCATTTGCTTGTCCTCCTTTCTATCTGATTATTCTTTAGTACGGGTATTATGTAAAAATCAAGCGTAAGAATACCTAAAAGTTAAAGTTTTTAATCACAAAAAATCTTGCAATGGTTGTTACTCGGATGTTCTGTACATTCATTATTCCAATAAGCTTCAATTTTTTTGAGCTTATTATCAAATGAAAGGTCTTTTTTATCCAAATTAATTTCTTGGATAGTAAATGTGTCATTTAGTGCCATAAGACTTACCCCTTTACTACAACTATGTTCTAATTCATTTGAATAGTAAATTTCAAGTTTTATGTGTGCGGTTAGAGGAACAAAATTGTACGGATTAAGGATCAAAAAAAAATCTCAAATTATGAATAATTGCAAGGAAAATATCTTCAAAAAATTTATTCCAACTTTAAAAAAATTTGTATAAATCTTGCTAGAAATTTTATTCTCTTAATACCTTCTTAGTTCTGCTAGTATTTATCATTCATCTAATCTATCTGCATATTCTCTTAAAATCTCAGCCATCTTTTGATGTGGAATTTCTTGTCGATATTCTCTACAAAAATCAAAAAATTTATCTAATAAATCTTTATTGGAAAAGATATAAAAATTAGCGTCTCATTTTAAAAGTAAAGTATGCAAACCCACCAAGCAATAAAAGACTTACAACCCCATAAGTAATCGCTATGCCGTAGATGTAAGTCATTTATTTATAAAGACATAAGCAGAATATAAATAAACTAAGAAAACTCCAATAGCTATGGAACTTCCATAAATAAGAAAGTTCCAAAATCTATATAATTTAGCTTTTTTAAATTCTTTTTCTTCTTCTTTAGTAATCATTTATTTTCTTTTTCTTTTCTAGCAGCATTACCTTTTGCTCTTAAAACCAAAGTTATTGTGAGGGCAGCGCTTAATATCACAGCATCAATTAATAGGTGGGGGGAAATATTCATCAGCTGAAAAGAGAAATAAGAAGAGTCATTATCTTTTCAGCAATAAATCTATTAAACATTAAAAAAGAGGGGTTTATCCCTCTAAGTTTAGATCGACTGTCAATCACAGTCTACTTTAGCTTTTTAGCTTCTTTAAAAAACAGTATTTTATTTAGCCAGAGCAAGAGAAGGCACCTGCAAGAATATTTTTTAAAATTGGTGCTTGACCCAAGGCATACAAAAAGAAAGTTGATGATGCCAGAGTAATAGCTATTTTAGAAGCCCTGTTAACCTTCAAGTTTGAGACTTTTGCAAATGCAGAGTTCATTTTTTCTTTAATTTATTGATCTTATAATAGCTGCAAAAATTAAATATTCAGCATCGATATTTACCAAAGAATAAGTTTATTGCTCCTTTTTATCAGCTTGCATTTTTACTAGCTCAAATTCTTTTTTAGAAACTATTCTGATTTTGTATGCTGGATATCTTGTCTTCCACCATTTATTGATCGAAATAGCTACTCCTTCTAAATTTTGGGTACAAATATTGACCCATAGAATTTTAGTTTCAATTTCTTTGTAGAATTCCCAACTTGTAGGTGAAGCCATTAAAAATCGCAAATGAAAAATTTCAATAAATTATGGGAAATGGTCCATAAGCTAAAACTTTTGTTTTTTTAATAAGAGGATTTAGTTGAAGATATAGAGTTTTCATTAAGTGGTAATAAAAACTTTAAACAAAAGATTTACATCACTTTCGCCTTCTAGGAAAGTATTACTTTAATTTTATAACGAGTTTCAATTAAAAAATATCTCAGCAAAGAAGGGGCCAAAAATTGGCCCCTCTTGGTGAAACTCTTCCAAAGAAACACCATTTAAATCTTACTCTGAAAGTCGCAAAGTTAAACAAATTAACAAAATCAAGATTAACAATTTATGCGGCCTTTTTAAAAGGGTTCATGTTCCTTAAAAAGTTATTACTTTTGCGGGTACTCATTTTTCTATATCTTTGATTTATATCCAGGATATACTTTCTAGCTTTCTTATCACTTTCAATTTTCTTTTTACGAAGACGTAAAGCCCTTAAATCTTCTATAGACATGAGGCCATCATCTTCTTTGAAATTTAAGTGATCAAATTGCATCAGTTTGAGAAATTAAGTTTCTTCTTTAAGTGCAAGATTAACAACCTTATCTTTATTTGCAATAGAGATAATTAACCAACTTAACTCAAATTAGTTATTCAATTTTCAGAAAGCTATGAATTTAAGTATTAAAAACTTTCTAAAATCAAGAAAAACTTTTGATTGAATTAGATGGAACTTCTACAGATACAAATGATTCTCCATAATGAGATTCGGCTGATCTTATCAGTAACCAATAAAAGAAATTTACTAAAGCTTTCTCCACGAGGATTTAGTAACTTATTTAAATAAACTCATCATTTTTGTAATAGCAATATACAAAATAAATTTATTACGCAATTAAGATATTTACCTCATAAAGCATACTTGCATATTAATTAAGAAAAATTTGCACTCTCAGGCTTTAAGCAGCGGACTAAATCCTCGTGGAGTATTGGACTTTAGTCCGCTCTATTTTTTTAGCAAAAGAAAAATAGCACTGCAAGGTAACTAGATCGCCAATTTTTATATTTGACTCTGAATAAGTTAATTGAGCAAGAGTATCTGAGCATATGTTGGCGTTGTTTATTGTATAAAGTTGCTATGAAGCTTTTGTTAAATCAATGGCTTCAGTATTTTTGCTCATTGATATATTCATTCTTAAATAATATTATTGATGCCTAAAGAAGGTTAAATCTTGAAAAAAATAATTAAATTTTTTAAACTGCTCAAGAGAAGAATCGATATCCTTAATGCAGAGACTGAATTGAAATTTATATTGGAAAATAAATAATGGGATTCCCCCATTGCCCTATTTGTGTGGTTCTCGCATTTGTTTCAGTTTTTATGGGAGTTACTCGTAGTTATATGTTCTATATTCTTGTTCGGGAGTATATGAGAGCCGAATCTACTTTTAAATTGAAGTTTAGTTTCTATTAATTGTTGACATCTAAGTATAAATACTTTATAAATAGATTGTAGTGAATACTACAAAATCGTCCGATCTACCATCTGATAGACCGCAGTACGACTCAAGCCATAGGACGGGGACTTGAGCAAGTTCAGGAGCTGCATCATGGTAAACATGTATTTCAATGGAAAGTCATTCGTATATTGTAGAAAACAAGAAGAAAAGATTATAAAGCTTACTTATAGAGGATCTATTTACTTGAAATAAGATTTCTAATTTCTTAAAAAAAAATGGACATTTATTGACTTTTTTGGATTAAGTATTTATTAATACTTTATAAGAATAACTTATAGTGAATATATTTTTTGCCTATTTAAAAATTCATATATTCGTATATTTAGTAACGAGAAATTTATTTTAAAAAAACTATTTTTTAATTAACTTTTTAAAATGTTATGCAACCTATTTCTGAAGAACTTTACAAAAAAATAGTTGAGAGTTCTAAAAAATGAGTAAGTTACTAATTGCTATATTAGCTTTAGATATAGGCGTGAGTCTGTCTAAAGTTTTTATTTTTACCTGAAAATCAAATTACTTAGTAAAATAGAAGCAATTTTTTTCTAAACAAGAAATGGTCAGTGGGTATTATTTATTTGATCTATTTATTTTATAAAATACAAAATTAAACCAACAAAAGAACTTCCTACAAGTAGTAGCACCATTAAAAGTGCTATTAACTTTGCTAATCCCATAAAGATAAATCCGAATTTCCTGTAGATCTTTGCATCCAGTGAATTTTCCAAACATTATTTACTTTTTTAAAAATTGACGTAACTGTTGGTAAGTCGTCATTAGGTGTTCCTTTGTAAGTAAATTTTGAACCTAATGTAAAAATGCACATTACTATATTTTCGCTTAAAAATTCGAATCGGTGAATTTTGGTTATTTCTGCCTTTTCTTGAACTATATCACCAGAAATCATTTGTTCGAACCCTTTTGCATCTAAAGGATTTCCACTCGGTCTTATGAATAAAAAATCTGAAGTCGCATTGTTAACAAAAAATGAGGCCATTTTTTTTGGATTAGCAAACTCACTTAATAATGAAATTATTGTTTCTTTATCATTCATAAGAAAAGGAAAGTAATTCTTCTAGGATAGAACTATTGTTTAAAATGTACAAATCGAAATTGGATAATTTTAAAGAAATTTCGTTAAGATGTTTAAAAAAATAAGATTTTAATGTTAATCATGATCAATTCATTAAACAAATTATTGCCCGTTGGCAAAAAGGTCAAAAAATATTTACCTTTCTTTATTGGATTTAAATTACTTACTTTTACTGGTTTTCTTACTTATTTAATGAATCGCTAATTGATATATCCTTAACAATAAAATTTAACTAAATTAAGATCTAGTGAATAAAGAAGAACGAACTAAAAGATTTAAGTCTATGTCAAGTTTGCAAAGACAAGAATTGATATTAAAGAAGATGAAAGAAAAAGGAATAGAGGTAGGAAGTGGAATTCCTAATAAAAAATACGATAGCAAAGAGGTTTACGAATTAATTCATATCGCGAATTGCTTCCCAGAATTAAGAGATGGAAAAAAAATATTTAGTTTTCTTTAATTAAATTATTTATTTTGTTTCCCTTATTGCAGTAATAATTAATCCACCTATCAATCCGAGATTAATAAATACTGCTCTTTGATGGAAAGGGAATACATGAAAAATTATTGTTGTTGGAATAAGAAATAGTAATAAAAAGACTGAACCAATTTTTTGTTTTTCTCCAAATATAAAAAATCCAGAACCTAAGATAAGACATATAATTGCTCCCACTAGAAGAATAGATGCAATTGGTTCAGGAATGCCTTTTGAAGAAATATATTCAACCGTTTTTTCAAAATCATTTATTTTGCCAGGTATGGCTGAGATAAATATTGCTGAAATTGATACTCTTGAAAAAAAATCTAAAAAAGATTTGATCCTTTTATTTTTCAAAAAAGAAATTTTCATTACCTTATCATAAGAAAAAAATTTCATTCGTTTGATAAATACTTAATCAGTCTGAAATACTTTGAAATTTTTCTCAAAGAAGCTTTGCTTAATTAATAGAAATCTTTTAATTTATATGAATCTTGTTAAGGTAATTAATGGAAATTTATGAATTGTCTTTTTATATTTATGAAATAATAAATCCAATTAAAATAAATGTTTAAAAAATTTCTTTTCACTTCTTTTTTACTTTTTAGTTCCCTCATAACTATATATCCTTCAAAAAAAGAAAATACTAATATTTTGGATTATTGTTATTCTTTAGAAAAAATAATTTCTAGAAATACAGTAGAAAAAAATAAGAATCTATCTAATAATTTTAGGCGTTTAGCAAAAGATTTTGCTCTATTTGGGATTAAAAAAACTAAAGGCACTTTTGCTAATAAGATAATTGATCAATATAAAGATTCCAAAAAATTATTTATTATTAATTTTGTTCCAAACAAAATTTATTGTTTAGCAGGATATTGGATAGAGGAGGTAAGTCCAGGAAAATTTGAATCAATTTTCTATCAGAGAACCAAACTAAAAATAAATGAATATAAGGATACTAAAAAAGAAGTAGATGAATTTATTAAAGGAATAAATTTAGAATATAAATCTATAAAAAAAGAAATTAATGATTTTTTTTAGAAAGTAAAAAACTTTTTTCTAATAAAATTAATTTATTTTGACTTTCTTGTTCCACCGTAGGAATAATCTTTATGTGTAGAAATTAGATTCCAGCATTCTTTACAACAAAAAATCCAGTCTATATAAATTATGGATTTAACTCTGTAATGAATTTTATCTGGCTTATAGCATAGATCACATTTTTTCAATAACTTTTAACTTCTCTATGTTTATTTTATAAAAAATTTAGGTTGATTTAAAATATTCACGAAAAAAAATTTATCGTGTCATTATAAAAATGCACTCTACACATCCTGAAGCAAAGCAGTGGTTTTGTTGAGTGCGATTATTTTAATTGCCTGATAAAAATTTCTAATTTCTACTTTTTAAAATTTTTTTAGGCAACTTTTCATTATTTATATAGAATTTTTTAGACATTTTAATTTGATTTTCTTAAAAATAAATATCTGATTATACATCTAAATTAGAACTTTAAAAAGAAACTCACGAATCATATTTAATTAATTTTATTATGATTTTATTGATTTTTAATAGTATGAACATTTATCTATTCTGGATATTATTTTTAGCTCTATGGGCAATAGTACCCTTAATGATTATTAAAGGTAGAGTAGACGATGAGACTAAGATTCAGACTTCACCAAAAGTTAAAGAAAAGAAAAAAGGTTGGTTCAATTAATTGACTATTTGAATTAGTAAAAATAATATGAAATGTGATTGTTGATAATTTAAGCTTAATTCAAATAATAATTTTTATTTATTAAAAGTGAAAAAATTGGAAAATATTTTTCTTTATTTAGTCGTGCTTGGGGGAAAGGCAAAAAAAGCTAATATTGAACTACATGACGTTAGATGGGTTGTTGGATCTAAAATTGAGGATACATACGATACTTTAAGAAAGGATTGGTTTGGATCTCCACAAGGTTTGCATATTGATAGCTATAAAAAAATAAAATATGTAGATGGCTATAAGATTAATTTAATATATTTTGAAAAAGATAAAATAGATATGAAGCAATTAGCAAAAAAAAATAAGGCAAAACCCCGTTTATGGTTTGTCAATATTGGAGGATATAATCCAAATTCTATGCAGGAAAAACATGAGTTTGGATTGGTTGCGGCTTCAACTAAATTAGAGGCAAAAAATATAGCTAAATCTAAATGGCTTATTGACTGTAAAAAAAAGCATAAAGATGATCTTGCTTCTTTAGAAATGATAATTAGTTGCGATGATTGTGAACAAATAAAAAAGGTAGGTAATTGGCAAATAGAATTAACTCCAGATAATAACTTTATTCAAGAAAACAACTATCCTGATTGGTATGGTTATCAAAAAATAAATGGGAAATAAAGATCTAATAATCATTTACTCATAAAAGAATTTTGTTAAATACGTATAATCTTATTTATGTGCTTAAAATATTAAAAGGTACTTGATTTTCTTAATAAATAAATTCCACCTCCAAGAGAAATTAAGACAGGTAACCATGCAGCAAAAATTGGAGGTAAAATACCCTTTACTCCGAACGAACTAAATAAAAATGACATAACGTAATAAATTAATATAAGAATTACGCTCAATCCAAATCCCTGACTTTTTGAAGATCTTAAATTAGATTTAGATCCAAGACTGCTTCCTATTAAACCAAAGACCAAGCATGCAAAAGGTAAAGTGAATTTTTCTTGAATACGGACTTTTATTCTTCTTATCTCCTTCAAGTTTCTAGTTTTTTCATAAATCTTTTGTGCTTGAATAGCCTGCTTTAAAGTCATTTCATTTGCATCCCTAGGCACTTTTGCCAACTTCATAGGTCCTTCAACAAATGGATATTTATATTCTTTAAATTGAATTTTTGTAGTTTCTCCGCTTGGATTAATTGATAAAATACTTCCTTCAGAAAATATCCAAGAAGAACTTTTTTTATCAAATTTTCCATTTTTTGACTTTAAGATTTGTTGAAAATCTTCTCTTGAAAAGTCTAAAACTGTAACATCATTCATGATTTGGTTTTCATACTTTGAGGCATAAAATATATGAGTAAGATAAGTATTTTTTTCTGTTGGTTTTTTTGTTGAAGCATTTATCCTTGACCCATATCTAGAAAACATAATATTAGATTTCCTTGTCTCGCTACTGAAAGAACTTCCTATGCCTGCTCTTAATGTAGTTTCGGCCAATTTATTACTTCTGGGTACTAAATTATCATTAAAATAAAAAGTCAACCCAGTCATAAATATTGAAAGAGCAATAGCTGGAGAAATAATTCTTGAAGTTTTTATACCCAAAGATTTCAATGCCAGTAATTCAGAATTGCTTGATAATTTTCCATAGGCTAATAATGTTGAAAGTAAAACTGCCATAGGGAATGATAAGACTAAAAAACTGGGTAAACTAAAAAAAAGAACTTTTAAAGCTAAAAATAAAGGTAAACCATATTCAACTATTTTCCTTATAAGATCAAACATTACCCCAACTGATAATGAAATAACTGTAAAAGCAGAAATTGCAAATATCATGGGGGGTACTATTTGACCTAATACCCATCTATCTATTAAGGGGAGTAAATACCAAGGAGAGATTATTTTATTAATAGTTTTTTTAATTAGTGATTGATGTGCAAGTTTCAAAAGAGATTTATTTTTTTTTAATGCCTTTTTTAATATTATAAAATATCCATGATATAGAAACCAATATAGAATTGATAGTTAAAAATATTTTAATTCTTTAAATTTCAATTAAAAATTAGAAAGATAATTTATTAACACTTGCAATAACATAAGAAATTTGGTTTCTTTAAAAAAAAGAGCTAAAGCATGAAAAATAAAACTTTAAAATACGATTGCAATTGCATTCACTGCCAACAAAAACTAAATCAAATTAATAATGCAAAACTGTATTGGGACAAATTAATTTTGAGAAAAAAGTTAGTATAGTTTCTCTACTACCTTCTCTAAGGTT
This sequence comes from Prochlorococcus sp. AG-355-I20, assembly GCA_003280895.1. Classification (GTDB taxonomy): domain Bacteria; phylum Cyanobacteriota; class Cyanobacteriia; order PCC-6307; family Cyanobiaceae; genus Prochlorococcus_A. The sequence goes on along the minus strand of QCDM01000005.1, from coordinate 25,165 downwards.
TTCAAACTTTAATAAAAGTATTTGTTTTGAAAACTATTTTTAGAAAAAAAATAAGTTTTACGATCTCTAGATCTTTAGAATTTAGATTTTTTTAGAAAAATGATTTATTTAACTTTTTGTTTTTTTTTGTAGATAATATTTTCTCGATTTAAAAGAAAAAGGATAATCAAAATACAAGATGGTATGAGAATAAAATCTAAAGACATAAATTTTGTTAAGTCTATTTTCTATTTAGCAAATAAAAAAAATTTTGACATAAGTCGCTTAACTCGAAGATTATTTTTCGATAGATTAAATAACTATCTGTATGCTTAATATATTTGCTTGCTTTTAAAATTGAAAGAGCTTGCAAGTATCCCACCTGCAAGCTCATGACGACCTAGTTAATTCAGATTTCTGATTTAACCAGCTAAGCACTTCCTAAATGCTACAAATACTCTACTAAGTAAAATTACTTACTGTGAGTATAAATGCTTATTAATAATAATTGATTGCGAATTTGATAATAAAAAGTGATTTGATTAAAAAATGGATTTGTTAATTTTTAAACAGAAATGTCACATATTGACCTGTTATAAAATATCAAGAGGAAATTATTGGAGATTTCGGTTTACATAAGTTAATATTTGTGTTACTTTAATTAACAATTATTATATTTTTGATGACAAACTCAGGAGTAACTACAGAATCAGGTGGAAGACAGAATATGTTTCCATCAGAAACTAGACCTTATATTGATGAAACTGTGTCTTACGATGGATACCCTCAAAATGCAGAAAAAGTAAACGGCAGATGGGCTATGATTGGTTTCATTGCTTTATTAGGTGCTTATGTAACTACTGGACAGATCATTCCGGGAATCTTTTAGTTTTTAAGTAATTGTTTTAATAACTTATAGTTTAAGCTTTATTATTTAATACTATTAAAAGTGGAATTTCGATTTTATTGTAAATTTGAAAAAAAGAAAAACCAAATAAAAGTTATGGCATTTAAGCCAAATATTATGCCTAGAAATATATAAGCAAACTTTCTGCCAATAAACGCAGTCTCCGGTTCAAGTTTCACTCTCATTAAATTTCTAATTATCTCGATAAAGATAGCATCAATTAAAGAATAAATTTAAGTTTTAAATGAGAAAAATAATCTAATTAATATTTTTTTAAAATGTTTTTTAAATAATTAATTTTTCTTATTCAGCTTTCTGGGAGAAAAAAAAAAATATGTTATTTCATATTGTTGCTAATAAACTTTTTTAGTTTGATTTATCTCCCGCGAATATAGATTAAAAAATTAACCCAAAAACCTTGAATCTACTTTAAAAAGGATTAGTGTTTTTATGCTGATTTTTAACATACTTTTTCGTTGCAAATAGGATTATTCAAGCAATAATAAATAAAGCCTTTTTTTTATAAAAAAATTTCCATAGAAAACCTAATTTAAAATTAGACTTAATCATGGAAATTAAAAAGTTTATGTTAGATAAAACCAGGAATGATTTGACCTGTAGTTAAATATGCTCCAACTAAAGCAACAAAACCTAACATTGCAAATCTACCGTTAAGCTTTTCAGCAACGATTTTTTCTTTTTCAACTATTTTTGGTTCGTTATTTTTCATTAGAACCAACCTGGAATGATCTGGCCAGTTGTGACATATGCGCCAACTGCTGCAACAAAACCTAACATTGCCGCCCAACCATTAAAACGTTCTGCTTCGGGAGTCATTTTGATTATGTAATTTGTTAATAAATATAACATAATTATTTAATAATGTGAAGAAAATCAGGGATTATTACTCGCTTTATCAGGAAAATTAAAAAACTGCTACATATATGTGTCGAAATATACTTTATCGATGTTTTTATTTTTGTTCTGATTTTTTAAAAGGTATATCCTCATTTAGAAGTAATTTAAATTAATATATTACAAGAGTCAGCTAGTAGGGATACAGGCTGACTCTTTTTTTTGAGCATTTTTGGTTTTTGACTAAAAATAGTTTTTATAATTCAAATAATTGCTATTAATAAATTAGATATATATGAATTTATGTCATTCGAAACATACTACATGCATTTAATTTTTGGAAAGATTCCTTCTCTAATTAGTTCTGATTTAATACTTTATATCTTGCCTGCTCTTACAATTTCAATATTATTCTTTAGCCTTAAAATAATGTTTTTCAATACTCCTAAATTGAGAAAGGTTAAATAATCAAGGATTTTAGAATTTTTATTTTTACTGAAGCGTCCAATTTTGGATAATAGACTTTTTTTTTCGGCAACTCAAAGAAATAGAGAATGCATTGGTGATGTATTATCCCGAATTATAAAAAAGGTTCAGTTATGGAAATCGGGAGTGGCAGCGGTGAACATGGAGTGGTTTTTCAAAACCGCTTTCCTGGGATAATTTGGCAAACAAGTTACCCAGAGTTTCTACATAGAAAAAGTATAAGTTCTTAGATTGAGTATGAAGACATAACTAAGGTAATGCCCCAGCATATTGAGATTGATGTAGAAAAAATTCCTTGGAAAATTCCATTGAGATTAGCTCATTCTTTGCTAGGAATAGTCTTTATAAATATGATTCATGTAAAACGGTGGTTTTTTACTGTAGCATTTTTTAGAGAGTCAGGAAAATTACTCCATAAGGGAAACTTTTTGATTTTGTATGGGCCATTTAAAATTTGTAATAAGCATACAAGTGAAAGTAATTATTTTTTTGATAATTCATTAAAAATGCAAAATAATCTTTGGGGTATTAAAAATTTTGAGGAAGTTTGTGATGAGAATAAGAAAAATGGTTTTTCTCAAGAGGATATTATTAGGATGCCTGCAAATAATTTTTCAATAATTTACAGAAAAGTTTCTTGATAAGGCAAATAAAAATATCAATAAGTTAAAAAAGTTCATCTCTTTAGATGATCAACCTGATAGTTTTTTACTCCATTCTTTATGCTTTTGATCTAAATCTGAAATTTTCTCGCCTAAACTTAAATGTCTTTCTAGTAATTCAACTTTTGTAAGTGTTATTTTTTCTGAATAAAATTTAATAGGCTGCTTACCATGCAAATTGTCGCCACTCATAGAATTATTAAGTTTGTGAGTAATTTCTAATATGAAAAATTTATTATTTCTAATTCTTTTATATTCTCTTCAGATTTGCGTAAATTAATGTGATAAAGAATTGAGGCTTATTGTGTTTTTAATCCATTATTTTGTATGAAGATTGCCATATATATCTTCCTCTCTTTATGTCTGGCTCAACAGCAACGCAATTGCAAGCAATATTCCATAGAGCTTTGTGTATTGGATCAGGATTAAAAAGATATGCTTTTTTAAAGGTTTTTTTAATTAAGACAGTTGCCTTTTTTGCATGATAATGAGGGATCGTTGGACATACATGATGAACGACATGGCTAGAACCTATATTATGGTGAAGAAAATTAAGGACTCTACCGTAAGGCCTGTCAATGGATAGAAATGCGCCTTTCATAAAGGAAAAGTTCGTATTTGAAAGATGGGGTACATCTGAATCTGTATGATGAAGCCATGTATAAACTACTAGCCAACAATTAACTACCAATAAAGGGCCAAAATATAGAGCAATTACTGGAAATAATCCATACTTGAAAATTAAATAAACAATGCCAACAAATGTTAAACCTACGCCAATATCTGATATCCAAACTTTCTTGGCCCATATTGATGGCCATAATGCTTTAGAAAATGGTTTTGTTGGCCAAAAATGATTTGAAGCACCATACTTAACTCCTCCTGTACTTCCTGTAAGTAAATAAGCAGGCCAGCCAAATATTAGATGTAAAACAAGTTGAAGAATTCCATAATTTTTCTTACCTAAAGAATTTGAAAAATGTAATTCTTCTTCTCCTCCAACTTTTTCTGTAACTCCATTCCCTTTAATGACTAAAGGGACGTGAGTTTCTCCATTGGTAATGTTATTTGTGAATCGATGATGAACTGCATGAGAACGCTGCCAAGAAAAATAAGGCACTAGAAGTATTGAATGTATTAAATAACCAGTTATAGATTCCAATGTTTTATTTTTAGAGAATGCTCCATGCCCACATTCATGGGCAATTACCCAGAATCCCATTGCAGTGGTTCCTGATAATAATGCGTAAATAATCCAAATTGGGATCATTTTTGGGGTAAATGGAATAGATAACCCTATCGCTACTACTAATGATTGAATTAAAGCAGATTGTAAAAGATACTTCAAAGAAGTTTTGGTATCGCACTTAAAGTAGTGATCTGGGATAACATCCTGAAATTCTTTTATGCTTGGGATATCTTTATCCTCTATTACAAGCGCTTGGCCTTTAAGACCTGAAAGATTTATATTACTCAAATTTTTTTGGTTAAGAATTTTGTTAAATAAAAGTTAACGTATATATTCTATTATCCATCAAAGGATCTCACTATGAAAAGAATTTATAATTTTTTCGATAAAGTTTTACGATTTTAATTTAATCTACAAATAAAATTATTTGTGCTGAACATTTTTGATTTACTCTTTATCCCAATCTTTTTATTTATTTAGTTAATTCTTTTAAATACTGATTGTCTTTGATCTTCTTTAAAACTTAATTGATTTAAAGACCGCGTATGTACCTCTTAGGCAAACCAGATTGTTTACGTGGCTTTACAAGAATAGGCATAACAATGACTCCTGCGGTAAAAAGACAGATTGGAGCAACTACCATCAATATAGATTCTAGAGACATGAATAGTTTTGAATTTATTAATAAATAGCAGGATTTTTATTAAAAGTCATGCGTATTTATATCTAATTAGTGAGAAGAGATTCAAAATTTTAATAAATTATTAAGTAAAAAAGAAAAAAAGATTAAAAAACATAAGTTTTTTCATAATCCGTCTTATTAAGATAAACATTATTTTTAAAATTTCTTATGGATGAGGAAAAAAAGTGGATGCTTATGACTTATTATTGTCCAACCCATGGTGATTCAGGTTTAGTAAAACCGATTCAACTAACAAAAAAAGAAATTAGTAAAACATACTTAAAAAAAGCTAGTAGTTCTAAAAATTAATTTTTTAAAATAAAACCTATGATATTTTGAAAATGTTTTAAATCTTAATTGAAATCTTGTCAATAAAATTGATCTCTTACAAATATCTCATAAGCTGCTTTTTTATCAGCAGCATTGGTAAATATATTGAGGAAAATATCTTAATTTGCATCAGAATCGCATGTTAATTCACATTGATTAAGATCATGTGATGATATCTTTTCTAAAATTCTTAACATATCAATTTCGGAAAGCTCTCCATTCGAGTTCCATTTTAAAGTTGTTTTCCTTTGAGGTGAATTTTTTTTATTCATTTTGCTCACCCCCCTTTAAATGAACTTCTAAACAACGAGTAATACATTCTTGATGACCATCCACAATACTGCATTCAGTAATACACTCAAAATATGAATTAATAGAATCTATTTCTGTGTTCTGGCTGGTAGAAACAAATGAATCATTCATAACATTGTCTAATTTATTTGGAATAGAGATATAGCACGAATTTATGTTCAATTATTTAATTTATTAAGTGAATTAGAAAAAATAAGTATTATTTACTAAAGCTGTATTTCACTTAGTTTATCTTTAAAAAGTAAGTACTATTGTTCTTTTAAAAGATAAAATAAAAAAACACTTTTGATTTTTTAATATTAATTTTATAAGTTAATCCTCCAAAAAAATCAGCATAAAGACTGATTTACTTTTAAGTAATTTAGTTAGAAGATAAAAAAGTACACTTTTAGATTTTCAAATGAAATCATTAATTAATTGGCTTTCGAAAATGTTAGAGAGTATGGCAAATGCATTTATGCATCCTTTAAAAAATGACTTACCTCCATCCATTGGTGCTCATGCATATAGCAGTATTCCCATAAAAAGAAAATTGAGAAGAAGGTTGAATTAGGTATTAACTTATTGGAATTAATTTTTCATTTTTATTATCCCAAATAATATATTTGAAGCAGTTTGAAAAATCTCTTAATTTTAAGAACTTTGATTGTTGGAGCAAATGAATGTTTGCTTTATGACAAGCTCTTAAGTTGTAATTTGGTATTCTCTCAGAGAGATGATGAACGCTGTGGAATGATATGTCCGCTAAAAACCAATTTAGCCAGTTAGGTATATCTAAATTGCTACTACCTAAAATAGCCCCATCTATGAGATCCCAATTCTTTGTATTTTTAGCATATGCATTCTCATAGTTATGTTGTACGAAAAAAACACATATTAAAATTGCTGCTGATAAGGTTAATAAAATGGAATAAAATGATAAGAAAAAAACTAACCCAAACCATTTACACATAAAAATCCACCCTATTATCACAACTATGTTATTAATTATTAATTCACATAGTTCACTAAAATTATTTCCATAATCAGAAAAAGGTGGTTTGACTCTTGAATTAATAGCTAAAAGTTGAGAAATTTCTCTTTTTTTTATTTTGATAGAAGTCTCTTCCAATATATCTTTAATGAAATTAAAAATAATAATGACAAGTCCTAATCTAGGTTTTAAAACTAAGTAAAAAAAACCGCCAGGAAAAAGCATCATCCAGTTTCGACTTACTTTATAAAATATTTGCTCTGTTTTTGTAAGAGATTCATAATCTTCAAGACTTAAAACATCTATAGGACCTTTGTAAATTTCCCAATTTCCATTATTTCTATGATGAAATGCATGATCAATTGACCATGACTTCTGGGGAATACCATTAACCAATCCAAGTAAAAATCCAAAAAAGCGGTTTAATTTCCGTTTTGTAAAAAGAGAATTATGACCGCAATCATGCATTAATGAGAACGTTCGAGAAGAGAATAGAGTTAGAAGAACTAAAAAAGGTATTAATAGAAATCCTTTAATCAATAATGAAAAAGGTTGATTTATTATTTGGTAGACGATTAACCAAATAGAAAAGATTGGGAAGATGGTAGAAATAATTTGATAAGAAGCTCTAATATTATTTCTTTTTAAAAATGGTTTTATTAAAAAATCACCTCTATTTACTTTAAGCATATTTATCTTATTTTTTTTGATGCTAACAATTTTTAAAAAGTATTGATTATTTAATAAACAAAAAAATATTTTAAAATCATACTAAAGAATAAATTCTTTAGACATAGTTCTTAATTGATCTAGATTTAATCTTCCTAAGTAATTTTTAAAGTCACTAATATTCCTATTAGAATCAGAATTTTTACTCTCGTAAACAAGACTATTAGAAATTAACTCAATAAGATGATCTTTATCCATATCTCCTTATAGACCAAAATTCCCGTTAAAAAAAATAAGGTCTTGAATTCGAGATCATTAACTCATCTTTATTTAAAAGTAATTTTTTATAAATTTTTTAAATCTTGTTCTATTTTTTCTAATCTTTCATTTAATTCTTTTTGTTCCTTAATTAAGGCTTTTTTCTTTTCTGCAAGCTCTTTGTTCAAAGGAGAATTGAAATATTTTTGGTAAGAGACAAAAAAAACTGCTATCGCTACTGCAATGCCAAGAGCACCAATTATTAAAATTGGAGATGAAGGAAAGTTGTAAAATGGAATTGACAATGTACTTTACTAAAAATAAATTTTAGCTATCTCATAAATAAAAAATGAGTAATAAATACTTATTCTTAAAAAAGCTTTATGGTAATTATGTTAGTTATTTTGTAAAAAAAATAAGTTTAATCTTTAATTGGTTTTTTAAAATAAGTATTTGTACAGCTGTCAAAGAATAAATAACTAATAATGATTAAACTAGTAAAAATTTTTTTATGAAGAAAATCATAAATAAAAAAAATAATAAAAATGAACCATGGTTTAAATGGTTAACGAGAGAACTTAATTCTTATGAAGCTTTTCAGGATTTCGAATCAGGCAAGAATCCACGCGATGTAGCAGAGGATTTTATTTCTAGAAATAGTACTGCTATTTCAGAAGTTTTCGAGAATTTTGATGAAGAAGATAAAGATACACTCGATCAGTTTCTTAAATTAACCGAATGCGAGATGCATGTGTTTAGAATTCTTGAAACACAAATAGAGTTAAGAAAAAAGGTAAGATTTGTAGATTTTAAAAAAAGAAAAAATTGAGGAGTTAATTTCTATACAAGTTTATTTTTCCCATTACCAGCCTTACCAAAGCCTAGCCAGATGAACCACAAGATCCATCCTAGGATAGGTATTAAATTAATAAAGATCCATTTCCAATCTTTTCCAAAATCTTTGATTCTCCTTACATCAATAGCTATTTGAGGAATGATACAAACTATGCCATAAACATTGAAACCAAAAGTTTTTAAAAATATTGGGATAGTTAGGAAAGAAATTATAAGATTCGCTAGTTGAACTAACCACCAGTCCGATCGAGATGTGAATCCTTTGAAGTCTGTAGCTTTAATCCAAAACTCTTTATATGCGTTTAAAAAGTCATTAAACATAAATTAAAATTCAAGGAATCCAATATTAATAATTTAATCTCTAATTTATCAAAATATTATTTATTTACTAAATAGGATCAAATAAATTCATATCATTTGAGTTTTGTTTTAAAATCTCATCTTGATTTGGTAATGAACAGAATCCGTCTTTGCAAATCATCTTTTCTTTTGCAATACCGTTAGTTTTTGAGAATATGTTTTTGTTATTGTTGTTTGAAGATTCTTTCAGCATTTATATAAAAATTTAATCCAATATTAAATTAATAACTCAATTTATTTTTATAAGCAACAAAATTAATATTAATTATTTATTTACTTTTTTTGATTTGGCAAGTCTCTCCAAAAAAGCGCCATTATATAAATGAATAAAGATATAGAACAAATATAAAGTAAAGAATTTAGATGCATTTTTTTTTATTAAAGTAATAACAAAGAAGTCCTTTCAAAAAATGGGATTTCAACAGATTGGTAAATTTTTGACTTGTCAATCAAACAAATTCTAATATTTATTTAAGTTTTTTATGCTTTTCCCAAACTTTGAGAAGGAAAAGTTTTTAAATTTTTGGAATATATCTATTAAGTTAGTAAAACTTATAAATCTAAGAGTTATATAAATCTAATCAAATTCTAAATTTTTGAAAGTTTATTGTATTTCACGATCTATTCTTATTTATTTCTTTTAAAGCTTTTCCACCTTCCTTAAGGGTTCTTAAGACAAGCCAAGTTAGAGAGGAAATCATAAGGAGGGTAAGAGTAATTAGAGAAATATGAGTTGTATCAATATTGTTTTCCAATTTAATTAAATCCTTATGAGTCTTTAATTCAAACGTCTGATCTAGAGTAAGCAGGTATTAGCATTCCACCATCTTGGTCGTCATTATTGTCATCATCAAACCCACCCCCCAGAAGTAATTCAATAATTACAAGTACAGCTACTGGATAAAGACACCATAATACCGCTGTAAGGGGACCTACTGAGGAAGAAGCTGAGTAAAATTCTGTCATTTATTGATATTAATCTAAAGAAACAACAATTGTGGATCCTCTGGGTAGTGTTTTATTTGATATTTCTATAAATATTTTTTAAAAACTTTTCTCTTTAGCACGCATAGATCTTTGGTATGTATTGATATTTTTATTCTTAAAATCAATTTGAATAATAATTTCTTTGAACCTACTGAGAAACTAATAATGACATAATGAATCGCGCGATTGTCATTTTTTATACTTAACAATAATTGTACAATTTTGATTCAAAAACTATTATTTATCTTAATTTTCTAAATTCTATGTTTTCTTTCACTTTTGATCCTTTGGCTGCGATATTTGGTATATCAGGAATTGTAGGCTTCTTTTTCTTCGTTTCTTCTGCTAAGGGAACTTCCAGTATCAATACAAAACCAAAAAAGGAATTAGATTAGAAATTATTGTCTCAGAAAACTAAATTGAAATTTTAAATTTAGTATTTAAAAGGCTTTTTAATTATTACTCATTCCATTGTTTAGAAATAAATTTAAGAAAATCTTTTAGATCTTCTTCAGGACAATTTGTTTGTTTTTGTAAATCAATGCAAATTTGCTTAATATTTTCAAAGGCCTTTTTTACTATTTCGTTTTTTTCAATAACCTCAAAATATTCTTGATCAGTAAAAGGCATAATATTAGTTTCTTTCTTGAAAATTATTTATTATCCATATTTTATCTACATTGACTTAACAGTAAAGAAGAAAAAATCTTTTTTTTAAATTTAGCTACCCAATCGATAATGTTTTTTAATACTTTTGGTTACTTCCCATTCGCAGTTAAGTCCGGCAGGAAACTCAACTAGATCTCCAGCTTTAATCAGGTAAATGTCACCGTTTTGGGTACTTATTTTCGCTTGACCTTCAATAATTAAGCAAATTTCCTTATCATCGTAATTCCATTGAAATTTGCTTGGCTCACATTCCCAAATAGGCCAACTTTTTATTCCATACTGAATTATTACGCTTGCACTACAGGGGGAAGTTATTAAAACTTTCACGAGATAGTTCGGATGTGTTTTTTCATTTTACAAATAAAAGAAATATTTATTTTCGAGAATGTGTATTTCTTTACTGTCTTTTAATTTTTTTCGTTTATCATAAAAAAAATTTCTAATTTATGGATGAGCTTTCTGTATTGTCAATTTCGCTATCTATAGCTTCTTTAGGAATATTTTTTTTATTTTTCGCTTCAAATGATGATGATGACCAAGATGGAGGTAAGTTGATTAAATCATTAGAAAGAATTAATTAATTTCAAGTAAATAAAACATTTAATAGAGATTTATAACCTATAAAGCCTGCATAAATGCAGCTTAAAAAAATAACATAAACTTCCAATGTGCCGAGTCTTTTTTTCTTTAATGTTTTCATTTTTTTGAGTGTTTATAGGGTAATTTTATTTAATTTGATTTTTATTAACATGAGTATTTTTTACATAACTTACAGATTAAAGAATTATTAATGTCAAGCCAAAAAATAAAAAACAAGTAAAAAATATTATTGTTTTGGTAATTTCTCTTTCCTCAGTCTTAGCAAAAAATAAGGAAATTACTGGAGATATGCTTAATAAAGCCCATCCTACTCCTATGGGAAGGGTTTTAAACACAACTTGTTGTAGAAATATTCCTACATTTGTTCCAAGAAGTATTGAAATGAAAAATCTTTTTTGTTGTTTTTTGTCTATGTTTTTTAAGAAAAAATTAATCTTAAATCCTTTTAGACTAATTAAAAAAATTATTGCACCTAATAATCTTATTTCAGTTGTAAGGAATGGAGATAAATTGCTTTTAAGGAAAACCATCCTTGATAAAAGACCTCCAATAACAGCACATAAAACTGATAAAAAAGGAAAAGCAAAAATCTTAAAGTTATTTTTTTCTGAGAAAGAGGAGTTTGCCTCTTTAAAATCGCTACCTTTTCTGAGAATTATGAATAGCGAAATCGTTACTGTAATTACTCCAACCCATGATTTAGTGGTTAAATTTTCATTAATAAAAAATTCCCCTGATAAAGCTGCCATTAACGGAGAAAGAGTTTCTATTGATAAAGTTTTTCTTGTGCCAATTGTTTGTAGTGACTTTAAATAGAAAGTATCACCTAAACCAATACCTACTATTCCACTAATTAGTAGGATAAATATGTTTTTTAATTCAGTAGTAGACCTTAGATTGATAAAAGCAGGTATAAAAATTAAAAAAGCTATTATATTTTTTATTAAATTAATATCTATTGATTTATATTTTTGAGTTTGCGAGCGCCAAATAAAGCACGCATATGTCCAAGATGTAGCAGCTCCAAAAGCAGAAAGGATTCCAATCAAAACGATTAATTTTTAAAATTTTATTTTATAAATTGAGTAAATGCTAAAAAGAATACATAGATAAGAATCAAAATCCCCGGTAAGTACTGAATTAGTGATTTGAAATTATTTTTTTTCATGTTTCTAAAATAGTTTATTTTAAATAATTTTTTTATTAGTAGGGTACAAACTCTCTAACTTCTTTCTTCTTTGAACTTTCGCATTAATTCTTTCTTCTTTTTCTTTTTTCTTGATCTCATCATTTATCTTATTTTGTCTATATCCAAACCAAAGTAGAACCCAAATAACAGAAGTTATTAAAAGAAGAGCAGTATATTGACCAGTCATAGGAAAACTGGCCTCAGAATATTTAACGTAAGAAAATAACAAACTCATTTAATTAACTTAAAGCATAAAAATAACGACTGTGTTGATTTTTCTAGAAATTTAAAAATTAGCAAATCGTAACTATTTATTATGTAGTTTTAAAGTTTTATATTTATTTTTTTGTGGTTTTTGGACTAATTTTTCTTTATAACTACTTGCTATTATCAGATTGAAGCATATTAAATAATAAGTTTTTGGAACCTTTTGATTTAGCAGTTGTTGGAGGCGGTGCAGCCGGTTTTATGACAGCAATAACTGCTGCTGAAAATGGAGTAAAAAGAATAATAATTCTTGAAGGAACTTCAAAACTTATGGAGAAAGTAAGGATTAGTGGAGGGGGAAGATGTAATGTCACTAATGCGACATGGATACCGAATGAACTAATTGAGAATTACCCCAGAGGTGGAATTCAGCTCTTGGAATCATTTAATCGTTTTGCTGCTGGAGATGTATACGATTGGTTTGAGAAAAAAGGTTTAAAACTAAAAATTGAGGAAGATCTAAGAGTATTCCCAGTTTCTAATTCTTCTTCAGATGTTATTGATTGTTTGAGAAAAAGTGCTTTATCAAAAAACGTAGAGATAATAACAAAATTTTTTGTAAAAGAAATTGCAAAAACTCCAGATAATAAATTCAATATTTTTAGTCTTAAAAAAGCAAAGGTAACTGCAAAAAATATTATTCTTTCAACTGGAGGTAATCCAAGCGGATATAAATTAGCTCAAAATCTTGGACACACCATTGTTAAACCCGTACCATCGCTTTTTACTTTTTCCACAAAAGAAACAAATTTGGATGAATGTAGTGGGGTATCGATAAGGGGCATTGATATAGAAATTAATTTAAACAATAAGAATTTTCAAAATAGAGGCGATTTACTAATAACGCATTGGGGGTTTAGTGGGCCAGCAGTATTAAAACTTTCATCAATTGCAGCAAGGGAACTTTATAGCCAAAAATATAAATTTAATTTAATCATTAAATGGTCTTCTTTAACTTATGAGGAGTTAAAAGAAAAAATTAATTACTTAAGATTAAACAAAGGCAAGGTGAATCTTATTAATAGTAGACCTGTTCCACTATTAACAAAAAGATTATGGATTTTTTTATTAAAGAAAATAGGTATTGATAAAGAGAAAAAGTGGGCTGATTTACTGGCGGTTGAAAGAGAGAAAATAATAAATACTCTAATGAGGGATAAATATATAATTTCGGGCAAAGGTCCATTTGGAGAGGAATTTGTTACTTCCGGAGGCGTAAAAATTAATGAGGTTAATTTTAAAAGTATGGAAAGCTTAATTTGTCCAGGGTTATTTTTTTCTGGAGAAGTTTTGGATGTTGATGGGATCACTGGTGGATTTAATTTTCAACATTGTTGGACAAGTGGATGGATCGCTGGGATGGCAGTCTCAAAGTTAATCAATCAATAATAAATTAATAAGTAATAAATCAGTAAGTAACAATTCAATAAGTTTATCTTTTTTTTATTAAGTATTAGTCGGAAAAAGTTTTTTGGAGAAACTTTAATTTTAAAGTTTTAATTATTGGTGAAGATTAATGCAGAATCTTGTATCAAAAAAAGAAGAAGAAGAAAGAAGATTAAAAGCTTTAGCAGAATATAGGATTTTGGGAACCAAGCCAGAATCATGTTATGACGATATTATAAAAATTGCTGCTACAACCTGTAATGTGCCTATTTCTTTAATGACATTGGTAGACAAAGATAAACAATGGTTTAAATCCAAAGTTGGACTTCAAATATCAGAAACTAGAAGAGATTGGTCTTTTTGTACCCATGCAATAAAAGAAAATAGTCCATTAATTATTCATGATGCTTTCCAAGATGAAAGGTTTATAAATAATCCATTGGTAACAGGAGATCCCAAGATTCGTTTTTATGCAGGTTTTCCCCTTAGAAATAGTGATGGTAATAAACTTGGAACTCTTTGTGTAATAGACAGAAAGCCAGGAAATCTAACTACACAACAATTCAATATTATGGAATTATTATCCAAGCAAATAGTTTCATTTTTAGAGCTTAGAAAAAAGTCATTGAACTTGCTAGATGCTTTGTCTAACTTGCACAAACAGGAAGGTATTTTATCTGTCTGTTCATATTGCAGAGAAGTGAAAAATAAGGAGGGCGATTGGATGCATTTAGAAAAATATCTTTCGAAAATTAGTGATATTAGATTCAGTCATGGGGTTTGTGATAATTGTATGGAAAAACATTTCCCAGATGTAATCGAAGTATGGAATAAAAAGGATTTCTTTGAAGATGGTCAAAAAAGGTTTTTAGAGTCCTAGATTCAAAACCTGACTTTTTATTGTTTAATTTATTTTCTAAACAAATTCTTTATTTGGTGGTTAGTATTGTATAAATTTTGACTAGAAAATGTTATTAGGAACTTTATTGACAGGTGAAATTGCTAAAAGTGCATTAGTAGCATATGTTCATTATTTAGGAATAATATTGTGTTTCGGTTCTCTTTTGTTCGAAAGATTGACTCTTAAAGTAGGTCTTAACAGAAATGAGACGATCTCAATGATAATTGCAGATGTGGTTTATGGTTTAGCAGGAGTTGCGATATTAGTTACTGGGATTTTACGTGTTAAGTATTTTGGTCAGGGAGGTGATTTCTATACAGGTAATCCCGTTTTTTGGATAAAGGTTTCTCTTTATATTCTTGTGGGATTACTTTCTTTATACCCAACAACAACCTATATCTTATGGGCCATTCCATTAAGTAAGAATAAATTACCTGAAATATCTGAAAATCTAGTCAAGAGGTTCAGACTAATTATTACAACGGAATTAGTGGGCTTTGCAACAATACCTTTGTTTGCCACTCTCATGGCTAGAGGTGTAGGTTTAGGTTGAATAATTTATTTCTAGAAAGAAATTGTTTAATAAGTGCTAACAAACTATATAGATGGAGTTTAAGTTATAAGATTTCTAAATCTAAAAAAGAGATTATCTTTATTGGTTTGAATCCCTCATTATCGGATGAAGTGTTCTTGGACAACACAACAAAAAAGATAATCAAAATTTCGAAAAACAATAATTACGGCAAAGTAAAATTAATAAATCTATTTGCTCTTATTTCAAGCAAACCAGAAAAACTTTTTAAACATAAAAACCCTGTGGGCTACCTAAACAATAATCATATTTATAGAAACTTAAAACACTGGTCTGAAAGTAAAAATTGTGATTTATGGTTAGGTTGGGGTAATAAAGGTAAATTTCTAAATAGAAATAAAAGAATATCAAAAAAAATAATGCAATATAACTCAATTAGGAAAAATAATTTTGATAATCCTATTGGACCGCTTTTAATTAAGAAAACAATCAAAGATAATCCAATACACCCTTTATATTGTTCTGATTATTCCATCCTCCAATCTTATTTTTAGGTAGTAAGGCTCAAATGCAATCCAGTATTTTTAGCTAATCCATTAAATATGTGTTAAGTTCTAATTGTGAAGTTAACCAAATATGAAAATTTCAAAGCAATTAAATAAACTAAAAAACTTAAATGTTGAGGCAGAAAAATGTTCTACAAGAGAAGAAGCAAAAAAAATAATTAATAAAGCAAATAAAGCACAAAGTAAAATCAATAAATAAATAAAAATTAATTTCACTTATTCATAAATTTTAATTTTCAAAATATTTAATTTACACAAATATACCATATTTATTTCTTAATATTTATGTCTTTTAAAATAATTAAAATAAGGAAATCGTACGAAAGATTTAGATCGACTAGAGAATGGCTAAATTCGATGCATTCATTTTCTTTCGCAGAGCATAGAGATCCAAAATGGGACAATTTTGGGAAAATTAGAGTTATAAACGAAGATATTATTTCTCCTAATGCAGGATTTAATACACATTCTCATGCAAATATGGAAATAATTACTGTCGTAACAAAAGGAGCAATAACTCATAGAGACTCTTTAAACAATCTTGGAAAAATTCACAAAGATGAAGTACAAGTTATGTCTGCAGGTACTGGAATCTCTCATAGCGAGAAGAATGAAGAAAATGAGAACTGTAAGTTGTTCCAGATTTGGATATACCCTCAAAAAGAAAATATCAAACCTCGATATGATCAAATTTCATTAAATAAAAAGTTGTGGGACAATCTTATTTTTAATTACAAAGACGGTAAAAATAATAAGCTTTTTTTAAATCAAAGTATCTCTTTATGGCGTTGTAAATATAAGCCAATTAAAGAAAAAAAATTGCCTTTAAAAATCGATAAATATAATTGGATACAAATAATAGAAGGTAATCTTTTATTAAAAAGTAAAGACTCTAATTCAAATATATTTCTCGAATCTGGAGATGGCGTTGGTTTTGAAGTTAATTCTTATGATGATGTTTCTATAGATACTGAAAAAAACTTAGATTTCCTCTTATTTTCGATGCCTTCCTTGTAATTTAAGTGTTTTTTTACTCATCAATTCCTTTATTAAATGCATTTAAGGCTTGCAAAGCCATATTAAGGTGAACTTCCATAGCACCAAGTGCAATTAGAGAATTTGGTGATTTATCTTTTAGTAAATTCTCTTTTCTTTTTGATAACTCATTAACTACCTTCTTAGTTGAAGCTTCCCAATTGTTGATTAACTCTTCAAATTCTCTTTTTTCAGGGCTTTCTATTTCAGCTAATTCATCAGAAAAATGAGAATCCTTTTGTGCCTTAAGCATCAAGTAACTTAATTTTTTATGACTTATTGCTTGAGGTAAATTGTTAAATTCACTCATTGCTAGTGGTTAATTTATAGACAAAATCTAACTAATTAAGTGAATATTTGCTAGAGGGTAAACGGTTGTGATGACCGACCTGAAAATTACGAAATGATACTTGAACAAAAAATGGATTTATTAACCTTTAATTTTTCACTTATTAGTTTCTTGAAATAATTTCCACGCTCTTCATAATTTTTAAATTGATCAAAACTAGAGCATGAAGGTGAGAATAATAATGTACCAACCCTATTATTTTGTAAATAATGAAAAACAGAATTTAAAAGCTCTTTTAGTTCTGAAAATTCAAAAATATTTTTTTTAAATCCTTCATTAATAAGCGCCATTTTTAGGAATTTTGAGCTTTCTCCAAAAAGGAAAACACATTTAACTTTTTTCTTTAAAACATTTATCCATTCACTATATTCATTACCTTTTAATCTACCCCCAGCAATTATTATTATTTGACCTTCAATTGAACTTATTCCCGCAATAGATGAGTCAAAATTTGTAGCTTTACTATCATTAATGATTTCCAGATCATTATTTTTATAAATTGTTTCCATCCTATGGGGTAATTGTTTGTAATTAGATAAAGAATATTTAATCTTCTTGGCAGATAATCCAACTTTTCTTGCTGCTGCAATTACCAATAAAAGATTTTGAAGATTATGCATTCCTTTTAAAGAAAAATGTTCAAGTTTGAATAATTTCTTCCCTTTCTCAATAATGTACGCTTGTTCATCTATCCAATAATCGCAATGAATAAAATTTGATTTATCGAAACTAGTTGTTATCCAAACCCCTCTTGATAGCAAACTGTAGTGATTTCTTAGGTTTTTATCGTCATAATTATAAATTCTAAAATCAGATTTTTCTAACAAGCTTTTTTTTATGTTGAAATAGTTTTCAAGTGTTTTATGTCTTTCAAGATGATCTTCTGTGAAGGTTGTCCATATTCCAATATTAGGTTTTACTTCTGGAGATATTTCTATTTGATAACTGCTTAATTCAGCTACAACCCAATCAATTTTTTCATGTTTTTTAGAGTGAGCATACTTACATAAAGGTGTACCAATATTTCCAGCAAAAGGAGCATATAATCCAGTATCACAGAGTATATGGCTTAGTAGATGAGTAACAGTAGTCTTGCCATTGGTGCCAGTAATACCTATCCAATTTGTGTCTTTTAAAATTTCCCATGCAACATTAATTTCTCCAATTACTTTAATTCCCTTTTTTTTTAATTCAATAATAGTTATATGGTCATAAGGTATTGATGGACTTACAACAACAGATTCGATCTCTTTCAAAAAAGGTTGAATTTCTTCAAATACAAATTCTTTGTTTAGAGAAACTAAAATATTAAGCTCTTCTAATGCTGTTTTTCTTTCTAAGAATTCTATCCCATCTTTACTTTCCCAAACAATTACTCTCTTATTAATGCTTCTCAAATACTTGGCAGCCCAAAATCCAGATTTACCTAATCCAATTACAAGATTAATATTTCTTTTGCTTGAATGATTATCTATCATTAAATTTATAATTGCATTTATATTAATTGTGTTTAAAGGGTAATTCAATCATGAGATTTTTCTTCAGTATTTATAGTATTCGCCCAAGAGAAGTTAATTAATGGAAGATAATACTGCAAAATATTGGTTCTCTTGGTTTTATGAAAAATGGGAGAAAAATGCTCCAGGTGAATTAATTGAACAGGGTTTAACTCCGTCTCAGATTGCTGAGCGCTTTGTTAATGAAAATCATGATAGTTTTATTCAATTATCAAAAAAAATTGATGAAAAAAATTATGATGCTTTAATAGAATTTATGAAACTCTCAGAGAGTGAATTACATATCTTGAAGTATTTTCTAAAGTTAGTAAAAATGAAAAATTTATAAGAAGTTATTAAGTATTTCGAGGCTTTTTTCCCATAAATTTTTTCTTTCTTTTTTATTCATGGCGAAAGGAGAAGTAGGGGATAGTTTTGGATGACCTCTGAAATTAAATCTAGGACCATAATGATCACCGCCTCTTGCGTCTGGTGAAGTAGCTGCAAAAAGCTGAGGTAAAGCACCCATCTCAGCAGTTTGAAAAATAGGGCTAAATAATTCCAATGAGAATGTTTCTAATGGACCAGGGTTAGGTTTTTGAGCAGTAAAGAGATTTGTTTTTGCAATTCCTGGGTGAGCAGCTAAAGAAAGTATATTTTTGTGCTTTAAGTTCTCATTTAGTTCCAAGGCAAACATTACATTTGCCAATTTGCTATTGGAGTAAGATTCCCATTTGTTGTAATAGTTCTCGGCTTTCAGATTTTTCCAACCAACCTTTCCAAAAAATTGTGCTCCGGAAGTCACCGTCACTATTCTAGATTCTTCTTTTTTTTCGATAATTGGTAGTAGCTTTAGAGTTAAAAGCATATGAGCTAGATGATTAACTGCAAATTGTATTTCATATCCCTGGGCACTAAGAGTCTTAGGCGGATGCATAATGCCTGCATTATTGATTAATAAATCCAAATTTTCAAAATTATCAAAAATTTTGGACTGAACTTCAACAATATTTTTTAAATCTGACAAATTTAATTCTAAAGGTGTAAATAATCCTTCAGGATTAAAACCTTTAAGTTTTTTGATAGTTTGATTAGCTTTTTCAAGTGATCTACAAGCTATAACAACATGAGCATTTTTTTCTGCTAATGCCTTTGCAGTGTAGTATCCAAGACCACTATTCGCACCAGTAATTAAAGCTGTTTTGCCTGTAAGGTTTGGAATATTAGATGTTTCCCAGTTAGTGATTTTAGGTCTTGAAATAGTGGCAGTCATTTAGTAATCCTGCAAATTGCTTTGGAATTTAACCAAAATTTATTTACTTTTCCACTGTAAATACTTGAAGTCAGTATCGTGAGCTCTTATTGAAGGTACTATTAAAAATTATTTTTCAATTGCATATTGCCATTCGTTATTTTGAGATAAACTTTTCTCTTTGAGTAACTGTAATTTCCTACTATTTATTTTTATAACTATCCCATTAGTTGGATATTTCGCAAATATTTTTTTCTCTAACCAATTTTTTTTATATATTTGGATTTCGCTTGTATGATTTGTGAAGTAACTTTCAGGGGTGCTGAAGCCACATTTTTTAAGATAGTTAAGGGTTTCATATTGATTAAGTCTTCCATTAAGTATTTGGAAACAGCAAAAGCGGAGACTTTCTCCAATCCCTTTCTTATCATTGAGGTATTTTCTTGTAATTCTTTGGGAAATGCCGGCAACTTGGTTTCTAGCGTATAGTTCACCTCTAATTTGAAAATCTCGTTTGATAGGAATAAAATCGGGGACATTTTTAATTTGTTTAATTTTGCTTGAGACATCAAATCCTTTTTTTGAAATAGCTTTATTAAACTTGCCATCTAAGTATCTAATTGCAATAGCGCAGCCATCAATTTTTGGTTGAATGCTTAATCTTGTTTTTGTTAATAAACTTTCCAAAAATTCTTTATAGTTTTCTTTGGCTAATTTTGGTAAAAGTTTATTATTTTTTTGATTAAAGTAGTCAGGCTCTGGATCAACAGGAATAAAGAGCTTTTCAAGTTGCTTAAATGCATCATCTGAAATTATGCCTTCACCTATTCTGTATTCTTCATCTAGATACTTAACATCTCTCACTAATAAATTATTCATAATAATTTTGATAAATATTTAAAAATCTTTTAGAAAAAATCATCTTAATAAAGATTTGAAAATTAAAATTAGATCTAAAAAGTAATTGGCCACAAAATATCCTCCTACGCAGAGAGCGATTCAAGAGTATAAAATATACTTCTAAGGCGTTTAAATTAAATACTTCAATCAAACATATTTACTTAAAAGTTAAATAGAAAATTTTAAGGATTAATTTAAAGGCAAATTTTTGAAATTCCCTTCAATACAAAAAAAATTTTTTTAAAGTTATGAGAAAATGTCATTTTTATTAAAAGCTCAAAATACATGGGAAAATTTTGCGCAATACAAAATCAATGATTATGCAAAATTAAGAAATTTTGATTTTGGGCCAAATAACGAAAGTTCAGTTTCAAAACTATCGCCTTTCATTACTCATAGAATATTATCGGAATATGATCTGATCCATGATATTAAAAGTAAGTACAAAATCAAAAATTCAACTAAATTTGTTGAAGAAATATTTTGGAGAGTTTACTGGAAAGGGTGGATGGAAAATAGACCTAAAGTTTGGAGAAATTTTATTTCAGAAAACAATCTCGATTTTGATTATGAGTTATATGAAAGTGCAATTAATGGCAATACAGAATTAGATTTTTTTAATTCTTGGGTACATGAATTAAAGCAGTACAACTATTTGCATAACCATACAAGAATGTGGTTTGCTAGTACTTGGATATTTAATTTAGGCCTCCCATGGCAATTAGGAGCAAAGTTTTTCTTTAAATATCTTTTTGATGGAGATGCTTCATCTAATCTCCTTAGCTGGAGATGGGTCGGAGGATTGCAAACGAAGGGAAAACAATATCTTTTTTCATCATCAAACCTCAGAAAGTTTTCAAATAATAGATTTAATGTAGAAAAAATAAGTAATCAACAAATTTTTCTTGAAGAATCTAATCAAATACCATTTGAAGATGAGATTTATAAAAATGATATGGATCCTAAATCAGATAATCTGATTATGTTTGAAAATGATCTACACCTTGCAACCCTTAAAAATTTACTTCCAAGCTATAAAAAAGTATTTATTATCCTTTTAAAAAATGAACAAAGACATATTAAATTGTCTGAATCTGTATTGAAATTTAAACAAGATTTGGTCTCTGAATTTGTAGACCAATTTGATAATGTTGAACAGATTGATACTTATTCATTGGAAAATACTTTTAAAAATATCAACGAAATAGACATTATTTATCCTGGAGTGGGAGAAAATTATGATTTCATAACTGAGTTTAAAAATTTACACCATAAAAAAATTTTTAATCTTGTGAGGGATGAAGATTTATTTGCATGGAAATTTGCTAAAAGAGGGTTTTTTAAATTTAAAGAAAATATTCCAAAAATAAATCAGATAATATTAGAAAAATATTCAAAAAATAATTTTTAACTTAGTTGAATTCCTAATCAGAGAATAAAACATTAGTAAGTAAGTATAAATACTTATTTAAGCGCGACTTTTGCTCTTTAATCCACGATGGATAATGTGACTAGTTATTTTTACTTAAGGATAACTTTTTAATAGTGCTTTCAACAATTCTTACCAAGTCGTTTAGCAAAAATACTGCTTTATTAATTCTTAGAGTTATAACTGGAACTGTTCTTATTCATCACGGTTATGAGAAATTAGCAAACATAGAAAACTTTGCTGATGCTTTTGTAAGACCATTACATCTCCCATTCCCAATATTTTTATCATACATAGCGGCGTTCTCAGAAATAGGTGGTAGTTGGTTACTAATTATCGGTTTAGCCACAAGATTCGGAGCTTTGGCAATTGTTGGAACAATTTCTGTCGCTATATATCACGCACTTGTTACTTCAGGATTTAATATTTTCTTGCTAGAGCTTTTACTTTTATATTTTGCTTCAGCAACTTCAATTGCATTAACAGGTCCCGGTAATTTTTCCTTGGATGAAGTCATTATTAGAATTTTGAAATCAGAAGATGAGGAGGAAACTATACTTTCAACAGTAAAACCTTCAAAGCAAGTCGAAGTTAAAGAAGAAACAAGTAAAGGCGGCTTATTTCAATTTTTGCAAGCCAACATACTCTCAGATACTTCAAGCTAACTTTTTAGGATAAAGGTTATTGATCAGCTCTAACCTTTTTCGATAACTGTTTTTCTTCTCAAGTTTTATCTTAATTGTTGCTTCAGAAAGACTTATAAATAGCCCTATAGCTGTCACCCAAGATAAAAAAATAAAAGGGTTTTCTGGAATTTCCGAGAAATTCATATGATTAATACTTCTTTTTTTAAAACTGACTGATTACTATATGTTTTTCAACCTAAATATACAATTTAGAAATATTTAAGGATTAATTTCAACTTTTTCCCATTCCTTAATCTTTTCCCAAAGATATCGTTTATGAACAGGCTGTTCTAATTTAAGAAGATCTACTGAATCGATTTCAAAATTTAGAACTACAAAATTTTCTGACTTGGGTAGATTTGATAATATTTCATAAGTAGATTGGACTTTTGGATTTATTTTCTCTCCAGGAGATCCCCAAAACCAAGAAGATTTAGATTTTTCTGATAATAAATCCCAATAATTTTTGTTATCACTTAATTCATGTATTTTTCCTTTGAATCTATATTGTGATTTGGTTTTCAAAAAGAACCATAATATTTCTGCATTAGGGTTGGATTTTAAATGACCAATTTTTTCACTTCTTCTATCTGTAAAAATAATCATTGAACTATCTTTATTCCATCCTCTGAAAACAACTGTTCTTAATCTTGGCTTATTTTCTTCGCTGACTGTTGCAAGCTGAATCCATCTATTAGAAGGTGATTTGCCCTCTTTTTTTCTAGAAGATTTTAAATCTTGCCTCCAACTGGGTAAGTTGTTATCAGACATTTAATTTAGGCAATATAAGACCACTTTTCTTTTTGTATTCTTCGAATGAATCATATTTTGAGAGCGATTTATCTTTTTTTATCATTCTTGGTAGAAAAACTATAGAGAAAAATATTGCAAGAATTACTAATGGAATGATACTCATTGAAAGTATGGCGAATGATAGATAAATTAGTATTTCTCCTAGATAATTTGTATTCCTTATATTTTTGAAAAATCCTTCTTTAATTAGATCTTTTTTTAATTTAAGTGAAAAATATTTTTGGGCATCACTAGCAAAGTGTAGAAACACTCCAATTATATTTATAGATACAGATGCAGCTATTACGATATTTGGAACAGATTTCTGAGATGAGATAAGAATGTAGGGAGCAACCCAGTAACTTCCAAGGAAAATAAAACCAGTAACTGAAGTTAAAAAATTTATTTTTTCTTTAAAATAAGGATCCGGGAATATCTTTTCTTTTAGAAGCCAAAGTAATCCATAAGTACCATGCAGAGCTAAATAAACATAGGGCGCGATCGTAAAATTATCAAAAAAAATCATAAGACCTATTACTACAAATGCAGTGAGCCCTTTATGTAGATTAATTATTTGATTAAGTTTCATTTTTTTAATAATCTAAAAAATGAAATAATTTTCTGTGGATATAAACTAGTTTGTCAAAAGTTTTAATGGGCGATACTGGATTCGAACCAGTGGCCACTACCGTGTCGAGGTAGTGCTCTACCACTGAGCTAATCGCCCAAATTGAAGAATTTTAAATTCCCCCTTATAAGAAAATAGCAGGTTAAGTTTCATTTTCTAAGTAATTTAACTTTCCATCTTTCTCTTTTGGTGATTTCTAAATTTAAAATTTCGATAAATCCTTTATTTTCTAGTTCTAGTTTGTCGCCAATTTTTAGATTAATTGTTGGCTTATTAACTTTGTTTCCATTTAATTTGAGCATTCCATTTTCTATCCTTTCAATAATTTTGGTTCTTGATATCCTAAAACCTGCTGAAGCTATAGCGTCTAATCTTGTTGAAGCCTCTACTGTATTAACAAGTTTTTTTGATCTTCCAGAAGGTATTTGTAATTCACCTATACCAACTAAATTAATTTTTACTTTTACGTCTCTCAAATAAAAAATCTTTTCATCTATATGCTCAATATCTAAATTATCAATTATCCCTTGTGCTCCCCTATCGCCAGTAGTCCATATATCTCCTACTTTTAATTGATTTAACCCAATCTCATTTAAGAGGGATCTAAAGTCGTCTTGTGTAGCATTATCAAATAAAAAATTGCCATTAATTTTTATTCCTTGAGCTGGAAAATTACTTTTTAGCGCATTCTCTTCAGGAATATTATCTCCTCTAAAGCAAGCTATCCTAGATCTTTGAGAAGAGGAGAATCCTCCATAAATAAAAAATTTTAAATCATTTAAATTTTCAAAATCTTTTAAAATCTCCTCGCAAAGATAAGTCGAATGAAATCCCGTCCAATAAGTTTCCCAGTGTTTGTAAGCTAATTTAGCAATATTTATTAATTCTTCTGTTTCTTTTTTGTAGTTTGAATTTATTAAGATTTCTTTTAAATCGATCATTTAGCCTTCTAAAAAAATTATATCTTTTGCATCTGCTTGTTTT
>QCDM01000004.1 GCA_003280895.1 Prochlorococcus sp. AG-355-I20 | reverse complement strand
AGAAACAAATAACTTTGATCAAATTAAAAACAGAATTTTAGATAAAGAAATTCTTGAGATGCAACATAGAGGTATTTCACTACAAAAAAATGATCAAGAAGAATTTAACAAAATTTCAGAAAAACTTGGAAAGCTGTCAACCGAATTCAGTAACAATGTTCTTGATGCCACTAACGAATGGTTTTTAATATTAAATAAAAAATCTGAAGTCAATGGTCTTCCTGAACGAGTACTTGAATTGATGGCAATTTCTGCACACAATCACTTAAAAAAAGATGAAGAAGTTGATATTAAAAATGGGCCTTGGAAATTAAGTCTAGATATTCCAACCTATACTTCGTTCATGACATATGCCACCGAGCGTAATCTTAGAGAAAAGCTATACAAAGCATTTGTTAGTAGGGCGTCTCAAGGAGAAAAAAATAATTCTCTAATCATTGAAGATATATTATCTCTTAGAACTAAACAAGCTAATCTTCTAGGTTATAAAAGTTGGGCAGAACTAAGTTTGTCAACGAAAATGGCGAAAGAAATTAAAAACGTTGAAAACCTTTTAGAAGAATTGAGAGAACCAGCATTCAAAACAGCAAAAATTGAATTAGAAACACTCGATAAGTTTTCTAAAGCTAATGGGATTCCAAAATCGCAGAATATTGAGCCATGGGATATTAGTTATTGGTCTGAACTTCTTAGAAAGGAAAAGTTCAATTTAGATCAAGAGTCTTTGAGACCTTGGTTCCCACTCAATGATGTTTTAAAAGGTTTATTTAAATTAAGTGAGAAGCTTTTTGAAATTAAAGTAGTTGAGGCGACTGATGAGGCTCCTCTATGGAATGATGATGTCTTATTTTTTAATATTCTTAATAAAGAAGATAAGAAAATAGCATCTTTTTACCTGGATCCATATTCGAGGCCTGAATCAAAGAGAGGAGGGGCTTGGATGGATGAATGTTTGAATAAAAATAATATTGGGAAAAAGACCCTCCCTGTGGCTTATCTCGTTTGTAATCAGACTCCACCATCAAAAGATAAACCTAGTTTGATGAGTTTTGAAGAAGTTCAGACACTTTTCCATGAATTTGGTCATGGTCTTCAGCACATGCTTACTACTGTAAATCTTCCTCAAGCAGCTGGCATCAATAACGTTGAGTGGGACGCAGTCGAACTTCCAAGTCAATTTATGGAAAACTGGTGTTTTCATAAAAATACACTTATGAATATTGCTAAGCACTACAAAACAGGAGAAAAATTATCCGATGAGAATTTTGAGAAGCTCCTAAAGAATAGAACTTTTAATTGTGGTATGGCTACTCTTAGACAACTACATTTTGCGATTACAGACCTCAGATTGCACAGTGGTATTGATAAAAATGATGGTAAAACAGCAGATGAAATAAGAAGAGAAATTGCAACACTAACTACTGTTATTGAACCAATTCAAGAAGATCAATTTCTTTGTTGTTTTAGTCATATATTTGCAGGCGGATATTCTGCAGGATATTACTCATATAAATGGGCTGAAGTTCTAAGTGCTGATGCATTTTCAATGTTTGAAGAAGCTGATCTAGAAAACTCTGAAGATTTAAAGTTAATAGGAAAAAGATTCAAAGATACAATACTTAGCTTGGGTGGGAGCTTACCTCCTTTAGACATATTCAAACTATTCAGGGGAAGAGAGCCAAAAACAGATCCCTTAATAAGACACTTAGGTTTATCTGGAGCTACATATTAATTTCATCCATTATTTTATCAACCACAGATTTATTTCTCACTAGATTTCTATGTTTATAAACTTTTACTGATATTTTTTTCCCAAAATTTAAATTTGTCCACCATCCAGGGAAAACCATCAAATCCCAATAAGTAAAGAAATTTATACACTCAATATCATCAAGAAAAAAATCATTATTCGCAAGTCCTCTCAAAAACTTACTATTTATTTTCATTTCTGATATTCCTTTAAAAGGGTATTTAGGTATTAATTGAGCCATCAAAGTTCCTTTGTGAGGAGAACCTATAGATATAAATCTTCTTGTTCTTCTATATCCATTAAATTTTTGAAGCCAGTGCCTACCAATTATGCCTCCCATAGAAAATCCCAAAATATCTAATTCTTTTTCTATACCGTATTTCTCTAAAATTAATTCGTTTAATTTATTAGTCAAATCCAGAATTGAAGTCATTCCATATGAATGCTCAAGAGTTGGGGCAAAATATTCAATGCCAATATCATCAAGTTTTGAGGTAATCATAGAAAAAATACTTGAACTATTCCAAAGTCCATGAATCAATATAATAGGATTTCTTTTTTCCAATATTTTAGTTATTTTCAAGAATTCTTACTATTGAGACCTTCCCATCGAAACCTGTGATTGGAGGATTACATTTTGTCAAAATAATTTTAACTTTAGAAAGCTTAAATTCCTGATCAATGATTTCTAAAATTGCGTTGGAATATTTTTCGATTGTATAACAATATATTTTCTTTGATTGATATTTTAAAATATGAACTAATTTTGAATAGTCAACTGTTTTTTTTATATCATCATTTACTGTACATTTTTCAAAATCAGTCCATAAAAATATATCTAAAATAAATAGTTGTCCTAATTCCCTTTCTTCATCAAGCACACCAACCCGAGCCCAAAGTTTAATATTCTCAATTTTTAAAAAAGTTTCCATCCTCAAAAGTTTTAAAGATCTTTATGTGTATAGATAGCTTTTCCTGATGAAAAATCATCAACTATATTCCCATCACCTTTTAGGAAATATTTATAAGTGACCAAACCTTCTAGACCTACAGGCCCCCTTGGGGGGAGAGTTTGGGTGGATATACCAACTTCAGCTCCAAATCCATATCTAAACCCATCTGCAAACCTAGTAGAGCAATTATGAAAAACACCTGCACTATCAACTACATTCATAAATCTATTAGCAGTATTTGAATTTTCAGTAATTATTCCATCTGTATGTTTTGAACTATATTCTTGAATATGTCTGATTGCTTCCTCGAGATCATCAACAATTTTTATCGATAAAATTAAATCCAAATACTCAGTTTTCCAATCTTCTAGACTAGCCTCATACTTTAACCCTAAGTCAACTGATCTCTTATCTCCAATTAATTTGACATCTTTAGAATTAAACAAAGGGATGGCCTTTTCTAAAAAAGCTGGTGCAATATCTTTATGGACTAATAAAGTTTCGATAGAATTACATGCTGCAGGATATTGAATTTTGCTGTCCAAAGCTACTGATAAAGCCATCTCTAGATTTGCCTCAATATCTATAAACATATGACAAATTCCATCAGCATGACCGAGCACAGGAATTCTTGTATTCTCCTGTATAAATTTAACTAATTCATTACTTCCTCTTGGAATTATTAAATTAATGTATTTCTCAAGGTTTAACATCGCCATGCTATCTTTTCTGCTTGTAAGTAAACATATTGCATTTTTATCAAGACCTGATTGAGTTAAACCTTCTTGCAATGCTTTCACTATTGAAGTATTTGTTAAATTAGCTTCACTACCACCTTTTAGCATTACTCCATTACCTGATCTTATTGCTAAAGAACTAATCTGCATCACAGCATCTGGCCTTGATTCAAAAATAACCCCTAAGACTCCAATTGGCACAGTTTTTCTTTCTAAAATCAATCCCTTTGAAATCTCTCTTTTTATTCGAACTTGATTTACAGGATCAGCCAAGTCTCCAACCTTTCTTACCCCTTCAATTCCTGAATTTAATTTTGCTTTTGATAACTTTAATCTAGAAAGTAAAGCCTTAGAAATACCTTTTTTTTCTGCACTTGAATAATCCTCATTATTAGCTTCTAATATTTCTTTAGAATTTTTTTCTAGGTAATCAGCCATAAAATTTAAGGCTTTAATTCGATTTTGATTATCAGTCTGACTTATTTTTATTGATGCCAAACGAACTTTATCAGCTTTTTCTAAGAGATCATTACCTGGTTGAGGAACTTCAAAGATATTAGCCATAATATTTTTTAGATAATCTAATAATAATTCAAATTAACGATTCTTAAAAGTAAATTTCTTTCTGAGTTAATATCTAAAAAATAATTGGACTTGACTTTTCCAATCCCCATTAGAATCATAAGAACCTAATAATTCTAAATTTGGATTTGCCTGAAAAGTCAAAATTCCTAAAGGTGAAATATCATCTCTGCCTGGAACCGTTTGAAAGGCAAAATTTATCGCATCAGTAATATCAAGCCCTATTTCGGCTACCCAAGCTTGAGAAGAAAATTCCTCATTAGTAGATGATTGACCATCATTTTCTATATCTAAATTTTCATTGGAAAAAATATTATTAAATGAATCATTACTTTCTATTAACGCTGGATATAGAGACAACTGAAATCTTTCACTAAATGCATCAGCATTATTAAGTTGAGAAATAAATGCTCTATTAATTAAATTGGCAGAGTTACCTCCAATCAAACCAATTATTTGCGATCTGTTATAACTTGGCGTGCTCCTCAATTGAATTCTTCTATTTTCATCAGCAAAAGATAATTGATCTAAAAATCCTTCATAAGATGCTTCAATTTTGATAAGCCTTGAATTACCAATCCCAAATGATCCCAAACCAGTAGAAGCAGCATTAACATCAAGATCACCTGAGATATTTGAATCCTGATTATTTTCACTTATAGGTATTATAGAATCTGGAACTTTACTAACCAGAGAAAAGTTAATAAATGGAACGACGCCACTTCTTGATGCAAATAAGATATAATTATCTTTATTTTTATCAAGTTTAAATGGAGTGGTATATAAATTAGCTCTACCTTTTTTAAGATAAATTAGACCTCTAGCATTTAAATCTTTTCCTACCTCGCCATTTATACTAAGGTCTAATTTAGTATCTAAATAAGCTTGAACTATCTCTGAATATTGAAGTTTGAAATCTGGTCCAAGTTTTAATTTAAGATTATTAAAACTTAAATTCTCCAAGTAATTTGGTAAATTTTCACCTAAAAGAACAGAATTCAAAATTGTTTCATTTGAAATTATTTCAATATTCTTTTCATTATTCCAATAAAGTTCTGGCCAATCTTTTTCATCATCTCTTCGAATAATATTTTTTCCTTTTTTATTATTTTGATTAGTATTATTTAAATTAATAAATCCATTATTAAAAGATAGAGATCCACCCAAAATAGGACTTTCAAATGATCCACTTAAATCTATATCTGAATCTATTAAAAAATTAAAATTATCTTTCTGTAAATTAAATCTATTCGTTATCAAATTAATTTCTGCCTTCTCGGAATCATTCTTACTATAAAAAGGCAAAGAACCTTTTATAAAAATTTCTCCAGAATCTTCAGACTGTGCTTTAAGATTATTGATCTCTAAAGAATCAAAATCAAAAATTATTAAGCTATTAATATCCTTGAGAATATTGTTAAAAAGATCAATTTTAGAATCTTTAATTGCGACAAATCCATTTAATAATGGTTTATTTAAGTTTCCTTTTAGAATCATTCTAAGATTCACATCACCTTCTTTAAAGGCAAAGTATTCATCAGCAAAAATATCTAATAACGGAATAAATTTTCCATTCCCAATCAGTCTTAGATCTAAGTTATCTGATTTATTTATAGGTATTGAGCCTTTTAAACTTATTGGAATTTTGGAGTTATTTATAAGCAAAGAAAATTCAATATCAAACAAAGAGTTATTAAATTCAATAATTCCTTTTTCAAATAATAATTTGTTATTTTTAATTGATGAGTTGTTAGAAGAAATTTGACTTAAGAAAGATTTATTATCAAGGTTATAAAATAAATCCACATCGAAACCTCCAAGAAAATCTCTTGGTTTATTTAAAAAAATATTTGAAGCACTTAATGGTAATTTTTTAATTCTTAAAGAACCTTTCCCAGTCAATAATCCTCCTTCCAAATCAATGGAAAATTCCTCTTTTTTATTTTTATTATCATCTCTAAAGACATCAAGATAGCCATTTAATTTTGCACTCAATTTATAATTGCTTGGCCTATTTCCCTCAATTGTTACTTTTGCATTATATCTACTACTGAATTTATTAAAATATTTTTGCAAGTTAAATTTGTCGTCTTGCTCATTATTATTTTCAATAAAGTTATTTATAAAATCAATCCTCTCTTTAAAAGAATTATTTTCTTTATTTATTTCTAAATCATCCAAGATATTCGATTTCATTGTTTGAATAACTTTTTTATTATCAAAATTAAAAATATCGAGGGCAGTTAGGACTGTCCAACTAGTGCTTATATCGTTAAAATCTAAATTAATTAAATTATTTTTATTTGAATCATAATCGACTTCAATTATTCCCCCATCAATTGGATACAATGATGAGTTGACATAAAAAGAATTATCATTAAAACTAAAATCAAATAATGAGTTTGCTAACTTTATATTTCTATATTTACCTAAACTCCAAGCTAGTCTTCCATCGAGATAAGGCTGTTCTGAATTTATTGATCCAGAACCATTAATAATTCCTTCAATCCTATCAAATTGATTGTTTCCTATTGATAATTCAAGTTCATCGAGAGGAAATTTTTTAGCTTCCCAGATATAACTATTATTCTCTTTAAATACTTCTATGCTTCCCTTATTAGAATTAAATAATCTACTAAAAGATACATTACTTAATTTAAGATTAGAATCAAACTTTAAAGAAAGAAATGAAGGAATTGTAGAGTATCTATTTTTCATATTCAGGATAAATTGATTATTTTTATTCTTAATATCTCCCTCCCAAATCTCTCTGATTCGTATCCCCTTGAAGTGCGGATAATCAATATTAAACTTTATTGAAATATTGGGATCATTAATTTTTCCTTTTAATTCTCCCTTAGCAGTAACAAATCCCCTAATGTCATTATTTCGGAAAATATTTAAATTAGATAATTGGGTTCGATTTATTTTCAGACTTGAATAGATTTCACCAAAATTAATTCCTCTTCTATCAAACCAATAGGGTAAATGCCCTGATAGTTCAATATCTGGATTCAAACTGTTAAAATAACCAACGCTTCCTTTTAGGTCAATTTTATTAGAACTTTTATTTAATGGGATATTTAGATTAAAGTTTGAATTCAAAGTTCCGTAATTTAAGTTCTGGGAATTTCCTATTAAATTATTATCTTTACAAAAAAAACTAGTTAAATCTGAATTTATATTCTCTGAGAAATCTTCTGGTTTTATTTTTAAATTAGTAAAAGAAAATCTTCCTTCACAAAATGTACGTTTTGATGATTTATTAAATTTAAAGTTAGATTTAAATGTACCCTTTTTAAAGCTAATTTTTCTTTTCCCAACAATATATTCAGAGCTATCAAGATCTAATCCTTTAGAAAATAATTCCAGCTTTAAAAAGTCTTTATTTAATTTTGTATTAAATTTAAATTCTAGAAGACCTTTATCATCAAAATTTGATTTTATATTTGCAATAATTTCTCTATTACTGGACTTATAAATAACGTTACCTTTTACTTTTGTTTCTAATCCTGATTTTTTTAGATTTAGAATTGAATATTTATTGAAATTAAAATTCAAGTCATATTTTAATTTTGATTTATTTGTACTTCTATCTTTTTCATAAGGTTTATCCCTTTTAAAAAAATCTCTATCAATATTAATTGCAGCTTGCTCAGGACTTATTTTTACTATCCATTTTTGTTTTAAAAAAGATCTAAAAGGCATAATGCCCACGTATACATTTTTAGCTTTAATTTCAGAATTTATATTTTTCTTATCATTAATTTTTGAATTAGCCAAAGATATACCTAGAAATCTAATACCGACATAATCCCCTAAATCAACATTTTTATCTAAAAGTTTCTCAATACCTTCTTCTAATTCTAATTTCCTAGAACTATATGTTTCTTTTAAAAAATTATTTAATAAAAAAGTGCCTAAAAAACTTAATGGGAAAAGCATCCCTACTAAGATAATCTTAGTATTTAAATCTAGAGATCTAATTTTTTTCAAGTTAGAGCCCAAAAATAGAGTAGGCTTACAAAATATAAGAAATTAATCAGGTCAAAGCCACTAAATGTCTTTTTTTGAACTATTAGAGAACACACCCAAATTTTTTGGTTACTTCGGAATATTTCTTTTTATTTGCACCATAACTGCTTTTATATTTAATTTTGGTTTTAAATTTCGAATAATTGGAGCGACTATCTTTTCATTATTGCTTTCTTTGAGTAGTTGGGCATTTATACAAAGTTACAGCGAAAAAGTAGTAATAGAAGATGCAAAATATCTTCCAATTGTTTATGACAATGGGTTTGATTTGATTATTGCTAAAGCAGATGATGACTTTCCAGAAGAATCTATCGAACCAACTTTAGAACAATTATCGGAAAACTTATTGAAAGGTAGCCGATCGGGTGCAAACGTAAAAATAAAGATAAGGAAACTTGAAAAAATTTCGGATAGTGTAAGTAAGCCAGTCGTAATAGGAGAAGTACAAAAAAATGTTAAGATGAATTTATCTCTAAAAAATGAAAACTAAAAAATTTTTAGACTTTTTGCCAACTAACTTTAGACATGAGAAATCTTTTTTTATTCAAAATAATCTAACTGACTTTGAAAAATTAAGTAATCTTTCAGACTTAGATATTAATGAGATTCAAAGAAAATCTTCATTATGTACATTGAATAATCTAAAGAAAATTAGAGCTATAGCTATTTTTAAAAAAGAAATTGGAATTTCTCCACCGCAAGCATATCTACTTTTGCATTGCGGTATATCTTCTCTAAAATCATTATCACTATCTACTCCTTACGAATTAGAACGCAAAATTGGAAGATTAGAGAGAATTCTTAGAGTAAAAACTGAGACAGATACAACTTTTACTCTATTAAAAGAATGGATTAAAAAAGCTATTCAAATCGAAAAATCTATTTGAAATCTTGGATAAAAAAAATTTTTAATGTAGAATTTAGAAAAAGTCGGTAATAATGAAACCTTTTTTATTTTTGTTATTTTTGTTTTCCAGCTCTACATATCCTGTTTTTAGTCAATCTAACTTATTGGAAAGTGTTAAAAAGAATCCAAACGAAGCTAGGAATTTATGTAATAAGTTTAGAGAGTTTAATTCAAAAGGTATTTCAGCTAGTTCAGATAAAGCCATAAATTATGTATCAAACCAAAAAAAGTTAACTCCCGTTAATGCAGAGATCTTTTCTATTTACGTCATCGGGCTGCACTGTCCAGACATCATCTGAAGCCTAAATGTCTGGTTCAAGATGGTTTGATAAGTCTCTAGTACTCAGAGATGGAGTAAGACTTATATCGAGGATTTGGTTACCTAATGGTAATGGTCCATGGCCTGCATTATTGATGAGACAACCTTACGGCAAGGAAATAGCTTCAACTATTACCTATTCTCACCCTGAATGGTGGGCATCTAAAGGATATATGGTAATAATTCAAGATGTTAGAGGTATGGGTTCTTCTGAAGGAGTTTTTAATGGGTTTTCTCAAGAAGCTAGCGACACTTCAGAAACACATGAATGGGTACGGTCTCTAAAAGAATGTAATGGAAAACTTGGCTTATATGGTTTTTCATATCAAGGATTTACTCAATTAACTGGTGAGTCAAATTCAAAGCCGCCCGATTGTTTATCTCCAGCAATGACTGGGATGAACATTAAGGATCATTGGTGCTCAGATGGAGGAGCATATTGGTGGCATAACAATATTGCATGGGGACTTCAAATCTCAGCACTAAAAATGAAAAGAGAAAATAAATTTTTTGAGTGGGAAAAGATAAAATTAGCCTTAGAAAATAAAAGTTATTTAAGGGAAGGAATTGATACTTTAAAAAAATACGATCCTAGTAGCTTTGTTTTGGAATGGCTTGAAAATTTAAATAATGCTCGCCCATTTGAAGAATTTAAACCAATACCAACATGGATTAAACAACCTATGTTAATTATTGGAGGGCTTTGGGATCCACATTTAAAAGGTGCCTTTGATCTTTATAAAAAATCTAAAGAAGCTGGTGGAAACCCAGAAATTATTATTGGGAATGCTACACATCTTAATTGGTGGGAGGGATCACAAGAATCTTTATTAAAATTTTTTGATAAACATTTAAAATCAGATGAGAAATTTAATTCAAAGAATTTAAAAGACGAGAAAAAAATATGGAATATTTCATTACATAAATGGGAAGAATTAGATAATAAATTTCACCCTGAATTTATTTTTGGGCTAAAAAGCAATGGTACAGCGAATGTAGAGGTTGAGGATGGAAGTCTGACCATAAATTCGAAAGGCTCAGGATGGTTCACAATTGTTAGTGACCCATGGAGACCTACTCCATCTGACGGTGGTCATTTAGGTCCAAATCCAGGAAGCTTTAATAGAAATATTATTGATAAACGCCTGGATGTAGGTGTTTTTCAAACTAATTATTTTGAAGAAGATAACTATTTCACAGGGGTTCCCAAATTAGAAATCCTTGTAAAAAGTGATCAGCCCAATTTCGATATCTGCCTTGCTTTATCTCTAGTTGAAGAAGGTAATGAGAAGGTGAATCAATTTTCAACAGGATTCTTAAGGGTTAAAAACTCCAAAATAAGTGAAGAATGCATGTATCAAATATCAATGCAGCCAACAAACATTTGTTTGACTAAAGGAAGCAAGCTTCGCTTATCAGTATCTGCAGCAGCGTATCCCGCTATTGGAGTTAATCCTGGATTTGGGAAAGGAAATATTGGGGCGCCTTCAGCAAATCATAGAATTATTACTCTAAGTTTCAGCCTTAAGAAAACATTTATGAAAATGACCCCTTTTTTTAGTAAATAATTATTTTTTTTGGTTAATCATTTGATATTATTAATCCTTAATATCAACCAGTCATGATCGAGACAATTCAAGCAGACTGGATTAAATCAGAAGCTATCAACCTAGAAAATTGTTGCAATGATAATCCATTAAAAATATTAGGCCCTCATTTTTATGAAGAACAATGGATAATAAGGGTATGGATTCCTGAAGCTGACGAAGTAAAAATAAATTATAAAAATAATACCTATAAGGCGGAAAGCATAAATCATAAATGGCTTTTTGAAGCAATCCTGCCTGAAAATCCAAATTCTGATTACGAAATAAATATTTCACGAGGTGGGATCACTCATACACAACATGACCCTTGGTCATACAGAGAAGAGTGGATGGGAGAAGTTGATAGACATCTTTTTGCAGAAGGTAATCATCATCATATTTGGGAAAAAATGGGAGCACATCTCATTGAAGAAAATAATCAAAAAGGAGTCATGTTTTGCATTTGGGCTCCAAATGCAAAATCAATCTCGATAATTGGAGATATAAATTCTTGGGATGGAAGACATCATCCAATGCAAAAAAGATTAGGGGGAATTTGGGAACTATTCATGCCAATAATGCAAGAAGGAGACACATACAAATATGAAATAAGAACACAGCAAGGCCATATTTATGAGAAAGCCGATCCATATGGTTTCCTTCATGAAATTAGGCCTCAAAATGGTTCAATAGTCTCAAAATTGAAAAACTTTAATTGGAATGATAGTTCTTGGATTTCAAATAGAGATTCTTCCAGTCAAATTAACAAGCCAATTTCAGTTTATGAAATGCATTTAGGAAGTTGGCTCCATGAATCAACAGATAATAAATATCTTGAAGACAATGGTGAACCAAGAGACCCAGTGGCTGCGGCGGATTTAAAACCTGGGACAAGATTATTAACTTATCCAGAATTAACAGAAAAACTCATCCCATACGTAAAAGAGAGAGGATTTACACATATTGAACTAATGCCAATATCTGAACATCCTTTCGATGGTTCATGGGGGTACCAGGTTACAGGCTGGTATGCACCAACAAGTAGATTTGGCACCCCAAATGAATTTAGAAAGTTTGTGAATAAATGTCATGAAGAGGGCATAGGAGTAATTCTTGATTGGGTACCTGGTCATTTTCCAAAAGATAAGCATGGTCTAGCATTTTTTGATGGTTGTCATCTTTATGAGCATGGAGATTCACGCATAGGTGAACACAAGGAATGGGGAACCTTAATATTTAATTACAGCAGAAACGAAGTAAGAAATTTCTTAGTAGCCAACCTTGTTTATTGGTTTGAAGAGTTTCATATTGATGGCATAAGAGTAGATGCTGTAGCTTCAATGCTTTATAGAGATTATCTACGCCCAGACGGAGAATGGATACCCAATGAAAATGGTGGGAATGAAAATATTGAAGCCGTTAAATTTCTTCAACAGGCTAATCATGTACTCTTCCAACATTTCCCAGGTGCACTTTCAATAGCTGAAGAATCAACAACTTGGCCAATGGTTACCAAACCAACTGACATCGGTGGGTTAGGATTTAATCTGAAATGGAATATGGGATGGATGCACGATATGCTCGATTATTTTGAGATAGATCCTTGGTTTAGGCAATTCCATCAAAATAGTGTAACTTTCTCAATAACATATAACTATACAGAGAACTTTATGCTTGCTCTTAGTCATGATGAGGTTGTCCATGGGAAGAGTCATCTTTTGCATAAAATGCCTGGCGATGACTGGAAGAAATATGCAAATACTCGAGCTTTACTAACTTATATGTGGACCCACCCTGGTAAAAAAACGATATTTATGGGAATGGAATTTGGACAAAGACAAGAATGGAATGTTTGGGATGATCTGCAATGGGAGTTACTTGAATTTGAGCCTCATAAAGGTATCAGAAATTTGATTGATGACCTAAACGTACTTTATAAAAATGAACCTGCATTATGGAAAAATGACTTTGATCCTTATGGATTCCAATGGATTGATTGTAATGACAAATCTAATTCGGTAATAAGTTTTATGAGAAGAGAAAACGATACTAATGAGTGGCTTATTGTAGTTGCCAACTTTACACCTAATACTCATGGTTCATATAAAGTAGGTGTTCCTGTAGAAGGATTTTATAAGGAGATATTTAATTCAGATGGGTCTAGATATGGAGGCAGTAATAAAGGAAATATGGGGGGTAAAAAAACTATAAATTACAATATTCATGATTATCAAAATGCTCTAGAACTTGCTTTGCCCCCATTAAGCGTGAGTATCTTCAAACATCAATCAAAAAAATAAGAAGGCTCATTTAACTTACTGCTTCATATAAATGTTCATATAACGCTTTTACTCGGCTTAGCATTGTAAGATTTTTAAGTTGGAATTTTTAAAATTTTTTTTAAAAACATATTGAATTGAAAAATGGGTGAAAATTTACCGCTACTACTTTCTGCCGCATTAGGTAAAAAAGTAAATAGGCCTCCAGTATGGATGATGAGGCAAGCAGGAAGATATATGAAAATCTATCGAGATTTAAGGGAGCGTTACCCAAGTTTTAGAGAGAGGTCTGAGAATCCAGAACTATCATATGAGATTTCAATGCAGCCTTTTCATGCTTTCAAACCGGATGGTGTGATCCTTTTTTCAGATATTCTCACACCTCTTCCAGGTATGGGCATAAATTTTGAAATAATAGAAAGTAAAGGTCCAATAATTGAGGACCCAATAAGAACTCTTAACCAGGTAGAAAATTTAAATGAATTAAATCCAAGTGAGAGTTTAAGTTTTGTTGGGCAAGTTCTTTCTTCGCTAAAAAAAGATGTGAATAATGAGGCAACAGTTTTAGGTTTTGTTGGCGCACCTTGGACTCTTGCTGCATATGTAGTTGAAGGTAAAAGCAGTAAAAATTATTCTTTAATAAAATCAATGGCTTTTAAAGAACCAGATTTACTTCATAAACTTCTTGATCATTTTGCAAAATCTATTGGTGAATATCTTAAATATCAAATAAAATCTGGAGCTCAAGTAGTACAAATTTTTGATTCATGGGCAGGCCAACTAAGCCCACAAGATTACGATATCTTTGCTGGGCCATATCAAAAAAAAGTTGTTGACATTATAAAAGCGGAATACCCTGAAACACCAGTAATACTTTACATTTCAGGAAGTGCTGGTGTTATAGAAAGAATGGCAAAAACTGGAGTAGATATAATCTCATTAGATTGGACAGTAGATATTGAAGAGGCTTGTAAAAGAATCCCAAGTGGGATAGGAATTCAAGGTAATGTTGACCCTGGCATTTTATTCGGAAACAAAGAATCAATAAAAGAAAGGATAGATAGTACTTTCAATAAAATTAAAGACAGGAAATATATTCTTAATTTGGGTCATGGAATTTTACCTGGGACTCCAGAAGAAAATGCTGAAACATTTTTTGAACATGGAAAAAAACTCACTTACTAGTAAAAGTCTTGGCAAATAAAAACTTACTAATCACAGGTGCGAATGGATGTGTTGGCCAATATTTAGTAAATTGGTTTTTAAAAAACACAAAATTGAGGCTTTACCTCATGGTAAGAGACAA
Organism: Prochlorococcus sp. AG-355-I20; assembly: GCA_003280895.1. Lineage (GTDB taxonomy): Bacteria > Cyanobacteriota > Cyanobacteriia > PCC-6307 > Cyanobiaceae > Prochlorococcus_A. The sequence continues at coordinate 79,503 of QCDM01000004.1, read as the reverse complement.
AAGTAAGTTGCCAATTTCTGTTCAAGAAAATAAAAAAGTCAAGTTAATGGTCTGTGATATCAGGGAATCACATAGATATAAAAAGAAAATTAGTCAAATTAATTACCTAATACATACTGCTACAGCTTGGGGAGATCCAAAAAGAGCCTATGAAGTAAACATTAAAGCTTTTGAAGAATTACTTGAAATGCTTGATATTGAAAAGTTAGAAAAGATTATTTATTTTTCAACAGCTAGCATTCTTGATCCCCAAACAAAATTAATGAGGGAATCATTGATTTATGGAACAGAGTATATTCAAACAAAATACGAATGTTTCCAAAGACTTAGAGAAAGCTCATTTGCAGAGAAAACTTTCGCTATTTTCCCTACCTTGGTTTTTGGAGGAAATCTTGGAAAAAAAAGTAAATATCCTGTAAGTTATTTAACTAGTGGATTGAAAGAAATCAGCAAATGGCTTTGGTTAGCCAGATTTTTAAAAATCGATTCTAAATTTCACTTTATACACGCAAATGATATCGCTCAAATTTGTGGATTTCTAATTAAAAATCATAAAGAAGAGCAATATAAAGGCTTTAGAAAATTTGTCCTAGGTCAAAAATTTATTTCAATTGATCATGCCATAATTACACTTTTAAAAAGAAACAATATGAGGAGATATTTTGCGATACCCCTTACAAAAAAAATTCTAAAAATATTATTAAGAATTCTTCCCATCCAAACCACCCCTTGGGATGGCTTCAGTATCAAGAAATATGACTTTAATCATGTTCCCATCACTAATCCCGAGACTTTCAAACTTAAAAGTTATGCGAAATCACTAAATGATATTTTGAGGTTATCAAAGTTACCAAGCTGTAATAACAATTAAAATTCTCGCAGTTAGGCTCCCAAAGCCTTGTAATATATATAGATAAGCAATTTTTTATTTATGTTACGTTCAATCTTTGCAGGGTTATTCGCAATAGTTTTAACTCTAGGTTTAGGAATTTCATCAGTTTCAGCAAAGACTGTTGAAGTAAAACTTGGTACAGATGCTGGAATGCTTGCATTTGAACCAAGTACAGTGACCATTAGCGCTGGTGATACAGTTAAATTCGTCAATAATAAATTAGCCCCTCATAACGCGGTTTTTGATGGACATGAAGAATTAAGTCATGCAGATCTAGCTTTTGCTCCAGGAGAGTCTTGGGAAGAAACATTTGATACTGCAGGCACTTATGATTACTATTGCGAGCCTCATAGAGGAGCTGGAATGGTAGGTAAAGTTGTTGTTGAATAAATCTTTTAATTTTTAAGTACTTTTTTACTTAACACTTGCTGCAGTCACAATTATATTTTGATTGATGAAAATAGTTCCAAGCGAATTTTCAAATTCTGCTTGGAGCTGTTTTATTTTGGCCAAAGAAATTGCTTATAAAAATCATCAACAAAATGTAGATTCTGACAATTTGTTTTTAGCTCTTATAAAACAAGATGTTCTCACAAAAAAAATCTTAAAAAAAAATAATGTAAATATTAAAAAGATTGAAAACAAAATAATGTCTTCACTAAATTCGAAGGCAAAAATGAAAAATAAACAAGATAATTTATATATTGGTGATACTCTCTACAAAATATTTTTGAAAGCGAATGATATCAAAAACACTTTTAATGATGTAGTGATATCTACAGAACACTTAGTTTACGGTTTCGCTTATGATGATAAATATGGATTTCAAATTTTAAATCAAAAAAGTATTCCACAATTTCTTGAAACTGTAAAGAAAATGAAGTCAGATCCAGCAGAAAAAAATGACTTTAATATTTCTACTGAGTCTTTAGATAAATATGGTATTGATCTAACCCAATCAGCAAGGGATGGTATTTTAGACCCAGTTATTGGTAGGGATGAAGAAATTAGAAGGACAATTCAAATATTGAGTAGAAGAACAAAAAATAATCCGGTTCTTATTGGAGAACCTGGCGTTGGTAAAACGGCCATTGTAGAAGGATTGGCTCAAAGAATTATTAATGGCGATGTACCTTCTGCGCTACAAGATAGGCAATTAATTTCATTAGATATGGGTTCACTTTTAGCTGGGGCAAAATATCGTGGAGAATTTGAAGAAAGAATAAAAAATGTCCTAAAGAAAGTGAAAGAATCAGATGGTAAGATCATTCTTTTTATTGATGAAATTCATACAGTTGTTGGAGCTGGTGCTAGCGGAGGCTCTTTAGATGCAAGCAACCTATTAAAACCAATGCTTGCAAGAGGAGAACTTAGATGTATTGGCGCTACAACTATTAATGAACATAAACAAAATATAGAAAAAGATCCTGCTCTAGAAAGAAGATTTCAGAAAATAAAAATTGAGGCTCCTTCAATAGACGATACTGTATCAATATTAAGAGGATTGCGAGAAAGATATGAAGTGCATCATAGTGTGAGAATCACTGATAATGCTTTGGTTGCAGCTGCCACCCTCAGCGAAAGATATATTAACGATAGATTTCTTCCTGACAAAGCAATAGATTTAATCGATGAAGCAGCCTCAAGATTGAATATGGTCATAACTTCCAAACCTGAAGAAATTGATGAAATTGATCGAAAAGTTCTTCAGTTTGAGATGGAAAAATTCTCTTTAAAAAGAGAAACAGATGATTTTTCTATAGAAAGATTAAAAAAAATCAATAATGAACTTATCTCACTTAAAGATAGACAGGAAGAATTAGGCGCTCAATGGAAAAAAGAAAAAGATAAAATTAATGAGATTAGCACCATAAAAGAAGAAATTGAATCCATCCAATTACAAATAGATCAAGCCAAAAGGAGTTTTGACCTCAATAAAGCAGCAGAATTGGAATTTGGGACTTTAAATTCATTACAGAAAAAATTGAAAGAAAGCAGTGAGACCCTATTAAATTCTCAAAAAAATGGAGAGAAAAGTCTTTTAAGGCAAGAGGTGACTTTTGATGATATTGCAGAAGTTGTCTCAAAGTGGACCTCAATTCCAGTTCAAAACTTAAACCAGTCAGAAAAAGATAAGCTTTTAAGTCTAGAGTCCGTCCTTAAAGAAAAAATCATTGGTCAAGATAATGCAATAAGAGCTGTTGCAGATTCCATTAAGAGATCAAGGACTGGTTTAAATGATCCAAACAAGCCATTAGCTAGTTTTCTCTTTTTAGGTCCAACTGGTGTTGGGAAAACAGAGCTGAGTAAAGTGACAGCAAAGATTATATTCGATTCCAATTCCTCAATTACAAGACTGGATATGTCTGAATATATGGAAAAGCATTCAGTTAGCAAAATCATAGGTGCGCCTCCTGGATATTTAGGTTTCGAATCAGGCGGTCAACTAACTGAAGCTGTACGCAAAAATCCTTATTCATTAATACTTCTAGATGAAATAGAGAAAGCTCACAAAGATATCTTAGATATTCTCTTACAGGTTCTTGATGATGGAATCATTACAGATGGTCAAGGACGTACAATAAACTTCAAAAATTCAATCATTGTTCTCACAAGTAATTTGGGAAGTCAATCAATAAATGATTTATCAGTTAGAAAAGAAGATATAAGTGCAATTAAAAAAGTTGTAGATTATGAACTTAAAAAATTTTTCAAGCCTGAGTTTTTAAATCGGCTTGATGAAATAGTTTTTTTTAATAATCTAGAATTAAATGACATAAAAGAAATTGCAAAAATCCAACTTCAAAATTTAGAAAAAAGAATTAACAAAAAAAACTTAAAATTCAAAATTACGGATGAGGCGATTAACCAACTGGTCGAAAATAGTTTCGATAATACCTATGGTGCAAGGCCTTTAAAAAGAATTATTCAAAAACAAATTGAGACGAAAATTTCAAACAATATATTAAATAATCATTACCTTAATAAAGGGGAGATTACTATTTATCTGCTTAATGGAGAGATAATTGTTGATTAAAGATCTAAATTAAAAATTCTATATGACTTGAAATTTAACAACTTTAATCTAAGATTTGAACCAATCAGGAATTTTCTCATAACTTGCTTTATTAGATTTATTTTCTTTTGATTCTGTTTTCCAACAACATGTTCTGCCCTTATCCTTATCCTGTAAGTATTCATTAGCCCATCTCCAAATTAATTCAGAAGTGAACTCCATACCTACATTATCCATAATTCTCAGATCTAAAGCATCCAAGTCATTTAATTTTTCCCAGTAATTCAGCAAAGGGTCATCTTTATTTATTAAAAAAGTATGGTCAAATTGTTCCTTTAGTCTATTTTCTAGGGGCTTTAGACTAGAAAAATCGACAACAAAACCATTTAGGTCTAATTTTTTTGCAGTGAACCAAAAGGTGAATGATCTTGAATATCCATGCACAAATCTGCAGTGACCTTCATGGCGCCATTGCCTATGTGAACAAGGAAAATCCTCGTAACTTTTGCTGCATGAAAATTTCAGAGAATGAATATACATCAATTAACTGTTAGGATAATTTTTAATAAAACACATTGAGTAGGATTTAACATAACGAACATAATGACTTATTCAACTAATTTTTCGATAGAGGATCTACGCTTTGATAATTATGGATTAATCCCTGCAATAGCACAAGATTGGCTTGACGGATCAATTCTTATGCTTGCTTGGATGAACAAAGAATCTTTGACAATGACACTTGAAACCAAAAACGTTCATTATTGGAGTAGATCAAGATCCGAAATTTGGAAAAAAGGAGCTACAAGTGGAAGTACCCAAATTCTTAAAGAGATAAGATTCGACTGTGATAATGATGCACTAATTCTTTTGATTGAACAAAATGGTTCAGGAGCATGTCACACTGGGGAAAAAAGTTGTTTTTTCAACGAAATACAAATTAATCAAAGTGATAAAAAAGAGAAAAAAACAAATCCCTTCTCAAATATTTGCTCTGAATTATTCAATACAATTAACGAAAGATCAATAAATCCATCAGAAAAAAGTTACACTAATCATTTATTAACAAAAGGCAGTAATACTATTTTGAAAAAGATAGGAGAGGAATCTGCAGAATTTATAATGGCTTGCAAAGATAATGATAAAAATTCAATCTCAAATGAAGCTGCTGATTTAATTTATCATCTGCAAGTAGCCCTTATGCATAAAGGCGTTGAGTGGAGAGATGTACTTACTGTTCTTGAATCAAGAAGAAAAATTAAATAATTAAAATTTACAATTTATATATTTTTAAACTAAAAATTTAAAAAAAATATTAAATAACTAATTAATAATTATTAATTAATTATTAATTAATTATTACATGTATGGCTTATTACTGAATTGACTATAAGTTGAATATATCAACAATGAGGTAAATCGTGAGTTCATTAAGCGATTTTCTTGGTGAAATAGGTCGTCATCAACTTTTGACTCCCGAAAGAGAACTCACAATGGGCAGGAAAGTCCAAGAAATGGTTGTGCTTGTTAATAGATGTCAAGAGGCAGGAGGGAAAGGCCCCGCTTGTGAATATTCAGAAGCTGAGAGAAAAAAGATCAAAATTGGTGAAAAAGCTAAAAACGAGATGATAACAGCCAACCTAAGACTAGTTGTCAACCTTGCCAAGAGATACCAAGGGAAAGGATTAGAATTACTGGACCTAATTCAGGAGGGAACATTAGGTCTTACAAGAGCGGTAGAAAAATATGATCCGTCTAGAGGACATAGATTTTCTACCTATGCTTATTGGTGGATAAGACAAGGTTTAAATAGGGCATTATCAACCCAAAGTAGAACTATAAGGATCCCTGTTAACATTAATGAAAAACTTACAAAACTAAGATCAGCAAAATCAAGGCTTATGCAACTTAAGGGTATTCCACCCAATAGTGATGAGCTGGCTGAAGAAATGAAAATAACCAAAGAGGAAATTGACGAACTCCTTTCTTGTGAATTGAGAAGCATAACAGTTAGTCTCCAAGGTACTGTTAAATCAAAATCAGATCCTTCCGAGTTAGTTGATATTCTTCCAAGTGATCAAACTCCCCCAATGGAATTAGCCGAATTAGCCGAAAGGACAGCCTCGGCATGGAAGTTACTAGATAAAGCAAATTTAACTGAGAAAGAAAGAAAGATAGTAAGTCTAAGATTTGGTTTAGACGGCTCAAATGAATGGAGAACTTTAGCTGAAGTTGCAAGACATATGAGTTGTAGCAGGGAATATTGCCGACAAGTTGTTCAACGCTCTTTAAGAAAACTTAGAAAAGCAGGAATACAGAATGGATTAGTTGATAGTATTAGCTAAAAATTCCATTAAAAAATATTTAAATTTCATTTATTAAGGATGAAAGAGAATTACAAAACCCAAGAGAAAATCTATGATGCTGAAGTTTTAGAGAGTTCAACATTTGATGAAAATATCATTATCAAGATTCTTATTAAAGCAGGAAGAACAATTGCCAAGCCTGCCTTAGAAGTTTTGGAGATGGCTTTAGATCCTTCTACTCCAGCACAAGTAAGAGTTTCATTAATGGCTGCACTAGCATATTTAATTATGCCATTTGATCTTTTCCCTGACTTTATGCCTTTAGTTGGTTTTAGTGATGATTTCGTAGCCCTCACAGCAGTACTCAGTATATGGAGCAAATACATGACTCCTTCAATAAGAGCAAGAGCAGAGAATAAGCTTAATAAGTTATTTCCTTTTTATTGAATGAGAAAATTATCCATTCAGGAAGAAAAAGAACTCGTCTCCTTCATTAAAGATTGGTTAAAATCGCATGGATTTACCCAAAAAGACTTAGCAAATGAATTAAACATTAAATCGAGCAGAACCTCCGAGATTATTCTCAAAATTAAAGAATTATATAAAAAAGGCGGCATGTACAATATTGCAAAAAATCTTATAAAGATTGAGCAAAAATTGTTAAACAATATCAAGAACAATTATCGAGAAACAAAACAAACACCACCATATAATCAATTAGATATCGACTCATTAGTAAACCAGATAAATCAAGATACTAGTAAATAGATATCATTTAAAATATTATATTTTTAGTTAAAAATGATATAACCTCTTAAAACCAACCTTTAAATAAATATCTTTTTAACTCATAAATATGATAATTAATTGAATTATTAAAGCAAGAATATTATGTATTCTCACTATAATTAATTCTTTTTAATTAATAGTTAGTAATTACTAAATTTTTTCATAAGCGATATTTAAAATGCCTGAATCCAAGGATAAATATCATAATTAATCCATATACCTTTTTTCCAATAAATATCCTCCTCAATGAGATTTTTCAACTCATTTACATCATTAGCATTGAAAATTCCAAACAAATATTTGGTACATTTTGTTGGCCCTAATGTAACAAGAATATCGCGATCTTTTAAGTTTTTAAGTCTATTAAGATGTTGTTCACGAAATGGTTTTCTCTTGAAAATTGCATCTTCAGAGTACCTTCCAAAAACTATAAACTTTTCCATTTTTAAATATAAATAATAGAATAAATGTATTCTAAATAATTGCATATTTTACACGCAAATTGCTATGTTATTAAATACAACTTTCTTTCAAATAATTATGTTAACTGGTAGCGATCTCCTTGCAAAAGTTAAAGAACTTGGTGATGCTAGCAAATCTGACTTAGTTCGCGCCTGTGGATATGTTTCCACAAAGAAAAAAGGAGGTGAACGCTTAAACTTTACCGCATTTTATGAAGCACTTTTAGAAGCAAAAGGGGTTAATCTTGGTGATTCTGGAGTTGCAGGTATTGGGAAAGGTGGAAGAAAACTTAGTTATATAGCTACAGTTCAAGGCAATGGAAATCTTCTGATTGGGAAAGCATATACAGCACTTCTTGATTTAAAAGCAGGGGATGAATTCGAAATTAAGCTCGGAAGAAAACAAATCAGATTATTACCTACAGAAGAATCTTAAAGACAAACAAAATAAATTGAATACATCATTTTTAATTTATTTTCAATAATTTATTCTTTTTAATAAATAAATTATCTTTTTTATTTATTTTTTTTGATCAGCAGCTAAACGCATTTCTTTACAAAATTCACCAACATGATCGACTACATCTTTTTCACTTGAACTAGAAATTCGTTTTACAAATGCACTCCCTATAATTACTCCATCTGCTCCCCACTCACGAACTTTATTAACATGATCTGGAGTGGATATTCCAAAACCAACAGCAATTGGATTCCTATTTACATCTTTTAATTTAGCAATAAGATTTTCTACTCTATTTTCCATTTTGTTTCTCTCACCAGTGACACCAGTAACACTTACTAAATAAGTAAAACCTTTTGTATGATTTGATATTTGTTTCATTCTCTCAAAAGGAGTAGTGGGAGCTACCAATAAAATTAAGTCCATAGAATGGTTGCTCACTATTTCAGAAAATTTATAAGCTTCCTCTAAAGGGAGATCAGGAACTATTAGTCCAGAAACTCCAGCATTAGATGCAATCTCACAAAACTTTTCAAAGCCATAACATAGTAAAGGATTTAAGTAAGAAAAAAGGATAATGGGAATATTTAATTTACCTTTTATAGACTCTAAAAGTTTAATTACTTTTCTCAGGTTAGTTCCTGACTTTAAGGCGCGAGAGGCTGCTAATTGAATAACAGGTCCGTCTGCGAGTGGGTCACTGTAAGGTATACCTAGTTCAATAAGGTTAGCTCCATTTTCTTGTAACTTTAATATAATTTCAGAGGTTATTTCAATATTGGGATCTCCAGCCATTATAAAAGGCATCAAAGCTAATTTTTTATTATTTTTTAATTCATAAAACATCTTATCTACCTTAGATAAAGATTTATTTTTCGCAATTTGTATTTCGTTATTTTTCATGATTTTTAGATATTTTTCTATGAAAAATTTATGGATTTTTCTCTAAATCTTCCATAAGTTTTTGCTGCTCTTCCTTTGACAATGAATTGAATTTAGTTTCTAGTTTATCATTAACAACTTTTTCGTATTCTTTTCTATAACGCTTCCTTTGTTCCATAAAAGTCATTTTCCCATTTACAACTCTATAAACATAAGATGTTACCCAAGTAATAACAATCAAAATCATAATACAACTTGAGAAAGTAGTAGCTGTAAGATTGTCTAAACCAATTTTCGGAATAAAACTATAACTAATTAATCCTATTAATGAAATAAATAAACCTATTTGTATAACTTTACCCTTAGTCAATTATTTACCCTTTACCGTTCCCTCTTAGTCTAAGATTTAAAAATGGAGAAAATAAAATTAAACCAGGAAAAAAAAGAAAAACAAGGCCATAAATTCCTAATCTTTCAAATTTGCCCATAATATTCCATCTATTATTCATCCAATAAAATAGTAATAATGGAATAACCAGTAAATAAGTAGAAATAATTCCAATATAAGCAATTAAAGTAGAGAATGTATTATTGAAAAAACTTTCCATTTTTGATTTATGGTTGCTTAGTTAAAACATAACAACTATTGGAAGTTATCGTCAGAACTAAAAATAAATAATTATTAATGGGAGTGGGGGGACTTGAACCCCCACGAGCTAAATCGCTCGACGGATTTTAAGTCCGGCGCGTCTACCAATTCCGCCACACTCCCAAGGGTTTTGGCGCTTTTTTATTGTAGCTTGTCGTCTTAAATCTTCCAAAAAACTGTAAAAAAGTGTTGATTACGGAACTTGTGGATCAGTTAGATTATGCAATAGCAAGATCCGCAGTGTAGAACTTGATAGCAGCAGCTTATCAGCCAATTATTTTCGTTCAAATATACGTAAATTTGAGTTACTTGAGTTAATGAATGACTTATGTAATTAGCTACTTAGCCAACTTAGTGGGTTAATTATGAATGAAGAGACTTGATTTATTTCTTACACCAATCACCATCCGATGAATTTAAGTAGTCTTGAATTTCCTCGTAACCTAATTCAGATGACTTAATATAGTTCTCGCATGCTTCGTCTTCCTTTCCTAGTTCATAAAGGGCATCACCTCTATCTGTATAGAACATACCTTCTTTTGGATTTATTTCGATTGCCTTTTCATAATTATCAATTGCTAAATTAAATGCACCAAGTTTGAAATAAACATAACCTATATCGTTATAAAAATATTCATCTATTTTTACTTTCTTCTTAAGGTATTTACTTTTTGCTATTTCATAATCTTTAAGCGCTTCATCCCATTTTTCTAGTTCCCAATATAAAGAACCTCTATCTTGGTAGTAGAAACCCTCATTAGGTTTTATACTTATTGCTTTATTAAAATGAAATAATGCTTTTTCAAAATCTTCAATTTCCTTATAAGCATTTCCTATATTGAGATGTGTTATCGCTGAACGCATTTTATTCTCTAAATTCAACGCTTCTTTGTAATCCTCTATTGCTTCTTCATAATTGCCTAGCTCATAATTTGATAAAGCTCTGTTGTAAAATATTGCACCGTCTCTTTTATAAATTTTTAGTGCCTTATTGTAAAAATCTACTGCCTTTTGATAATTTCCATTATTAAGGTTTCTACCTCCACTCTCAACATGCCTATTGTAAGCATTCCAATTAGTTGCATGGACAGCGGAAGGTGAAATTAATTTAGATATATTTAATTGCAAAAACCCAACTGATAATATTGATAGTGGAAAGAAACAGAGGTTTAAAAAAAATTTCTTTGTCATAAAATCCTTTTAAAAGAACATACTCTAAGTTAGATTATTTCAATTTTTACGTCATATCCCTTTTCGGTTCATGATGTAAACATTTATTGACTTAATTTTTTTAAAGATCTTAACCTTAATAGTCCACCACTTATACATTTACGATCGAACTCCTGCTGATCGTCTATCTGTTTTTCGGTGAGCATGCTCGGTAGATAATTTTGCGGATTAACTGTGCATCTTCGTACAGTTATAAAATAAGAAAGGGACTAGCTTTTTAAACTAATCCCATCCACTCTTTTCTAGAATCCTATGAAGATTTTAAGTCCGGCGCGTCTACCAATTCCGCCACACTCCCAATGCTTTTCAGCTTTTTTTTGTAACTTTTATTGTAAACCTGCACAGAAATTGTTGTAAAAAGTGTTGATTCTGGAATCTATAGACTCGTTAGATTAGGCTATAGCGAAGTCTATAGAGTCACGCTTAGCTAAGTTATTATCCTTTGTGCGTAGGAACTATTTCTGTTACATGGGTTGAAGAATGACCAATTTAGTCAGCTCAGCTATGTACCAAATAGAGTAGATAGATTATGAAAGGAAAATAAGTAGGTTGATTTATTATTTACACCATTCACCATCTGATGAATTTAGATAGTCTTTAATTTCCTCATAACCCAATTCAAAAGACTTAAGGTAATTTGAACATGCCTCTTCTTCCTTCCCTAATTCATAGAGGGTGTCACCTTTATCTGCATAAAAATAACCTTCCTTTGGCTTTATTTCTATTGCTTTATTGAAATGTATTAAAGCATTATCATAATCTTCTAATTCACTGTAAGACCAACCAATATTATTGTGTGTATTTGCTTTATACATTTTTCCATCCATAGTCATGGACTTTTTAAAATCATCTATAGCATCCAGGTGATTACCTAATTCTTGATTAGCTAATCCACGATTATAGTAAGAAGCGGGATCTTTGTTATAAATTCCTATAGCCTCATTATAAAAATCTAAGGCTTTTTGATAATTTCCTCGATTCAAATGCCTTAAACCATTTTTAAATGCAATATTGAATCTATTCCAGTTTGTTGCGTATACAGCTGTTGGTGAGATTAAATTTAATAAATTTAATGGCAAAACACTAACTGAAATTAGTGATATTGGAAATAGAAATAGACTAAAAATAAATTTCGCTTTCATGAACTTCTAGAAAAATTTATAACCTAAATAATACATAAAATTTATTTTTTTTTTTCAAAATATTTATAAGATCATTTACAATTCACTCTTGTTTATTAATAAACGATATTTTAACCTTTTTAGTTTCCCACTTATTTGTTTACTCTCGTAATCCTGTTGAGACTATATCTGTTTTTCAATTATCATTCTCGGTAGATTTTTTTGCGCACTTTCGTACACTTGACAAATAAGAAAGAGAATAGCTTTTGGGCTTATCGAGTTCACTATCTACATCAAAGTCTGTCGAATTTCAAGTCAGGCGCGTGTACCTATTCCGCCACACTCCCATAAGGAATTTACGCCTTTTTTACTAGCGGATAGCGACGCATTTATCCACGTAAAATTGGAATATTTATGCTTTTAAATATCAGATTAAATTTAATTTTTAATTTACCATCCCTTCCACTCGCCATTTTAAAGTTTCACCTGCATGAAATGGTTTTATTTGTCCGACAATATCTTTTTCTTCAATAACATCAATAAATTCATTAATTTTATTAGGTCCAGACACTAATTTTAATTTTTCTTTATTTGGGGGCAAATTATAAAAATTAGGACCATTCAAACTTGCAAACTTTTCAAAATTATCTAGAGCATCCTCCTCTTCGAATACCGTTAAATAGCTTTCTATTGCTACTGGCGAATTAAAAATACCTGCACATCCACAAAAAGCCTTCCACTTTCTAAGATGTGGAGCAGAGTCTGTTCCCAAGAAAAAACATTTTTCCCCACTTGTTGCAGCTTTCCTTAAGGCAAGTCTATTATTTTCCCTCTTAGCCACTGGTAAGCAGTAAAAATCACTATTTAAGCCTCCAAAAAACATTGCATTTCTATTTATATGTAAATGATGCGGAGTGATTGTAGCTCCAATATTATTTTCTTGGACAAACTTCACTGCATAAGAGGTAGTTATATGTTCTAAAACAATTTTTAATTTTGGAAATCTTTTAGTTATTTGAGAGAGTTCTTTATCTATAAAAACTTCTTCTCTATCGAATACATCTACTTCAGAATCATTGACTTCCCCATGAATTAAAAGAGGCATTCCAGAATCTTGCATTAATTCAAAGATCTTATAAAGATTTTTTATTTTCCTAACTCCATGACTGGAATTTGTTGTAGCGTTAGCAGGATATAATTTTGCTGCAAAAAAGACATTATTTTTAAAACCATTTATTAGTTCCCCTTTATCAGTCTCATCTGTAAGATAAATTGTCATTAGTGGTTCAAAATTAGAACTTTCTGGTAACGCTTCAACAATAGATTTCTTATAAGAAATAGCTCTATTGATTGATGTTATGGGACTTTTAGTATTTGGCATGACAATAGCTCTTCCAAAATATTCTGAAGTAAAATGAATGATATTTTTTAATACAAGACCCTCTCTTAAATGTAAATGCCAATCATCAGGTTTTATTATGGTTAAAGTCTTCAAAATTTTTTCTATTTAATCAATTTTAACAGCAAATTAAAATTGACAATAAATTATAGATATTCGAGGATAGTCATTAACCAATTATAAAATTTTTTATTTTCTAAATAAAAGCCTAAGTATGAGTGAATTTTTATTCCCAATAATAGAAATAGTTTTAGGCGTAGTTCTACTTTTTGCTGGAGGAGAGTTTTTTATTCAAGGAGCCATATTTTTATCTTTAATTTTAGGAATACCTCAAATAGTAATTGGTTTAACAGTTGTTTCTCTTGGAACAAGCTCTCCTGAGTTGTTGGTAAGTTTAAGTTCAATTGTAAAAGGGAGTGATTCACTTGCGGCAAGCAATGTAATTGGAAGCAATATTTTTAATGTTCTTGTTGTTTTGGGTATAAGCTCATTGATAACACCTCTTAAGGTAAAAAGCAGAATAGTTAGAAGAGATGTGCCTCTTTTAATGGCAATTTCTTGTGCAGTTTGGGCTATGTCATCAACAGGCTTATTAACATTGCAAGCAGGGATATTTCTTATAATTTGTTTAATCTTTAATACAATATGGGAAATCAATACCATCAATGAGAAAGGAGTGGAGACACAAGATGCTGAACCAGAGATAGAAGAATTAAAAGATAACTATAAAGGGAAGCTTAATATTCTACTAAAGTTAATATTGGGAATATTTCTTTTAAGCTTTGGTTCAAATATTTTAGTAAATGGTTCACAAACGCTTGCTACTCTGCTGGGTGTAAATGAAATTGTAATTGGTTTAACCATCGTCGCCACTGGGACATCTTTACCAGAATTAGTAACTTCAATAATTGCTGCATTTAAAGGCAAAACAGATCTTGCAATTGGGAACGTAATAGGAAGCAATTTGCTCAATCAACTCCTAATACTTGGAAGTTGCAGTATTTTTTCAGGATTTAAAGGTTTAGTAATTGAACAAAGTCTAATAAAAGTTGACTTACCTTTTATGGTTTTGACTACCTTTGCATGCTTACCAATTTTCTGGAGCAAAGGGAAAATCACAAGAATTGAAGGATTTATTTTGCTTAATCTTTATATTTTCTACATTCTCGATAAGATACTTTTCCTGAATGGATTCAACTTCCTTTCTGAATTAAGGATAGTTTTATTTATTTACTTTGCTTTACTTATAATGTTTCTAATTGTTCAAGAAAAATTAAAATATTCTAATTAATAATTTTATCCATACATAGTTACAAATTCTTCTGAGATAGTTGGGTGCAAAGCCATAGTATTATCAAAGTCTTTTTTTGTAATCCCCGAATTTAATGAAATTGATACCATTTGAATAATCTCAGATGATGTTTCTCCAAACATATGACATCCCAGAACTTTGTCAGTTAGCTTATGAACTACAATTTTCAACATACATTTTGATTTATTCTTTTTAAAGGTATTTGACATAGGAGTAAATTTGCATTTGAAAATTTTTATATTTTTTTCAGAGTAAATCTCTTTAGCTCTTTTCTCACTTAAGCCAACTGTTGAAATTTCTGGAATAGTAAAAACGGCTTTAGGGATATATTCATAATTTACTTTTCTTTTCTGGTCATTAAAAAAATTATCCGAAAAAACTCTACCTTGTTCTATTGCTACTGGAGTTAAGTTTGGTTTATTTATAATATCTCCAACTGCAAAAATATTTGCATTGCTTGTTTGATTAAATTCATCAACATCTAAATATTGACCATCCATCTTTAGATTTAAAAAATCTAAATTTAAAGGCAAAAGATTTGGTTCTCTTCCTGTAGCAATAAGGATATTGCTAATTAGGAGTTTATCCCCCGAGTCTAGAGTGGCTTCCAGGTTTCGATTTACTCTTTTGATAGACTTTAATTGAGCATTGGAGATTATATTGATTTCAGTAAAAGTAGGTGATTCCTTTAGGCATGAAGAAAGATCCTCATCAAAACCATTAAGTAAATTTTGACCTCTAATTAATTGAGTTACTTCAGTACCTAAATTTCTGAAAATAGAAGCAAATTCACAAGCAATATATCCTCCTCCTACTATTAATATTGATTCGGGAAACTTTTCTAATTCAAAAATATCATCACTAGTCCATGCCAAATCTACCCCAGGAATATTTAATTTCTTTGGTTTACCTCCAACTGAAATAAGAATTTTTTTTGAACTTATTTTATTTTTAATTTTCTTCGTTTTTGGGCAAATAATTTCTAATTCATTTTGAGTAGTAAATCTTCCTAAGCCCTCAAATACAATTACATTCAATTTTTTTAGAGAATTTTTATGTAAATTACTTAATCTAGAAACCTCCTCTCTAACATTCTTCAATAAAATATTTGATTCAAAATTAATACCTTCATTTTTTAATCCATATCCTTCAGAAGAATCCATATTTTTTTTACTTTTAGCTGCATAAACCATCAATTTTTTAGGAACACATCCCCTAATCACACAAGTTCCTCCTATTTGATTTACTTCTATTATTGCGACTTTTGCTCCATAACTAGCCGCACGTTTAGCCGCTGCGAGTCCTCCAGATCCAGCGCCAACAACAATTAAATCAAATTCAAATTCCAAGACTTTTTTTAATCAATTATTATAACGTTAGTTTATAGCTTTAATTCAAATAATGAATGGGATTTTGACATGGGACGATTTAAATAAATTTGAAGTTGAAGACCTTAATAGAGTCCATGGCATAAATAATTCCTACGCTAATTTAAGATTATTTGGGCATAGTGAAAATGATGTATCAATTACACTTTACAGGGATAGGCATTCTTGGTGTCCTTACTGTCAGAAGATATGGTTATGGCTTGAATTTAAGAGAATTCCATACAGAGTCAAAAAAATAAATATGTTTTGCTACGGTCAAAAAGAAAGTTGGTTCCTTGAAAAAGTCAGTTCGGGGAAATTACCTGCAATTGAATTTAAAGGGCAGGTTATAACTGAAAGCGATGACATAATAGCTTTTTTAGAAAATGAATTTGGAGCACTCGGATCTTATATAACATCTCGTCACCTTATCAAAATTCGAGAATTAGAAAGAGAAATTTTCAGATCCTGGTGTAATTGGCTCTGCCGAGAAAGTTTTTATTTTATAGATAATTCTTTTAGAAAAAAAAGATTTAATGAATCCGTTTCTAAACTCGATGAAATCTTAAATAGATCAAAATCAGGGTTTATTGATCCATCAGTATCTAATACGAGAGATATACAGCCTGGTGTTGGAGATATAATTTTTATTCCCTATATGGAGAGAATAAATGCATCACTGATCTATTATAAAGGGTTTAATTTAAGATCTAATTACCCTCATATAGATAACTGGCTTACCCTTTTTGAAGGGACAAGTGCTTATAGAGGCACTCAAGGAGATTTTCATACTCATTCTCATGATTTACCCCCACAAATGGGGGGATGTTATAAAGAAAGCAATGAAAAACAAATTACTTTCTCTAAGCTAATAGATACTGGGGAGGGTCTAGGTGCTTATGAATTAAATAAAAATTATGAGTCAAAATATTTCGCAAAAATTGCTCTTAAAAGAGTGATTAAGCATAAGGACAATTTAATAAAAATAAATCCATACAATAAAGAATCCTTTGAGGAATCATTGAGAGCAGCTTTGACCCATATGATCACAGGTGAAGTATTAACCCCTAAACAACTTTCAGGAATCTCTCTAAGATACTTAAAAAATAGAATCTCAGTTCCAAGAGATATGCCAATTATTTCAGCGAGGTTATTAAGGCAATCATTAAATAAAATTGAATCGCTGAGTGATATAAATGAAATAGATAAGATACCTTTCAGGCATAGATATGATCAAGATCCTGTAAATTTCATTTCTAGTTAATAGTAAAACTATAAATTTTTTCTTGAATCTATTTGAAGTAAATCTCTTATTTTTTGAACTTGACTTGCAATATTGGGATCAATAGATAATTTTTTCTCAACTTGTTCAATAGCATACATAACTGTTGTATGGTCCTTGCCCCCAAACTCATCTCCAATTCTGGGTAGGCTTAGATCCGTCCCATGTCTCATGAGATACATACCTATTTGTCTAGCTTGACTTACTGGTTTTCTCCTACTGGAACTGATCAATTCATCAGTAGAAACTTTAAAGAAATCTGATACTTTATTAATAACTTGTTTTGGAGTAACAACTACTCCAACACTGTTCGGGTCAAGCATTGGAGCAATTGATTGGACTGTCATTGGCAAGCCCGTTATTGATGCAAATGCAACAGCTCTAGTAAATGCTCCTTCCAATTCTCGAATATTAGAAGTAAATCTTCCTGCTATAAATTGAATTAAATCTCTTGGAAGACTCATCCTCTCTTGTTCTGCCTTTTTTTGAAGGATAGCTGTCCTCGTCTCAAGATCAGGTGGTTGGATATCTGCGGTCATACCCATTGAGAACCTAGAAATTAATCTATCTTGAATTCCCGACAATTGATTAGGTGGTCTATCACTTGCGATAACTATTTGACTACCTGATTCGTGAAGAGCGTTAAAAGTATGAAAAAATTCTTCCTGTGTATACTCTTTCCCTTCTAAGAACTGTATGTCGTCTATTAAAATCAAATCTACATTTCTATATTTATCTCGAATAGCTGTCATTCCATCTCTTCGAATACCACTAATAACATCATTTGTAAAAGTCTCTGTAGATACATATTTAACTTTTGCTTCTGGATCTATTTCTACTCGATAATGACCTATTGCTTGCATTAAATGAGTCTTACCGAGACCTACTCCTCCACAAATAAATAATGGATTGAATTCTCTCCCTGGAGATTCGGCAACGGCTAAAGCGGCGGCATGAGCCAACCTACTATTTGGACCCACAACAAATCTTTTAAATACGTAGCGTAAATTTAAACCATTAGGATTTTTGAATTGATTTTTTGAAGAATTATTTTGGTTATTACTAGAAAAAGATCTTGTTTTATGATGCACGTTTTGTTCGTTAGGTTTATCTTCATTTGTTAAATCACTGCTGGTATTCGTTTCAGATTTAAAAACAACTTTTACATCATGACCGCAGATTTCCTTTGCAGCTTTTTCAATAGTTTCACAATAATTCTTTCTTAACCAATCACTAGAAAATGTATTTGGAGCGATTAAAGTTAATAAGCCATTTTCAAAACAATTAAATTTAGCAGGCCTTATCCATGTCTCAAATGAAGGCTTACTTAAGGTTTTTTGGAGCGATTGTTGAACTTCCGCCCAAATAGGATTAGTTGCTTGCAAAGTTTTATTCTCTAGATTATTAATCTAGTTGGAATTTAATAATTGGCCATTATCAAATCACAAGATCACGACAAATTTAAAATTATTTAACAAAGCATCTACTAAATTTATAAAGATAAATTTTATATTTTTTTTAATAGGAATATAATTATTTTAAATCTTACTAAAGTATTGGATAAAGCATTACTTATTATCATGGCGAAATGGCATGGTTTTGGAAGATGCAAAACAAGATTATCAAAAGATATAGGTAAAAGTAATTCGGCGAAAGTACAAAGTGTCATGACCAAACACACAATTTCAGTCGCAAAATTTCTCCAAGAAAATAAACTAATTGATATTTCTATTGCCATAACTGGTTTGGGGGCAGGAAATTGTAGAAAATGGTCTAGAGAATTAGGCATCAAAAAATTTAATTTGCAGGGAAAAGGCTGCTTAGGAGAAAAAATGAAAAGGCAAATAATTATCAATAAAAAATTTTGTGCTAGACATAAGATCAAAAATATTATTTTTATTGGTACTGACCTTCCAGATTTATGCCATCAAGATTTATTGAATACCCTTAAAGAGTTTCAACAGAATGATCTTATTTTAGGGCCATCTAATGATGGAGGATATTGGCTTATTGGTTTATCGGAAAAAATAATTTCAACGCATCTATATTTACCTTTTATTAACATTAAGTGGGGTACAGAGGATGCTCTTCAAAATACAATTGATAATTTTGCCTCTATAAAATTGAAATATAAGCTTTTAGATAAAAAAATAGATATAGATACAATATTTGATATCGAAAATAGAAAGTAATCAACTTGTCTAAAATCTCAATTATCGTTCCAACTATTAATGAAGCTAATAATTTGCCATTATTGCTTTCAGACTTATCAAGTATTCAGAAAGAGAGCGAAATCATAATTGTTGATTGTGGAAGTGAAGATAAAACTATTGACATAGCAAACATTTATGGAGCGAGAGTATTTATATCCAAAGAAAGGAATCGAGGTTTACAATTAGATATAGGTGCTGAAAATTCAAAAGGAGACTGGCTCATATTTTTGCATGCGGATACAAGATTAAATCATGATTGGTTTAGAAAAATTAATTCATATTTGAAGGGAAACAAGAATAGTATTTACTATTTTGAATTCAAAATTAATAACAAAAAGATAATTTATAGAGTCCTCGAAATTCTCGTGAATTTTAGAAGTAAATTTTTTAAACAACCGTATGGTGATCAAGGTTTAATAATTCATAGAACTTCCTATTTTAAGAATAATGGTTTTAGAAAGATACCTTTGATGGAAGATGTAGATTTTTTAAGGAGATTAAACAAAAAAAAAGATTTAAAACAATTAAATTTACCTATTTTTATAAGTTCAAGAAAATGGGAAAGAACTAATATTTTTCTCCAAGCAATTAAGAACTGGCACTTTAGAAGAAGATGGTTAAGAGGTGAATCTTTAAAATCTATATATTCTGACTACTACAAAAATTGATTAATTTGCATACCAAAAAGCACATTTAGAACCTCTAGGTTCTAATATCCAACCTTGTCTTTTGTAAAATGAAACCACTTCAGCATCAGCAAAAAGGGTTACCTTAGAAATTCCAATATTTTTCAATTCTTTTAGGACATATTTCATTAACTCTTTCCCCAATCCAAGTCCTTGATAGACAGGGTTAATAGCCACATCCCAAACTGTTGCTTCTAAAATTCCATCGCCAGTACATCTTGCGAATCCTATTAGTCTGGGGAATTTATTATCATGACGCCATAGTCCAACCACCAAAATACTGAAATCTAAAGCTCTTTTTACCCTCCTTGTAGGTCTTCTGCTCCAACCAACAGTTTGCAAAAGTTGATCTAGTTCTATTAAATCTAAATCTTTGTTTTTACTGCATACAAATATTTCTTCTTTATTTGTTTGAGTGAACTCATAAGAATTTAGACCATAGAGATCAATCAGCTCATCCCTTGATATCGTATTAGATTTTTTTATTAACGATCTTTGGTTTCTAAAAATCATTAAAAATTTACGAATCCTTTTTGTTGAAGTTCAGAGAGCTGAAAATATAAACCCTTTTTCAGTCTCAATTCACTATGTGTTCCCTCTTCAACTAATGATCCCCCTTTTAAGACTAAAATCTTATCAGAACTTTCAATAGTTGCTAATCTATGAGCTATTACTAATGCAGTTCTTTTTGACAGTATTCTCTCAAGATCTTTTTGTAAAGTAGCCTCTGTAGAGGGATCCATAAATGCTGTTGCTTCGTCCATTATTAAAACAACAGGATTTCTAATCGCTACTCTAGCTACTGAAAGAAGTTGTCTCTCTCCAGAGGAGAGATTTCCCCCTCTTTCTCTTAGTAAGGTGTTCAAACCTTCTGGTAATTTTTTTAACAAATTATCTAACCCTAGTTCGTTACAAAGATTTTCCAATTCAAGATTGTCTACATTCGAATTTAGTTTTAAATTATCTGCGACATTTCCACTAAAGATAAAGGTATCCTGCAAAACTACTCCCAACATATTTCTAAGAGTTGCGATAGGAATATCTTTGATATCTATATCATCGATCAAAATTTGGCCTGATTGAGGTTCATACAATCTACACAACAGTCTTATTATGGTCGTCTTACCTGAACCAGTTGGCCCTACAAAAGCCACATGCTCTCCTGGATTAATCTTGAAAGATAAATTTTTTATGATATGTTCTCCTTCGTTATAGAAAAAATCAACATTCTTGAACTCAATTTTGCCCTTAAATTTTTTGTTTACATTTTTAGCATTTTCTAAAAAATGTTTTGCGGAAGTAGAGTCCTTAATCTGTATTTCTTCATCCAATAATTCATTTATTCTTTCTACAGCTGTTAAGCCTCCTTGTATCTGAGTAAATCTTTCTGCAAGCTGCCTTAAAGGTTCAAAAAGTCTTTGGGAATATAAAATAAAAGTTGTTAATGTTCCTAAACCAATATTTCCAGAAGTAACAAGATATCCTCCAACTGCCAAAACCAAGGAAACAGCGGCAAGAGAAATCCATTCAATAAATGCTGAAATACTACTGTCATAAAATATTGTGCCATTAACTGCTTTCTTGTAAGCAACTCCAGTTTTAGAAAATTTCTTGCTATTAAAAGCCTCTCTTCTAAACATCTGAACAACTTCTAAACCTTGAAGATTTTCTTGAAAATCAGAGTTGAGTTGAGACAATTCTTCCCTTACTTGATAATTGGCTCTTCTATAACGTTTTTGAAGCCAAATAATAAAATATGAAACTGGGATTTGAGTCAAAAGTAATAAAATGGCAAGCCCTCGATCAATTGACAGCATTGTCAAAGAAATTACTATCAGACTGACGAAGTCAGCAATGACTCCAACTGCCCCACTCCCGAAAACCTCAGCTAAAGCATCAACATCATTTGTCAATCTCGTTAATAATTTCCCTACTGGCATTTTATCGTGATATTTAAGAGATAAAGATATTGAATGATCAAAAAGTTCTCTTCTTATTCTTGCTGTCAAACGTTGTCCCACTGCTTGGATATTGTAAGTTTGGTATCCCTGCAGAACTAATCTGAATAGGACAGTTATAAATAAAGTTATGATTATGGCATTTATTGACTGCCCAAAGAAAGTTTTACTTAGCCAAACATCTGTAGTTTCGTTTTTGAGAATTGTAATTGCTTGACCAACTAATAATGGTTGAATAGCTCCAGAAAAAGAAACAGGTAACAAAACTATCAAAATAAGATAGATTGTTTTTTTATCTTTAGTTAAATACTTACCTAACTTTTTAATCCTTCTAAAATCTTTAAAAAACATTTAGCTAATCTTCTATAAAGCATTTGTTGATTCTATTGATAAAATGGTTTCTCTGAGATGATTTTCATCTAACCTCATAGATAAAGGATTTCCAATTAGTTTTGCAGTCGAGTAATAAAGATCATCTATTTTAATTAAACCATTTTCTTTAAGAGTCTTTCCGGTTGCCACCAAATCAACTATTGCCTCTGCCATACCTGTAATAGGACCAAGCTCAACTGATCCTGTCAAATGAACTATTTCTACAGGAATATTTAATTCTTCAAAATAAGATCTTGCTGTTTTTATAAATTTACTTGCTACTTTACAATTCGCTGGAAGATCAGTTGGTTTTGAATAATTGCTATTTTTCTTAACCGCCAAAGACATATGACAACCACCAAATCCTAAATCTAATAACTTTGCGACTTTTAATTCAGATTCTCGTAAAACGTCATACCCAACAATACCCAAATCAGCCTGACCATAACTTACATAAACAGGAACATCTCCATTTCTTACTAATAAAGCTTTTGCCCGTTTGCAATTTGATTCAAAGGTTAATGATCTATTATTTACGTCCAACGCATCAGAGAAATCTAACCCAGCTCTTTTAAAAGTTGAAATTGAATCTTTTAACAGAGCTCCTTTTGGTAAAGCTATAGTGAACATAGATCAATTTCTTCCAAAGATTCTTCATTCTAAGTTAACAATGGAATTTAATAAAGCTCGAAATATAATCGGACTTAGAGTTTTAAGTGATAACGTCATTTGGTTATGGGTAAAAGACAAATCCGTTGTGGCTGTAGATCCATCTATTCACGAACCAGTAATTAGATATATAAATCAAAACAATTTTCACTTAGAAGCTATTTTGCAAACTCATCATCATTCAGACCATATTGGAGGGACGAAGTTTCTTATTGAAAGATGGCCAAATGTAAAGGTGATTGCTTCCTCCAAAGAAAAAAAGCGAATACCTTTTCAAAATGTATCTGTAGAAGATGGAGAAACTTTAAATATTTTAGGTGAAGAAGTAAAAATAATTGAAGTATTAGGACATACATGCTCACATATTGCCTTCTTTTTGAATGGGGAAAATCCTGTTCTTTTTATTGGTGACACATTATTTTCTGGAGGCTGTGGAAGAATTTTTGAGGGAACTTATAAACAAATGTATTCTTCACTAGAAAGAATCAAATCTTTACCAAAAAATACTCTCATATATTGTGCACATGAATATACAAAGGCAAATATATTGTGGGCATTGAATCTCAAGCCAAAAGATCAAGATTTAAAAAATAAACTTTCGGAAGTTGAAAAAAAACTTTCTCTTAATGAATTGACAATTCCATTTTTACTTGATTCAGAGATGAAAATAAACCTTTTCTTAAGAGCAAAAAATTTAGAAGAATTTACTTTTTTAAGAGCAAATAAAGATTTATGGGTTTAAATAGATAGGTATCTTCTTAAACAAATGTCCTCCAAAAAAGTAATTAAAACATCAAATGCTCCAGATCCAGTAGGACCTTATAATCAAGCAATAAAAGCTGGGGATTTTATCTATTGCTCTGGTCAAATTGCTATAGACCCAGCTTTAAATGAAATAACATGTTTAGGTGATATTGAGAAGGAAACTATTCAAGTTTTAAAAAATCTCGCAGCAGTTCTTGAAGCTGGTGGAGCAAAAAAAGAGGATGTAATAAAAACAACTATTTACTTAACTGACTTAGATAATTTTCAAATTGTAAATAAAATATATAGTGATTTTTTTAATATTGAAAATCCTCCAGCAAGGGCCTGTGTGGAAGTTTCATCTTTACCAAAAGGAGTTTTAGTTGAGATAGATTGCGTCGCATTTCTTGATTAATTTCTAATTATTGAGAAATTTGAAATATGAACCAATTGTGCACCATATTTGTATAGATTATTAGTTGACAATTCATCATTGATCTATGTCAGCAGCAAAGCTTAATATAGATGAACTAGAAGCAGGTTATCCTTTATTTTGCAAAGCTCTTAGACTATTAATTTTAAAAGGTAACTCAGTTAAAGATATAGAAAAAACAGTATGTTGGAGTCATCTTGAAACTTTAAATAGATGTCTACCTGGTAGATATAAAGCCCCCACATATTTAATGGCCTTAATCAAAAGAGATATTGCGAAGCCAAATAGTTATTAAAAAGGACTAATCTTCTAAATAAAATTTATCAATACCCTTTGAAAAGTCTTTTTCCCTCTCTGATATTTCTTTATTATCTAAAAATATTGAAAGACTTACAAAATTCTTACCGAAGCTGATATTAGGATAGATATCCTTCTCTTTGCATAATTTCTCAATTTTCTCCATAAATTTACTAATTTTTGAGTATTGCTCAAATTCAAATCTTTTTTCAATCCTCAAAGGTGATTCTCTTTCATTCCACATTACATTCTTTATTCAAGACTAATTACACTATACCTCCAACAAAGTTTCTCAATAAATTTTTGAAGATAAAATTTTTAGTCACTCTCCCAATAATCAATAATCCCACCAATTGTTAAATCGGTTTGAACTTCTGGATTAGGGCATGCAAATCTAGCGGCAGAGCCACTAGCAGTAAAAACCCAGTTACCTTCTCTAGCTCCAACAGGATCAACAGCAACTAATTTCTTTCCTTTGTTATTTTCTAAAATTCGTAAATTCATATGACCTAAGCCAGGGACTCTTTGAGTACATACCATCCTTCCTAATACCTTCATAATTTCCATAATTTATATCTTCCTTTTTATGACTTGTCAGGATCCCAATGATCAATAATTCCAACAATCGTTAAATCGCTTGGATAAGACTTACTTCCCGCAGCTTCTCTAGCAGCAGAACTTCCAACACAAATAACCCAATCTCCGGGCTTACAGCCAACAGCATCAACTGCAACTTTATTAGAAGAACCATCTAATACAACTTGCAGATGTTTATGTTCAAAACCAGGAATCCTATTGGTAGAAACAAGTGGTTTTACAACCTTGCAAATCAACATAATTAGTGAGCCTCCTCTGTTTTTTTATCTAAAGACATTCCAATAATTTGGGCGGAATGAATGTTGTCCCTATCTCTAATAGTAGAGCAAGTATGTAACAAACCTTGATCAACTAAATTTTTATATCTAATTGATATCGCATTATTAACTCTTTCACAATCATTTACTGCCCTCTCTTTTGCGCCAGGAACTTTCCCAGAGTAATCAAATCTTATTACTACCGGAATAGGTAGATCTTGAGAAACATTTAATCCAGTAAAAATCTTTACTCCAACATCTAAATCTGGAGCCCCCTCTTCGACTGTATCTAAATGAGCAAAATAAGTTAAATTTCTGAGATGTACCTCTTTGAAACCTATACCTACTCCAATAAACCTCTCTGCATGTCCAATATCTTCATAAGAACCATTATGAAAACTCTTAACATAATCAATTTGAGAAATATTATTGACGATTAAATTATATTTAAATTTTTCCAGTCCACTGAGTTTATCTTTTGAAGATTGCTTAGAAATTGTCTGGCAAATTTCTCTTTCCGCATCCTCTTTTGAAAAATTTATTGTTGAATTATAAATTTCTAATGTAGAAATAGTTTTTTCTAAATCTATACCGCCATCGCTAGTTGATAAATGTATTTTTAATGAATCAGTGTCTGTATCAAGTCCAATTAACATTAAATCCACAGAAGCTCCGCAGCAAAAGCTATTCTCTACAGCCTCTTTGAAAGCATATAATTTATTTCTACCTTCTGCTGCAGCCAACTCGTCATTACTGCCATGAGCTGCGCATCCCTGATGTAAAGGATCTACTGAACTAAAATGATAAGTTACAACTTTTAAATACCTGGTATCTTTATGAGCTTCATTAGGAACATTTTCTCTATATCTTTTGTGTTCAGTTTTTACCCATCGATTAACTGTATTTTCAATATCAAACAGTGCTCCAGCATGGGATCTTCTTCTTACTGAACTAAAAGGTATTCTCATTACATAAGCAACTGAATGAGCTAACCTTCCATCTGAACAAGGAGTTATATCAAGTAAATGTATTCCACAGTCTAAGAGAAATTTTTCAAAATCTTCCGCATCCCTACTTCCAGTAGCACCTTCAAGTGGATCATTGTTAAAAAAATTGTCGCTAAGTTTCTCATGCTGTTTGAAAGCACACCATGCATATAAAGCCCTCATATCAAGAGGTTTAACCCAAGATTTATCTAATACGTGGAGAGGTAAATCTATTCCCAAATTTTTTCTTGATATTTTCTGAGCCTTATTTATAAAATCTTCGTGATGTTGGATTCGAGCAATTTCCTTGAGAGTTGGAACAATTTCATCAAAATCACTTTTTATTTTGCTTTCATACCTAAATAGATTTTCATTTTGAATATTATTGGTTAATTTATGAGACTTTCCAGAATTTCGTAAATTATTTGATTCTTTCGTTTGTATATGTATATTTTCAGTAAAGGTTTTCATTGGAGCGGTTGGCCCCAATGTGAAGTTCTTGGCTTTAGCCAGTCCTCTTAAAGGCATTATTTACTTAACCTCTTGCACCACCTGAAAAGGTAACAAGTTGTCCTTCACGAGTATTTCCACTAGATCCAGTTATCAAGAAATCTGGTTTTTCTGTTTCCTCATTCCTTTTAACTTCCATAGGGGGCATTGCGCTCATGAATCCTGCTCTTGATGGATTTCGCTTTCTAGAAGACGCTCCCTCTGTACCTGTTACCTTATCGCCGCGATCCCAATCATCACCAGTTACGTTTCCCACTGATTGTCCTTCTCCAGTAATCCTTGATCCGACTCTTTTTTCTGGTGTCTTTGCAGCACGGTCTGCCTCTTCAATTTCCATTTTTTGTTTATAAGTAATATTTTTATTCGGCTCAAATCTAAATTTTTCAGTACCAGTGACCTTATCAACTGCCATATCAAAAGGTCCTGTTACCTTTGAACCATTCTCATATTCATTACCTGTAACACCCTGAGTATTTTTTTCAGAATATTTATCTCTTGATGGTGATTTAACAGAGAATTCCTTCCAAGAGTTACCTGCCGACTTTTCCGGATTCGCATAAGCCGCATCATGTGAAGGCTTATCACAAGCTTGTGATAGCTGATCTCCACCAACATAGGGAGTACCTGTTAGATTTTTACAAGCACCTTTCTTAGCTCCTGTCATTACTCCGCCAATTCCTGGTTGGTGTCCTGTAAGTCTGGCATTTGAATTATTTCCAGAATTAACTGTTGCGCGGGATTTAATATCTTCTGAAATCTCAGTACTACAATTTTCATTAATCTGATCTAAGCCTGCGTATGGTGTTCCTGTTAACACTTTGCATGAACCTGGTTCATCTCCAGTTACTATTTCTGATCTTCCTGTCATAGTGCCGCTTATTAAATTTGACTTTGAAGAAAGGCTTAAACCTACTTTTCTAGCTTCTGGTTTTGGTTTTGAACCGCAAAACTTCTCATATTGTTGAGATCCTATGTACTCATCGCCAGTTACATTCTTACAACTCCCATGTTCATTGCCTGTCATATGGTCTGATCTTCCCACACCTGTACCAGTTACATTATTCCCATTAAGAGTGTTGTAACTGCCTACTTTTTCAAATGCTTTACCTTTTGGATTTGGCTCAGAGCCAAGATATTGATCTCCAGTTAATTGATGTCCAGAACCTGATTCATCTCCAGTAACTAGGGTTGATCTACCAGGAAGTGATCCAGATACTTTTAATCCATCGGTTGTAGTGCTGTGTTTAACCTTTGAAGGATTTCTTGGGACATCACCACAATACTTCTGAGATTGATTAGAAGATACATATTCAGTACCTGTAAGATTTTTACAAGTCCCTGGCTCATCGCCTGTGACCCTATCAGATCTACCAACTTCATTTCCAGTTACTTTATTACCTGATGTTGTAGAGGTAACAGTAGATCTAAGTGGTTGTTTATAACTTGGTCTATCTTGACAAAATTGATCAATAACTTCTGCTCCCATATATTGGGTACCAGTTACAGTTCTGCATGTACTTGCTTCATTACCTGTAGTTTTTACAGATCTATTAGCTTGAGTTCCAGTAACTATTTGACCTGAATCAGTTTCACTTTTACCAACTTTCCAGCTAGCATCTGCAATATTTTGTTTGGCACCATTTTTATTTGGACCACATGGTCTACATTTACCATTACCTTTTTTGCCTGTGGCACCAGTTTTACTTCTTAGCTCTCTCACTCTCTGAGAAATTTCTCTACTACTTAAATCTGGATCTCCCCTTCTAGCTAAAGAAGCGGCACTAGTATTTTGTTTAGTTGCTGATTTACCATGTTTAGATTGAGCTTCTCTTCTCGCTAAAACAATATCTCTACTTGTATTAGTAATAGGCTTTCTCTTCTGATTAATTCTTCTCTTAACGTTGGGTTTTAGGGGCTTAGATTCTGTAATAATTGAATCCTGACTTTCTTGATTTTTACTTATAGTTGATTTAACTATGTTTACAGGACTTTCTTTTTTAACATCAGTACGGGTTCTATCGGATGAAGTTATAGCTGATTTCCCATGGGTAGACATTGCTTTTCTTCTTTCTATTACTAACTCTTTACTAGATAAAGTTGTTGAAGAATTTCTGTTTACCTGAGTTTTTGGAATATGTTTTGAAGCTGGTTTAGAAATATTGTGATTATTAGGAGAAGACTGAGTCCCAGAAATCTGTATATCTTGAGAAGATCGAACTCTATCTTTGGTAGTTGAAGAATAAGCAGCAGCTTTTTTACCGCTATCACTCATCGCCTTTCTTCTTTCAAGTGCAATTTCTCTACTGGTTTTTTTTGACATAATCTTCAAATGTGAAACTCTTTTGAAAAACTTTCTCCAAAAAATTTTTTTGGAGAAAGATATTAACTACGATAAGTAGCTTTAACGTCCTTGGAAAACTACAAAAGCTGTTCCTTGACTTTGAGTGTAAGCATCGTATCCGATGATTCTTACATGATGATCAGGGTATGCTCTATGGCATGCCTCTAATTCGCTCACGATCAAGTTAAGATCTTTTTCCCCAAAAAATGGGAGTTTCCAATAAGACCAATAAGTTTGCATACATCCACTAGGATGAACATGCTCAATAACTGGACTCCAACCTTGAGCAATTATGTACGCAATTTGGTCATATATTTCTTCCTGGGTCATCGGTGGTAAAAAACCGAATGTTTCCAGGGTTGCAACTGTTTGATAGTCGCTTACTGTGCTCTGGAAAGGCATAATTAATCAAAATGTGAATGAAATTACTCGTAAAAACGAGATTTTAATAAGTTTGAGGAAAATAAATCTCCTCAATTTCTAAACTTGAGTTAACCCTGAACATCAAGCTTGTCGACAGTGTCAAACTCAAACTTAATTTCCTTCCAGGTTTCTAGAGCAATAGCTAATTCAGGACTATGCTTAGCAGCTTCCATAAGAATGTCTCTACTCTCTTTTTCGATTTCGCGACCAGCATTACGGGCTTTTACACAAGCTTCTAAAGCAACTCTGTTAGCTGCAGCTCCAGCAGCTGAACCCCATGGATGACCATGTGTTCCTCCACCGAACTGAAGGCAGGAATCATCCCCGAAGATCGCTAGAAGTGCAGGCATATGCCAAACATGGATACCACCTGATGCGACTGCAAATACTCCAGGCATAGAACCCCAATCCTGATCAAAAAAGTTACCTCTCGATCTATCTTCAGGAACAAATGACTCTCTTAAGTTGTCAATATAACCAAGTGTTGTTTGACGATCACCTTCTAGTTTTCCAACAACGGTTCCAGTATGTAATTGGTCTCCTCCAGATAATCTCAAACATTTTGCAAGAACTCTGAAGTGAATACCATGCTTTGGATGTCTATCAATAACAGCATGCATAGCTCTGTGAATATGCAGAAGCATGCCATTTTTACGACACCAATTAGCTAATCCAGTATTTGCAGTAAAACCACCAGTTATATAATCATGCATGATGATTGGCATATCTAGCTCTTTTGCAAATTCAGCTCTTTCATAGAGTTCTTCAGGAGTGTTAGCAGTACAGTTTAGATAGTGACCTTTAACTTCTCCAGTTTCTCGTTGAGCAAGCTTAACTGCTTCTGCAACAAATTCAAATCTTTCTCTCCAACGTTGGAACGGTTGAGAATTAATATTCTCATCATCCTTAGTTAAATCAAGACCGCCTCTAAGACATTCATATACAACTCGACCATAGTTTTTACCAGATAATCCTAATTTAGGTTTAATGGTACAACCAAGTAGAGGTCTTCCGTATTTATTAAGTCGATCTCTTTCAACTACGATTCCATTTGGTGGACCACCGCAAGTCTTAATGAAAGCGATTGGGAATCTAATATCTTCTAGACGTAGATGTCTTAGAGCTTTAAATCCAAAAACGTTTCCTACAAGAGATGTTAATACGTTTGTAATTGAGCCTTCTTCAAAAAGATCTAAAGGATATGCAATAAAAGCATAGAAAGCTTCAGGATCGCCAGGGACGTCTTCGATTCGATAACAACGTCCTTTATAAAATTCTAAGTCAGTAAGTAACTCGGACCAAACTGTTGACCAAGTACCTGTTGAAGATTCAGCGGCGACAGCGGCTGCAACTTCTTCTCTTGGAACACCTTCCTGACCTGTACATTTGAAACAGGCTAGTAAATCGGTGTCTAGGGGTACATATTCTGGAGTCCAGTAGGTATCTCTGTACTCCTTTACCCCTGCGTCATACTTCTTACTCATAAGGATAAATTTAGGTCTGTGTAGGGAAAATAATTATTGTGCAAGATTTATAAATCTTGCTTTACTTAATTAGTCCTTTTGACCAAGAAATTCACCGTTACCTAGAGCAGGTTCAACTTCTCTATGAGGACGAGCAATAATGTGAGCAGCAACTAAACCGTCACCAACTCTTTCACAAGCATCAGCACCAGCTCTTACAGCTGCGTTAACTGCGCCTGTTTCGCCTCTAACTAATACTGTGACATAACCGCCGCCAACGAATTCACGACCAATAAGGCGAACTTCTGCTGCCTTTGTCATTGCGTCTGCTGCTTCGATTGCAGGTACAAGTCCGCGTGTCTCGATCATGCCGAGAGCGATACCCATTGTTTCTGTAGCCATTGTCTACTAAATACTAAATGTGGAATGTTCAATTCGAAGAATGCTTCATTAGGTACTTATAAGTCAAGCGTTTTCGACAAAATCTCCATTAATGTTTTTTCTATCATTCATAAGTTAAACTTATCACCCTTGGTACTATTGATATGTCAATACTTATGCATATTAGTTAGTGCATCAAAACATACTGTTGTGTTAAGAAAAAATTTACATTATGTTATTTCCGTACGAGACAGGCCCTGTCTACACAGGTGTGGAATGTTCAACCTTTCCTGTCTCCGTATCAAGCTTTGAAGTAAGATAATATTCACAATAAATTTTTTTATTATTTTGAACCTTCCAGTTCTAACTATTGCTAGTGGCAATCAAAGAAAAGTATCTGAAATTTCAGAGATGCTGGATGTTTTGTCTTTA
Source organism: Prochlorococcus sp. AG-355-I20 (assembly GCA_003280895.1). Classification (GTDB taxonomy): domain Bacteria; phylum Cyanobacteriota; class Cyanobacteriia; order PCC-6307; family Cyanobiaceae; genus Prochlorococcus_A. Next base: position 47,575 of record QCDM01000004.1, on the reverse strand, counting down.
AAGGTTCAGAAGCAACCAGAATATTTAAATGTCGAAGAGACTGGAAACACATATTTTGAGAATGCACTTCTAAAAGCAAAAGCAGCTGCTTTAGAGACTAAAACTTGGGCATTAGCTGATGACTCGGGTCTTGAAGTAGATGTTTTAGATGGTCGGCCAGGAATTTATTCTGCTAGATATGCAAAAACTAATGATGAGAAAATTAAAAAATTAATTAATGAACTTTCTGATAGTCCTTATAGGAGTGCAAGATTTATAAGTTGTATGGTTTTGTGCGATCCTTCAGGAAACTTAGTTAAAGATACAACAGGAATATGCTGGGGAGAAATTCTTAAGAACCCCAAATATCCAAACGGGGAATTCGAATCTATTTTTTGGGTAAAAGAGTCTAACTGTGTTTACGGTGAGCTCTCACAATCACAATTAAATAAATTAGGGAGTAGAGGTAAAGCTGCAAAAATTATGTCACCTTTTTTAAAAAAAGAGATAGGTTTAAGTTAAAAAAAGTTTAAATTTAAAAATTCTCAATAATTTGAAATTTCTTCAATTGCTCTTATAGCAGCTGCTGCAGCCTCTTCTACATCTCCTTCTTTCCCGGCTAGAGTTAATCTTCCAAAAGCTCCAACTGCCTTAACATCAACAACAGTTATATTAGATGCCTTTTCAGCTTCATTAGCTGCTTTTAAAACATAACCAGCTGGCTCAGTCTCTAAAATAAACATGCTCATTCCAGATTGAATCATTGATCCACTTCTGTTTTGTCTATTTATTAAAACTGCATGGTCTGGAGTAATTGCTCGAATAACTTCAGTCCAACTCGTAGCAGGTTTTGTTCTTTTTCTAACTTCGCTCCCAATAGCATCTAGAACAACATCTCCAGAATGTAAAACCGTACTTTGATCTTTATGGTAAAGAGCAAGAGATCCAAATGCTCTTTCAACAATCATCTGACCAAGTCTTACATTACTTGCTTTTAGGGCAATATCAGTGACTCTATGAACAGCCATCCCGGGTGATACTTCCATCCAAAGACATGAATCCCCAGGAATAGGTAAAAAACCTCTACTAACAGTTCCCATATATGCGGCTAATTGAGGTTGCAGAGAATCTAAAAAAACATATGTTCTTAACTCAATTTGCTCAACTTGACTTGCTTGTCTGGATACCAGAGACTTTTCTGAATCGGTAGTAATAAAACAGCTAGCACCACTGGCCTGAGATTGCACCTCAGATCCTGTGACTAGAGAACTCCCTTTTTTTCGTTTCCCTCTGTTTAAGCTAGAAGTTGGTTCCATTGAGGCGACTATAACGGATAATGGTTCTTTTTTTCTATTAAATTTACTTGCATGCTTACCACAAAACGATAACTTCAAGTAAAAGATATGCATTTTTATGGGAACTTCTCAAAAAAAAGAACCAAATGTTTCTGGTATTGAAAAAGAATTAACTCCTGATCAAACTCTTGGATTAGTTAGCCTAAGCTTGATGCAAAAACTATCTCAGAAAGACCCATCTTTTAGCTGGTTAGAAGAAGATAAAATTGAGAAAGTAAATCTTAAGAACCTTAGAGATAGATTGGAGTTAACCCAATTAGCTATAAATACTGGAGCACCTTTGACCACTTCAGAAGTGACAGCTCTAATTGGAGCTAAGCCTGGAAAATCTAAGTTAGAAAGAGCAGGATTATTAGCTACGAAAATAGCTAGAAATGTATGGAAGCTTTCAAAAACAAGTCAAGGAAATTCCTTCTACAGAAATTAGAATATACCCTAAAAATAATTTTCATAATTCTCATTTAAGTATTTAAACATTCATATAAGTTTTTTAAATGTGTTCATTTTGTAAGAGAACTTATTAATTACTTTCTTAAATTAAAAAGTTAATGCAAGCTTGAGATATAAGCTATTGAATATTTTTAATGAGTAAAGTTGAATTTAATAAGGAAACTGGGCCCAGGGAAGTTTTTTGTGGGTTAACTTCAATAGTTTGGCTCCACAGAAGAATGCCGGATGCATTTTTTCTAGTTGTAGGCTCAAGGACATGTGCTCATTTAATTCAAAGCGCTGCTGGAGTTATGATTTTTGCTGAGCCAAGATTTGGGACGGCTATTCTCGAAGAAAAAGATCTTGCTGGTCTTGCTGACGCTCATGAAGAATTAGATAGAGTGGTAAATGATCTTATTGCGAGAAGACCAGAAATAAAAACTCTTTTTCTAGTTGGATCTTGTCCAAGTGAGGTAATCAAATTAGATCTTGCCACTGTCGCAGAGAAATTAAATAAAAGATTTTTAGGTCAAGTGAGATTCGTTAATTACTCTGGCAGTGGGATAGAAACCACTTTTACCCAAGGAGAGGATGGCGCCTTAAAAGCTTTAATTCCATTAATGGAGTCATCAAATGAGGAGAAATTATTATTAGTTGGGACTCTTGCAAATAATGTAGAGGATAGGTTTAAAAAGATTTTTAGAAATTTAGGAATTTCAAAAATTGAGAGCTTCCCACCCCGTCAATCAACAGAATTACCAAAGATTGGCAAAAATACAAAAGTTTTATTAACTCAGCCTTATTTAAGTGATACCGTTCGAGACCTAAAACATCGTGGTTGTGAAATAATTTCGGCTCCATTTCCTCTAGGTATTGAAGGAAGTACAAAATGGTTTTTAGCTGGTGCAAAAGCTTTCAAAATTAGTGAACTTAAAGTTCATGAAATTATTTCGCCTTTAATCAATAGAGCAAAACTTGCTCTTGATTCACACAAAGAAATACTTAAGGGAAAAAGATTATTTCTTCTTCCTGAATCGCAACTAGAGATATCTTTGGCAAGATTCTTGCATAATGAATGCGAAATGGATCTTATAGAGGTAGGCACTCCTTACCTAAATAAGGATTTAATGAAAGAGGAGATTAATTTATTACCTGATAATACAAAAATTGTTGAAGGGCAACATGTAGAAAAACAATTAGATCGAGTGAGAGAATCTAATCCAGACTTAGTAGTTTGTGGCATGGGTTTAGCTAACCCACTTGAGGCGGAGGGGATTAGTACTAAGTGGTCAATAGAAATGGTATTCAGTCCAATTCATGGCATTGATCAAGCCGCAGATTTGGCTGGTCTCTTCTCCAAACCTTTAAAAAGAAATCAAATACTAACTTCAAAAACTTTAGTAACGCATTAAGAACTATGGAATTAACTCTTTGGACTTATGAAGGACCACCACATGTAGGTGCTATGAGAATTGCCTCGTCAATGAAAGACATTCATTATGTACTTCATGCCCCCCAAGGAGATACATATGCAGATCTTCTCTTTACAATGATCGAGAGGAGGGGACAAAGGCCTCCAGTAACTTACACAACTTTTCAGGCTAGAGACCTTGGAGGCGATACAGCAGAGTTAGTGAAGAAAAATATTAAGGAAGCGGTTGAACGATTCAAACCCAAAACTCTTTTAGTCGGAGAAAGTTGTACAGCAGAACTTATCCAAGACCAACCTGGAGCACTTGCGAAGGGGATGGGGTTTGATATGCCGATTGTTAATCTTGAATTACCAGCTTATAGCAAGAAAGAAAATTGGGGGGCCTCAGAAACTTTTTATCAACTAACAAGAACCCTTTTAAAAGAAAAAGTAAGTTCTTCAGACAAAATAAATCCCCTTAGGTGGAGGGAATTAGGTAGGAGACCAAAAGTTAATATACTTGGCCCTTCATTACTAGGATTTAGATGCAGAGATGATGTAATCGAAATCCAACGCATACTTTCGGAACAAGGCATAGATACAAACGTAGTTGCTCCATTAGGTGCTAGTCCTGATGATATTGAAAGACTAATTGATGCTGAAATAAATATCTGTCTTTATCAAGAAATTGCTGAAGCTTCATGTGAGTGGCTTAAAAGGAACTTTGGCATGGAATATACGAATACTATTCCTATTGGAATAAAAAATACAATTGAATTTATAAATGAAGTTCATAAGAAATTAGATCTTCCTTTAACAAATAAAGAAGAATTAGAAAATAAATCAAAACTTCCTTGGTATTCAAAATCAGTTGACTCAAATTATCTAACTGGTAAGAGAGTTTTTATTTTTGGTGATGGAACACATGCAATTGCAGCAGCCAAAATTGCTAAGGAGGAATTGGGTTTTGAAGTAGTTGGTCTTGGAACATACAGCAGGGAGATGGCCAGGCAAGTAAGAGCTACTGCAAAAGATCTTAATGTAGAAGCTCTGATAACTAATAATTATCTAGAAGTGGAAGATGCTATGAAAAAGGCCGCCCCTGAACTGGTTTTAGGGACCCAAATGGAAAGGCATAGTGCAAAAAGGCTCGGCATTCCATGCTCAGTAATTAGTACTCCAATGCATGTTCAAGATGTTCCTGCAAGATATAGTCCTCAAATGGGATGGGAAGGAGCAAATGTGATTTTTGATGACTGGGTACACCCCCTAATGATGGGCTTAGAAGAGCATCTTATTGATATGTTCAAACATGACTTTGAGTTTGTTGATGGTCATCAAAGCCATTTAGGACATACAGCGACGAACACAAATGACTCTTTAAATTCTGAGAAGAGAAAAGAAAAAAATAGTAAAGAAGGAATTATCTGGACTGAATCTGGTAGAGCTGAATTAACAAAAGTTCCATTTTTTGTAAGAGGTAAAGTTAAAACAAATACTGAAAAATACGCAATCTTGAGAGGAATTCCAGAGATAAGCGATGAAACTCTTTATGATGCAAAAGCATATTTCAGTTAATTTCTTTACTAATAAACTATAATTAAGTCATGAGTATTTTCACTCATAACCTAATAAATTTAATCCTAAAAATTCAGTTATAAGAACATATTTCCCGCTTTTAATACAATTAAATACATATTTGTTTAGAAACATATTTCATGTGTATTTGCGCTGCAAGAATATAAATAATAATGTGTTTCAAGCTTTAAATGACAAGTACTATAAATAGACCTCTTGATGGAGAAGGAAGCGTTCAAGTAAAGCAAGATCCAAAGATTAATATTGAGGAAGGGGCTTTAGTTATTGCCGTATATGGCAAGGGTGGTATCGGTAAATCAACTACATCATCAAATCTTTCTGCGGCATTCTCAAAATTAGGTAAAAAGGTTCTACAAATTGGATGTGATCCGAAACATGATAGCACTTTCACTTTGACGCACAAAATGGTTCCTACAGTTATCGATATTCTCGAAGAGGTAGATTTTCATAGCGAAGAATTGAGGCCAACCGACTTCATGTTTGAAGGTTTTAATGGCGTAATGTGCGTCGAAAGTGGAGGCCCTCCTGCTGGGACAGGTTGCGGTGGATATGTAACCGGTCAGACAGTAAAACTATTAAAAGAACATCACTTATTAGAAGATACTGATGTTGTTATTTTTGATGTCCTTGGAGACGTCGTTTGCGGAGGATTTGCAGCTCCATTGCAACATGCAAATTATTGTCTAATTGTTACCGCGAATGACTTCGATTCAATATTTGCTATGAATAGAATTGTCTCTGCAATTAAAGCAAAAGCAAAAAATTATAAAGTCAGATTAGGTGGGGTAGTCGCGAATAGATCAAAAGACACGGATCAAATTGATAAATTCAATGAAAGAACAGGTTTAAAAACTATGGCCCATTTTAAAGATGTCGACGCCATTAGAAGATCAAGACTAAAAAAATGCACCATTTTTGAAATGGAACCAACTGAAGATGTTATTGAAGTTCAAAATGAATATTTATCTCTTGCCAAAAATATGCTTGAAAACGTAGAACCTTTAGAAGGTAATCCACTTAAAGATAGAGAAATTTTTGATTTATTAGGATTTGATTAATCTAAATTAATCTAATCCAACCAATTGGCTTGTTAAATCATAAGTTTGTTGCGAGGTTTTCGTATCAATTATTCTTTTTGACAACTTTTGAGAAAAAGCTTTTCTGCCAGTTTTTTGACGATTTCCCCAGCTCCAATGGACTGATGGTTTAGCAAATTCTTTATAAGTAGCAACTTGAGCAACCCTCTCTCCTGCTAATCTTTGTGACACATATCCTTTTGTTATGAATTTTTGAAATATTGGGAAGAGGAATCTGAATAACCAAGGTGTATCTCTAAAAAGTTTTGTATCAGCAACACATCCAGGATATAGAGAATTTACAATGATCTTCTCTGCAGGATATCTTTTTGATAATTCCTGAACGGTCACCATATTACAAAGTTTACTATCCTTATAAGCCTTACCAGGTTTGAATTTCTTTCCATTAGCCATACTTATTGGAGATAAAAAACCATTTTTGAATCCAGATAAATCTCCCAAATCAGCTGGGGCAGGGATAGGGATCCTGCCTCCAAGTTCTGAATAATTAGCCGTAACGGTCCCTAATACTGTAATTCTTGGCTTGAATAAAGTTGATTTGCCATTCAAAACAATTTCTCTTTCAGAAGATAAAATATTTTCTAGAAGAAGGTTTATCATAAGAAAATGCCCAAAATGATTAACTGCCATAGAGTTTTCAAATCCCTGAGGAGACCTTTCAGGTCTCTTTAGTCTTGGTTTATAAACTGCTGCATTACAAATAAGAGAATTTATTGGCTTCTTAAATCTTTCTAATATTTCATCGCAACCTTTTCTCACATCACCCAGGTTAGAAAGATCTATTTCTATAAAGTGAATATGTTTAACCTCCTCTTTTGTCAAGGATTCCTCTGCTATTTTTATAGCTCTTTTATTTGATCGGTTAACAGCTATTATCTCCCATCCAAATCTTAATAGTGGTTTTAGAGTATTTAATCCAACTCCTGAAGTTGTTCCTGTTATTAGGACTAAACCCTTAATGTTCTTACTCACTTGCAAAAAAGTTAATAGAAAAATGAAATGTAGAATGATTCAAGATCATCCTTATCAACGCCATATTACTCTGATAATGTCCCTAGAAATTATTTGATCCTGATCCTTCATAAATCTTTGCTCACCTTCAGAAGAGAATAAATCATCAAACTTATCTGTTAAAACATTAAATCTATATTTTTCGTATAAAAAGGACTCTTCAATTTCCTTTAATCTGGTCAACCTTACTTTAGAACTATAGCCAAGCTTAATCAGACTTATTATTGCCAGAAGGGAAAAGCTAATTTTTATAATTAAAAAAATCAATGAAACAAATTTATCCATTTTCTGTTGTCTTTTGATAAATAAAGAGCCTAAATATTTTTTGTAGAAAATACTATTTTTATAAAAAGATTTTGACAAATTAAGTACTTGAAATTTTTAATGAATAAATCAATTCAGTCTTACTTTATTATTACCTTATAAATTTTAAATTTTCTAATAGAATTTAGTTCCTACCTAAACTAATTCCTAGTCTTAATGCTAAAACTCCCGCATGCATAACAACTATGAGGCTTAATGCAATAAGATTTATTGTTTGAGTTGGCTCCATGGTAAAAAAAATTTATTTTCTATATTCTCCACCGAAAAGAGAAGATTTGAAACACTATTACAAAATGATGTTACGTAATTAACAAATTGAAAGAAAAAATTTATTGAAAATTATCATAAATAAACTTACAAAATTAATTTTGGGAATTGAAAATCAAGCTTTAATTTTTTCAACAAATAATTTATCTGGATTTAATCAAATGGCTTTAGATTTAAATTCTTTAGATCAGACAATTTCAAATCCTGAAATAATTCTCACATTGAGGTTCTACTATTGGACTGGGGATTGGCTCTCAATTGGCTATCACCAAAAGGAAATTCCTCTGCATTGGAAAAATTTATCTTCAAATGGGGAAATTAATATTGTTAGGCGTCCCTCTGGAGGGGGTGCTGTTCTTCATTCAGGAGGCATTACATATGCATTAACTTTTAAAAAAACTTACTATAAAGTCTTAAGTTATGAAATGATTAATAACTGGTTAATTAAAAGTTTTAGAGAATTAGGTCTAAACTTACAATATGGTAATTTACGAAAATCAAGTATTAAAACAAATTGTTTTGGGTCTCCATTAATTTCTGATTTAGTTGATCAAGATGGGGTTAAGAGAATAGGAAGTGCCCAATTTCGTAAAAAAGGTGCATTCCTTCAACATGGAGAGATTCAAACAAATCCTCCAAGAGATTTGTGGTTCAAACTATTTAAAGAAGAAGCCCCACCAAAAGTAAATTTAAAACTAACAAATGATGAAATAGTTCAACATTTGAGAAATTCATTCTTGAAAAATAAATCAAATATAAATTTCAAAAATATTGCATTAGATAATAAAAAAATTGAAAATTTTAATTACAAGAATTATTGAAGATCACCTTTCTGCTTCATTGAATTAATTATTTTTGGCAATTCAATTCCTAAGGGATAATGATTTTTAAAGTTTAATTTATTAACAATCTCTGAAGGTAAATTAAAACCTAATTTATTCAATACAAAGTTGCCAATTTTTGACCTATCAATTATCCCCAAAGGGATATTTGCAGCATTGAGAACCAATAAAAAACCTTCATTTGTTTCTTCAAGTCTTTCTATAGTTATCCATAATTTTTCATTATAAGATACACTTTCAAAGCTATCTATTGGTTTCCTAAAATCTCCAACAAAGTTCCGTTCCCATTTTTTTAAGGAAACAGTTTTTAAAATATTCTCTTCAACAAAACCAGTCCATCTACCACTATTAGTAACAAACAAATATTTATCCGATGCATCTTTTTTATTTTTTATTAATGTATTAAATTCTGAGAAATTTGAATCGTATTCAATTTTCCTCAAAGGCTTTAATTTGATTTCAGAAACTTTACTAAATTTAAGTATGTTTTCAATTTTAAAAAATTGACTTTCTGATTTTGAAGAATTAACTCCAAACAAGCCCAAAAAAGAAAGAATAAAACCAAAATAAAAGTTAAATCTAAATAAACAAAATATCCCAAAAAATAAAACAAAAAAAGATAATAATAAATTTACTTTATTAAGGAAATTTCTTCCTTTATTTTTACTCCCTGAGAAATGCCAAATAATGCTTTTTAATAAATTCCCCCCATCTAAAGAACCAATTGGAATCAAATTTAAGAAACCCAAGAATAAATTAAATATACCTACTCTAGAAATTACATTAACTGCTATTTCTTCTTGAGATGCACTGTTGTTACTAATTAAAAGTAGGATAAATGCTGTAGCAAAACATAGAAGAGGTCTAACAATTGCAATTTTTATATTACCTGAAGCAGTTTGACAATACTTATCTATTTGTAAAATTGCTCCTAGAAAATAAAAAGTAATTTTTTTTATTTTTACACCCTGATTTAGTGAAACAAAAGTATGAAAAATCTCATGAAAAATAATTGAAGATAATAAGAAAAAAGAAGTTAAAAATCCTATAATCCAAGATTCTTTAATATTATAAATATCACCAGAAGTTAAATTAACCTGATTACTTATACTCCAAGAGAATAAAAAAAGAATAGCAAACCAATAAGGATGAACTTTAAAGGGAATTCCCCATATTTTAAAAATTTGCCAACTTCTCAAAAATAATCTCCGCTATATTTAGCAATAATATTAATTTTACATACAGGCTAATTATATGCCCAAGAGTAATACTTTAATTAAAATTTGTGGCCTAACTTCAGAAGAACAAGCTCTTCAAGTCGCAAAATTAGGAGCGCATGCTATAGGCATTATTTCAGTGGAAGAGTCACCAAGATATATATCAGCTGAAATTAAGAAAAATATTTTTACAACCCTAGAAAGGTTGTATCCCAAAATCGAGAGGGTATCAGTTGTACAAAATTGTCCAATAGACTTAATTATTAAAAATTTCTTAGGAAAACCAAGTGAAACTATCATTCAATTACATGGAGATGAAGATATTGATTATTGCAAAAAATTAAGGGAAAAAATTCCCAATATTGGCTTATGGAAGGCCTTCAGAATAAAAACGGAAAAGGACATAGATAAAATAAAACCTTTTGAGGACTTTGTTGATGCGATACTACTTGATTCTTGGAATAAAGAAACTTATGGAGGTTCAGGGAAAAAAATAAATTCTATTTATTTAAAGAATTTGCAATTTAGTAAACCATGGTGGTTGGCAGGTGGAATATCAATTGAATGGATTGATGAAATCCTGACTGACTTCAAACCAGATGGATTAGATATTTCAAGTAGTATTGAAATATCTCCAGGTTTAAAAGATATTAAAAAAACAGAAGATCTTTTTAAGTTTTTAAAAAGAAATTAGTAATTATTAGTAGCGGATTGCTGTTTTACAAGCTCAAAAAATTCTTGTTTTAAACTTAAATCGTGCCTAAAATCGCCTCTAACCACAGAATTAATCATACTTGTATTTGGTTCTTTAACTCCCCTCCACTTCATACAATAATGTTGGGCCTTTACAATAATGCCTAAACCTTTAGGTTCACACAGTTTTTCTATTTCATCTGCAAGGATCATTACTGCTTCTTCCTGAATATGAGGTCTTGAAAAAACCCAATCAGCAACTCTCGCAAATTTTGAAAGTCCTATGACTTTATTTCCAGGTTTAATTCCTATCCAACACTCTCCTAGAATTGGGACTAAGTGATGTGAACATGCAGATCTAACTGAAATTGGACCAACTGTATAAATTTCATCAAGATTCTTGTCATTAGGGAAACTTGTAACTTTAGGTTGTTCGTGATATCTGCCTTTGAAAACTTCATTTAGATACATTTTTGAAACTCTTTCAGCAGTTTCTTGAGTATTATGATCATTTTCAACATCAATTACGAGGGACTTTAGTAAGTCTTTAACTCTTGAGGCTACTTCTTTTTCTAAAATTTCTAATTCTCCAGGATTTATAAAATCAGAAATATTATCGTTAGCACTAAATCTTGTTCCAGAATTCTTAATCCTGTCTCTTATAATTTCGGAGATTAATTTATTAGTAATCTGGTCGTCAAAGTTTCTAATATTATCGTTGGGTAATGTAGAGGTCATAAAATTCTTGGCAGAAAGTTGTACGCAACTTAATTAACTGTATCTTCCTAAAGCTTAATTGCTTATACACTATATCACATTCTCTTGTTTAATCGGGTTCGCTTAGCCCTAAAAAAAATCACTTTTTAAGGATAAAGAAAAGAAATAGGATGTTTAAAAAGCTCCTCCAGAGGGCATTAAAGTTAAGTCTTCAATTAGTTGTGATTCAGGTTGTTGAGCCATATAGAGAATAGTATCTGATACTTCGATTGAGGAGAGCATAGAAGTTCTATCGAAATCTGCATTGATAGATTCTGAGTCCCAAAGAGGAGTATTTACTGAACCAAGAGTTATTGTGCAGGCTCTTATTGAATTAGATCTCTCCTCTTCCCTCAAGCATTTAGTAAACATAGCTAGTGCGGACTTTGAAATACAATATGCTCCCCATTGGGGAAATGCATTATAAGAGGCATGACTACTAACATTAATAACTAAACCACCATTTTTTCTCATTTGAGGGACTATGGAACTACAAATTTGAAAAACACTTGTGAGGTTTATTTGAATAGTTTGTTCCCATTGACCTAATTTCATTTCAACTAAAGGACCATTAAATGCACAACCGGCATTATTTATCAATACTGAAGGGCACCCGTACTTCTCAATTGCATCTCTAATACAAGGCTCTATTTCTAAAGAATTAGATAAATCACATTTTACTAGGTTAATTTTTGATTTAGTTGTCAACAGTTCGCTCTTTAGTTTCTCCATTAAATCCATATTCCTGGAGAGTAAAATTAAATCCCAGCCAGCATTGGCAAAAGTAATTGCGGTAGATCTACCAATACCTTTCGTAGCGCCCGTTATAAAAGCTAGTTTCAAGTTATTCAGTTTTTTGGGTGACTTCACTATAAATCTCTTCAATATTATTTGCTTCGATAAATTTACCTAAAACCCTAAACTTTTTGTATCTTTCCTCAATTAATTCGTCTTCAGTCATTTGCAGTAAAGCATTAAGATGTCTCTCAATAGCCTCTTTTAGTGTGATACCAGCATCTAAAGGAGCCCAATTATTCCCACCAGAGGGTTCTGGCAATACCTCATCTATTATACCTAATTTAAGTAAATCTTTACCTGTAATTTTAAGTGCTGATGCAGCTTCTGGTGCCTTCGCAGCATCCCTCCACAAAATTGATGCACATGCTTCCGGACTCGCAACTGTGTAAACACTGTGTTCAAACATTAGTAACTTATCGGCAACACCTATCCCAAGAGCACCGCCTGAACCTCCTTCTCCAATGACAGTAGCCACAATTGGAACTTTCAACCCAAACATCTCTCGAAGGTTTCTTGCAATAGCTTCACCTTGACCTTGTTCTTCAGCTTTTAAACCAGCATAAGCTCCAGGAGTATCAATAAATGTAAGAATTGGCAAAGAGAATCTATTTGCATGCTGCATTAATCTAAGAGCTTTTCTGTAACCTCCTGGTTTTGCCATCCCAAAGTTTCTTACTACATTTTCTTTTGTGTCCCTTCCTTTCTGATGCCCTAACATCAACACCGGTCTATTATTTATCGTACCTATACCCCCAATTAGTGCCATATCATCACCACCATTTCTGTCTCCATGTAATTCGATCCAGTCATCACAAAACATTTGGACAAAATCCAAAGTACTAGGTCTTTGAGGATGTCTTGCTACCTGAATCTTTTGAGCAGGTGTCAGAGATTTAAATATTTCTTCTCTTCTCCTAGTAGCTAAGGTTTCAAGCTGCAGAAGCTGTTGACTAACATCTACTTCTGAATCTCGAGCTAATTCTTTAATTTGCTCTATCTGCTTCTCAAGTTCAACAAGAGGCTTTTCAAAATCAAGGAGGTAACGTTTAGCCATAATTTATACAGTTAATACTTTAGGCTGCTTATCAAGTCCAATCGCAGAAAATCCATGCTTTAAAGAAGCTGCTCCAATAAACTCCATCTTTTCAAGGGAAATGTTATTTCTTCCCCAACTAAAGTTTGTATGGCACTTTTCAAATTCTAAAATCATAGCTTCTGCAAAGCAAGCAAACATCTCTCGCTGAGGGTTTTGCATTTCCGCAAGTTCCATCATATTCCAACCAATATCATTGAAAAACTCCACTATTCCTCCTTTTAAAACATGAATATTTTCACCCTGAAATTTCTCATCAAGATTTTTGGGGTATCCGCCATCAATCATTAAACATGGTTTTTTTAAGTTATCGGTATCAATTTCAATAGTTTTAGGCATACTTGCAACCCATACAACAATATCCGCCTGAGGCAATGCCTCATTTAAGCTTATTACGGTGCCACCATCTAATTCTTTTTGTAACAGCGCTAGTGGTCCTTGTTGTCTTGCTACCATAAGAAGTTCTGAAATCCCAGTTTTATTGATAAGCCATCTACACACAGCACTACCAATATCACCTGTAGCACCAATTACAGCAACAGTTGCTTTTTTAAGGTCTATCCCAATGAGAGGCGCATTTATTTCTAGTTGCTTACAAATAACCCAGGCGGTATGAGTATTGCCAGTAGTAAACCTTTCCCACTCTAATGAAGTATTTCTAATTTGTTTATGCTGTAGAAGGTTAAAATTCTCAAAAATAATAGAAGTAAATCCTCCTAAAGCCGTAATGTTAATCCCTTTTTTCTGAGCTAGTTCCATAGCATTAAGTACTTTTCTTCTAGCTGTTTTAAACCTAGAAAGCATTTCAGGAACAAAGCACGAATCTATATAAGAACCTTCAATAGATATTCCAGTAGCACTCTTAACTTCTACATTTTCAACAAGCTGAGGGGGAGCAGTACACCAAACATCCAAGTCCCCATCAGCAATATGATCAAAGCCTAGCACAGAAGCTTTTCTTTTTGCATCTTCAAAACTGGTTGAGTGGCCTATTAACCCAAACATTTAAAATTTATAAATGGTTTCTATACGATGTTATGAACAATAGCACAGAGGTAACAACTTAAATAGGATTGATTAATTATTAAATCCTTAACTAATTTGAAATGTAATCAGACGATAGCTGCCATAGCCATTCTTGCAATTTCTCTATTATCTAGACCTATTTCCATCAATGTATCTTGATAAGCAATCATAAATTCTTCCATTAATTCTTCTCTGTCCATAGCTAAAACTGATGCGTCATCTGCCACTTCATCTAACATCTTTTTAATCAACGGAAGATTAACCTTATTAGCTTCCATTAATTCCTCTTTACAAGTTGATAGATTCTCTTTAAGCCACTCTTGACCGTAATTTAAATGAAGATATTCATCTTTAACCACTCCCTCTGTTATTTTTTTTGCAAAAGGATCAGCAACTCTTATGTAAACGTTATAAGCGGAGATTGCAAATGCTTCGATTAAGATAGCTTGAATTAAAAGACATGTTGTTAAATTTCCTTTTTCAAGAGCAACTTGAAAATTGCCATGTAATTTAGAAAAGAATTTTTTAGCAAATTCCATATCAGCTACTACACCTAAATTCCTTCCACATGCAGTAAAGCCTTTTTTATGCTTCATTTCCATTCTTGCCAATTTAGTTAATTCCTCTAACTCATTTGGAATTAAAGTTGCTATTGAAATGTAATTATCGTGAGCCTCTTGCTCTCCTTCTATAACAATTGCATTTATTCTGCTATATGCATCCTTATAAGAATCAGTAGTAAAGTCGGGCAAATCTAAAGAAATCGAATTAGTCGATTTGTCAATAGTTTTTTCATTTGATTCTAGAGTTTGCATGTCAGTAATCTTTAGCTCATTATGCATGAATATTATACGATTATAGAGAGTTTATTTAAATATCATGAAAATAGTTTCAATTGTTAAGTCACATTTTTTACTTAAACCTATTTAGGAATTGTTTGGCCAATCTGATTGCATCAGATTCGTAATCAGTTTGAACCAATGATTAATCAATAATCCCTTTAAATTTTTTCCTAAAGACTCATTTGCTCCTCTACTATCACCTATAACACCTGACTTACTGAAGTCGTCAGTAAGCCAAGCAGTAGGTGCATTTCCCTCTAGACTCCAGCCTTCTGGGATCTTACCTTTAAAGCCTTCATTTGGGCGTTCATCTCCTACTAATTCTGGTTTTAAAGCGAGCATCAAACTTGTTTCAGCTAAAGAAGCATGAAGGCCATCCTCGATCTCAGTTTTTGTTAATAATTCGCTTAATCCATTAACACCACTCCATAAGAAACAAGGGAAAACTGCCATCCTTGGTGAGAAACTTCTTAGCTCTCTTGCCGCTGTATTTAGTAGTGAGATTTGACCTCCATGTCCATTAATCAATATCAATCTTTTAAAGCCCATTTCAGATAATTGACCTCCGACTTCCTTAATCATTGAAGTTATTAAATTTGAGGAAAGTGAAATTGTCCCGGCAAATCCCTTATGTTCTGGAGAAAAACCAATATATTGAGTTGGAAGTTTTTTTAATGGGATATCGGCAGAGAATAATTTTAAAACTTCACTAATGATTTCATCAACAAAAATACTATCTGTAGCAAGAGGCAAATGCGGTCCATGTTGCTCAACAGCTCCGAATGGCCAAATCACCGTTGATCTTTTTTCTTTTGCAATACTCTCAATTTCTTGCCAATTTAAATATTCAAATTTATTAGGAATTGGTTTAAAGTTCATTAATTTTAATTTTGAGTACTAACATTTAGAGTATGTTAATAATTAATTATTCTTATTTTACCTACGATGGGAGTCAGTAATAAAAATGCCCAAGATAATATCCAACCAAAGGGCAATAAAAAACCTCTGCAGGTACTTCACATAAGCAAGAAAGATTCTCAAAAAAAATCTAATGAAATACATGATGAGCTAACCAATTCGCAAGAATTCATTCAAAAAGAAAATATTGCAATTAAACCTCAGATCATTAAAGATGATTCAGTAAAAGGAATTGAGGACAATAATGAAAAGGCCATGGATTTTGATATTCCTAAACGAGATTTAACTCAACAAGATTTAAATAGACCTCTTAATTTTCCTGAGCAGAACAAAAATTATCAATTTGAAAGAACAGTCGATGAATTCGATTTTGATGAAAGTGCTTTTTTGGAGGCTTTAAATGCAAATGAGCCAATTGGGGCTACTGGAGAAACAATTTCAGGTAAGGTTATAGCAATCGAAAGTGATGGATTATATGTTGATATTGGTGGCAAAGCACCTGGTTATATGCCCAAAAAAGAATGTGGTTTGGGTGTAATAACTAACTTTAAAGAAAAGTTTTCTATAGGCCTAGAAATGGAAGTCTTAGTTATCAAAGAACAAAATGCTGATGGAATGGTAACAGTAAGCGCTCGGGCATTAATTCTCAGGCAAAGTTGGGAGAAAGTATCTAGTTCTGCAAAAAATGGAGAATTAATTAACGTTTTAGTTAATGGATTTAACAGAGGTGGGCTTACTTGTGATGTAGATGGATTAAGAGGATTTATCCCAAGATCTCAACTTGAAGATGGTCAAGATTATCAATCATTTGTTGGTAAAACTCTAAAAGTAGCATTTCTTGAAGTGAATCCAGAATCTAGAAAATTAGTTCTTTCTGAGAAAAAGGCATCATTAGTCTCTAAACTTATAAGTCTAGAATTGGGTCAACTAATTGAAGGAGAAGTTTTAGCTGTAAAACCATATGGCTTTTTTATTGATTTAGGCGGAGCTAGTGGACTTCTTCATCAGTCCTCACTAACAAATGGATCGATTCGTTCATTAAGAGAAGTTTTTAGAGAAGGGGAAATTATAAAAGCTTTAATATCTGAAATTGACCTCGAAAAAGGTCGTATTGGTCTTAATACAGCACTCCTAGAAAACTCTGCGGGAGAATTAATTATTGATAAGCATAAGGTTATGCAAGAAGCCGCAGAGAGAGCTCTAAAAACTAAAGCACTCTTTGATAAAAAGAACACGATAAATGAAGATCAATAAAGAAATGGAGTCTAGTCTTAAATTAAAAATTTCAGATTGGGAATTAGACTTTTACTCAAGACCAATTATTGAATCAAATGGAAAAAAAAGGTGGGAGTTAATTATTTGCTCTACAAGAAGTTATAAGACAGAAGGTATTTTTCTTTGGAATAAAAAATGCCCTGCCAGTGAAGTTAATTCAGCATGGCTTACAAAGTCACTTAATGAAGCAATAAATGAAGCAAATAAACAAGGTTGGGGGAAACCTTCAATCGTTAGATTCTGGAGATCGTCAATGAAATCGATCATTAAGAAATCTCTGGAGGCCCTAAGTATTGAGGCTATAGTAAGCAGGAGAACTTACGATTTATTAGATAGAATAGAATTTCTTGAAAAAGAGATTTATCCAAAGGAAAAAGGTTATGTAAGAGGCGTATTAGCCCCTACTTTTACTTCTAAAATGGAAAATTCTCCTCAACCCCTGCCAGAAGCAGTAAGGGGCGATGCTTTAACTATTTCTGAAATATCGATTAGCGAATTAAAATCAGCAGAAAATTGGCCTATAGAATTTGGAGATATTTTCCCAATTCAGCAAGATTTAGATGATAATTACTTAGTTCCTGGATTAAGACTTTTTAGCAAAGATAGATCCTTAGCACTTTCTGCATGGTTCAGTGGTTTAGAACCTATTAAATTAGTTATCAATAAGAACCAACTCATACTGGAAGCTTCAGAAGACGATAAGTGGCTTGTAACTGATTTACCAGAAAAAGACGCAAACATTTTGAGTACAAAATTTTTAGAGAATAAAAAAAAATCTTTTGATTATCAATTTATTTCTATACAGTCAACGCCCTATATCGAAAAATTTGCAGGATTCTGGATCTTGAGAGATATTGAATTAATTTCATAAATTCAGCTTAGGAGCAGGAACTATTCCCTATAAAGAAATATATTTCTCAAAAGCTGAATTTTTTATTCAGAATAAAAAATTTGAGTATTATTCATCACCTATCCTTAGTCAATATAATTTCAAACATGCATATTTTACGAAGTCTAGCTCTGAGAAATTTCTTCAATTATTGGGAAATCATTTTAATGAAAATTGCATAAATTGTGTTTCCAATCAAATTCACAGTAATGTGATAATCCATGGATCACTTTCGCAGGAAGGCAATAAGACTGATGCAGATGGTCTTTTTGGCAATAAATGCAATCAAAACTTATGGATTTACACAGCTGATTGTATGCCAATATTTTTTGCAGATAAAAGGACAAGGACTGTAGCAGCCTTACATTGTGGAAGAAAAGGCTTAGAAAAAAAAATAATAAAAAATCTAGTTAAAATTTTCGATAAATTTGGGACTTCTAGAGATGACTTACTTGTTGCTATAGGACCAGCTATTTCTAAGGAAAATTATCTAGTTGATCAATTTACATTCAAGGAATTTTATAGAAAGGCCGAAAATAAAAAAATAACGGTAAATTTGACTAAAATTGAAAAAGATCTTTATTTTAGTAATTCAAATAACTTCAAAGAGCAAAACTTAAATCAACTTGATCTCAAAAGATCTGCCTATAGACAACTTTTAAGTGAGAACATTCCTAGTGTAAATATAGACATTTCAAATTTATGCACATACAAATTAAAAAATGAATTTAATTCTTGGAGAAAGAGCAAAACATTTTCGAGACAATGGAATTTTATTTGCTCATATAGATAGTTAACTTGGACAAATTTCACTAGTTAAGTCTTTAGCAACTAATAATTCGGTCATCTCCTTAGTACCTTTAATATTAAAAACTTTGGCTAACAAAACATTATCTTTGAAACCAAAAGGTTTTATTTTCACTTTGCTTCCCCTTGGGAATTCACTCTTAAGTAAATTAGTTGCTTCAAGCTCATCAATTTCATTTACATCTACACAAAATAGTCCAATCGTTAAATTCCTATTTTGATCCCCCACCAAAATAGTATTTGAACTTTTAATTTGAAGAATTTCGGCCGAGTTAACTATTACAGGATTAAGAACAATCAAGCAGGCTATTATTAAAATTTTTGATAATTTTTTCAATTCAGAAATATCTAAGTTTTTAGATTATCTTAAAGTTAATTTTTAAATTGACAAATTTAAAAAAATTAGTCTTCACAATTAACATATCCAACCATTTGAGCATTACTTTTACCAGGAGGCACCATTGGATAACAATTTTCACCTCTTCTGACAAGGATATTAATCAAGGCAGGGCCGTCATGATCAAGCGCATTTTTTAATTCATTCTGTAATTGTTTTCTATCAGAAATCAAGTATCCTTTAACTCCAAAAGACTCAGCAAGTTTTACAAAATCAGGTTCACCGCAACTCATATCGGATGAGGAATATCTTTCATCGTAGAAACTTTCTTGCCATTGTCTTACCATCCCTTGCCAGCGATTATTTATAATAATCAATTTAACCTTTAGACCATATTGAGATAAAGTTCCTAATTCTTGAATATTCATTAAGACACTTGCATCACCTGCAATACAAATTACATCTGAGTCAGGCAATGCTGCTTTTACTCCAATTGCCGCTGGCAATCCAAAACCCATAGTTCCTAAGCCTGCACTACTAATCCATTTTCTTGGAGAATTCCTAAGATATTGAGCAGCCCACATCTGATGTTGTCCTACATCTGTAGTTACATAAGCTTCTGGTAAAAATTCTCTCACTTTTAAAAGAACCTCTTGAGGATAAATTTCTCCTTCTTTAGGCGGATCATATAGAGGGTGTTTATTTTTCCAAAAATCAATTTTTTCTAACCAGTTTTTTGTTTGACAAGTAAGTTTGTTTTTTAGAGATTGTTCATTAATTTTGAGAACAGCTTTTGCAACATCTGAAACAATTGCAACATCTACACGTCTATTTTTATTAACTTCTGCTGGGTCGATATCTATATGAATTACCTTTGCATTAGGTGCAAAAGTATCTAATTTTCCTGTCACCCTATCATCGAATCTGGCTCCAATAGCAATTAAAAGATCACATTCTGTAACAGCGAAATTTGCGTAAGCAGTTCCATGCATTCCTAACATCCCTACTGATAAATTATCTTTTTCATCAAAAGCGCCCTTCCCCATTAAGGTTGTGGTAACTGGTATTTGATAATTCTTTGCCAAAGTTTTTATTTCATCATGAGCACCTGAAGATATTGCCCCACCACCTACGTAAAGAAGAGGTCTTTCAGAATCTTCTATTAATTTAATTGCTTTATTGATATCGGAATCATTAATTTCTCCATTCCTTTTAAATCCTTTAGGAATAATCTCACCAGGCAAAACTCTTTGGTAATTAAAGAACTCCTGACCTACATCTTTGGGTATATCAATTAAAACAGGGCCAGGTCTTCCAGATGAGGCTATAAAAAAAGCTTCAGAAACTATTTTCGCTATATCTGAAGGATCTCTTATTACCCATGAATGTTTCACTATTGGAAGAGTTATACCAAAAATATCAGTTTCTTGAAAAGCGTCTGTACCTATAGCAGTTCTTGGGACTTGACCTGTAACTACAACTAGGGGGACTGAATCCATTTGCGCAGTGGCAATTCCAGTTACCAAATTTGTTGCGCCCGGGCCTGAGGTCCCAAAACATACTCCTACTTCACCAGTAGATCTTGCATATCCATCAGCCGCATGTGAACCACCTTGTTCATGCCTAACCATATAATGCTTTAACCAACCTTCTTGTTCTGCCTTATGAACAGCATCATAAATTGGTAGTATGGCTCCTCCTGGATATCCAAATATAACTTTTACTCCATGAATTTTTAAAGAATCCATTAGTGCATCTGCACCAGTTATCCAAACTGGATTTTCATGTTTTGAACTACCCTTTAAAAAGGATCTCGAAGTAAGAGTCACTAAAGAAATTCAATATTTACTTTAAATATTAAACTTAATTAAATACTTTTGCCTCATTTAGAAATGTAATGTCAGAAATGTATTCAAAATAATCTTTTAATAAATTAAAAATTATCTAATAAATTTCAATTGTTTTTTATAAAATGCCTAATTTATGTAGAGGCCCAGAGCCTGAAATAAGTTCAATAAAAAGCACAAGAAAAATAATCATTGCCACCCTTCCGTTCCATACTTCTGAACTATTATTCCAACCCCATTGCCACTTCTCTTGGGGATAAAGTTTAACTTTTTCAGGCAACTGCGAAGCCTCTTCTAAATTAACGAGAGGTCCTTCCAAACAGGAAATCACTAGATCACTAAGGCCATCAATAAAAGTAGGATGAGTATTTAAAGCCTTAACTCTCCGAAAGTTTTTAATACCAGCCTTTTCGGCAATTTCTTTATATTCAATATCAATTTCTTGCAATGTTTCGATATGCTCTCCAACGAAACTAATTGGGACCACAATCAAATCATTAACATTTAACCTTCCAAGATCAGCTAACACTTCTTCTGTATAAGGCTTCAACCATTCAACAGGACCAACTCTACTTTGATAAGAAAGTGTATGAGGGTTACTATGCCCTAAACATTTTTCCAACTCATTAATAATTAATAAAGCACAATCTTCAATTTGTTGTTTGTAAGGGTCTCCAGCTTCCTCTACGTAACTCTTAGGAACTCCATGAGCAGTGAAAAATATATGGGCTTTTGAAGGTGATTCACAATGTGAAATTTGTTCAGAAATTAATTCAACCATAGACTTTAAGTAACCTGCTTGACTGAACCAACTCCTTACACATCTCATTGGAACCTTCTTAAATTCATCATCAGAATCTCGCAATTTTTTTAATTCCCTAAAGCTCGAACCACTTGTACTTATCGAAAAATGTGGATACAAAGGTATTACAACTACTTGATCTATGCCATCCGCTTTCATATCAGCAATTGCTGATTCGGTAAAAGGATGCCAATATCTCATAGCGATGTAAGTGGTAGCGTTAAATCCCTTGTTTCTTAATTTAGATTGTAATTCTCTTGCTTGTTGTTCAGTTATCCTTCTAATAGGTGAACCTCCCCCTATAGAAAGGTAAGCCTGTTGTGAAGTAGTACTCCTAAGCGTGCTAATTAACCAAGCTAGGGGCTTTTGAAAAACAGGGAAAGGGGTCCTGATAATTTCTGGATCAGAAAAAAGATTGTATAAGAATGGCCCTACATCAGTAATGCGTTCAGGCCCTCCTAAATTCATTAGTAAGACGCCAATTTTATCCATTTAAAATTTATGAAGATTGAAAATCAACATTAAAAACGTCATTATATGGTCAATTATATAAGTAAATGAACGTAATTCAGGAAATTAATAATGTCAATGATAAATTTGCTACTCAAGGCAGCAAGCTTAAAATTGAGAAAAGAGGAGAGAAATTAAATATTCGTGGTTCACTACCCTCCAAAGAAGATAACAATAACTTTAAAATTCAAAGAATATCTCTTGGTTTAAAAGCTGATATTTCTGGATTAGAGGAGGCCAAAAAAAAATTACAATTAATCAATTTGCAATTAGAATTAAACCAATTCGATTGGATTAATTGGATAGGCAAGCCTTATAAAAAAGAAATAAAAGATGGGTTTGAATTTCCAAAAAGATTAAATCAATTTGAGGAATTTTTTTTTAAAGAAAATAAAAGTGATTTTCGAACAAGCACTAGAAAAACTACTTGGAGAAGTTCTTACAAACCATATATGAAAAGAATCCTAAATATTTACAATGACTATGAGAATGAAGCTTTAGAAAAAATATTTCAAAAAACACTTGAAAGTTATGAGGAAGGTACCAGAAGTAGGAAACAATGCGCTACTTCTTTAAGTGTTTTGGCTAAGTTTTTGGACATTAAACTACCAGAAGATTGGAAATTAAATTCTAGAGGATATGGTCTGAACAAAGCAGGATTTAGGGATCTACCTAAAGACGAATTAATAGAGAAACTTTGGGAGAAGATACCAAACAATTCTTGGAAATTTGTTTTTGGTCTGATGGCTACATATGGATTAAGGAATCATGAAGTATTTTTTTGTGATTTAAGTTCTCTTACTAATTTTGGGGACAAAATTATTAGAGTTTTACCTACGACTAAAACTGGGGAACATCAAGTTTGGCCATTTCATCCTGAATGGGTGGAAAAGTTCGAATTATCAAAACTTGGTGAAAATCCAGAACTTCTACCAAACATTAATAGAGACCTTAAAATTACAACCTTACAGAATATTGGAAAAAAAATTACAGACCAGTTTAAGCGTTACTCTTTACATATAAAACCTTATGATCTAAGGCATGCTTGGGCAGTTAGAACAATTTTTTATGATTTACCTGATACTGTGGCTGCCAGAATGATGGGACATTCGGTTAGTTTACATACTCAAACTTATCACCACTGGATTACTAAAAGAGATCAACAACAGGCAGTAAATAATGCACTTTTAAAAGTTAAGAGAGTTAAAAATATTTAAAGATTTATAATAATTAAATAAAAATAAGAGTCATATGCAAGAAAAAACTTCATCCTCCGAAAAAATAATTAACCTCGATAATCAAGCAAATAAACTTGGAATGGGAGGTAAATTATCACGTGATATCGATGAGAGCTCATATAAAAAAAGAATGCAGCAAAGAAAAGATATTCAGGCCGAAAGACTGCAAATTCGAAAAACAAAAAAAGGATTATTGATTGTTTTCACAGGAAATGGCAAGGGCAAGACAACTGCATCTTTAGGTATGGCTTTAAGGACGATAGGGCATGGATATAAGGTAGCAATAATTCAATTTATCAAAGGAGGCTGGACCACTGGAGAAGAAAAAGCACTTAAAAACTTGTCTTCAAATATATCTTGGCATTCATTAGGAGAGGGATTTACTTGGGAAACACAAGACAGAATAAGAGATGAAAAATTAGTTCAAGAGGCTTGGCAACTAGCCAAAAAATACATACAAAACGAATCTTTTAAACTTATTATTCTTGATGAAATTAATATTGCGACAAAACTTGGTTATCTTGCACCCGAAGAAATAATCACTTTTTTAAAAAGCTTAAATAATAGAAAAAATCATATTGTTTTAACTGGAAGGGGAGCATCTGATTCAATTATCAATTATGCTGATCTAGTTACAGAAATGAAACTTATAAGACATCCATTTAAAGAACAAGGAATAAAAGCACAAAAGTGTGTTGAATTTTAGTTGAAGTAAATTATTATTTAAAATTTCTTCAAGCAGGTTTAGAAATGTTTAAAGACGCAAGCAATATCTGAACAAAAAATAAATTTGGTGCATTTACTTGCTAAGGTCTTAAAAGTACAATTATTGAATGACTTACAAAAGAGTTCTTTTAAAACTTAGTGGTGAAGCACTAATGGGTGAAAAACCTTATGGTATTGATCCTGCTATAGTTCAGTCAATTGCAGAGGATGTTTCAAAAGTAGTCGAAAATAATGTACAACTTGCAATAGTTGTTGGCGGTGGAAATATTTTTAGAGGGCTTAAAGGATCTGCAGACGGAATGGATCGCGCAACGGCTGATTATGTAGGGATGCTCGCAACAGTAATGAATGCAATTTCACTTCAAGATGGTCTTGAAAGAGTAGGAGTTGCAACTAGAGTGCAAACAGCAATCGAAATGCAGGAAATTGCCGAACCCTACATCAGAAGAAGAGCCATGAGGCACTTAGAAAAAGGTAGAGTTGTAGTTTTCGGAGGTGGATGCGGAAATCCATTTTTTACAACTGATACTACGGCAGCCTTGAGGGCAGCAGAAATAAACGCTGAAGTTGTTATGAAGGCAACTAAAGTTGATGGAGTATACGATCGTGATCCAAATCAATTTAAAGATGCAAAAAAATATTCCTCTCTCAGTTATCAACAAGTTCTTAGTGATGAAATTGCAGTAATGGACAGTACTGCGATTGCACTTTGCAAAGATAATAATATACCTATTATGGTTTTTGATATATTCAAAAAAGGGAACATTTCTAAAGCTGTTGCTGGTGAGCCAATAGGCTCTCTAATTAGTTAGAGATCATTTAATTTATTTAATTATGAAAGAAAAAGAAATTCAAGAAAATATGAATAAAAGTATTGAAGCCACACAAAGAAACTTTAATACAATTAGAACAGGCAGAGCTAATGCTTCCTTGTTAGACAGAGTAAGTGTTGAGTACTACGGGGCAGAAACTCCAATCAAATCGCTTGCCACAATAAGCACTGTTGATTCGCAAACAATTTCAATTCAACCTTTCGATATTTCATGTTTACAAGCTATAGAGAAATCTATTTCTATGAGTGATTTAGGAATTACTCCAAATAATGACGGGAAAGTAATAAGAATAAATGTTCCTCCTTTAACGGAAGAAAGAAGAAAAGAATTTTGTAAATTAGCCTCTAAATATGCAGAGGAAGGAAAAGTAGCTTTGAGAAATATTAGAAGAGATGCTGTTGATAAAGAAAA
This sequence comes from Prochlorococcus sp. AG-355-I20, assembly GCA_003280895.1. Taxonomy (GTDB): domain Bacteria; phylum Cyanobacteriota; class Cyanobacteriia; order PCC-6307; family Cyanobiaceae; genus Prochlorococcus_A. Next base: position 22,243 of record QCDM01000004.1, on the reverse strand, counting down.
AAAAGACGAAAAAGATGGCCTTATTTCTATTGACGAATCGAGAGATAATCAATCTGAAATTCAGAAAATTACTGATAAATTCATTGCTTTAATAGAAACCAAATTGTCTGAGAAAGAGAAGGAAATTCTAAAAGTTTGATAGGATTTGACGTTGTAATAATTGGTGGAGGTTTATCAGGATCTTCCACTGCTCTTAACCTATCAAAGAAAGGATATTCAGTTTTAATTATTGAGAAAGAAAAATTCCAAGATCACAAACCATGTGCTGGTGGGATGGCATCTTCAATGCAAAGATTTCTTCATTTAGATATAGAAGATTGCATAGAATCAAAAATTAAGAATGTTGAATTCAGATGGAAGGCTGCAGATAATGTAACTGCTGATCTGACTGGTGAATCCCCATTTTGGATTGTAAAAAGAGAAAAACTAGATCAACTATTACTTGATGAATCCTTGAGTAATGGAGCTCAGATAATAAGGCCATTATTGATAGAAAAAATCATAAAAAAAAATGATAAATGGGAAATTACTTGCAGTAACAAAATAAAATATATTACAGAATTTCTTGTAATAGCAGATGGGTCCCAATCGAAATGGGCGAGTTATTTCAATTTAGGGCCAAAAAAACCGAAATTTGCCAACACAATCTCATTAAGATTAAAAGGGTTAGGGGAAATACCCAGAGATGCAGTTAGATTTGAGTTTGGATTTATAAAATATGGTTTTGCATGGGCGTTCCCCCTAAGAGAAAGCCTAAATATTGGTTTAGGTACTTTTATAAATAATGGTCTATTAGAAAATCAGGCTATAAATAAACAAGTTATCAGAAGCTTCGGTTTTGATAATTTTCCTTATAAAACAATTAGTAAGAAATTGAGAATATGGAATGGCTTCCACTCAATTAATGGTGAAAAAGTTTTAGCGGTTGGTGATGCAGCATCTCTATGTGATCCATTTTTAGCTGAAGGAATTAGACCATCTTTAATTAGCAGTTTTTATGCTGCAGAATATATAGATCAGTGTTTAACAGGAAAAATAGATAATTTAAATTTTTATACGAAAAAAATTAACGACATTTGGGGGAAATCAATGGCTTGGGGTAGGAGAATAGCTCAGGTATTTTATAGATTTCCTAGAACTGGATACCAATTAGGTGTCAAAAGAAAAACAGCACCTAAACGTATTGCTCAAATATTATCAGGAGAAATGAGTTACGAAGATATTGCAAAAAGAGTTATCAGAAGACTAATAACAAAAAGTGGGGCTTAATTCTTTTTCAATTCAAACTTAAATTTAATTAGCAGAAATCAATTTATGATTTTTAATTTCTGAAAATCTTTTAAGTAGCAGCTCTTCCAATTCTTCTATAGCCTTGCTGAATCCTGTGATACCTTCACTAAGCTTTTCACTTGCCATTTGATCTTCTAACATGCTTAATCTGAAATCTTTTTCTTCAAATACGTAGTCAGTAGAGTCATTTATTTGGGTACTTAGATCTAATTTTCTAACTAACTTTCCTTTTTCTTTTTTCAGTTCCTCAAGAAATTTTGGTGCAATTGTTAAAAGATCGCAACCTGCTAATTCTTTTATTTCATCAAGATTTCTAAAACTTGCTCCCATTACTTCTGTCTTGAATCCCTTTTCTTTAAAGTACTTATATATTTGTGTAACCGAAATAACACCAGGATCTTCAGTACCAACAAAACTAGTTTGACCAGTTTTTGCTTTATGCCAATCCAATATACGGCCAACGAACGGAGAAATTAGAGTTATCTTTGCATTAGCACAAGTTACCGCTTGGCAGAAGTTAAAAAGTAAAGTTAAATTGCACCTAATACCCTCTTTTTCCAAAATTTCAGCTGCCTTAATTCCCTCCCAAGTTGCAGCAATCTTAATCAGAATCCTTTCCTTTTCAATTCCAAAATTTTTGTAAAGATTGATCAATTTTCTCGCTTTTTCTACAGTAGCTTTAGTGTCAAAGCTTAGTCTTGCATCAACTTCTGTAGATACGCGCCCTGAAATAATTTTCAATATTTCTTTTCCAAAAAATACTGAAACTTGGTCAACAGTTTCTTTAATTAATTCAATTTCGGAGAATCCTTGGGGCAATGCATTTTCTGAACTTTCTAAAGCTTTATCAATTAATTTCACATAATCAGGGTTCTTAGCAGCAGCAAGTATTAGCGATGGATTGGTAGTGGCGTCCCTTGGTTGAAATTTTTTTATCGAATCTAAATCTCCAGTATCAGCAACAACAACGGTCATTGATGACAATTGTTCTAAAATTGATTTCATATCTAGATAATCATATATATATATAAATTAGCTTTTATTCTTGATGAAATCATCAGATAATGAACTAAATATTTATAAAATTGGAAAATTTTAGGGTTTTTTAACAATCATTCCATGATCTTTAATCTTGGGAGGTATTTTTTCAATTACTATCAAACTCTCGATAATTTCTTTAACAACTGGTACAGCAACAGTTGAGCCATATGCATAAGATTTTGATGGCTCATCAACGACTACAAGGACAGCATATTTCGGATCATTAACTGGCAAGGTCGCTACAAAACTGCAAACTTTTTTACTTGTATATGAACCATTTAAAGCTTTTTGGGAAGTGCCCGTTTTCCCCGCTATCCTATAACCCTCGATTTTTACTCCAGATCCACTACCTTTTTCAACTACACTCTCCATCCATTCAAGAACAGTTTTAGAGACTTCGTGTGAAAAAAATTGTTTTTTTGGATTTTTATTAACTCTTTCTTTGAAAGTTGAGGTTACATGTGGAGTCACTTCAAAACCCCCGTTTGCTATAGCCGCATGAAGTTGAACCAATTTAAGGAGCGAGATTGAGAACCCTTTACCAAAAGAAGTTACGGCAGGTTCAATTGATTGATTTACAAATAAATCTTTTCTCTTTAGTTGGCCAGCAGTTGATTCAAATAAGTCAGTCTCTAAATTTTTATTTATTCCTAAATTTTGTAGCCAATCCCAATAAATTGTGGGGTCTAAATTTTGCATTATTTTTACCATCCCAACATTACTTGAAACCTGCAATACTTTTGGATAGTCAATGTATCCATTACCTTTTTTATTCCAATTTGAAAGTGTCCATCCTCCAACCTTAATCTTTCCAATATCTTCAACTAATCCATCTTTCTGGATTACTTTTTCTTCTAACGCTAAGGCAAGATTAATAGGTTTAAAAGTTGAACCAGGCTCAAATAAATCTTGAGAATACCAACCCCTAAAGAGTTCAGAATCATACTGCCAAAATTTATTTGGATCATATGAAGGGACTGTAACCAAGGAGAGGATCCCACCATCATTAACATCCATAACTATTGCAAATCCCTTCTTTGCTTTCCATTCGCTTACTTGCTTTGATATTGCATTGAATGACGCTTTCTGTAATTTTGAGTCTATAGTTAGTCCTAAACTTTTGTAATCATAAATAAAATCACCTGGAGCCGAACTATCCGGTAGAGGAGTTCCATCTCCTCCTCTTTTTATTAAATTACTTTTATTAAAAACTTTCATTTGATTATCTAAATGGAGCTCTAAACCTGCTGAACCTTTATTCTCATCATTAACAAAACCTACAAGATTAGAGTAAAGCTCTCCTTGGGGATAATATCTCTGCGAATATTTAAACAAATCAATTCCGCTTATTTGGAGGTTCTTAATCTTTTCTGCTTTTTCCTCAGAAATCTTATCCAAAAGCCTGATACCACTGATTTTATTATTAAATTTACTTAATAGTATTTCACCATCTATATCCAGGATAGGAGACAATTTTTCAGTAACTTCTTCGATACTTCGAACTCTATTAATTGAATCACCTGGAAAATTAAAATATTGTGGATGGGCCCATAATTTGTAGAGAGGTTTATCGTAAGCAATTAGTCTATTATTTCTATCAACAATTGATCTCCTTTTTTTTAAGGCGTTAATTTTAGAAGACTGTATTAATCTAGCTTTCCTTTGCAAATCAGATGCGTTAAAGACTTGCAATTTAACTAACCTACCAAATAAACAAAATATTAGTAGCAAACTAAAAACATAGAGAAATTTAAATCTTCTTTGATCTAGTGGTATTAGACGAACAATTTTTTTGTTTTTTTTCATCAATATCCCCTTTGATATTTGCTATCTACAAAACCTTCAATGAAACTACTTAAATTTTTCTTAAATAAACTTTCTTTTTTTTCTGGAAGTTTATCTAGATAGATTAAATCTTCAGGTTTAGTTTTTGTATAAGTATTAATAGACTCAAGTTCACTAATATAAAATTCCTCAATTTTGGAAATATAATCAATAAGATTATTATTGATAGCTCTTGTTTTAGATAAGTTTTTATATGTATTTGACCATTTTCTTTGACTATTAAAAGACAAGAAAAACAAGGTGAAAATTAATACCAAAAGAGAGATATTAATGGTGTCGAAAATTTGATGTATTAATTTGACATTAATTAAAGATATTTTTCCAGAGTTTTTTTTACTTTCATATGAAACTTTTTTTTTTAAATTAAGTTGATTCCCATAAGGTTTCATCTATGATTTATTTTTTAAATAAAAGAAGTGTTATTTTTTAAATAAACATCTTTTTGTTTGATTCGCAAGTAAAAATTAAATTCTTTATGTCCTCAATAGGAACAAATTTAAGAAAGTCAATCCATTCCATAAAGAATGCATAATAACTGAGGAAAACAAACTCCCTGAAGCAATTCTTGTAATTGCTAATCCAATCCCTAGAACAAATAATGGCGGCATTTCTCCCAAACTTAAATGAGCTAATGCGAAGATAAAAGCTGAAACTATGATACCCGAAATTGCTCCAAAATCTCTTGAAAGAGTTGGCAGTAAAATACCTCGAAATATAATCTCTTCAAATAGAGGAGCTAATAGAGTTGTTGTTACAAATAATAGAAAAAATGATAAGTAATTATTATTATTAAGAACAATTTCCAGCAAGGGGTTACTACCATTCTGATTATCGATCAGACTATTCATAATTAGAGAGATCAATAAAACAAAAGGAACAATTGTTAACCAACCTTTAATTCCCTGAATAATTGCATATTTTATTGGCAAGAAATTGAACTGTAAATAATCCTTTTTAAAAGTAAATTCACCATTTAAGGATTTAATTTGATAAAAAACTATCCATAATGGCGGAATAGCCATAAAAAGATATCCAAAGAAAATTTTTAAAGATTGAGACAATTCATAAGAAATATTTTTAGAAAAAAGTTCAACCAAACTGATAGAAAATAAAGGTGATACCACTTCTCCTAAAACAACAAATCCACCTGCAATTAATAAAACCATATCAATTAATTCTAAATCTAAGGATTTAATTTCTTTCCAACCAAACTTTTTCAAAGATATGGTTTTCCACAATATTTTTAAAGCCAGAATAGAGCCAATAAATATTGTTAAAAGTGGAATTAGTCTTATCGCTAATAGTTTAAAAAACATTTTTCTTGAAAATGATTTTGTTATTAATGCACTATCGTCAAAATCAAATTTCCTGCTTAAAAGGTGATATAAAAATCTATCACCTTTGAATAAAGCAAATTTATCAGAATTTGATTTATATGAATTGTTATTAGATTTTTTTTCTATCTCATCAATCAGAAATTTAAAGTTTTTATCTTTGAAATCTTTGGATATATTTTTATAAATTAAAGAATCATTTGATTCTGAAGTGATTATTCGAATTAATTTATTTCTTTCTGTTAGCTCTTCAAATGAGACATCAGAGAGTGATTTATTTATTTGATCAACAGGATCATTAATGATAAAAAATTTTTTAAGATTTTCGGGTATTGATTGGACAGATAATTCAGCAATTTCTTGCTCTTTTTGACTAATATCAAATGAAACAGATGGTCTATTTAAACTTTCTCTTAAGCCTTGTTGCCATACAAAAAAAGTTATGACAATAGAAATAAAAGCTAAAGTGAGTTTTGACTTAGAACTATTTTTAAAGATCATAACTTATTATATTCTTGAAAACTATAGTTAGTTATCATTGAATTTCGTTGTATTTATGTATCTATTTTAATCACGCCATGAGATGATTAAATTATCTTAATTTTCAAATTTATATAATGGCTATAAGATTAGTTTTAGTTAGGCACGGACTAAGCAGTTTCAATGCAAAAGGATTAATTCAAGGAAGAACAGACGATTCATTATTAACCGATGAAGGATACGAACAAGCCCGAAAAGCAGGAAAAGCATTATCAAAAATAAAATTCGATAAAATCTATTCCTCCCCACTTGTGAGAGCGGCAGAGACTGCAAAAACAATTAAAAAGACCTTCAAAAAAGAACAAAATATTGTATTCGACGATAATTTGCTAGAGGTAGATCTTAGTGAATGGTCTGGTCTAAAAATTGATGAAATAAAAAAGAAATTTCCAGAAATTTACCCTATATGGAAAAATGATCCAGAAAATCTTATCTTAAAAAGAAATGACAATAAAGCTTATAAACCAATTCAAGAGTTATTTTTTCAAGCAACAAATTTTGTAGAAGATATTTTAAAAATTTATCAAGAAAAAGATGATATAAATATTTTAGTTGTTGGACATAATGCAATTCTCAGATGTTTAATACTCTTGTTATTAGGAAAGCCTAAGCAAGGTTTTAGAAAAATAAGATTAGAAAATGCTTCCTTCTCTATACTCAAAATTTCAAAGAAAGATAACTCTTTTAAGACTCAAATTGAATGCTTAAATCAAACTTCCCATCTAAATAAAGATATTCCAAATAAAATTGGAGATTCCAGAATATTTCTAATAAGGCATGGTGAAACTAACTGGAACAAAGAAGGTAGATTTCAAGGCCAAATTGATATCCCTTTAAATGAAAACGGAAAAGATCAAGCTAGAAAGACTTTTGAATATTTGAGAAATATTTCTTTTAATAAGGCATTTTCAAGTTCAATGCATAGGCCTTATGAGACTGCACAAATAATCCTTCAAAATAACAAAGATTTAAAAATAGAAAGAATAGATTCACTCGTAGAAATCAGTCACGGATTATGGGAGGGCAAATTAGAAACAGAAATTAGAGAAGAGTGGCCTGATTTACTAAAAAATTGGCATGAAAAACCAGAAGAAGTAATAATGCCCGAAGGTGAATCTATAAAAGATGTATCAGAAAGGTCAGTAGAAGCTTTTGACAAAATTTGTTTATCTCAAAAAGATAATGATCAAACCCTCATTGTTGCTCATGATGCAGTCAATAAAACTCTAATTTGTAATACCCTTGGGATTAATTTTTCAAATATTTGGATGATAAAACAGGGTAATGGCGGCATAACTATAATTGATCTTTTTAATGATCCGAATAAGCCCCCTGTGATTAGCGCTCTTAACATTACAACACACCTAGGGGGAATACTTGATTCAACTGCTTCAGGAGCACTTTAAATTAAGCCTTGTTAAAAATTTATTTTGATAAAATCAGAGGCTGAGAAAAGGCTTCATTTACTGAAAAAGCCAACTTGACTAAGGGGCCAAAATCTGAAATATGCTTTACCAATTATCTCCTTTTTATGAAGAAATTTACTTCCAGGCCAATATCTTCCATCCCAGCTATTTGCCCTATTATCACCTAAAACTAAAAAATGATCTTCTGGCACTTTTATGTTTTCAAATTTACCACAATTATTAAATAGGGATAATGAGCACCTATAAGAGACATAGGGTTCAGGAATTAATTTATTATTTATAATTAATTCACCCTTAGAGTTAACACTAACAATTTCCCCTGGAAGTGCCACCACTCTTTTAATATAAGCATCGCAAGCTTGATCCCTCAAACCAGGAATAAACGACATTGGAGGAAAACTCATAAAAAAACAATATCTTTTTTTTGGTAACGGCTTAGATCTTGATGAAATTAATTTTTCGTCAAAGGAGTAAGGTGAGTTAAAAACAACAATATCTCCTCTTTTTGGTAAAGAGTTTCTTAGCGAAAATTTTTCAATAATTAACCTATCGTTTATTTGCAATTCTGGGAGCATTGAACCAGAGGGAATATAACGTGGTTCTGCTAAAAATGATCTACAAGAAGAAACAAAAAAAGTTAGTAGAAAGAGGAGGCCCCATTCTTTTAAAAAACTTTTTACTGAAGCAGGCATGAAATTAATACAGTCTTGATTTTTTAAACTTATATAAATTGTTTGGCATATTGAATTTCGTTAAAACCTAATATTACTTTCTTCTCTTCGCAAATCAAAAATGGTCTTTTTATTAATTTGCCATCACTTAAAAGAAGTTGAATAATTTCTTCTCTTGATAAACTATCAATATCAAGATTGAGAGTTTTAAAAGCTTTACCTCTGGTATTAAAAATCTTTTTCTTGTCATCAGAGTATTGTTTTAAAGCTAGCTTTAAAAATTTAACAACTGGTGGTTCTTTTACAATATCAATTAATTGGAATTCGAAATCTTTGCTTTTAAGCCATTTTTCAGCTTTTCTGCAAGTAGAGCATTTTAAATAACTATAAAAAATTATTTTTTTCAATTTAATTAACTAATTTTTGATTTCTTAAGTACTTTAAAGTTTTTCTTTTTTAGGGGTATACAACTTTTCAATAAATTTTCAACAACCTGAAAATCCCTCCAACCGTCAATTTGAACTGTTCTTCCATCCAGTCCTTTACTTGTTCTAAAAAATTCAGCAACATCCTCAAGCTGATTAGGAGCAATTTGATTAATACTAACTATATTATCCTGCCTAGGGTTAGCTATAGGCACACATAAAAGTTTTCCATCATATGCACCACAATCATGCATATCCAAAACTCCAATAGGTCTAGCTTTTATTAAACAGCCAGCAAAAGTAGGCTCATCCATTATTACCATTGCATCAAGAGGAGCACCATCATCAGCGAGGGTATTTGGGATAAAACCATAATCAAAAGGGTACCTTACTGAAGAATGCAATACTCTGTCTAAGGCCATTATTCCTGCATCAGAGCAATATTCATATTTATTCCTACTCCCTGCAGGTATTTCAACAACAATATTTACTATTCCCTTCATTGGAGATGGAGGTATTGAACTAAGGTCCATCTTTTTTAAAATCGTGATTATGAATTATCTCGTTTCCTTGAGATGGAGGTCTTCCAATTAAAATGCTTATTGAAGGTAAAAAAATTGTCAAAAAGGCAAAAATAATACCTAAAGATGTTATTGATAAACTCCTTATACTTAAGGGGTCATCATCATCTCTTTCAAAATCACTTGGAGCAGAACCATGGGAAGATTCTTCGCTTGATTTACTTTGAATAAACTGCTTTGATTTCGTGTAACTCAAGAACTCTTAATTGGTAAAGATTAAGGAGATAATTAAACATCATTATCTTACATTCAAAATGTCAATAAATCAAAACATTGATTAGTAACTTTTTAATTACTCTTTTTCTAGCAAAGACCTGATAGATTTTAGTTCCTCTAATATTTGCGCCAATATATTTTGAGCAGCGGAGGAAGGTGTATTAAAGACCTCTACAGTTACCTCCTTAATTCTTAAAATATCTTTTGCAAATCTTGCTACTTCATTAGGATGAAACTTTAAAGGATCTTTTTGATCAGTTCTAAATTCGGGATTTAATTTTCTTGGATTAAAACTAGGGTTTAGATTTCTTAAATCTGTATTTGTATACCTATAGACAGAAGCTCTTGATCTGTTTAGGAATTTTTGAACTTCATCAATATTTACTAATTCCTCTTCGCTAGAAATATTGGAATCTATATTTTCCATGAACTTAAGAAATATGCTTTAGTGATAATGAACTTTTAAAAGAGTTTGAACTTCATTACTGAAGAAGTTAGCAGAAACAATATTTTTAGACTAGCCGCGTTGAGGGACTCAAGACACTTTAAATTATTTTTTCATCTTAATTGATAAAATTGAATATTATTTAGGATTTTTTTTGTATGCGCGTGACAACCTCATTTCCTCTGGGGACACTTCGTGACACACCTTCTGAAGCTGAGATCATTTCACATCAATTACTTTTAAAAGCTGGGTATATTCGCAGAATTAACAGCGGTATTTATGCATACATGCCAATAATGCTTAGAGTTATTGAAAAAATATCCGCAATAATAGATAGAGAACTTAACAGTATTGGCTGTACAAAATTACTATTGCCCCAACTTCATCCTGCAGATTTATGGAGAAAAAGTGAACGATGGGAAGGATATACTGCAGGGGAAGGCATAATGTTTAATCTCAAAGACAGACAAGGTAAAGAATTTGGTTTAGCCCCAACTCACGAAGAGGTGATCACGTTTATTGCATCAGAGACCATCAACTCCTATAAGCAATTACCTCAATGTTTTTATCAAATTCAGACAAAATTTAGAGATGAAATAAGGCCAAGGTTTGGATTGATGAGAAGTAGAGAATTTATAATGAAAGATGGTTATTCTTTTCACTCTTCAGAAAACGATCTGGCTTCATTTTATGAAAAGGTGGGCAATGCCTATGAAAATATTTTTAAATCTTGTGGGCTTGAGACTGTAGGGGTTGAAGCTGATAGTGGAGCAATTGGAGGTGCTTCATCTAAAGAATTTATGGTCACTGCTGATGCTGGGGAAGATTCCATTTTGTTTACTCAAAGTGGGTCTTATGCTGCAAATATTGAAAAAGCTGTTTCTCTACCTTCTCAACCTATTCCACTAAAAGATAATATTGCAGAGTGGTTGGAAACACCTCATCAAAAAACAATCCAAGAAGTTTGCGATAACAATAATTTAGACCCTAGTCAGATTATTAAAGTAGTAATATTCCTTGCACAGTTCGAAGGTGAATTTGAGGTCCCAATTCTTGCATGTATAAGAGGCGATCAACATATTAATGAAGTAAAGCTTTTTAACTTAATCAATAAACTTCATAATTTCAATCTTATTAATCTTAAAAAAATTGAAGACAAAAATACTATCGAAAAAAATCTAGTTGATTTTCCTTTAGGTTTTATCGGACCAGATTTAGATAATAGAACTATTAAAGCTAGTTCTAATTGGGATAAAAAATGGATAAGAATAATTGACCCTTCTGCAAGTGAGCTTTCAAAGTTCATAAGTGGTGGGAATCAAGTTAATTTCCACAAAGTTTTTCAAGAATTTTCTTTTACTTCGAAAGACTATCTAATTGGGGATATCAGGAATGCCAAAAAAGGAGATAAAGTAAGTACTGCTAGTGATGAGGAACTTAAAGAGAAAAAAGGTATCGAGATTGGACATATTTTCCAACTAGGTCAAAAATATAGTGAAAAATTAAATGCAAAGTTCTCTGATAAGAATGGTCATTTAAAAAATTTATGGATGGGTTGTTATGGAATAGGAGTGACAAGAATAGCTCAAGCTGCTATCGAACAGAATCATGATCAAAGGGGGATTTGTTGGCCTATCCAGATTTCTCCTTTTGAAGTTATTATTATTCCCACAAACCTAAAAGATCCTTTTCAAAGTGAACTTACTGAACAAATCTATAACAACTTTTTAATTAATAAAATTGATGTCCTTCTTGATGACAGAAACGATAGGGCTGGAGTGAAATTTAAAGATGCGGAATTAATTGGTATTCCTTTTCAGATAATTATTGGCAGAGATGCAGTTAACAAAGAAGTAGAACTTATATCTAGAACAAATAATACTAAGTTTAAAATTAGTACTGATAAATTGTTGGAAACATTTATTTCCGAATCAGAAATAATGTACAATAAGAATTCTTAAGGCTTATTTTTTTTTGGGAGCTAGGTTATGTTACTGAAATGGACATCAAAATTATTTTTAAAAAATCTCTTCAAAGCTATATCTTTTTCAATATCCTTAATTATTGTTTTTACACTATTTAGTGCACCTTCTATAGCTGTAAAAACCTCTATGACAGGTGACTACACAAAAGATACAATTTCAGTTGTCAAAACATTACAAACAGCTGTTGATACTCCAAAAGATTCTCCAAAAAAAGATGAAGTAAGAAGTGAGGCTCTTACACTTATAACTGACTATATTTCCAGATACAGAAATAGAGGGATGGTGAATAAAACACAATCATTTACCACCATGCAAACAGCATTAAATGCTATGGCAGGTCATTACAAAAACTTTGCAAGTAGACCTTTGCCAGATAAACTTAAAGAGCGTTTAACCAAAGAATTTTCTCTTGCTGAAAAAATGGTTCTAAGAGAAAGTTGATACAATTCATTTACTTTTTAAAAGTAAACCAAGATTTTTGAATATATTAAATATTCGCACAAAATAATGCTCTTCTAAAATTGGCCAATGTTGTTGTAATCGGAGCCCAATGGGGTGACGAAGGAAAAGGTAAAATAACTGATTTACTTAGTCGTTCGGCAGATGTTGTCGTTCGCTATCAAGGGGGAGTAAATGCAGGTCATACTATAGTCGTAGATGATAAAGTCTTAAAATTACATTTAATTCCCTCAGGGATACTTTATAAAAATACTTCTTGTCTAATTGGTTCAGGAACTGTTGTAGATCCAAAAATCTTGCTTAAAGAAATTGATATGTTAATTGATAATGGAATTGATATCTCAGGATTAAAAATTTCATCAACATCACATGTAACAATGCCCTACCACCGAATATTAGATGAAGCGATGGAGGCTGATAGAGGTTCAAACAAAATAGGGACAACAGGTCGTGGTATTGGCCCAACTTATGCGGATAAATCACAAAGAAATGGCATTAGGATAAGAGACTTGCTCAATAAGGAAAGGCTAAGTGATGTGATCGAAATTCCATTAAGAGAAAAAAACGGTCTACTAGAAAAAATCTATGGCATTAAACCACTTAAATTAGAAGATATTGTTGAAGAATATCTTGACTATGGGGAAAGATTATCAAAGCATGTTGTTGACTGTACTAGGACTATCCATGCAGCCTCAAAAAACAAGAAGAATATTCTTTTCGAAGGTGCTCAAGGGACTCTACTTGACTTGGATCATGGGACTTATCCTTTTGTTACCTCATCAAACCCTATATCAGGAGGGGCGTGTATTGGGGCTGGAGTAGGTCCAACTTTAATTGATAGAGTCATAGGTGTCGCAAAAGCTTATACCACAAGAGTAGGTGAAGGGCCATTCCCAACTGAATTACAAGGCAGTATTAATGATCAACTCTGTGATAGAGGCAGTGAATTTGGAACCACTACTGGGAGAAGGAGAAGATGTGGGTGGTTTGATGGAGTTATTGGTAAATATGCTGTATCTGTGAATGGTCTTGATTGTTTAGCCGTTACGAAACTTGATGTGTTAGATGAATTAGATGAGATTCAAGTTTGCATTGCATATGATCTCGATGGAGAGGAAATAGACTACTTTCCTACAAATTCAGATGATTTAAAAAAATGTAAGCCAATCTTCAAAAAATTAAAAGGTTGGCAATGTTCAACTGCAGATTGCAGAAAACTATCTGATCTCCCAGAAAATGCTATGAATTATCTCAGATTTTTAGCTGAATTAATGGAGGTTCCAATTGCCATTGTCTCGTTGGGGGCGAATAGAGATCAAACCATAGTAATTGAAGACCCAATACATGGTCCTAAAAGAGCACTGCTAAGGTAATTTTGTTCCAAATCAATGAAGGAATCCTTTAGACATTTTGAACATAAAAAAGTTGATCTCATTGGTCTGGGCAACGCAATAGTTGATATTATTGTAAATATTGAAGATGAGTTTCTTGAGATAAATAATCTAGATAAAGGATCAATGAATCTAATAAATTCTGATGAATCTCAGAGATTGTTAGAAAATTGCAAAGTTATCAAACAAATTTCAGGTGGATCCTCAGCAAATACCGTTGTTTCTTTGGCAGAATTAGGTAATCATGTGCAGTTTATAGGGAGAGTGAAAAATGATCAATTTGGGGATTTCTTTTCGGACGATATAAAAAAAAGTAAGACTATATTTATTACTCCACCAACTATTGAAGGTGCTCCAACAGCTCATTCAATCATTTTGGTTACACCTGATGCCCAAAGAACTATGTGCACTTACCTAGGAGCATCTGTAGAGTTTGAACCAAAAGATATTGACTTTACTGTAATTAAGGAAAGTAAATACTTATATTTAGAAGGATATTTATGGGACAGCGAATTAGCTAAAAAAGCTTTTATTAAAGCCGCCCAAATTGCAAAACAATCTAATACAAAAATAATCCTTTCTTTGTCTGATTCATTTTGTGTAGATAGACATCGTGAGAGTTTCTTAGAATTAATTTATGAATACGTAGATATTGTTTTTTGTAATGAATCCGAGGTCTTAAGTCTATTTAAAAATGATAAATTATCAAGCTGCCAAGAAGACCTATCTTCCTTATGTGAATTAGTCATAGTAACTCTTGGAAGCAATGGTTCTCTCATAGTTAACAAAAACAATGTTGAAATAATTGAGTCAATAACAAACGGCAAGATTATTGACTCTACAGGAGCAGGAGATATCTATGCGGGAGGATTTATCCATGGATTAATAAACAATTTTTCCCTCAAAAAATGCGGAGAGATAGCTTCAATTTGTGCGGGGCAAATAATTACGCAATTAGGATCTAGATCGGATATTGATCTTAAAGAGTTAATAAAATAGATTAATCAAATAGTCTTATTCAACCAATCATAATATTTCATCTCAGCATGGTATTTTTTGTAAATAATCTGAGGGACATCATATGTGGAATTTTTATTTACGAAATCAATTAAACAATCTTTAAATTCTAGTTTACTTTTTATTGTGATTTCAAACTCTTTAGTTTCTTCAATATCATCATCCCACTTATAAATTGAAAAAATTTGCTTTATAGAAACACAAGCTGCAAGTTTATTTTGTATTAGTAATTTAGCCATTCGCAAAGCATTTGCGTTATTTGATTCAGTTGTGATCATAACTAATACTTCCATAATGAATTAAACATCAATATTTTTTTATTATGTGATTTATCAAATTGTGATATTGATCAAAAGAGTAAGAATATTCATTTTTAACTTTCGGCCTTTTAACCAAAAATAACTTCATTTTACTTCCAGAAACTATACTCTCCCAGTTTTTCTGAGAATAACTTCCAGATTCTCTGCATAGAACATAATCTATCTCCCAAAAATCACAAAGTTTTTTTTCTAAAATGCTTTTATTATTTTTACTCGGTTCAAGTATCGCTATGTTTGAATTTTTAATACATGATCCAAAAGCTTTAGTTATGCTCTCATAAGTTGGAAGTACCCTTGTAAATACATTTGCTTTACAATTTATATAATAACTAGCTGTATCGTTAAGGAATCTTGATCCTATTGCAAGAAGAATATTCTTATTTTCCATATCAACATTATTTATATCCTTTAAATGATCAATATAAAAAAAATTATTAGTGTTATTTATTAGAGATTGCCTCTCAAATAGTAAAAGAGGTGTATTAATTTCTTTACATGCATTATTAAGATTTTTAGAAATTATTACGGCAAACGGATGAGTAGCATCGACAACGCATGTGATTTTATTTTTATTTATGAAATTAATTATTTGATCTTTATTATTTAATTTCCCCGTAATGATATGTAACTTTGGATTTTCAGTATAAGCTTGCCCTGCTTTATAAGTTAAAACACTTGCAAAGACTGAATAATTAAGTTCAAGAAGCCTATTAGCTATTACAGGTCCATCCGAAGTTCCTGATAGGATCCAAACATTTTTATAGCAATTTCCTTGATTCTGCATCAGTATGTCTTTAATTAAATAGTAAGTAATGAATCATTGTTTAATTCAGGCGGTCATTAATAGCGCTCCCCAAATGAGGTATACCAAAGAAAACCAAACTCCAATTGCAGAAATGATTGTTAATTTTAAAGGATTACGTAGTGAAGATCCAACCAGAGATCTCAAGATCATAGGATGGGGAAATATTGCCCAAGAAATGGTAGATGAACTAAAGGAGGGGCAAAATATTGTTATTGAGGGACGTCTAAAGATGAATTCTGTCACTAGAAAAGACGGAACGAAAGAAAAACAACCAGAACTAACAGCTTCAAAAATTCATCAAATATCTCCAGTTGATGTTATTAAGTCTGATCAAAAAGAAAATAATGAGTCATTTGAAAATAGAGAAACCGCCGAAAAATCTAGTTGGGATAGTTCACCTTTAGTCCCTGAAGTGGATGAAATACCTTTTTAAATCAAATATCAACATTATTTTCTTGAACACTTATAATTAATTTGCTTATTTTTCTTTCAAGCGCAGCAAGTTCGCTTCTGATTTCTAGCCATTTACCCTTATCAAGATTTTCTAATAACCATGCTCTATCTTGATCAAGTTTAAAAATTAAATCTCCTTGATTTGCAGTATTAGGATCTTGCATAATACTTGTTAGCCCACTCAAAACTCATTCTACTAAATCAAAATGAAGAAATACTTATCGCCTGGAAACTTAATCGTAACAGCTGGGGGTATATTAGCTTTTGTTGGAATGACTGCTTATTTTACAGACTCCGTGAATTTAAGTGTACCTACTTTTTTTTATGGAGTTCCTATTTTCCTAATTGGCTTAGGCTTAAAGACTTCCGAAATACCTCCTGTAGAGTTATTTGATAAGACAAATTTTGCGACAAATAAATTTAATAGACCAAAAGAACTAACAGCATTAGTTAAAGATGTTACAAGATGGAGGTATGGGATAAAGGCTCATCTTGAATCGTCATTAGAATCTTTAAATTTGTGGGACGAGGATAACCCCCCTCAATTAAAAGAAATAGAAGAAATTACAAAGGAAGAAAAAAATGGTCTCAGAATGCGTTTCGAATTAAACGCTGTCCCTCTAGAAAAATGGATTGAAAAACAAGAAAGATTAAACAGGTTTTTCGTCAAAGGTCTTGAATCAGAATTTATTATCGATGATAATAATAAAGAATTTGATTTTATTCTCTTTTATTGAATATAGGGATATATTTGTAAAAACCTAATTTCTCAATTCAATCAATTTTTAATGTATTTTAATAATGGATGATTCTCAAAGAGTATCAATATTAAGCGAAGCACTTCCATATATACAAAGTTTCTCAGGTAGAAAAATTGTTATCAAGTATGGTGGCTCTGTTATGGAGAATGATAATTTAAAAAATGCTTTTTTTAGAGACATAGCACTTTTATCAACAGTTGGGGTTTGTCCGATAGTAATTCATGGAGGTGGACCAGAGATTAATAATTGGTTAAAGAAATTAGAAATTCCTCCTAAATTCGAAAATGGATTAAGAATTACTGATCAAAAAACAATGGAAATTGTCGAAATGGTTCTAATGGGTAGAGTTAACAAACAAATTGTAAAAGGGATTAATAAAACTGGATCCTTAGCTGTCGGAATATCAGGTCTTGATGGCAATTTAATTCAATCTAGAGAACTGGGAGATGGTAGCCATGGGTTAGTGGGAGAGGTTACAAAAATCAATCCTGAAATATTAGATCCTCTTATTTCTCAAGGATACATACCAATTATTTCTAGCATTGGATCAACCTTGGAGGGTATTTCCCATAACATTAATGCAGATTTTGTTGCTGGAGAAATTGCTGCTGCAATAAATGCAGAAAAACTTATTCTTCTTACTGATACTCAAGGGATTTTAAAAGAAAAAGATAACAAAAATAGTCTTGTTGAAAAAACAAATCTCAAAGAGGCAAGGGATTTTATTGATAAAAAAATTGTGACTGAAGGTATGATTCCAAAGACAGAATGCTGTATAAGAGCTTTAGCCCAAGGAGTCAAAGCAGCGCACATAATTGATGGAAGAATACAACATTCATTACTTCTTGAGATTTTTACAAATTCCGGAATAGGTACAATGATAGTCGCCTAACCCATGAAAACTTATGAGCAAGTTTTAGAAAAAGTAGAGCTTGCTTTAGCTAAAGGTGAGTATCATTATTGCATTGAATTTCTTTTGCCCATAATCGAATCATTTCCTTTAACAAGCAATGAGGGAGTAAATTTAAGAACAATCTTAATTACTGCTCTATGTGGTATTAATAAAAGGGAGGAGGCTAAAAGGTTTTGTAAAGAACTTCTAAAATCTTACGATAATAAGACGAGAGAAAATGCAAAATATTTGATGGAAGTTATAGACTCTCCTGACATTAAAAAGCCAGAAAATTGGAACGTGCAGTTTGAAAGCGATCCATCACTCAACAAAAAATCTCTTAACTCACTGCGCAAAAAAAGAGAAGTTTTGAAGAAAAAAAAATTTATTAATGTAACTGAGACGCCAACTGGTGAAACTAAACCCTTTCAGAAAGGCTTTTCACTGATCATTTTTTTAATAATATTATTATTAATTCCACTTTTAAGTGGCTGCGTAAAAATTGAGGATACCCTTGATCTTAGTGAACTTGATTCAATAACTAATAATTTAGTGATAGAGAGTAAATACATAAATAAATTTCCTTGGCAATTAAAATTTGAAGAGAAGATGAAAGATATTTTTCCTGACGCAGAAATTGAACAAGACGAATCAACCTTTTCTTTGAAACATAAAAATCTCAATTTAGAGGATACAAAGCAAGTTCTTAAAACCACTCAAAATACAGCTGGAGAGTTAGCGGGAGAATCAACAAATATAGAAATTAATACTACTCAAAAAAACTTCATTTTTTTTAAAAAATACTTTTACAGTTTAGATTTGGATCTAAATTCTATTAAAGGCATTGATAATTTAGAACTCATTTTCAAAATTATTCACCCTAATAAAGCTATCCTTACCGATAAAAATAATTCAAATTTAGAAATCACAAAAAATATAATAATTTGGAATTTGCATCAAGGGCAGATAAATAGTCTTGAATTTTCTTTCTGGAGTCTCAACAAACTCTTGATTGGGATATCTATTATTTTAATAATTATAATATTGGCTTATTTATTAAGATTCTATAGATTTAAATTAGGTTCAGATTTACCTCAACTTCCATCAAAGTAATTACAACTCTGCTGGATTAACATCTATTGTTAAAAAAACATTTTTTGGAATAAGTTTCCATATTATTGATCTATCAGGTAAAGGTATCTTTGTTCCTTCAGGACCATATATTAATATCTGCCATCTAAATTTCTTACCGACTTTAGCTATTAAACTAGGGGCAGGACCAATTAATTTCCAGTTCTTTTTCTCACAAAAACTGAGTAGATATTTTGCTAATTTTATTGCAATTGACTCAGTTAATTCATAATTTTCACCTGATAATTTAAGTAGGCAAATTGTGCAAAATGGAAATAAATTAGCATCCTTTCTCAATCTCGAGTTTTCAATTAAGAATCTTTCATAATCTCTTTTTTGAAGATACGAAATCACTGGGTGGTTAGGTTTATATGTTTGAAAAATTACTTTCCCTTTTTTTTGTGCCCTGCCGGCCCTTCCTGCTACTTGCAAAAATAATTGCAATGATTTTTCTTCTGCTGAAATATCTGGGCGATGAAGCAACCCATCTGCTGCAATAACTACTGAAAGAGTAATATTGGGGATGTCAATACCTTTTGCCAACATCTGAGTACCGACAAGAATATCAGCATCACCTTTCGAAAACTTTGAAAGAATATCTCTATGACCATCCTTTCCTGAAGTTGTGTCTCTATCAAAGCGAAGTACTCTTAAGTCAGGAAATTCTTCATTTAAAAACTCTATTACCCTTTGCGTACCAATTCCAAAAGGTTTGAAAGCAGTTGAATGACAATCTGGGCAACGATTGATCAATCTTGATTTATGATCACACCAATGACACCTTAACCATTTTTTTCCTTGTGCTCCGAGATGAACTGATAGAGGAACGTCACAGTTGGGACAATTTATTAAATATCCGCAATTTCTACAACTTAAAAATCCACTATGCCCCCTCCTAGGGATCAAAATTATTGCTTGCTCTTTTTTTAAGCGTAGTTGAGGAAGCAATTGCAATAATTCATTGGAAAAAATTTTCATATTTCCCTTCTTGAACTCATCCCGCATATCAATAATTTTTATTTCAGGAGTCTCATTACTGGATATCCTTTGAATCATTCTTACCAATTTAAAATTCCTTTCAAAAATACACTTTTTCCAAGTCTTCATTGATGGGGTTGCACTCCCAAAAATTAACTTTGCAGAATTCCTTTTTACTATTTGAATAGCAATCTCTCTTGCGTCATAGCAAGGCATAGGACTATCTTGCTTATAAGAAACATCATGTTCTTCATCCATTATTATTAACCCCAGATTTTTGATTGGAAGAAAAACTGCCGACCTTGTACCTATTACTATTAAAGGTTCATTAGCATTAATAATTTTCTTCCAAACTAAAGTTCTATGATCGGGAGAACAATTACTATGATATTCGTAAACGACATTATTAAATCGCCTAGTAAACCTATCAATAAGTTGAGGAATTAATCCAATTTCTGGGGCTAGTATCAAACAACTTTTTTTCTTAAGAAATTGATCTTCAGCAATTCTCATATACACTTCTGTTTTACCTGAACCTGTTTCGCCCCAAAGAAGAAATGCATCTCCTGGTTTCATTGTTTGAAATTCTTGAAATGCAATTTTTTGCTCATTTGTAAGATTTGGTTTTTTCTTTACAATATGATCATTAAAAAAGGAATTTAATTTAGTATTTATAATTTTTTTTCTTTTAGATTTAACAAGGTAATTCTTATTGATCATTGAGTTAATTAGAGTGTAATTAAAACCAGACTTTATTAATTCACTTTGCCAATTACCTTTTTCAAGCAAAGTATTCATTAAAAGAAATTCTTTTTTGGTTAATCCATTTTTCTTAATATCAAATTCTTTTTTAGTTTCAATCCATATTTGATCTTTTAAACCTTTAGAAAAATTCTTATATTTTCCAATCCAGCCAGGAGGAAATGCAGTTTTAAACATTTTTAAATTACTCACCATATAAAAAGAAGCTAGGGACTCTATCCATTCTCTCCAAGAGTCATCAATTATTTTTTTTTGCAAAATACTTTCAACAAACAAATATCTTATACTTTTTCCTCCAGTAATATTTGCTTCATCATTATTAATTGCTGAAAAGTTTTTTTTTGAGATCACTAACCCATTCAATAATCTCCCTCTTAGTCTCACACTTACAATATCTCCAACTTCTGCCCCAAGATTATTTCCATCTAAATAATAAAAGCTTTCATTACTACTACCTATATCAAGCAAAATTTCCAATTTGTAGGAGATATTTAATAACTGATTACTTGCCGGCTTCAAAACTTTTTCTTAGTATTGGATTGTTGAACATTCCACAAAGTGTTTTTTGCACATTGTAAGTATCCTGCTCTTAAGGGAGACATGAAGCTTTGATCATTGACTGAAAATTCAAAAAATGATCTGCCTGTCTGAGAAATCCCAAGACTTTTTACTTTAGGTAATCTATAGCACTATTTAAATTTTTCAACAATTTAGAAAACTTTTCTTATTCTCATTTTGTGAAAAAGTTTTTTAAACATTAAGGGGAACTTTACTACTAAATGTTCAAATTAGCCCTAAATAAAATTTTATCTAGTTAAATTCACCGTAGAAAGGAGTAAATTATGTGTCCAGTCGCAGCAGAATCAAAAAATTCCAAACCTAGTTCAACAAAAAAGATCAATAAAAAAATTAATGCAAATTTAGAAAAAGTAGTTGAAGGAGATAGTAATAAAAATAGTCAAAATTTACAGACATCATCTGAATTAAACGAGAGTAGTATTGAAAACAATAATGAATTTAGTGATTCTGAAGAAGAAGATAAAGGGCTCGGAAATATAAAGCTTGGGCCAAAAGGTATCTACACTGAAGATTCAATAAGAGTTTATTTACAAGAGATTGGAAGAATTAGGCTTTTAAGACCAGATGAAGAAATTGAACTTGCGAGAAAAATAGCTGACTTACTCCAATTAGAAGAGCTCGCAACTCAATATGAGTCAGAAAAAGGACATTTCCCATCTGTTAGAGAATGGGCCGAGTTAATAGATATGCCTCTTTCCAAATTTAGAAGAAGACTTCTCTTAGGAAGGAGAGCTAAAGAAAAAATGGTTCAATCAAATTTAAGATTAGTTGTTTCCATTGCTAAAAAATATATGAATAGAGGTTTATCATTTCAAGATTTAATCCAAGAAGGAAGTTTGGGTCTAATTAGGGCAGCGGAAAAATTTGACCATGAAAAAGGTTATAAGTTTTCTAC
>QCDM01000003.1 GCA_003280895.1 Prochlorococcus sp. AG-355-I20 | reverse complement strand
GAGTAACTCATCTCCATAAAAAATAGAATTTGCCCCACATTGAAAACATAAAATTTGGGCTTCTTTCGAAAGCTTTTCTCGCCCTGCACTTAATCTTATTTTACTTTTAGGCATAAGAATTCTTGCAGTAGCTATCATCCTTATCATTTCTATTGAATCAATTTCCTGATTATCTTCTAAACCAGTACCTTCAATAGCTACTAATGAATTTATAGGAACACTTTCAGGGTGTGGATTCATGTTTGAAAGCACTTGCAAAAGAGATGCTCTATCGCTATTAGTTTCACCCAAACCTATTATCCCTCCACAACAAACATTTATTCCTGCATTCCTTACTCTTTTGATAGTATCTAATCTGTCTTGATAAGTTCTTGTTGTAATAATATTTTTATAATGCTCAGGACTAGTATCAAGATTGTGGTTATAGGCGGTTAAACCTGCATCAGCCAGTCTGGAAGCTTGTTCTTTTGTAAGCATCCCAGCAGTAACGCATGCTTCCATCCCTAAATTTCTTACACCGCTAACCATCTCCAACATTGCATTAAAAGATTTCCCATCTCTAATTTCTCTCCACGCCCAACCCATACAAAACCTATCTGCACCCTCATTTTTTGCTATTTGAGCTCTTGCTAAAACCTCTTCAACTTGAAATTGTGGATGACTTTTGATCTCGCTAGCACTATAAATTGATTGGCTACAGTACGAACAATTCTCCTCACATCCACCTGTTTTTACGCTGAACAATGATGCTAATTGAATGTCGTATTTGTTGAATTTCCTGTGAATAGTTTGTGCTTCCCACATTAAATCAATAAGAGGCATATCAAGTATTTCTAATATCTCCTCTTTATTCCAATCGAACCTAATTTCTTTTAATAACTGATTATTCGAATAAGCCATTTTTATTAGGAAAAATATTGAGAATCTTCAAAAGATTCATTTGGTAATGATTCTATACCGCCGAAACGTCTATTTCTTGATTGGTAATCAATTATTGCCTTAAGAAATTCATGCTCATTGAACTCTGGCCAAAGTACGTCAGATATATAAATTTCTGAATATGCTAATTGCCATAATAAAAAATTACTTATCCTTTTTTCGCCACTAGTTCTTATTAGTAATTCTGGATCGTTAATCCCTTTAGTTAATAGCTCTGAATTAAACAATTCTTCATTAATTTCACTTGGTTTTATTTCCCCAACAGAAGATTTTAATGCTAGTTCTTTTGCAACTTTTACTATTTCTTGTCTACCTCCGTAATTAACGCAAACATTGAATAAAAATTTATTGTTGTTTTTAGTAAGTGATTCTGAACTAAAGATTATTTCTTTTAAATTTTTTGGGAAAGGAGTTAAATCTCCAATAAATTTTATTTTTGTTGACTCTTCATGTATCTCTTTAATTTCGGTTTTTAAAACTTCGCTAAAGAGATTTATGAGAAAATCAACTTCTTTTGTTGGCCTTGTCCAATTCTCAGTTGAAAAAGCATAAACAGTAATTACTTTACAACCTAAATTTTTTGCAGCTTTAAGAACTTTTTTTAGTACACCAACGCCCTCTTTATGTCCAAATGATCGTGGTAAACCTTTTTTAGTTGCC
The DNA here is from genome assembly GCA_003280895.1 of Prochlorococcus sp. AG-355-I20. Classification (GTDB taxonomy): domain Bacteria; phylum Cyanobacteriota; class Cyanobacteriia; order PCC-6307; family Cyanobiaceae; genus Prochlorococcus_A. Next base: position 141,358 of record QCDM01000003.1, on the reverse strand, counting down.
CACCTCCCATTACCGTCCATTATTATTGCTACATGTTTGGGCAATTTTTGCTTATCTATTTTCATTAATAAGGCACTATTTTTATCGTCTATTACTTTTTCTAAACTCATTAGTTAATCCTTTTTGTTAATAAAAATTTCTGATTTTTCTGACTCTTTTTTATTAATATCACTGATGATATTATTACTTGAGTCTGTCTTTTGGGACAAGACATTTTTACTTAAAGATGCTTTATTTGCCCCCATAGAGTTTTGATTACCAATCAATTTTGCAAGAAGTTCTTGTAACCTGCTACTGGTTATTGGCCTTTCGAGTTTGCCTTGGCTTGCTAATGATAATGTACCTGTTTCTTCAGAAACAACAATACAAATACATCTGTCAAATCTTTCTGTAATTCCTAATGCTGCTAAATGTCTTGTGCCGTATCTACTTATCCCTTGTCTTGAGAGAGGAAGTATTACTCCGGCAGAAATTATTTTATTTCCTTTAACAAGAACTGCTCCATCATGTAAGGGCGTATCTGTTGCAAAAAGATTTATTAAAAGGTCAGTTGATAATTGTGCCTCGATATTGGTACCAGAATATAAAAAATCTTCAGGTCTTAAATCACTCCCCAAATCTACAACGATTAAAGCGCCTCTTCTATTTTGAGAGAGTTTACCTGCAGTATCAACTAACTGAGTAATTGTAGTTGAAGTTGCTCTAAATTCCTTTGGTGGATTCCCAAGTAATACAGCTAGTCTTCCAGTGCCAAGTAGTTCCATTAATCTTCTTAACTCTCCTTGCCAAAGGATTGCTAATGAGAGAGAGCAAGCTAGGACTACAGCATCTATTAATTTTGATGTTAGTGGTAAGTATGCATATCTTTGAATAAACCATGCGGATGATACTAAAAACAAATATCCTCTTAGAAGCCATAATGTCCGTTGTTCTTTTACTCTAGAGAATAATAAAAGTCCGAAACCAACAGCAAATAAGACATCTAATAAAAGCTTTAAATTTATAATTCCCCAGAAATTCACACTAAAAACAGAATTAATTTAAACTTAACTAATTTTAATTAATAAAGCGATCAGGCAAAACATCATATTTTAAAAGATCAATTGGACTTTCTCTTTTTTGAATAATCTCTGCTTCTCCATTACAAACTAATAGTGCTGCGGGTCTTGGAATTCTGTTGTAGTTAGAACTCATTGAATTATTGTATGCTCCAGTACCAAAAACACATATGAGATCTCCTGTTTCGCAATTTGCTAGTTCTATCTCCTTAAACAATACATCTCCTGATTCACAGTGTTTTCCAGCAATTGTATATTTATTCTTAGAGTTAATATTAAAGGGGTTTTTTACCAAACATGCAGAGTAATTTGATTGATATGTTATTGGCCTTGGATTGTCACTCATCCCGCCATCAACTGATAAGTAAGTTCTGATTCCAGGAATTTCTTTAAAAGCCCCAATTTTGTAAATTGTTATGCCTGCTGTTGATACGATAGATCTTCCAGGTTCACACATCAATTTTGGTAGATCTAAATTGTGTTTTTTACAAGCTTTTACAACTGAGTTAGAAATTGTTTCTACCCATTCATCGATAGAAGGTGGATCGTCGTTCATGATATATTTAATACCTAAACCTCCGCCAACATTAAGTTCTTTAATATAATGGCCAAATTTCTTGGCGTCTAAAATAACCTTTACCATTATTTCGCCTAGATCCTTATGAGGGTCCAGTTCAAAGATCTGGGAACCAATATGAGCATGTATACCAATTAATTTTAAATGCTTGGTTTCGCTTATGCTTGCAAATATATTATTCAAATATTCGATTCCAAAACCAAATTTGCTATCAAATGAACCTGTTCTTATGTATTCATGTGTATGGCATTCGATCCCAGGAGTAAAGCGAATCATTATTTCTAAGTCATGATTTATTGAATTTGATACTTCCTCTAATCTTCTTAAGTCATAGTCATTATCTACAATTATTTTGATGTTATTTCTAATTGCGAAATCAATTTCTTTGTCAGATTTGTTATTCCCATGAAAAACAATTTTTTCATTTGGTACCCCACCCTTTAAAGCAGTTAATAATTCTCCCTCTGATACTGCATCAAGTCCTAAACCTTCTGAGGAAACAAGATTACTCATGAATATAGAGCTATTTGCCTTGGAAGCGTATATAGGAAGAGATTCCCCTGGGTAATATTTTTCTAATGCTTTTTTGTAAGCTCTACAAGACTTTCTTAAGGTAATTTCATCCAATATATAAAGAGGAGAATCATATTTTTTAACTAACTCTTCAATAGAACACCCTCCAACTGACAGTTTCCCGTCTCCTCCAATAGATGTAGTAATTGGTACGATGTTTTTGTTAGGACTTTCCAAGTCAATTTTCTCTTTTAAAAAAGATTGTTTTTCTTCCATGGGAAAATTTTCAATAAAGTTTTGCCAAAACTGCCATATTTTATAATGACTCTAGATTTGATTTTAAATATATAACCATTATAAAATGATATCTATCAAACAAATAAATAAGAAAGAAATTGATTTATGTTATAAATTAGATTCAAATACGATTTCCCTATGGAGCAAGAAACAATGGGCTAACGAATTTAACAAAGAAGGTACAAAAATCTTTGGATTATTAATTAAAAATTTGGTCATTGGAATATGTGTTTTTCAGGTTATTCTTGATGAAGCTCAAATAAATTATTTTGTTGTAAATAAGAAATTTAGGAAAAAAGGTTTTGGATCATATCTCATGAGGTATTTAATAAAAAAATGTGAAAAACTAAATTTAAAAAAAATACTATTGGAGGTTTCTCAGGGCAATGTTACTGCTGAAAGATTTTATAGTCGGTTTGATTTTTCTACTGTAGGGATGAGAAAAAATTATTATAAAGACGGTTCACATGCTCTTTTAAAAGAAAAAAAATTAACAACAAAATAATGTAAAAATTTAATTGTTCGGATAACCAGAATCCTTGAAATTACTATAATTTCTTGCTATATCACTAAAAAAGTTCAATTTAGTTTGATAAATTATACTTTTGGGTATTCACAAAAGCTCATTCTGAACACAAAATTGACATATTACTGGTAGGTTATTAGTAGGAATTTAATCTTCTAATGTTTGAGAGATTTACAGAAAAGGCTATAAAGGTCATCATGCTTGCTCAAGAGGAAGCTAGAAGACTTGGTCATAATTTTGTTGGAACTGAACAAATTCTTTTGGGGTTAATTGGAGAAGGAACTGGGGTAGCAGCAAAAGTACTTAAATCACTAGGAGTTAATTTAAAAGATTCAAGGATAGAGGTGGAAAAGATAATAGGGAGAGGTTCAGGGTTTGTAGCGGTCGAAATACCTTTTACTCCCAGAGCTAAAAGAGTTTTAGAACTATCTTTAGAAGAGGCTCGTCAACTTGGCCATAATTACATAGGTACAGAACATTTATTGTTAGGTTTAATAAGAGAAGGTGAAGGCGTGGCCGCAAGAGTTCTTGAGAATCTTAATATTGACCTTACAAAAGTTAGAACTCAAGTTATAAGGATGTTAGGTGAAACTGCCGAAGTTGGCACAGGTGCTAATACAACCAAAGGTAACTTAAAAACTGCTACGCTTGATGAATTTGGAACAAATTTAACAAAATTAGCAAGTGAATCAAAATTAGATCCAGTCGTTGGACGCCATTCAGAAATAGATCGTGTAGTTCAAATACTAGGTAGGAGGACAAAAAATAATCCTGTTCTTATTGGCGAGCCAGGTGTAGGTAAAACAGCTATCGCAGAAGGTTTAGCTCAAAGAATACAAACTGGAGATATTCCAGATATACTTGAAGATAAAAGAGTTTTGACTCTTGATATAGGTCTTTTGGTAGCAGGAACGAAATATAGAGGTGAATTTGAAGAAAGGTTAAAAAAAATAATGGAAGAAATTAAATCAGCAGGTAACGTTATTCTTGTCATAGATGAAGTGCATACTTTAATTGGTGCTGGAGCTGCTGAAGGAGCCATAGATGCAGCAAATATACTCAAGCCAGCATTAGCTAGAGGTGAACTTCAATGTATTGGAGCAACAACTTTAGATGAATATAGAAAACATATTGAAAGAGATGCTGCTCTAGAAAGAAGATTCCAGCCTGTAATGGTAGGGGAGCCTTCTATAGAAGATACAATCGAAATTTTAAAAGGTCTTAGAGAGCGTTACGAACAACATCATCGTCTAAAAATTACTGATGATGCACTTGAGGCTGCCGCTCATTTAGGGGATCGTTATATATCTGACAGATTTTTACCTGATAAAGCTATTGACCTCATCGACGAGGCTGGAAGTAGAGTACGTTTAATAAACTCTAAACTTCCGCCTGAAGCCAAACAAATAGATAGAGAATTAAGACAAGTCCAAAAACAGAAGGAAGAATCTGTAAGAGACCAAAATTTTGATCAAGCTGGTCAATTACGTGAAAAAGAAATGGAATTATCGGCAAAAATTAAAGAGGTATTGGACAATAAAAAAGAATCTACAACTGGAGATCAATCTGAAGCTCGAAATTCTGTGAAAAGTGATTCAAAACTTCTACAAAGTCCCCTTGTTAGTGAAGAGGATGTAGCTCATATTGTTGCTTCATGGACAGGCGTTCCTGTTCAAAAATTAACAGAAACTGAATCAGTCAAGCTTCTTAATATGGAGGAAACACTTCACCAAAGGCTAATTGGACAAGATGAAGCTGTAAAGGCTGTCTCAAGAGCCATAAGAAGAGCGAGAGTTGGATTGAAAAATCCTAATAGACCTATCGCAAGTTTTATCTTCTCTGGTCCTACTGGGGTTGGTAAAACTGAATTGACTAAATCATTAGCTTCATATTTCTTCGGTAGTGAAGAAGCAATGATCAGATTAGATATGTCAGAATTTATGGAAAGGCATACAGTTAGTAAACTTATAGGCTCTCCTCCTGGTTATGTTGGTTTTAATGAAGGTGGCCAGCTTACTGAAGCGGTTAGAAGACGACCCTACACCGTCGTTTTATTTGATGAAGTTGAAAAGGCGCATCCAGATGTTTTCAACTTATTGTTGCAATTACTTGAAGATGGAAGATTAACTGACTCCAAAGGTAGAACTGTAGATTTTAAAAATACATTGTTAATAATGACCTCTAATATCGGTTCAAAAGTAATCGAGAAAGGAGGTGGTGGACTAGGATTCGAATTCTCAGGTGATTCAGTTGAAGATAGTCAATATAACAGGATTAAATCACTAGTTAATGAAGAACTTAAGCAATACTTTAGGCCTGAATTTTTAAATAGGCTTGATGAAATAATTGTGTTCAGACAATTAACTAAAAATGAAGTTAAAGAAATTGCTGAAATAATGTTACAAGAAGTTTTTGTCCGACTACAAGATAAAGGCATTAAATTAAATGTCACCGATGCTTTCAAAGAAAGGCTTGTTGAGGAAGGTTACAATCCTTCATACGGAGCGAGACCTTTGAGAAGGGCAGTGATGCGTTTACTAGAAGATAGTTTGGCTGAAGAAGTTCTATCTGGGAGAATTAAAGATGGAGATAATGCTTTAGTTGATATAGATGATAATAAAAAAGTTACAATAAATATTTCTTCTGAAGAATCTTCTCAAGAACTAGCAGGTGCTAACTTCTAATCATCCAAAGTAAATATGCAGTCTATCTCTCCAGAAACTATATACAGGGGAAATTCTGCTTGGGAAAAATCTTTACCTCAAATTACTAAATTAACTAAAAATCCATTAATTCTTGGTAGAGGAATTCAAACGAATAATTTGAGAAATAGTATCTTTAATGATTTAAAAAATCAAAAACTTAATGTAAATTCTGCTAATTTGCAATTTGATTGTTGTTACGAAGATATTTCAAGAGTTAAGAATATTATTTCAAATAATAATAATGATTGTGTTATCGCAGCTGGAGGTGGCAAAGTTCTAGACTCTGGAAAATATATAGCCGAGTCTCTTAATATCCCTTGTATTACAGTTCCACTTAGCGCTTCTACATGTGCTGGTTGGACAGCCTTATCGAATATTTATACAAAGGATGGTCAATTTATAAAAGATGTTGCATTAGAATCTTGTCCGAAAATACTAGTTTTTGATCATAAATTTATTCAAACAGCTCCATCAAGAACACTTGCAAGTGGCATAGCAGATGCCTTGGCAAAATGGTACGAATCCTCAATAACAAGTTCAAAAATAGATGACGGTCTTGTTCAACAAGCAATTCAGATATCAAGAGTTTTAAGAGATCAACTATTAATAGATGGAGGAAAAGCATTTAAGGGTCAATTTGAAAATAATTCATCTTGGCAAAATACAGTAGAAGCATGTGGACTTACAGCAGGATTAGTTGGAGGTATTGGTGGAGAAAAATGTAGGACTGCAGCAGCACATGCTATTCATAATGCAATTACTCAGATAATCACCCCTAATAAATTCTTACATGGCGAGATTGTTGGGGTTGGATTATTATTGCAATTAAGACTAGAAGAAAAGAAAAATAATAATAAATTAGCTGATCAATCAATTAAACAATTATTTGTACTTATGAAAGAATTGAATTTGCCAACTACTATCGAACAACTTGGAATAAATGTTTTTGAAAATAATAATTTAGAGAAAATTGCTGAGTTTACTTGTCGAGATAAATCTGAGATTCACTTTTTGCCTTTTGAAATTAATAAACGGGACATAATAGAGGTTATTTCAAATTTTGAACAACAAATAATTAAAACATAAATATTTTTTGACTAAAAACAATTTTGAACAATTAAGTGATTTAAATGCAGAATTTTTCGAAAGTGCCAAATTGTCACTATTAGATCCTTTAGGTCTTTATTTGGCAAATGATGTTAATTGGATAAAACTCAACCAAAATTGGAACTCCTTAAAATTCCCAGTAGTTATGGGAGGAAAAGGTCAACCTATACTTCTTCTACATGGATTTGATAGTAGTTTTTTAGAATTCAGAAGAATATATAAATCACTAAAAAGAAATTTTCAAGTTATAGTTCCTGATCTGCTGGGTTTTGGCTTTAGTCCCAGATGCGCAACAAATGAATACAATTCTTCGAAAATAATTTCGCATTTAATTGATCTCCTTAAGACATTAAAAATAACAAAGAATCTAAAAATTATAGGTGCCTCTATGGGAGGCTCAACAGCATTAAAACTTGCTTATGAAATTCCTGATTCTATTGATAAAATTATCCTCTTGTCTCCTGCAGGATTGTTTGGAGAACCTAAGAGTATCCCTTTTCCTCTTAACCAAATTGGCGCCTCATTTCTTGGATTGCCTCAGGTCAGAAAGAGTCTTTGTAGGCAAGCATTTGCTTTCCCAGATGAATGCGTTGGTAGGATGGAAGAGCAAATTGCTTCAATTCATTTAGGTTGTAAAGGATGGAGAAATTCACTTGCATCATTTGCAAAAAGTGGTGGGTTTGCAGGAACTCAAAAATATATCCAAAATATACCAATTAAAACATTATGTGGAGAAAATGATCGAATTCTTGGAAAAAAAGAGCTTAAAAAAATAGGAAATATTGAAAAATTAAATTTTGTAGGATTACAAAATTGTGGTCATCTTCCGCATATAGATCTTCCATCATTATCTAGTAAAATTATCCAAGATTATTTTTTGGAATAAAAGATTTCTTAATTAATTTAGATACTTAAGAAGTATAAAAATATAATACAAAACAGATGGAGTAAAGATGTAACTGTCAATTCTGTCAAGAATCCCTCCATGTCCCGGTAAAAAAGTTCCGGAATCTTTTATTTTTGCATCTCTCTTCATCATAGATTCAATTAAATCTCCAACTAATGCCATAAGAGAAATTGAAATTCCATAAATTATTCCAACAATTAATGGATTTTCCCAATTCATTAAAAATGCAAAAAATATTGCTAGTAAAATTGAACAGGATATTCCTCCAATTAAACCTTCTATAGTTTTGCTCGGAGATATTGGAGATAGAGATGTTTTACCAAATGACTTCCCAATGAAATAAGAACCAATATCACTAGCTACAATTAAAAAACAAGAAGTTAAAGTTAAATGAAGACCTGTAGTATTTGATAAGTTCTCAAATGACATAAAACCCTGATTTGAACTAATTATTACTGAATCTAATCCCCTTAACTTAATCCAGTAACTAGGTAAAAAACCTAAATAGAATAATCCAAAAATAGATGCTGCAATATCTGAAATTGTCCCAGGTTTTGGTTGCAAAAGTAACCAAGTACATATCCCAACTGAACAGATTGGCAAAATTGAATTTGAAATTTCTCCTTCAAGCACGCCAATGGTCTGAAGATAAGTAGAAACTATAATAATAAAGGAAGAAAATAATGTGGTTTTTGTGGCTGGTCTTATTCCTTTAAATTCTGCCATTCTAAAAAATTCTAATAATGCTAAATATGTAAGCAACGCAGTTGCCAATGTAAAAAACCATCCCCCTAATAAAACAACAATTAAACCAAAAATTCCTATAAATAATCCGCTTTTTAATCTCATATGAAATTGCTATGTTTCTAAGACCTTTATATTAAAATTTACCAGATCTTTGTTGCATAAACTTTGATTATTTATCCAATTAAACCTATCTATATCAATTTTTTCTCCAGGAACTAGTAGAGGTATCCCTGGAGGATATGGGCAAATAATATCTCCAGATATTTTATTTAATGATTGCGAGAAAGGTATACTCCTAGTCTCACTTCTCCAAGCAATTCCAATTTCGATTTCTGGTGTTTGAACTAATTTAAAGGGCGATTTGAGCACTTCTAAACTGTTTGATTTTTTTGTATTTAATATTAATTTTTTCCATAACTTTTGAAATAAATTAAGAAAATCTTTTTGATTTCCAAATCCTAAGCAAAAAGTGAGAGTCATCATTTCGGGTAATTCAGCAATAAGGCCATTTCTGTAAAAAAAATTATCAGCCGTAAAGCCATCAATTCCAGCCTTAGAGGTATTTACCACAATTTTTAAAGGGTCTTGAGTTTCTATGAGAGGAATATTTTTTTGAGTTAATTTTTTATAAATACTTTTTGCCTCTAAAATTCTTTTTTGATATTTTGATAAACTTTTTTTATTAAGCCAGTCCCTAATAGACTCTTCACAAGAAGAAAGTAATAAGGAACTTGGACTCGTAGTTTGCAGCAAATTAATACTTTTGATTAAATTACCTTCATTTATTAGATTCCCTTTGTACCAAAGTACCGCTGTTTGAGTTAGTCCATTGAGCGACTTATGCAATGAATTAACGACTAAATCAGCGTTAGATGATAAGGCCGGTTTTGGTAAATTAAGGTTTTCACAAAAAAGGAAATATGAACCATGGGCTTCATCAACTAAAACAGGTAAATTTTTTTGATGACAATAATCTATTAAAGGCTCTAAATCCCCGGCATAACCATGATATGAGGGATTTACAAGAATCACCCCTGCAATTTTATTCTCATCATTATTTAATTTTTTAAATACATTTTCAAACCAAAATTTTGTAATTGGTTTGTAATGCCCCGTTACAGTTGAAAACTCTAGGTCAAAAAATATTGGATTTATATTCAACATCGCACAGATTTTTATAACACTTATATGAACATTCCTAGGCATCAAGATAGTTTCGCCTGGATTTGCCATTGCAATTACTGCTGATTGTATTAATCCTGTAGCTCCATTAACTCCAAAAAAACATCCTTTCGCCCCAAATTTGTAAGAGAATTCTCTTTGAGATTTAGCAATTAATCCGCTTTGGGAAAGTGGTGAACCTATTTCTGGTAGTTCGGGTAAATCCCAATATCCAGGTGGATTTTTTAATAACTTCACTAATTTCTTTGGTAAAGCTGCCCCTCTGTTATGAGCAGGAAAGAATAAAGACTTTAAAAACTTTTTAGTTAGAAAAGATGAAATGCTCATAAAGTATTATTGACATATATAGAATGGACTACATGGTAATCTTTTTTGATATTTTTTAACTTTAATGAAAAGAACTTATTCGAAATATTCAGCAAAAGATGACTTCCTTTGGTTGATTTTGAGACCATGGATTTTTATCCCAAGAGTTTTATATATCCTTTTAACTTTTGTTTTTCTTTTTTTAAGAATACTTTTTCAAGGTAACAGTAAAAATAAAAATGTACAAAGAAATCTTTCGAAATATCTTTTTGATGTAATAACAGATTTAGGGCCTTGTTATATCAAATTAGGCCAAGCACTATCAACTAGACCAGATCTTGTTAGACAAGATTGGCTTACAGAACTTACAAACTTACAAGATAATCTTCCAGCATTTGATCATAAAATTGCTTTGAAAATCATTGAAGAGGAACTTGGATCACCTGCTAAGGAATTATTTGAAGAGTTTCCAGATAGTCCTATCGCTTCAGCAAGCTTAGGTCAAGTTTATAAAGCAAAAATAAATAACTCTTATCTAGCTGTTAAAGTACAAAGGCCAAATTTATACTTTCTCATAAGAAGGGATGTTGTAATATTGAGGTTTTTAGGAACTTTTATATCCCCACTCTTACCATTAAACATAGGTGTTGGAATTGGAGAAATAATAGATGAATTTGGTAAGGCACTTTTTGATGAAATTGACTATCAAAAAGAGGCCGAAAATGCTTTGAAGTTTGCAAATTTATTCAAAGGAAACCCAAATATTTTTATCCCTAAATTAGAAAAACAGTTTTCATCTGAAAGGATTATTACAACCTCTTGGATTGATGGAGTTAAGTTAAGAGATCGAGCTTTACTAGAGGAAAATAACTTAATACCTGCTTCTTTTATAAAAACATGTGTTATCAGCGGACTGCAGCAATTATTTGAATTTGGATACTTCCATGCAGATCCACATCCAGGAAATATGTTTGCTCTTAGAGGAGGAAATGCAGATTGTGGTAATTTAGCCTATGTTGATTTCGGAATGATGGATACTATTACAAATTCAGATAGACTAACTCTTATTAAAGCAATTGTTCACATAATAAACGAAGAATATTATCTTCTGGCAGAGGATTTTCAAAAATTAGGTTTTTTAACCAAAGAACAAGATCTTCAAAAACTTGTTGAACCATTAAAAGAAGTTCTTGGAGGATCTCTAGGTGCTGAGGTTGGTAATTTTAATCTTAAAAATGTTACTGATAAATTCTCAAAACTTATGTATTCTTATCCTTTCAGAGTCCCCAGTAGGTTTGCATTGATAATAAGAGCAGTTGTTAGTCAAGAAGGTTTAGCTCTAAGACTAGACCCTGAATTTAAAATTTTAAAAATTGCTTATCCATATATTGCTAAAAAACTACTTACCGATAATTCTGAAGAGATTTTAGAAATCCTTTTAGAGGTCGTTTTTGATAAAAAAGGTCAAATTCAATTAGAAAAAGTTGAAAGTTTGTTAAATATTTTATTTAAAGATTCAGAGAATATTAATTCAGATCTAATACCAGTTGCTAACGCAGGATTGAAATTATTTGTCAGTAAAAAAGGATCTGAAGTTAGGAAGAATCTTCTTTTAAGTCTTATAAAAGATGAAAAATTAGAATTTACAGATGCGAAAAAACTCTTAGCTTTAATTAGAGATACTTTTAGCCCTCTGAATATTGCAAAAAGTGCAGTGCAAAATATAATCTCTACAGTTTAGTTTTTTATATTTATATCTAATTAACTTACTTATGATCTTAATTCAATTAAAATTGGATGTAATAGTTTAAAAATGAGAATTAAAAGGATTTTTATTTTGGAAGAATAAATGAATATTTTGAAAAATATCTTTTTACTTAACAAAAAATCTGAAAAAAATAAAGACTTTAGTCCTGGATTGGTTGACCAATATATAGAAATTGCAAGGTTAGTAAAAGAAGCAAGAATACAACAAAAACTTACAATTAAAGAATTATCTTACATTTCAAAAATTCCTGAACGAATAATAAACTCTATTGAAAACAATAATAAAAATATTAGGCCTAAGTATCCTTTTATAAGATCTATATTAATTAAATTAGAGGAATGCTTAGTATTAAAAAAAAATATATTAATAAATTTAGCAGTTAAAGAAAAAACAATTTTAAAGAAAAAGGGAAAAGATTTTATTTTCAGTAAATTCGATCTTATCAATACATGGCAGGGAAGTCTTTTGTATTTTTTTATATTAGTTCTAACTATATTTATATTAAAGAGATATTTTATTTTAAATGTAAATGTTATTGAGATTCAAAATATTGAAAATCAAATCATTGATAAATAATTTTTAACAAGATTTACTTTAGAGTTCTCCCAAAATTATTCCCTAGCTGACTAAACATTTTTATATTATCTTCTATTTCTTCTAAAGGACGATTTAACTTCCATTTCCAGTTATTTTTCGTGGTGCCAGGTTTGTTTAATCTACTTGAATCATCTAGAGATAATATATCTTGTAGTGGAGCGATAAAGAGATTAGCATTTGTCTTCATGCCAATTTCTATTAAATCCCAAGAAGGATTTTCTGAAAATTTACACTCATTTTTTATTCTTTCTTTGGATTCATAATCTAAATTTTTCCACCATGAAACAGTAGTTGAGTTGTCGTGTGTACCTGTATAAACAACCCAATTTTCTCCTTCAATATTCTTAGGTAAATAAGGATTATCTTCATTGCCATCAAAAGCGAATTGTAATATTTTCATGCCAGGCAGTTCGAAGTTTTTCCTTAATTTCTCTACATCTGGAGTTATCACTCCCAGATCCTCCGCAATAATAGGTAGATAGTTACCCCCTAGATCCTTTTTTACTTTATTTAATAGTGTTTTACCTGGAGAATTTATCCATTTTCCAATAATTGCCGTTTTAGAAATGCCATTAACTCTCCAGTAACCTGCTAAACCTCTGAAATGATCAAATCTTAGTATGTCCACAAGTTCAAATTGTCTTTGAAATCTTTTTCTCCACCAATTGAAATTAGTCCTTTTATGCTTTGACCAAAAGTAAGTTGGGGTACCCCATAATTGTCCTGTTGATGAAAAATAATCAGGTGGAACACCACTTTGAAAGATTAAATCTCCATTTTTAAAAATTGAAAATAATGATTTATTACTCCATACGTCGGCGCTATCTCTAGAAACATAAAAAGGCAAATCTCCTATCAGCTTAATACTTCTTGATTTTGCAAAGTTTTTAATGACGCTCCATTGCTCATCAAGATGCCATTGTATTAATTTTTTAATAAGTATCTCATCACTTTTTTTCTCAATCCAAGATTTTAAGAACTTTTTATTTTTTATTTTATATTCTTGAGGCCATTCCCACCAAGGCAACATATTAAATTCCTCTCTGATAACAACAAATAATGCATAATCTTCTACCCAAGAATGCCTACTGACCCATTTGTTAAAATTAATTTTTCTTTCTTCAGATTGTGAACTCCAACCTTGCAAAAGGAGGAGACCTAATTTTTTTGTTAAGTCATCCGCAATATTAAAATCAAAATGATCTTCATTCTGATTTCTTGGACCTAGATTTTCTTTATCTGAGATGTAGATAAAACCTTTTTCGATTAAATCATCTATATCCAAGAACCATGGGTTTAGTGCAAAACTAGATGGGGAACTATATGGCGAACCTGTTGAGTCAGTAGGTGTAAGAGGTAAAAATTGCCAGTATTCAATTCCATGTTTATGAAGTTTTTTTATCCACTCTTTAGCTCCTTTCCCAAAGGTTCCACATACTCTCCCTCCCGGAATACATGTTGGATGCATAAGTACGCCTAATGATTTTCTTGCAATAATTGACTCTATAGGCATCTTTTCAATATATTTTTAAACTTAACGTGTTTTTAATTCTCTAAATTCAACCTTATACAAATTTTTTTTAATTGACAAATATCATTGCTGATTTTTAAGTCTTGATAAATATAAATTCTAAATTTTAATCAACAATTTTTTGATTAATTCATGTGACTTTTGAAAATATCTAGTCATTATCTTTTGCGAAATTCACATAAACGACTACGATAAGAATATAGTTTTATGGTGCAAATTTCGTGACAAGTTTTATCACGGCAATGCAGAGTAAAGAATCGAACTTTAATCTAACTAATAGTAGATTAAGGTTAGTAAGTGGGACAACAAATCCTAAATTAGCTGAAGAAATTGCATCATACCTAGGGATTGAAAATGTACCTTTAATATCTAAAAGATTTGCAGATGGAGAACTTTATGTTCAGATTCAGCAATCTATTAGAGGTTGTGATGTATTCCTCATACAACCTACTTGCGCTCCTGTAAACGATAGTTTAATGGAGCTCATGATTATGGTTGATGCATGCAAAAGAGCGTCTGCAAGACAAATTACGGCTGTAATTCCCTATTATGGATATGCTAGGGCAGATAGGAAGACCTCAGGAAGAGAGTCTATAACTGCAAAATTAACTGCAAATTTACTAGAGAAATCAGGAGTTGATAGAGTTCTAGCTATGGACTTACACTCGGCTCAAATACAAGGTTACTTTGATATACCATGCGATCATATTTACGGATCAACTGTATTGATCGATTATCTAGAAACTCTAGATTTAAAAGAAATAGTTGTAGTCTCTCCTGATGTAGGGGGGGTGGCGAGAGCAAGAGCATTCGCGAAATTAATGAATGATGCACCTTTGGCTATCATTGATAAAAGAAGATCTGCGCATAATATCGCAGAAAGTCTTACTGTTATTGGTGAAGTCAAAGGTAAAACCGCTATCCTTATAGACGATATGATAGATACGGGAGGTACAATTTGTTCCGGAGCACATTTACTAAAAAAAGAAGGAGCAAATAGAATATTTGCTTGCGCCTCACATGCTGTATTTTCTCCTCCTTCTTATGAAAGATTAAGTTCTAAGAATCTTTTCGAACAAGTTATCGTGACTAACAGCATACCAGTTATACATAAAGATAATTTTCCACAGTTAAAAGTTCTTTCAGTCGCAAATATGTTGGGTGAAGCCATTTGGAGAATCCACGAAGAAAGTTCTGTTAGTTCTATGTTTAGATAAAGGAAATTATTTTTTTACATTTTTTGTAATTTCTTTATTCTCTCAGTTTCAATCTTAAATTGTTTTTCAATCTTTTCAGGAACATTATCAGGACAAACTTGAAGAGCTGATTCAACTAATTGCAGAGATGCAATAAATTGTAATTGTTTCATGTCAACTGTTTGTTCTTTCTTTTTCTCTATTATTTTACCCCCATGTTTTTGTGAAACTACAGATGCGAAAGTAGCTGAGGCAACGTTTAATGTTTTTGGGAAATCCAAATCAAATCCTTTTCTTGTCGCATTACATAGAAATGAAACACCCATCCCATGATATAGATCCAAATCATTTTTATTGGCAGGAGAATTTTTAACATTTGCATTTACATTATTGAATTCATAATTTGTATCAAATAAAAAAGATAATAAAATAATAGGGATTGTAAAAATTTTAGATATTTTAAAACTCATATTTTGTTTATTTTTAATTCATAATATTTAAGATAACATTTTTTATTTTTAAACTAAATCTGCAAATAGAATTTATTTAATAATTTTAATTTCGTGATGATTCTCTACAATTTTAAGCTTATTTTTGTTCCATGAATAAATAACCCTAAATCTAAAATTATCAAGATCTACAAGTCTCGTATGTTCAAGAATATACCAATCTTCGTAAGAAGATTCGAATATCATTTCGTGTTCGTCTACTTGTTTAATATTTGAAATACCTTCATCATTACTTAAATAAAATTTTTCCCTCTTAAGTTGATGGCCTTTTAAAAATGCATGCATTTCTCCTCGTTCTTTGTACTGGGGATTTTCTTCAAAGAAATTATATTTTTTTTCTGGGTACCAAGTAAATTTATAATGCGACTCCCATTCGGATTTACTCTTGAGAGCTTGAATATTTATATTCATACTTAAATTATAAGTTTTTTGTGCTTCATCGAGAAAATACGTTCTATTGGATTTCCACAATCCAATATTTCTGGAAAACCACCTTTTTAAATTACTATTTAAATTGATTTCAGGAGGGTTTTCACCAAAATGTAAATTTTTCTTTGGATTAATAACAACCATTTATCAATAAGTCCTATTTATTTAATAGCCCATCTGTAAAATAAAAAAAAATATCTTAAGGTGTTTATAAGGATTAACAGCTTTTCAACACTTCAGAGGACTTCATTTGAATGATAAAAAAGAGTTAAAATTAATACTTGTGGCAGCTAGAAATCAACTTTCTAGTAATGACATCAAGTCCCTAATAGCTTATTTAGAATCAGATGATTGTGAATTTGAGATATCTCTTCAGATCTCTGAACCCACCGAGCAGCCAGAATTACTTGAATTACATAGATTAGTTGCTATTCCAGCCCTTATAAAGGTTTCCCCAGCTCCAAAGCAAATATTTGCTGGAAGTAATATTTTCTCTCAGTTGCAAAAATGGTTGCCAAGGTGGTCACAGGAAGGCTTAACAAAAAATCTTGGAATCAATTTACAGCCATCTAAAATTGATTCAATAAGAACTCAAAAAGAATTTTTATTGGAAGACGAACTTCTTGTTTTAAGACAAGAAAATGAGACCTTAACAAAAAGAATAGAATCTCAGGAAAGATTGTTAAGAATGGTCGCGCATGAATTAAGAACACCTTTAACTGCTGCTACTTTGGCTGTTCAAAGTCAAAAACTCGGACAAATAGATATTTCAAAATTACAGGAAGTAATTAAAAGACGCCTTGAAGAGATTGAACTTTTATCTCAGGACCTTTTGGAGGTTGGAACAACTAAATGGGAAGCGTTATTCAATCCCCAGAAAATTGATTTAGGTAATATTAGTGCTGAAGTAATACTCGAATTAGAAAAATTCTGGAGATTAAGGAATATTGAAATTGACACTGATATCCCATCTGATCTGCCAAGTGTATTTGCAGATCAAAGAAGAATGAGGCAAGTATTTTTAAATTTAATTGAAAATGCTATTAAATTTTCTAAAGACTCTGGATCTATAAAAATCACCATGATTCATAAGACAAATCAATGGGTAGAAATAACAATTTGTGACAAAGGTGCAGGTATTCCTTTGAGCGAACAAAAAAGAATTTTTCTTGATAGGGTTAGACTTCCCCAGACTTCTGAAGGAACTTCAGGATTTGGCATAGGGCTATCAGTATGTAGGAGAATTGTACAAGTACATGGAGGAAGAATATGGGTCGTTTCTGAAATTGGTGAAGGTTCCTGCTTCCATTTCACAGTTCCTGTGTGGCAAGGACAAAATAAAGAGCAACAATACTTGACGAAAGGCTAGCCTTACTCTTAGTTTTTAATAAGCTGTTATGCTAATTTCCTGGCCCCATCGTCTAGAGGCCTAGGACACCTCCCTTTCACGGAGGCGACAGGGGTTCGAATCCCCTTGGGGCTATTATTTTTAATTTATAACGATCTTTTTGATGATTTTGCTTGCCTATCTACGGCAATTAAATTTTCTGAAAGATCCTTTTTCAGTCTTTTCTCTATCATCCCTATTGGCATCCACTGACAACCTTGAACAGTAAGATCATAAATTAATGAGTTGGTTGAAGTATTTTTAATATTTTGTATTTTCCAACTACCCTCAAACTTTCTGAAATCTCCTTTTATCAAATTAAATTTTATGAGGCCAAGCTCCTTATCTTCAAATAAATCTATAGTTACTTCAGCTGAAAACTTCATGCCAAGGAAATCCTGAGCCCCAACTTGTTTAAGGTGGAAATTATTTCCATTCTGAAATATTTTTTTGCTCGATAAAAGATTTGGTATGTAAAGATTTAGCCGATCATAATCTGTTAAAACACTCCACAAAGAATCAAAACTTGCAGAAGTTGTAAGTTGAGCTGCCAGTCGTCTTGTACCACCGGAAAACTTCTCCATCGTCTGCTCAATTGTCCTGTAATCATTGCTCTTAGAATGATCTTCTGATTCTTGAGGATTATTCATAAATGAATTTTTTAAAAAGATAAAAAATTATTTCTGTGTAACTATACTGATAAAAACAACAAATACTGAAAAATTAAAATAATTTCTTTTATTTATCCCGATCTCAAAACGTAACCATTTTTGTAAAATCACTACAAATTAAACTACAAATTGATAATCTTTTATAAAAGAAATCTAAAAAATGTATTCACAAGCAAAAGTAATCGCAGGCGGATTAGCTCATATACCAGTAGTAATAGCTGTTTTTTATTTTATACTCACAACTTTTAATAAAAGAGCTTTAAAATTTGTTGAAGAAATAAAAACAAAAAAACCTGAGTCAAAACCTGTGGAACCTAAAAAAGTCGCTGTTTCAAAAATAGAAGCTCCAAAAACAGAAGCACCAAAAATAGTTAAGAAAAAACATGCAGATGTTCCAGTCAATATTTACCGTCCTAAGACACCATACGAGGGAACAGTTGTTGATAACTACAGTCTTCTCAAAGAAGGAGCAATAGGTAGAGTTAATCACATAACTTTTGACCTTAAAGATAGTGATCCATTTCTAAATTATGTTGAAGGCCAAAGTATTGGTATTATGCCTGCTGGTGAAGATGCTAATGGAAAACCTCACAAATTAAGACTTTATTCAATAGCTAGTACTAGGCACGGAGATGACTTTAATGGAAATACAGTTTCTCTTTGTGTAAGACAGCTTCAGTATGAAAAAGATGGTGAAACCATTAATGGTGTCTGCTCTACTTACTTATGTGATATTAAGCCTGGAGATAAAGTAAAAATAACAGGTCCTGTAGGTAAAGAAATGCTTCTCCCTGACGAAGAGGACTCAAACATTGTTATGTTGGCCACGGGAACTGGAATAGCACCAATGAGAGCTTATTTAAGAAGAATGTTCGAACCAACTGAAAAAGAAAAAAATAAATGGAATTTCAAGGGTAAAGCTTGGTTATTTATGGGTGCTCCAAAATCAGCTAATTTGTTATACGAAGAAGATCTTCAAAGATACCTTGCTAATAATCCAGATAATTTTAAATATACAAAAGCTATTAGTCGCGAGCAGCAAAATACAAAAGGTGGAAGAATGTATATTCAAGACAGAGTTTTAGAGTCAGCCAATGAACTTTTCAATATGATTGAAGATGAAAAGACACACATATATCTTTGTGGATTAAAGGGTATGGAACCTGGAATAGATGAAGCAATGACTAAGGCAGCAGAAGAAAAAGGCTTGAACTGGTCAGAATTAAGACCTCAACTAAAAAAAGCAGGAAGATGGCACGTAGAAACTTACTAAATTTTTGATATTTTGTCATAAGCTTCACTTATTAAATACTTTTTGGTTTAGACACAATACGTAGCTAATATTTGAAAAAAAGAGGATTTTAAATAAAGAATACTAAAAATATGCCTTCAACTTTAAGTAATCCTCTAAGATTAGGCTTACGGCAGGAAAGAGTCATATCTCCACAATGCCTAGTAATATTTGGTGCTAGTGGAGACCTTACTCATAGAAAATTAATACCAGCCTTATTTGAACTCTATTTGCAAAGAAGAATTCCTAGTGAATTTGGAATAGTTGGTTGTGCGAGAAGACCTTGGACTGATAATGAGTTTAGAGAAAAGATGAAAGAAAAGCTATTAAATCAAATATCTGGTAAAGAAAGGGAGTGGGAACAATTTTCTAATTATCTTTTCTATGAACCAGTTGACTTGCAACAAAGTGATCATGTCGTAAGGCTTTCTAGAAGATTAAATGAAATTGATAGAACACAAGCTACTCATGGTAATAGAACATTTTATTTATCAGTATCTCCTAATTTCTATGCAAGTGGATGTAAAGCTCTTAAAGCAGCTGGCCTTTTAAATGACCCTAAGAAAAGTCGTTTAGTTATTGAAAAACCTTTTGGAAGAGATTATTCAAGTGCAAAAAAATTGAATAAGATCGTTCAGAGTTGCGCTGAAGAAAGTCAGATTTATAGGATTGATCATTATTTAGGTAAAGAGACAGTTCAGAATATTCTTGTTTTGAGGTTTGCAAACACTATTTTTGAACCAATCTGGAATAGAAATTATATATCTAGTGTTCAAATTACTTCATCTGAAACAGTAGGTGTTGAAGATAGAGCAGGTTATTACGAAAGCTCTGGTGCTTTAAGGGATATGCTTCAAAATCATATGACTCAAATGCTTGCTGTTACTGCAATGGAACCTCCTGGAAAGTTTGAACCAGAAGCAATAAGAAATGAAAAAGCTAAGGTTCTTCAAGCTTCAAAACTTGCTGACGAAAATAAACCGTGGAATTGTTGCATAAGAGGTCAATATGGAGAGGGAGGAAATATTTCAAATCGACTAAAAGGATATAGGCAGGAAGATGGTGTTAATTGTAATAGCACAACAGAAACTTATATTGCGACAAAAGTATTCGTGGATAACTGGCGTTGGCAAGGGGTTCCTTTTTATTTGAGAACAGGTAAAAGACTACCTAAAAGACTTGGAGAAATAGTCTTGACTTTTAAAGACGTACCAGTACACTTATTTGAATCAACAATAATAAATCCTGCCCCAAATCAACTTATCCTTAGAATTCAGCCCAATGAAGGTGCTACTTTCAAATTTGAGGTAAAATCTCCTGGTTCTGGAATGAAATCAAGACCTGTTGAGATGGAATTTTCATATGATGAATCATTTGGAGAACCGTCAGATGAAGGATATGTAAGATTATTAGCTGATGCAATGCTTTCTGACCCAACCTTATTTACTAGAAGTGATGAAGTAGAGGCAGCCTGGAAACTTTATACACCATTAATAGACTTGATGGATAATTCTCCTTGGAAGTTACCTATTTATAATTATGAATCTATGACGTGGGGACCTCCAGAGTCTGATCAATTAATTTCAAAAGATAATATTTTCTGGCGTAGACCTTAAAAATGAAACCTCAACTAACACTCCAAACCCCGTTAGAGCTTCCTTATCAGGAAATTTCTAATTACCTTAATAAATTATGGATTTCAGAAGATAAAGATAATAGTGGAGCTAATACTTTTACATTAATGGTCTGGCAGCCTGCTTGGCTAGAACAATGTTTGGTGCAAAAAGGATTAGTAAATGGTCCAATTACTGGAAATTTAAGTCCAGAGATAATTGAAGTTGCAAAAAAATTTATCTTAGATCAAGGACTTCCTATCACTACTTCCCTTAATAGTGAAGAATTATTGAATTTGTTGAAAGAAAATTTATCTAATAAAGACTATGAAGATTTTAGAGGACAATTTTTTGAATCAACAATTAGTACATTGAATCCAAGAAGATTAATAACTCTAGCGCCAACATTAAATAAAAATTCAGAAATCAAAACTTTTGTATCCGCTTACTGTCCATTAAGTGATACTCCAGCAATGCAACCTATATGTGGGGATTTAGTTGTTATAAGGGGGGACTCGGCCTCAATTTCTAATAAAGGGATAAAAATAATTGATGAATTATCTATTGATGAATTACCTTCATGGTTGTGGTGGAATGGAAGCTTGGATGAATCGCCTGAAATCTTCGAATATTTTACTAATTATGGTCTACGGTTAATAATTGATACTGCTCTTGGATCGCCTCAAAGATGTTTAAATGTTTTAGATCAATTAAATAATTCAAATAAAGCTATTAATGATTTGAATTGGGTTAGATTGAAAAATTGGAGGGAATCATTGGCAATGATTTTTGATCCACCTTCGAGAAGGCCGATTTTAGATCATATTACTGATATTGACATTGATATCGCAGGAGACCATATAATTCAAGCTTTGTTTTTGATTTCATGGATTAGCGATAAACTTGGTTGGTCTTTTCTAAGCGTTGAAAGGGATACAGAATCAACAAAAATCGAATTTGAAAGAAAAAACGGCGAAAAGATTTCTGCAACAATAAATCCCTTATCTTTGGGAAATCCAAGTATTCATTTAGGACAAGTTATTGGATTGAGGCTGATTTCAAAAATTAGTGCGGTTCAGAAAAATAACACTTGTGTAATACTTGGTTGTGAATCAGTGGAATGTATGAGACTTGAAGCAGGGGGAATGGCTGATATGGAATTAATAGAACAAGTTGTTCCAAACTCTACTTCTACATCAGAGTATGATGTTAGTAAATTATTGGGAAGTAGTAGAGGAAATACCAGTCCTCTTTTTGAAAATTCTATTAAAATAGCCCTTCAAATATTTAATGGTTTTAATAACTAGTAGATGCCTTGTGTAATATCTTCTCCTTCAACTGATAGTGGGAAAACAACATTATCGCTTTTGCTATCTTGTTGGGCGTTTTCAAAAGGTATAAAGATACAAACTTTCAAGGTTGGCCCAGATTATCTTGATCAACAACAACTTAGTTCAATTGGCCAACCTATTTGTAGGAATTTAGATATTTTTTTAAGTGGTGAGGAATGGGTTCAAGAAAGTTTTTTTAAACATTCTTTGAAATATGAATTCTCATTAATAGAAGGAGCAATGGGTCTATTTGATGGATTAGGGTCAACAACCTATTCCAGCACAGCAAATATCTCTAAACTTCTCAATGCTCCAATAATTTTTATTGTTAATGCTAGAGGTCAAGTGGCTTCTCTTTTAGCGACTATTCGAGGTTTTAGGGATTTCGATAGTGAGTTGTCAATAGTAGGAATTATATTTAACAACGTTAATTCAGATAGACATAAAAAATTAATCAAAGAAGTTTTTAAAAATGAAGATATCGAAATTCTTGGTTTTTTACCATCTGATCCAAAAATAACTTTAAACAAAGCTAATCTAGGTTTGATATCTCCAACGGATAATGGAAAAGAAATTGATGTTCAATACTTTGCAAATTTTGCCGAAAGAAATCTTGATGTATTTTCCCTTATTAAATTTCTGAAATCTCCTCAAAAGAAAATATACAATTCCGTCAATTTTAAAGATTTTAAAGTAGACAAAAGTAAACCTATCGCAATTGCAGAAGATAAAATCTTTCATTTTCAATACCCTGAAACTAAGGAGTTTTTGAGTGAAATTGGCATACCATTGATTTCATGGAGTATTTACGATGATGAAGAAATACCAAATGAGGCCTCTTCTTTAATAATTCCTGGGGGATTTCCTGAAAAATATGCTGATCATATAAGTAACTCTACAAAAAGCTTAAATTCGTTAAAGAAATTTCGCAAAAATGGATTTATATATGCTGAGTGCGGAGGGATGATGATTTTAGGAGACTTCATAAAAGATGAAAATGGTAATAATCATAAAATGAGTGGTATCCTGCCTTTTAGAACCAAAAAAAGTAAACTTTCAGTAGGTTATAGATACATTGAGGGTTTAAAAGATACTCCGATCATTAAACAAAATCAATTAATTAGAGGACACGAATTTCATTATTGGGAAATTGAAAATAATTTATCTGATATTTATTTTGGAAAAGCTGAGCATCTGATGAAACTTTCTTCCCCATGGAAAATTAAATCTTGGAAAACTGAATACAAAAATGAAGGCTTTTTTGATGAAAAATTACATGCTAGTTGGATTCACTTACATTTCCCAAGTTCTCCAGAAGTGGCAAAAAACTTTATAGCTGCAACACAAATTACTTTTTCAAAGCATTTTTAATTTAATATCAGATCAAATATTTTGAGCGGAGAACCTAAAAAAAACATTCCGGGCAAAGTGATTAATGGTCCTAAAAAACTCCCTACCATTACCTCAATTTTTGTGTGACCTAGAGTTTCTTTTAACAGTAATTCTGATTGAGGATCTAGTTTTTTTGATAGTTTATTAATTTCTGCAGCTTGAATCCCAGCTGATTTTCGAACACCACTAGCGTCATACATAACTATTAATGCTACAGCAACTGATAATGCGAATATTGAGCTATCAAATCCTAATTCATAACCTATACCAGATGTAGCGCCAGTTATTAAGGCAGAATGACTTGAGGGCATACCACCCGTCTCGAAAATAATTCCAAATCTTATATCTCCAGTTGAAAAGAAATTGAATACAATTTTAAAAAATTGAGCGAGCAAACATGATAATACGCTCCAGAAAAGAACTGAATTATCAAAAAAGGGGAAAAACTCAGACATAAATTAAAATAATTATCTGTCTCTATTTGTAATAAAGTCGGCTAACGATATTAAATACTTTGCATCTGCACCCCAAGGTTCAATTGCTTTTTTTGCTTTTTCAACTAAATCAAATGCTCTTTTCTTTGACTCCTCCATTCCAAGTAATTTAGGGTAAGTAGTTTTGTCAGCTAATAGATCTTTGCCGGCAGTTTTACCAAGCTTTTCACTGCTAGAAGTTAAATCAAGAATGTCATCTATTATTTGGAAGGCTAAACCAATTCCCTCTGCATATGTTGTCAAAGCTTGTAATAGTTTTTCGTTGGCTCCTGCGATCATCGCGCCTGTTCTTACGCAGGCCTTTAATAAAGCCCCAGTCTTATGAAGATGAATATATTCGAGAGTGTCAAGGTCGACTTCTTTGCCTTCGCATTCCAAATCAACAACTTGTCCCCCGACTAGGCCTGGTGCACCAGCAACTAGGGATAATTCTCCAACTACATTTAATAATCTATTTGGATCGACTCCAGGGCTTCTTAAAGATACCATTTCGAAGGCCCTTGTTAATAAAGCATCGCCTGCAAGAATAGCTATTGCGTCTCCATATACTTTATGATTTGTCGGCCTACCTCTCCTCAAGTCATCATTATCCATGGCGGGCAGATCATCATGAATCAAGGACATTGTATGGATCATTTCTATTGCTACCGCAGTAGGTACTGCAAGAGAGGGTTCTCCTCCGGCCAATGCACAAGATGCTAAACATAAAATTGGACGTATTCTTTTCCCTCCAGCTAAGAGGGAATATCTCATTGATTCTCTTAATATTTCTGGATTCTCAGGGCCCAAGGAAAAATCAAGTGCTTCTTCTACAACCTTTTTTGTGTTTTTAAGATATTTTTCAAAATCAGAAATATTATTTATAACTTCAGTCATTTTATACCTTTAGTAAAAAAAAATTTCATCTTGGAGTTTATGGCAAAAGGTCATTAAGAGTTGATGATAAACCAAATTGTTTTTGCCAGCTAAAAATAGTATTTACAAGTAACATTGTTACTGTCATTGGTCCAACACCTCCTGGTACAGGTGTGTAGGCAAATACTTTAGAAATGACATCTTCTAATAATACATCGCCGCATAATCTGGTTTGATTTTTATCGGAACTTTTTAATCTATGTATTCCAACATCAATAATTACTGCTCCTTCTTTCACAAAACTCGAATCTACAAGATTGGGTTTTCCTGCAGCCGCAATTAGAATGTCTGCTTCACTACAAACTTTATTTAAATTAAATGTTTTAGAGTGAGTGGTTGTTACTGTGCCATTTAGATTCAACAACATAAGCGATAGGGGTTTCCCAACAAGTAAACTTCTTCCTATGACGACAATTTTCTTACCTTCTATTGGAATATTTTGGTATCTTAATAAATTAATAATTCCTGCTGGAGTGCATGATCTCATCGCTGGCTCATTTTTTACTAGTTTGCCGATGTTTATCTCATTTAATCCATCTACATCTTTGCTTGGATTAATATGACTTATAAGTTTTTGTTCATCAAACTTCTTTGGGATGGGGAGTTGTAGTAACATTCCATCAATATCTTTATCAGAATTAAGTTTGATTATTAATTGTTCAACTTCTTTTTGCTCTACACTATCTTTTAGATGAAAGATAAAGCTCTTTATTCCAACTCTTGAACATGCTTTTTCCTTGTTATTAACGTAAACACCGCTCGCGGGGTCTTCACCTATTCTTATAACAGCTAAACCGGGAGCTCTTTTTGCAATTAATTTATTACTAGAGATATAGTCTGTTAATCTTTCCTCAATTTCAAGTGATAATTTTTTACCGTCTAATTTTAATGACATTTAGAAAAACATCTCCTTTTTACACCTAGCATGCCTATAATTTTAAATTATTCAAATAGATTTACTTATATTCTGTGCAAAACATCATAACTACCTTAAAGAAATTGTTTTATCTCTGGAGGCGAAGTCAAGTACCAGTAAAACAACCAATTAAAATTTCAAGGATAGATAATCTTATAATTTTTTTATTGTGCATTTTAATTTCAATAATTTCTTCTTATAAACTACTTCTTATCACGCCTTTAAAAATCGCAGAAATTCTTTCTTGGTTTTTGACCTTTATTGAAATACTTATTAGTTGCGGAGTTTTGATATTAGTTTCAAAAAAAGAGAATCCCACAATTTCTTCAAGACAGATCTTTTTGATCATTACTCTTCTTTTAACAGTGCAAGTTACGAAATTAGCCTTAGCTTCAACCATAAGTCCATTATTTATGATAATTCCACCGGCATTAATAATATCTCAAGGAATGGGAAGCATAACAGCGTTAGCTTGGGTATCAATAGCGAGTCTTATTTGGCCTAACCCAGATATTGTTATCAATAACAATTTATTTTTTATTTTATTAGTTTGTGCTTCAATAGTATCTCTTCTTGGAGGAAGAATAAGAAGTAGAGCTCAGTTACTTCAACTATCAATTTTTGTCCCCATAGGGTCGTTCTTGAGTCAATGGATATTGATTTATAAAGATAAAATATCTCTTAATAGGCAAGATTTTGTTTTATCCAATGGGGATATATTTTCTGATTCCTTCCTATTGGCAATAGGTATGCTTTTTACAATCTTATTTATTCCTATTTTTGAATCGATATTTGGATTATTAACCAAAGCAAGATTACTCGAATTAGCTGATAAGGAGAAACCTCTAATTAGAAGATTGTCTCTAGAAGCTCCTGGCACTTTTGAACATACCTTACTTATATGCGGTTTAGCAGAGGAAGCAACAAGAATGATTGGTGGTGATATTGATCTAATAAAAACTGGAGCGTTATATCATGATGTTGGCAAATTACATGCACCAAATTGGTTTATTGAAAATCAGGATGGCTCAAAAAATCCGCATGACGAATTAGATGATCCTATTAAAAGTGCAGAAGTATTACAGGCTCATGTTGATGAAGGATTGAAATTTGCAAGAAAAAATCGACTACCTAGACTGATAGCTAATTTTATTCCTGAACATCAAGGTACACTTAAAATGGGATATTTCTTTCAAAAAGCTAAAGAAAAAAATCTCGACATTAATGAATATTATTTTAGATACAAAGGCCCTATTCCTCAGTCCAAAGAAACAGCTATTTTAATGCTTGCAGATGGATGTGAAGCAGCACTAAGAGCTATGAATATTAATGCATCTGATAAAGAAGCTTTGGAAACAATTTCAAATATTATTTACTCGCGTAAAAAAGATGGGCAATTAGATGATAGTAATTTATCTAAAGGAGAAATTTTTCTTATAAAAAGAGCATTCTTGAATGTCTGGAAAAGAATTAGACACAGAAGAATTCAGTATCCAACAAGCAAGAATAATACTTTTTCTTGATCTTCAATTTTATAACCTAATACTTCTTCGATGTTTCGGATTGCACCAATAAAGAAGAGCTAACGTACTTAATAATGTTGTTAAAAGAGTAAACCCACCAACTCCATAAATGTCTTGGAGAGTTATGAGCCTTACAACAGAATAAGGACCCATACCAGAAATTACCATTGATAAAGATACCAGAGTTAAAGTTACTCCCCATTTTCTCTCTGCTAAAAGAGCTGCTGAAGAAACTATTCCAACAATTGCAGCAGGCCAGCCAAGACTAATGGCAAGAGTTATATTCGCAACTTTTAATGGAGGCCCAAAACTTATAATTAATGCTATTAATGGAAGTGCAATTATGTTGCCTATTAAGCCAACCCATGAAAGTGCCCAATATCCAAATACCCTTTCTCTCATTATTTACTGCTTTAACTATTAATTTAATCTACAGTATTAAGAGACTATTTTTAATTCTACTTAATAATCCTAAGAAAATAATTTAATTCGAAGGATTAGATAGAAATTTATTATGAGAGTTCTCTAAATTATCAAATTGTGGATGAATTGAATTTTTTTTCTCAGAAAATACAAGTCTATTTAAAGCATTAACGTAAGCATTTGCTGCAGCAACTACTACGTCTGTATCAGCAGAATGACCAGAATATATTTTACTATCCCTTCTTATTCTTATTGTTACTTCGCCCAAAGCATCAATTCCTTCTGTTACAGACTTTACAGAAAATTCAATTAATTCATTAGGAACTTTAGCTAATTTATTTAAAGCCTCACATACCGCATCAACGGGCCCAGTCCCTATTGATACAGCAGTATCCTCACTATTATCTTCCGTGTTTAGAAGCGAAATGGTGGCAGTAGGTTTAGAGGCGTTACCACAACTTACTTGTACAAGACTTAATTGAAATTTAGCTTCTGGGAGCTGAACTTGTTCACTAACAATTGCTTCTAAGTCTCTATCAGTAATTTCTCTTTTCCTGTCAGCTAAATCCTTAAAACGGGCAAAAGCATCATTTAAATCTTCTCGGCTCAAGTCATATCCCATCTCTTCTAATCTTGCTCTTACTGCACTTCTTCCACTAAGTTTCCCTAAAGATATTTTGTTGTCAGTCAAACCAACAGTTTTTGCATCAATAATTTCGTAGGTTAGTCTATTCTTTAAAACCCCATCCTGATGAATGCCTGACTCATGCGCAAAAGCGTTAGCTCCCACAATTGCTTTATTAGGTTGTACAGTCATTCCAGTTAGGTTGGAAACAAGTCTAGAGGTTTTTGTTATTTCTTCTGTTCTTATAGCTGTAAGAGGAGTTGGGGAATCTGGATTTCTTTTGAAAAAACTATTAAAAAAACTTTTCCTAACATGAAGTGCCATTACTAATTCTTCTAGAGAGGCATTTCCGGCTCTTTCACCAATTCCATTAATAGTACATTCTAGTTGTCTCGCTCCATTTTTTACTGCCTCAAGAAAATTAGCTACTGCTAAACCCAAATCATTATGACCATGAACCGAGATTACTGCTTCATCAATATTTGGAACATTTTTATTTATTTCAGAAACTAGGTTGCCAAATTCTGAAGGAGTTGTAAATCCAACAGTATCAGGGATATTTATTGTTGTCGCTCCTGCAGTAATTGCTAGTTGAATCACTTCGTATAAAAATTCAGGATCACTCCTTGAGGCATCTTCACAAGAAAACTCAATATCATCTACTAATGATTTTGCATAATTAACCATTTCTGGAACTATTTGAAGAACGTCTTTTCTGGATTTTTTAAGTTTATGTTTAAGATGAATATCACTTGTTGCAATAAAAGTGTGTATTCTTTTCTTGGGGGCTGGGCTTACTGCTTCGTAACATGCTTTTATATCTTCTTTAGACGCTCTAGCTAAACCGCATATTATAGGGCCATTTTCTTTCCCTACAACATTAGCAATTTTATTAACAGCTTTAAAATCTCCTGGACTTGCGAAAGGAAATCCAGCTTCAATAACATCTACTCCTAATCTTGCTAATTGATGGGCGATAGCGAGTTTTTCTTCGAGATTTAAACTTGCACCAGGAGATTGCTCTCCATCTCGAAGAGTTGTATCAAATATCAAAATTCTTCCAGGATCTTTTGACATCAGAAAGAATAACCTAAACTTATACTAGGCTAATTAAAAAAATTTGACTAGATTTAGTTCAATAAGATTTGTTGAAAGTTTATAACTTAAACAATATTGGTTAAAATTCTGAAAAAAAAAAATTAATACTTAAATTTTTAAAGTATTCTTTTAGGATCAAAGTCTTTTTTTATAAAAAAATTATTTTCTATTTTTATAGAACGACAGGCATAAATTTAAAAAATATGAATGGGCAATACTCTAAAAATAATGTTTTAGGCGAGTTAGCGATAGTTTTACATGCTCATCTACCTTATGTCAGAAAAAATGAAAAAAACTCCTTAGAAGAAGATTGGCTATTTCAGGCGATTTTGGAATGTTATATACCTCTACTTCAATCAATAGAATCTTCCAAAAATGAAAATCCTTTAAATACTAAACTTACTATTAGTTTGTCTCCAACATTATTATCACTTCTAAATAATAAAAAAATTCAAGAAACATTCCCAAGCTGGATTGAAACAAGAAATAATTTCTTAAACGAACTGCCAAAAGATGAAAAAAATGCCTCTGCATTTTTAATGGCTAATCTTAATGAAAAATATTTGTATTGGCAAAAATGTTCTGGAAATTTAATTGAGAAGTTTAGAGTTTTAAACAACTCTGGAAATTTGGATATTCTTACTTGTGCTGCTACACACGGATATTTGCCAATTCTAAGGGAGAATCCAGAAACTGTTAAAGGACAAATCAATACAGCCATTAGGAACCATGAAAATATTTTTGGAAATAAGCCTTTAGGTATTTGGTTACCTGAATGTGCATATTATGAGAATTTAGATGAAATCCTATTTAATTCCGGAATTAGGTATGCAATCTTGGATGGTCACGGTATTCTTAATGCCATACCAAGGCCTAGGTATGGTGTGTACGCTCCAATATGCTCGAAAAAAGGAGTTGCTTTCTTTGGAAGAGATAGTGAGTCAACGTTACCCGTTTGGTCTGCAAAGGACGGTTTTCCTGGAAACAAAGTTTATAGGGAATTTCATAAAGATTTGGGATGGGAATTACCTATTTCCAAACTCCAAAAGGTTGGCATCTCGACTAAAAGACCTTTAGGTTTGAAGTTTCATAAGATTACAGATAGTAAAGTGCCATTAGGGGAAAAGGCGTTTTACTTAGAAAATGAAGCCAAAAAGAAGGTTACAGAACATGCTGATTCTTATCTTCGCGCAAGATCCAAACAATTAGAAAAATTAACATTATCCTCTCCCTTTAAGCCCTTATTGGTAGCTCCATTTGATGCAGAGTTATTTGGTCATTGGTGGTATGAAGGACCTTTTTTTATTGAAAATATTTTAAAAAACTCTCATAAGTATTCAATTAAGCTTACAAATTTAAAAGAATTCTTAATTCAAAAGCCAAATCTTCAGATTTGCGATCCATCCCCATCCAGCTGGGGGCAAGGTGGTTACCATAACTATTGGATTAATGATGCAAATGCGTGGATTGTTCCGGAAATCACGAAAGCAGGCTCAACTTTTGTTGATTTATGCTCGAAAAATTTTAGTAATGACTTATCTCCAAGACTTTTCAAACAAGCAGCAAGAGAATTACTTCTCTCTGAGTCCTCTGATTGGAGTTTTATACTAAGAGCTGGAACTACAACTGAGCTTGCAAAAGAGAGGATAGAAAGACATTTGTCTAGGTTCTGGAGAATAGTTGAAATGATAAAAAATCATTCCAATATTGATATAAAATTTCTTGAAGATATTGAGGAAGAAGATAATGTTTTCCCAAATATTAATATTGATGATTGGCGAAAATAAAAAATAATAAGATCTAGTAAGACTTCAAATCCCCAGAATTTAGTTAAAAAAATTTCTGCAAATATCAAATAAAAAATATTATTAACTTATTAAAGTACCATGCGTTCCATTAATACTTAACTTATAATTATATAAGTTTTTGCCATCGCCATAAATTGGTACAAAGGTAGTATGAAACTTTTTTATGTTATGAAAAAAGTTTTAAGATTGTTCAATTTAGCTTAAGCATTCCTAGTTTTACTTTTAGAGGTGAATTTATAAACATCTTGCTCATAACGTAAATTAGTTTTGGAAGTGGAAGTGTATTTGTAAGAAAACCTACCCATTCATTGGTCGATAATCTAAAGAAATTTAAGAAAAAGCTTCTTAATCTACTTTCGTCAAAACTCATCAATCTTCTTAAACCATATTGGTAAAGTTTATGCCTTTGTATTAACTCATAAGGCCATAGGATCTCCCAACCTTTTGTTGCCAGCTCAAGAGAACTGAGATTAGGTTCTTTTAAAAAGATTGCTAATTTTTTTGCGAGGAGTGGAGCTCTTCTTAATAAAGATCCAATCATGTATCCTGATGCAGGATGCACCATGCTTGCAGACCCGCCAAAACCAAGTACAAATTGATTTTTAAATGGGAGGGGTAAATTCATTGGGAAAAGGCAATTCTCTTCATGAAAAATATCACTCACCTCAATACCCTTGCTATTTAATCTTTTTAAAAGTCTTTTTTTGAGATTCTCTTGGGATAAGGCAGGATAACTAGCTAATGATGTTTCTTCAACAAAAAAGGTTTCATTTCCAAGATCCATTGCATAAAGAAAGGAAGGAGGTGATAACTTTTCTTCTTTGTTTAAATGATTTGGACGAAAATCCATTAAAACAAATTGATCCTTTTTAACTGGTGGCGATGAAAATTTACCGACAATCCCATACGCAGCTTGTTGAGCGATTTCATTTTGGACTGGTCTTTTTATGAAATTACTTTTATGGCCACTTGCGTCAATGACTAACCTCGCCTTTATTGTTAAACCTGAAAAACAAATCACTTCAGAAAGTTCATTTTTCTCTTTAATATCTTTTGCTGTTTCATTCAACCATTCAATCCCTTTACACTTTTTTAAAAGATCATTTTGAAAAGCTTCTTGATTTATCAAACCATAATCGTAATGATGTTTTGTAGGATTATCTCCCTTTTTATTTTCGCCATTTCCAAAAAAACTAACTGTTTTGCACCATCGATGAGATAACAATGACTCTAATCCTAATTCCTCTAATTCAGAAGCCCAAATACCATATGTATTCTCCCATTTTTCATTTGGAGATTTAGTTGATATGCCTTTAATATTTAGATCTTGCTTGGCTAATTCTGAAGCCAAGCAAAGTGCTGCAGGCCCTGAACCTAAAATTAGAATATCAAGTATTTCCATATTATCTAATAAACCATTTTCTTTTAATTTTCTTTTCCTTGGTTGAATTGGTCTGTTTCTTCTGTTTGTTCATGAGGAACTAACACAACTTCTGATAAATGATCACCCTCATCTAATCTTTGTAATTTAACTCCAGTAGCGGCTCTAGATTGCTGGGATATTTTATCTGCGTTTGTTCTAACTATCACGCCTTTTTCGGTCACAAAAAGTAATTCTTCTCCTTCTCCGAAGACCTTCAAACAAACCAATACATCATCTTTAATTCTGAATTTTATCGCTCTCAAACCCATGCCTGCTCTTTTTTGTAATCTAAATTGAGTTACAGGTACTCTTTTACCTAGTCCGAATGCACTGGCTATTAGTACCCAAGGACCTTCTGAAGAGTTAACTTCAAGATTTTCATCAGACTCTTTCGTGAGATCTTCACTTTTAGCTAATTGATCAACTAAATCAGATGTTAAAACATCCATAGATACAAGATTGTCATCTTTCCTAAGGTTCATAGATTTAACCCCCCTTGCTGTCCTGCCAAGTGGCCTTAATTCGTTAACATCTAGTCTGAAATGGATCGCCATTCCTGTTCTTGATCCAATCAAAACACTGTCACCTTCTTTTGATAATCTAACCCAAGTTAAAGCATCTCCATCCTCAAGATTTATTGCTATTAAACCATTTGATCGAATTTTTGAGAAAGCAGAAAGTGAAGTTCTTTTTATAAATCCAGCCTTGGTTAGCATTAGTAGATAACAATCGTTATCAAAAGAATCTACTGCGACTAGCGATGTTATCTTTTCTTCTCTTGGTATTGGGAGAAGTTGAACTGATGGAGTACCTTTGGCTGTTCTGCTACTCATGGGAACTCTATATGCTGGCAGAGCATAAGATACACCTCTATCACTAAAAAGCAAAAGAGTATCATGATCATTACAGCTTATAAATAGTTTTACTTCATCATCTTCTTGTGTCTTTGTTCCAGCTTTACCTCTAGACCCACGACTTGTAGATTCGAATTCATTAACAGGCATTCTTTTTAAATAACCTGCTTCAGTCAATAAAACTACAGATCTGTCATTAGCGATAAGATCAATATCATCTAGACCACCGCCTAAATCCAGTATTTCTGTTTTCCTGGGAGAGGAAAATCTTTCATCGATTTTATTAAGTTCTTCAAGAATAATTTCAAAAATTCTTTCTTTACTATTCAATAGTAGCTGATATGAGTTAATTTTTCTAGTTAACTCATGATGTTCCCCTTTGATTTTATCTGCTTCTAGTGCTGTTAATCTTCTTAATTGCATTTGTAAAATAGCTTCTGCCTGTGTGGCAGATAACGAATGATCAGTTTGTAAATTTTCTCTGGCTGAAACTGTATCTTTTGCTGATCTTATTAAATTAATAATCTCATCCATATCACCCAATGCTAATAAAAGACCTTTTACAATGTGATCCCTCTCTTCAGCCTTTTTTAATAAAAATGCTGTTCTTCGCCTTATTGTCTCCACTCTGAAGTCTAGAAATACATCTAACATTTTCCTGAGCGATAGTGTTGTGGGCTCTCCTTTTACTAAAGCAAGGATATTTGCACTAAAGTTGTTTTGTAGAGGTGTTAACTTAAATATATTATTTAAAACTACTTGTGGGTAGGCATCCCTTTTTAGTTCAATAACAATTCTCATTCCATCTCGATCACTCTCATCTCTAATATCAGAAATGCCTTCTAATTTTTTTTCATTAACCAAGTCAGCAATTCTTTCTATTAATGCCGCTTTATTGGTTTGAAATGGGAGCTCTGTAATTATTACTGCATCTTTTTCTGCTCTACCACTGGATTTAATTTGCTCAATATTAGCTACACCCCTCATGGTTATTGAACCCCTCCCTGTCTTGAAAGTTTCTTTGATACCATCTCTGCCTAAAATTTGACCACCTGTAGGAAAATCAGGACCCTTAATTATTTCAAAAAGTTCTCTATCTTCAATCGAAGGGTTATTGATGATTGATTTAAGACCATTAATTAATTCCCCTAAGTTATGAGGTGGAATATTAGTTGCCATTCCTACTGCTATTCCAGATGATCCATTTAGTAGTAGTTGAGGGATCCTAGCAGGTAAAACTGTAGGTTCTTGCTGAGAACCATCAAAATTATCGGCGAAATCTACAGTTTCAGATTCAATATCCTCTAATAAACTTTCATCTGTAAGAGACTGTAAACGAGATTCTGTATATCTCATTGCTGCTGGAGGGTCGTTATCAACAGAACCAAAGTTTCCATGGCCATCTATTAGTGGCATGCGCATAGAGAAATCCTGAGCCATCCTTACCAAAGCGTCATAAACAGCAGTATCGCCATGAGGGTGGTATTTACCTAGTACTTCTCCAACAACTCTTGCACATTTTCTGTATGGTCTACTGCTAGTTAAACCAAGCTCATACATTGCATAAAGAATTCTTCTATGAACAGGTTTTAATCCATCTCTTGCATCTGGAAGAGCACGACCGACAATAACGCTCATTGCATACTCGAGGTAAGAGCGAGACATCTCGTTTCTTAGGTCAGTCTGAATAATTCGGTCGTTATCTTCGCTTAATCCTGAGTCATCAGAATCTAAAATATCAGACATATAAAAATCCTTTTTTTAATAATAATCGCTGATCGTCATAATGAATAAAAAAAAATATTTATTTAATTCCCAAATACTCACATTTACACACAAATCAAAACAAAACCTGTCGTTTTTGAATAAATCTTGGCTTATTACCCCTTTAGTTGTTAATTTATTCAAAATAAAGAGAAAATTTCCGTGAATATTCAACTTGGTTTAAATAAAAAAGTCAGAAGAGCTTATGGCATAGATGAAATAGCTTTAGTCCCTGGTAATAAGACCGTTGATTACGATTTGACTGATCCTTCTTGGTCAATAGGTGATATCAAAAGAGAAGTTCCGATCGTAGCTAGTGCCATGGATAGTGTTGTCAATGTCAATACGGCTGTAGAACTCACAAAATTAGGTTCCATTGGGGTTATTAATATGGAGGGCATACAAACAAGATATGAAAATCCTGATGAAATATTGAACCAAATAGCATCAGTTGGGAAGAATGATTTCGTTCCGTTAATGCAGAAGATATACAGTGAACCCGTTAAGGAGGGATTGATTTTACAAAGAATAAATGAGGTCAAAGAAGGAGGAGGTATCGCTGCTTTTAGTGGGACTCCTCAAGCTGCAATTAAGTTTAAAGAAACACTTAATAATTCCAAAATAGATTTATTTTTTCTTCAAGGAACAGTTGTTTCAACTGAACATATCGGTATTGAAGGTAAGGAAACCTTAAACATTAAAGATCTTTGCGAATCTATGAATGTTCCAGTTGTAGCAGGAAATTGTGTTACTTACGAAGTTGCAAAACTTCTCATGGACGCTGGAGTTGCAGGATTAATGGTTGGGATAGGACCTGGAGCGGCTTGTACATCAAGAGGAGTATTGGGAATTGGAATCCCTCAAGCAACTGCAATTGCTGATTGTAGTGCGGCAAGAAATGATTACTTTAGAGAAAGTGGTCGTTATATTCCTATTATTGGTGATGGAGGAATTGTAACGGGTGGAGATATCTGTAAATGTTTAGCATGTGGGGCAGATGCTGTAATGATTGGATCCCCAATAGCTAAATCCTCAAACGCTCCAGGTAAAGGATTTCACTGGGGTATGGCTACTCCAAGTCCAGTATTGCCAAGGGGCACAAGAATCGAAGTTGGTTCTACAGGATCCCTAGAAAGAATAATTAAAGGCCCTGCTTTACTTGATGATGGGACACATAACTTATTAGGAGCTATTAGAACCTCAATGAGTACTCTTGGGGCAAAAAATATTAAAGAAATGCAAGAAGTTGAAATAGTTATCGCACCATCGCTTCTTACAGAGGGTAAAGTTTATCAAAAAGCTCAGCAGCTTGGGATGGGTAAGTAGTTCATTTAGAGCAAAATTATAAAACCTTAGTGAATTAAGTATTAAATTGAAAAATTTTCTAATTAGGAGTTATTATGAAATGATGGGGGAAACCCCATACTCCTCACACACTAAATCGCCCGATTAATCGGGCTTTTTTAGATATTTTGTTACTTATATTGTCTTATCTGTAATGAAATCATCACTTAAAAGAATTGCCTGCTAAATTTTCAAAAAGGAATACTTAAATTATGTCATCAGCTCCAGCCGTAACTGATTCTTCATTTGACAAGGATGTACTGCAAAGTGATCTACCAGTCTTGGTTGATTTTTGGGCACCATGGTGCGGTCCATGTAGGATGGTCGCTCCAGTTGTAGAAGAAATCTCAAAAGACTTTGAAGGAAAAATTAAAGTTTTTAAATTAAATACAGATGAAAATCCAAATGTAGCCAGTCAATATGGAATTAGAAGTATTCCTACATTAATGATCTTTAAAGGAGGTCAAAAAGTTGATACTGTTGTTGGCGCTGTGCCAAAAGCAACTCTTTCAAGCACTTTAACTAAGCATTTATAAATTTAAAAGCTTTGCATAAAATTGGACTTATAGATTACGGGATGGGTAACATTCATTCTGTAACAAAATCTCTAGAAAGTCTTGGAGAAGAAATAATATTAATTAAAAATTTTAATGAGTCTAAGCTTTGTAAGGCGATAATACTTCCTGGTGTTGGAGCATTTGATCCAGCGATGAATAATCTTATAAATACGGATTTGATAACTGATTTGAAAAATTGGATTAAAAGTGGGAAGTCTTTTTTGGGTATATGTTTGGGTCTACAACTCCTTTTTGAATCTAGTGATGAAGGAAAGGTTCAAGGGCTGGGAATATTAAAAGGAAAAATACAAAAAATCCCTCATATTGCAAACCAAAGAATCCCACACATGGGTTGGTGCCAACTTTTACCTACAAAACCAAATACTTTATTAGAGCAAGAAGAATTAAATAATTGGGTATATTTTGTACATTCCTATCATGCAATACCTGATGATTCAAAGATTATTGCAGCTCAGGTTGATTATGGCTCCGAAAAATTAACTGCAATGATTGAGAATGATAATTTATTGGCCTGTCAATTTCATCCGGAAAAATCTGGAAAAACCGGTGAAAAACTTTTGAGACGATGGCTTAGTAATATTCAATAATTGATAATTGCTGATGAAGACAAACTTAAGATTAATAGGTGGTAAAAAAATCCAAAGTCCAAACAATTCTTATACCAGACCCACAACTTTGAGAGTTAGAGAGGCAATATTTAATATATTGAACAATAGAGTTAAAAATAGTAACTGGTTAGATTTATTTAGTGGAACAGGGGCTATATCTTGTGAAGCTTATAATCACGGGGCAAGAAAAATACTTGCAATTGAAAAAAACAAAATCAACTCAAAAATTTGCTTAGAAAATTTACTCTCGTTGGAAAATATAGAAAATAGGGAAAATGATATCGAAGTTATTTGTAAAGATGTTTTGAAATGGACAAAACCAAATTATCAGAGAAACTTATCATCTAGAAATATGAATTTAAACAAATTAAAATTTGATTTTGTTTATCTAGATCCTCCATACGATGTGAATTTCCATGAATTAGTTTTAAAGCAATTATTTAATTGTAATTTTTTAAAAAAAGATTCAATAGTTATTTTTGAACATTCTCCAAACCTATTTATTAAAAAAAGTTCTTTGTGGGAGACTATAGATGTAAGAAAATATGGGCAGTCAAGATTAACATTCTTAATCAATGTCCAGCATCCCTGAACCTCTTCTATATTGATTCCATGCACTTACAAATAATCCAAGAAGAGTTATTGGAACTAAACCTAAAACAATTCCACATAGAAGAGGCTCGATCATTTTTTTTGCATTTTTTGAAATTCTTATCCACAATTGTTACATAGAGACTATTTTTTGTGTCAACATCTTCATCAACTGCAGCAGAAAGGGAATTTAAAAAAGAATTCTTAAAAATTTTTTTTGTTGTATTTGGAGTTTTATTGATTTGTTTTTCAATATTTTTCGTAAATCATCATGAAAATAATAAATATATTATTGAAACTCTTGGGCTTAATGGCTCTGCTGAGGAAGGAGATGCTCTTTTTAAGATAAATTGTGTTGGATGTCATGGAATTACAGCAAGAGGATTAGTGGGCCCAGACTTACATTCAATAACTAAACG
Organism: Prochlorococcus sp. AG-355-I20; assembly: GCA_003280895.1. Classification (GTDB taxonomy): domain Bacteria; phylum Cyanobacteriota; class Cyanobacteriia; order PCC-6307; family Cyanobiaceae; genus Prochlorococcus_A. The sequence goes on along the minus strand of QCDM01000003.1, from coordinate 102,335 downwards.
TTTGAATGATAAACAGATAATAAAACAAGTTACTGGAGGCCTAACTCCTCCTATGCCAAGTTTTGATATTGATTCTGTAAATATGTCCAATCTATTAAAATATCTTCATACTCTTGAATGATTTTGGGAAAAAATTTTTCTAATTTAAAGGTAATATTAGTTGAACCAAATGGCCCTTTAAATGTAGGGAGTGTTGCAAGATTATGCAGTAATTTTGAAGTTGATGAATTAAGAATTGTTTCTCCGAAATGCGATATATTTTCTTTAGAAGCAAAAAAAATGGCCCTTAAAGGTCAAAAATTTCTCGAAAATTGTAAGATTTTTGATGATCTTCAAAAAGCAATTTTTGATTGTGATTTAGTTTTAGCATCTTGTGGAAGGATTGATGTAAATAAAGATTCATTTTTTGGATCTTCTGAAGATATATTTGATTGGACTTTATCCTTTAAAAAGATAAATAATTTAGCAATTTTATTTGGAAGAGAAGATAGAGGTTTAACTAATAGTGAATTGCTTCTGGCAAATAAAACTTTTAATATCCCAACTTCTCAGAATAATCCTTCATTAAATCTTTCTCACGCTGTTTCAATAGTTTTATATGAATTAAATAAGTCTTCTAAAAAGAATTTAAATAATGAATTAAAAGTTTTTAACTTAGCATCATCGAAAGAAATACATGATACATTTGTCGAGATAGAGGAAATGCTTTTGCGAGTTGGATATCTCTTAAAACATACTTCTAAGGCAAAAATCAGTAAATTTAAGAATTCTATTTTGAGGGCAAATACATCAACACAAGAAATAAATGTTTTAAGAGGAATTGTCCATCAAATAAACTGGTTTTTGAACAATTCAAAAATAAACTAGCTACATAATTAAATTAAATTAGATTTTATTAGTAGTTTTAATTTGAAAGGGATATTTACTAAAAACATTTTCTGAAGTAACATCTATTGATTATTTGAATATTTAAGAAAACTAAAACTGTGCCTACAACAAAGAAAAGAAGAGTTTTTCCTTTTACAGCTGTAATTGGTCAAGAAGAAATGAAATTGGCTCTCTTGTTAAATGTTATTGATCCAAGAATTGGAGGCGTGATGATAATGGGTGACAGAGGGACTGGAAAGTCTACTACAATCAGAGCATTAGCTGATTTGTTGCCTGCAATCGATGTTGTTAAAGACGATCCATATAATAGTTCTCTAGTCGATCCTGATTTACAAAGTAAAGAAGTTTTGGAAAAAATTACTCAAGGAGAAAATCTAGAGAGTGTTCAAAAACAAGTACCTATGGTTGACTTACCTTTAGGGGCTACTGAAGACAGGCTTTGTGGAACCATTGACATAGAGAAGGCTTTGAGTGAAGGTGTTAAGGCATTTGAACCTGGATTGTTGGCTAAAGCTAATAGGGGTTTACTATACGTTGATGAAGTGAATTTGCTTGATGATCATTTAGTTGATGTACTTCTAGATTCGGCTGCTTCAGGATGGAATACAGTTGAAAGGGAGGGGGTTTCAGTTCGACATCCTGCAAGGTTTGTCCTTATTGGTTCAGGCAATCCGGAAGAAGGTGAATTAAGGCCTCAACTTTTGGACAGGTTTGGAATGAGTGTCGAGGTTAAGACAGTTAGAGATGCAGAATTAAGAGTTCAAGTAGTAGATCAAAGAACTTCTTTTGACGATGATCCTGATGAGTTTTCATTGAGTGTTGAGAGGCAACAGGATGAACTTCAACAAAAGGTTATTAAAGCACAAGAAATATTAAATTCTGTTCAGATGGACGATGACCTAAGATTGAATATTTCTGCAATCTGCGGAGAACTAGATGTTGATGGATTACGAGGAGATATTGTTACAAATAGGTCTGCAAGGGCAATTGCAGCCTTTGAGGGTAGAACTGAAGTGCAAGAAGATGACATCGCAAGGGTTATTTCTTGTTCTTTAAGACATAGACTAAGAAAAGATCCTCTAGAACAAGTTGACTCAGGCGAAAGAGTTATTCAAGCTTTCTGTAAAGTATTCAATTTAGATGAAAAAGAAAATCTTTCAAAATTTCAATTATCTACTGAAGCTTAATAACAGTGAGAATAATTGGGATTGACCCTGGATTAGCTAGAGTAGGTTATGGAATAATTGAAATAGAAAATGAAAGAAAAATACTATTAGATTGCGGGGTTATTGAGACAAATAAAACTAAAAAAGAAGAGGATAGACTTTATGAGATATTCCGAGATCTTAATGAATTAATAAATCACTGGAAACCAACTATAGCGGCGGTAGAAAAATTTTTCTTTTACAGGTCAAGCACTACCATAAGTGTGGTGCAGGCTAGAGGCGTGATTTTGATGGTATTGGCCTCTAAAAAAATTCATGTGAGTGAATATTCACCTGCTCAAATAAAATTAACAATTGCTGGGTCTGGAAAAGCATCTAAGAAAGATATTATTGATGCAGTTATGTATAACTTAGATCTTAACAAACCTCCAAAACCTGATGATTCAGCAGATGCATTGGCTATAGCACTCACAAAACTAAATGAAGATGGCTTTAACTGAAAATTTAATATGACGATCTTTATAAATAAGAAATTGGAGAGGGATGCGTTTAGAAAACTAAGAGATGGGATTTCTCTTAATCAAAGAGAAAATGTAGAAAAGAATGTTAGATTATACGTTGATTCATTTGTTAAGGGATATAAAAATATTGGTTTCATAGCAATATATTGGCCTCTAAAAAATGAAGTAGATATAAGAAGTCTTAAGAAAAAATTTAAATTAGCTTTGCCTAGATGTAAAGATAAAAAAGAGTTGTTATTTTATCCATGGGACGAAAAACCTCTTACCAAAGATTCTGAGGGGATACTAAGTCCAAATAAATCCTTACCATTAAGTCATTTGCAAATAAGCATGATACTTGTTCCATGTCTTTCCGTTGATAAAAATTTAACAAGATTAGGGTATGGAGGAGGTTATTTTGATAAATTAAGGAGAGATAATGATTGGCGAGATGTCCCATGCATTGGAGTATTAACTTCTAATTGTGTAAGTAAGATTCCATTAACCAGAGCCGAGTGGGATATTCCTTTATCGGGCTTCATCACAGAAAAAGAAATATTTGTATAATAGAAGATTTATAAAGTGATCAATTTATAGTTTAAAAAAATGGAAAATAAGGAAAAATACATTAATTTATCAAATTTAGTACAAAAGTTGAAGAAATCAGAAGATCCAAAAAGAAAATATGAATATATTTTGTGGTTAGGGAAAAAATTGAAAGAACCAGGTAGTGAAATCCTCGTTGAAGAAAATAAAGTTATGGGATGCGTTTCAGAAGTTTTTGTTAAGGCTAATATTAAAAGCGGTAAATTATTTTGGGAAGGATATTCTGATGCTCTCATAACAAAGGGTTTGTTGGCCTTTCTAATAAGTGGATTAAATGAGTTAACACCAAATGAAGTTGTTGAAATAGATAAGAAATTTATTGAAGATACTGGTTTGAAAGCAAGCTTAACTCCTTCACGATCAAATGGTTTCTTAAACATATTATTGAAAATGCAGTCTCAAGCAAATGAATTTTTGTAGGTCTAATAATATAAAATTGAATTCAAAGTAAAAAGAAATAAAACCATGAGAAAATGTAAAATTGGTATTTTAGGTTTTGGAACTGTAGGTTCAGGGATTTATAAAATATTAACTTCTGAACTTGATTCACATCCAATTCTAAAAGAAATAGAAATTTCAAAAATAGCTGTTAAAGATCTTAATAAAAAAAGAGATATTGAGCTAGATAATAGTTTATTAACTGACGATCCATTTAAATTAATTAATGACCCATCTATAGATGTAATTGTTGAAGTAATGGGTGGGGTTGATTTGGCGAAAGAAATTATTCTGCAATCATTAAAATTAGGTAAATCTGTTGTTACCGCAAACAAAGCAGTTATTGCAAGATATGGAGAAGAAATATATAAAACTGCATCTAAAGAAGGAGTTTATATATTGTCAGAAGCAGCTGTTTGCGGGGGGATTCCAATAATTGAACCCTTAAAAAGATCATTAAAAAGTAACAGTATAAAAAAAATGGTTGGGATAATAAACGGTACAACAAATTTTATTCTTTCAAAGATGGCAAATGAAAAAGCTGATTATAAGGAGACTTTAAAATTGGCCCAAAGCCTTGGTTACGCAGAATTTGATCCAACTGCAGATGTTGAGGGGCATGATGCTGCGGATAAGATTTCAATCCTTAGTGAACTCGCATTTGGAGGGAAAATCAAAAGAGAGGAGATACATTCTGAGGGTATTAGTAAAATTAATCTCAAGGATATCGAATATGCCAATAAATTAGGATTTGAAATAAAACTTTTAGCGCTCTGCGAAAGGGGACAAACAAATAGTAATGATTCACTTGCTTTAAATATTTGGGTAGGACCTTCTTTGATTCCAAAATCTCATCCATTGGCAACAGTTAAGGGAGTTAATAATGCCTTATTGATAGAGGCTGATCCTCTAGGAGAGATAATGTTGTATGGTCCAGGTGCAGGGAGTGGCCCAACTGCTGCCTCTGTAGTATCAGATATATTAAATCTGCATGCCGCCTCAGTAAAAAATAATAATTCAGTCGATCCATTGTTATCTTTTGATTTCTGGAGAACCTGTCATATCATAGAATCTTCACAAATAAACAAAAAAAATTACCTTAGAATTATTTGTCTTGATAGTCCAGGCGTCATAGGAAAGATTGGAGATATTTTTGGAAAGAATAATGTATCAATCGAATCAATTGTTCAACTTGATGCAAGTGAGGACAAAGCAGAAATTGTCGTTATTACTCATGAGGTGAATAATGGAGATTTTGAAAAATCGAAAGATGAAATAAATTCGCTAAATGAAGTCAAAATTATTGCAAGTCAATTAAGTTGTATTTAAAAAAAAAGTTTGCAAATTTCTTTACAGCTTGGTAAACAGAAGAATGTAAGTGTTTTGTTTTAACACCTTAATGATTCATTCAAAACTGTTAGACAATGAAAATAATAATAATTTAATTTCTTCTGAAAACCTTTATAAAGGTGCTTGTGTAAAAATTAAAAATAGCAATAAGACTTTTCAAGTAATTGGTTTAAATATAAGTAAAGAAATTTGTTGGGTTAGAGAGTGGCCTTTTGCCTGTAATTCTAAAAAAACATTTGCTTTAGAAATAAATCAAATAACCTTACAAATTTTCTGCTCAAATAATTCTTCAGAAAAACTAAGTAATTATGAAATATGAAAAAAAAAGTTGTTTTGTCAATATTTATTATTTTAATTTCTTTTTTACAGAATTCTTGCGGCTCAAAAAGAATATCTAAAAAAATTATAGTAGCAAGTTCTGGAAAAATTGAATCTTTAGATCCAGCTAGAGCAAATACTCTTAAAGCAATTCAATTAATCAGTTCTCTTGGAGACACATTATATGAATTAAATTCTGATGGAGAATTAATCCCTCAATTGGCCTCGGGGATGCCAGTTATTTCAAAGGATAGACTTCAAATAACTATCAATTTAAGAAAGAATGTTTTTTTTCACGATGGAACTGTATTCAACTCAAATGCTATGAAGTTTACCTTTGATAGATTCAAAAGAATTGGAACGATGAACTATATTTTAGGAAATAAGATTAAATCAATAGAAACGCCAAGTGAATATTCAGTCATAATAAATTTGAATAAACCATCAAGTTCTTTAAATGGTTTACTCACATCAGTAAATTTAACTCCAATATCTCCCACATTTTACAAACAATATTCTGATAAGTTTCTAAATGAAAAATTCGTTGGCACCGGCAAGTATGTGCTGACTAGTTTTTCTAATGATGTTCAATCAATTGATCCATATTTGAATTATTGGGGTGAAAAGCCCTTAAATAACGGCGTTAATTTTGTGGGATATTCAAATTCATCATCTCTTTTTGGGGCTTTAAAAAGTAAACAAATTGACGTGCTTTTATCAAATTCAATTGATGATAGTCAGAGAAAAAGTTTAAATAATTTAAGCAAAAATAAACAGTTTAATGAAGGTAATAGCTCTTTCACTGAATTAAGTTTTATAAGCCTTAAAACTAGTTCTTATCCCCTAAATAATCTTAATTTAAGACTGGCTTTAGCAAAAAGTCTTAATAGAAAATTGATTAGTGAGAAAGTAAGTTATGGATTAAGGAAGCCCTCTAGATCAATTATTCCTCCGATATTAAAAAAAGATAATCAAGAACTGTGGCCTAAATACGATTATTTAGAAGCAAGAATGTTATTGCAAAAAGAAAATTATTGCAATGGAAATATTCTAAAAATACCCCTTACTTATAGATCGAATGTACCTGTTGACAAGCTTATTGCTCTGACATGGCAAGAAGAAATTAAAAGTTCTTTGAAAGATTGTATTGATATTGAACTCAATGGGGTTGAATCTACAACAGTTTATAAGAATTTAAGTTTAGGAATCTATACGGCAGTTCTACTCGATTGGACTGGGGCTTATTCAGATCCAGAGGCCTATCTCACCCCTCTTTTAAGTTGTAATGAAATAGTTGATGGCATATGTAAAAAAGGAGAATCACTTTACAGCGGTAGTTTTTGGGGATCTAATAAAGTGGAAAGTTTATTTCTTGAGAGTGAAAAAATAAGTGGAATTAAAAGATTAGAAAAACTTGTTGAAATTGAAAAGATAGCAGCACGTTCAATACCTTATATTCCTATTTGGATATCCTCTCAAAAAGCATGGTCTCAAAATAATATATCAAAACCTATTTTTAATGGTGCAGGAATAATTTCATTGAGTGATCTAGAGTTAATTGATGAGTAGAAATTTAAATAAATTACTAAATTATTCCTTATTAAAAATTTCATTAATACCGATAATGCTATGGATAATATCTTCATTAGTATTTATTTTATTGAGAGTTGCCCCCGGCGATCCCGTCGATGCCATACTTGGATCTGGTGCAGATGAGGTTTCAAGGGAATTTCTAAGAAATAAATTGGGGCTAAATGAACCTTTAATAAGTCAATATTTTTCATATGTTAAAAATATATTGCACTTAGATTTTGGCCAATCTCTTAGTACCGAGGAGCCAGTCCTCAATATTATTATTAAGTCATTGCCGGCAAGTCTTGAGCTTGGATTCTTTTCAATATTAAGTGCCACGCTAATTGGCTTCCCATTGGGATTAATTGGCTTAAGAAATAAAGGTAAAAAGACTGATTATATTTCGAGAATACTAGGAATTGCTACATATGCGATCCCTCCTTTTTGGGGTGCAATGTTAGCGCAATTATTATTTTCTGTATTCTTTAATATTTCCCCAATTGGAGGTAGATTTCCAATATTTCAGCAACAACCACAAATTACAGGTTTTCTGGTTTTAGATAGTATTCTTTCAAATAATCTTATTGCTTTGAAAGATAGTCTTTATCATCTCGCACTCCCTTCGATTACCCTTGGCTTTTTATTAAGTGGTATATTCAGCCGCTCATTAAGAGTTAATTTGGATAAGACATTAAAAAGTGATTATGTAAATGCAGCTATATGCAGAGGAATATCAAGGAAAAAAATATTTTTAAATCATGCATTGCCTAATGCTCTATTGCCAATTGTCACTATTTCTGGATTGACTATGGCCTCATTAGCAGGAGGTGCTTTATTGTTCGAGGTAACTTTTTCATGGCCAGGTATTGCTTTAAGATTACATGAAGCTATTTCTCAAAGAGACTATACCTTGGTTCAAGGAATTGTAATTTTTACCTCTATGCTCATAGTCTCTTTAAATCTCTTCGTGGATATATTAATCGCATATTTAGATCCACGAATAGAGTACTAATTTTTGGAAATTTCTTTTATTGTTTCAAGATCTAAAAGATGGAAATCAAGTCCTAAATCTTTTTGGTTTTTAATCACATTAGGGATCTTTTGGTCTTTAATATTTTTTAAAAATTCAACTATAAATTTAGTAGATAAGTCTTGTACTAATATTGGCTCCGAACCAATAAAAGTTTCATTTATTTTGAAGACGTCATTATTTTCTTCATAGCTTTTATTAATTCTTATTGGAGAGAAATGACTTGCCCCTTCAATAATTAGAAATCTATTTGATGGATTATTTAAAGCAGAAAAAACTCTAAATTGTTCATTCATTAATGGTGTAATAAGGTCATAAGTACCACCTATTAGAAGAGTAGGTGTTTTAATGCCTGTACTATTTTCTTTTGGCCATACTAAACTGCCAAATGAATTAAAACCTATAATCGCACTGGCCTTATTAGAGTTATTTTTCTTAGGGAATGGTATTTCGCTCAACTGACATTGAAGTAATTTAGATAAATTCGTTACCGCAAAGTCTTTTAATGCCGAATCACATTTTTCCTCAAGTTGATCAATAGGTTTATTGCCTTCATATAAAAGTGCTATTAAAGCACCAAGTGAATGCCCCATTAAAATATAAGAATCATTAGGTAAACCAAATTCTCCATTTTCATGAGCTTTTAATACAGCATCTAAATCTTTAATTCTATATAAGAAAAAGTCTGCACTTCCTGGGATTGTCTCCTTACCTTCGATTACTTCTATAAATGAATCCAAATTACTTCCTCTATGATCTATGAATAATATTGGCCAACCTCTTTTAGCCAATTCGTTGCCTATCCATTTGAAATTACTAATTTCGCCTCCAAGTCCTGGCATAAAAATTATCAGTTCTTTATCTTCATTAGTTTTATTGCTTTTCCATATTTCAATTTCAAAAGGTTTCACTCGGTGAGGAGCATAAATTTTTTTATCAATTTTTATTAGATCTTTAGTTGATTTTTTTTCAGTATTTTTGTAGGCATTTTGGTTAGTCTTTTCAAGTTTATTTAATTTCGATAAAAGTTCTTGTTGCATTGATAATTCATTTTTCCAAGATGAAATTATTAAAATTAGATTATCAATATCAAGTGAAATTTCTTCTGATGGTAATGCCTTTATGATTTCTAAAGTTGAAACTTCTTTTTTTTGATCTAATAAATTTTCTATGGTGTTATAAATTTCTGTTCCATTATTGTCATTTGGAACTTTAATGCTTTTGCTTAATTCTGTAAGAATTTTACGCCCTATCCAACTTCTTAATATTTCTCTATTTAATCCCTCTTCCTTGAAAACTGGAAATTCTAAAAATTTTGATAATTCAAAAACTCTTATAAATCCATTTTTTTTTAACCAATCTATTAAATCTGTTGAATCATCTTTGTATTTTTCTAATTTTGATAATTGTTCTATAGTAAGAGGGATTTCCATCTCTTCAAACTTAATATTTATCTTTTCAGCAGCCTTTAAACCATTATTAAAAAATAAACCACAAAAACTAAAAAAAATTATAAAAATGTATTTCACTAGTGATTAGTCCAAATAGTTTACAAATTAGCAAAAATTGGTGGATTCAATTTCCTTATCATTTGAGGTTAATAACCAAGATAAGATTTTTCGCTGCATTTGGAGCAGGAGGTGTTATTTATTTAACATCACTTATTTTTAATAACCTAGGATTATCTGCGACAGATATTGGCCTGGGATTTACCATTTCAGCAATAATTGGAACAGTAACAAGACTCTTTACAGGTAATTATCTTAATAAAACGGGAAAAATACAATTTCCGATAATTACTTCTTCAATACTAAGTATTGCCGCTAGCTTTTGCCTCATTTTTTCAAGAGATACTTTTTTGTACATAATTGGACAATCACTTGTTGGGGCTGCTGCAGGAATATATTGGCCTGCTGCCGAGTTTGGGGTGCCCTATTTTTGTTATCCTATTGAAACACGTAAAGCTTATGCCCTTGTTAGAAGTTCGGAAGCTTTAGGAATATTTCTAGGGGTATTCTTAGGGGGTTATATGACGAATTTTTTGTATCCCAAATCAATATTTATAAATGATATATTTTGCATGTTAGTTATTACGTATTTAATATTTAGAAATAGTTCTTCTATAAAAAGAAACTTAGAAAATTTTCAAAAAAAATTAGTAGATCCAATTAATCAGGGACAATTGAAATGGAATAAAAATTCAACAATAATAATTTTATCTATTTTATTGATAACTACCTCTTTAGCCTTAATACAAGTAACTTTGCCACTGGATCTTGTTAAAGGTGGAGTATATCGTAATGCATTAAGCAAAGAAATTATTAGTCTTATAATTTCTATTCAGTTAATTTTATTGTTGTTTTTACAATGGCCTGTCGGTTCTTGGATATCTAACAAAGAAAGATTATTTGGCTTGAAATTTAGTTTAATAAATTTCACTTTCGCTTCTTTTTTATTATTTATTTCTAGTTATTTAAATATCCCAGCGTTTTTTTTAATTTCTTTGGCATTGATTTTAGTAAGTTTAGGGACTGCTTCATTTCTTCCAACGTCAACAGATGTCGTTTTCAGAATAGCTCCTTCAAATAAAAAAGGTTTTGCACTTGCTCTATTATCACAATGTTTTGCTATGGGTTATTTTTTTGGACCATTTATTTCAGGACGCATATTAGATATATTTGGTTATGCTTCAATTATCTGGCTTTCAATTTCTTGTTGTTGCTTTATTGCCTTTACAATTCTATTTAAGAGATTATTTTAATTAATCTTATCTAATTCAATAATTCTTCTCTCTCTTAGAAATAAGAAAAAAGGTGCTGAGAATGCGAAGGCTATAAGAAAAGTACCAATGTATACAACCCACATATTCTTCATGTTTAGTTTTTTTGATTCATTTACTATCCATATAAAAATAGCGCTTGCACCTACTAATAAGTCTCTAGAAATTGACTGAGCTGCAGGGTTTGCATTTGCTAAAGAAATGAAGTTATTTATATCAAAGCTGTTTCCATATTCCCTAGCAAATTCGAAATTTGCCATCATTGGCAGGACAGCGCCCAAAATTGATAGAAAAAGGTAAAGATAAGATAGTATCTGTTTATTATCTTTTAAAATGTTAAATGAATTCACTTGTCAAAAATATTTCTTTTAATAATAGTATTTAAAAGCTTATGGTTGTTGAAAAGAATAATAAAGTTGAAGACTATAAATTCAAAAAAGGAAATTTAAATTTTGCCGTTGTTGGTCATGTTGAGTGGATAAATTTCTTAAAGGTCGATCAATTACCAAAACCAGGCGTAATTTCTCATTCTGAAAAATCTCTTGAGAATCCAGCTGGTGGTGGCTCTATTATCGCGAAAATACTTTCTGATTTAACTTTAAACCAAATTCATTTTTTTACGTCATTAGGTAATGATGAATATGGAGATAAGTGTTTCAAGATTCTCTCAAATATGGGAATTAAGATGCATGTAGCTTGGCGTGATAAACCAACTAGAAGAGGATTTAGTTTAATTGACTCTCAAGGTGAAAGAGCAATAACAGTTATTGGTGAAAGGTTAGCTCCAACTCATAAAGACAAGTTGGAATGGAATATTTTAAAAAAAATGGACGGAATTTTTATTACGGCATCTGATTCAGAGATTTTTAAAATGGCTAGATCAGCTTCAATACTTTGTACGACACCAAGGGTAGGGTTAAATACAATTAATAATTCAAATGTTCTTTTAGATGGATTAATAGGCAGTAATCTTGATCCCGGAGAAGTTTTTTCTTTTTCTGAATTATCTTTAAAACCCAAATATACTATTAAAACTGAGGGAGAGAAGGGAGGCATAATATTCCCAGGAGGAAGATATAAGGCTCTTAAAAACAAAAAATTAAAGGTTGATTCTTATGGATGTGGCGATTCATTTGCTGCTGGGATTCTTTATGGAATGGCATCTAAATGGGATATAGATAAAAGTTTAAATCTTGCTAAAGTAATGGGAAGAGACGCAAGTGAATTTTTCGGCCCATATGCAAATAGTGATGAAAAATAGTTGAATTAAGACTTATATGAGTAATCTAGATAATAAAAATCTACTTGTCGAAAACATTATTGTTTTCTTTTTATTTACTGTTTTTTTAGTTTTTAATTCTTTAAAAACTTTATCTAAAATTTTTACCTATGGAATCATAAAAAAAGAAATATTAACTACTAAAAGTAACTTAGGCGTAGATATAAAAATAAAAATTAAGTAAATAAATGAATATATTTTTAGTTTTTCTAATTTTAGGAGTTATCTTTTTGGGCTACAAAAAAATTAGTTCTAAAAAAACAAAGAACTTAAAATTAGATAAATTTAAAAATAAACTACAGAGCACGCAAACAAATATTGACAGGATTTTTTTAAGAGAGGAAGAAAAAACCTTTTCAAATCCTAATATAAATATTTATATTGGGGTTTATGAAAACGAAGAAAATATAAATAGAAAATCCAATATACACAGAGCAAGACTTTCAAAATTTAAGAAATCCAAATTAAATGGTGAGATGATATTTCAAGACGATGAACAAAGGATTTATAAATTTAATGACGGTAAGAAAGTTTACTTATAATTTTTAATGCTAACTACACTCAAGACTTTCTCTTGTTGAAACTCCTGTTGTTGGATTGATCCCATCAGCGATTTCACAAAGATTTCTTTGGTCTTCGCTGTCAAGGATTGCATAAGAAAAATCTGCTCCTTCTATTTGAGCTCCTGCAAAACTGCTGCCTGATGCAATCATATTTATTAAAACAGCATTTCTAAGATCTGTTTTTTGGAAATTAACTCGATCTGAAAGAGTATCGGTCAGGTCAATTCCATTTAAATTAGAACCTTTTAAATCAGATAGGGTTAATGTAGTTCCATGTAAATCAACATCACTAAAATCTGCGTCTCTAGCAACTGCTCCAGCTATAGAAGATAAATGAAGATCCTCTCCATGGAAATCAAATCCTGTGATATTAGATCTTACATAACTTGGAACTTCATCTCCTTCTCCCTTAACAGCAACATTCGCCCCAGCAAAAACTGGAGAGGATAAAACCAAGAAAGAAAAAGTTATACATAAAAAATATCTTAATAACCTAAAAAATTTCATATTAATAAATTTGAGTAATTCTATTTTATAACAATTAGATAATTTTTAAAATTGATGACTAAATTTGGAACTCCTTTTTAAAATTATTTAACACTATAAATTTTGAATCTAGGCTCTAAATTGGTTATACAATCTAGAAGTTTTTTGTTATCTCTGCTATTCGTAACCTTGAATTCAGATTCAACTGTACCTTCTTTATCTCTTATAGCTTGATTTAAAACTATGGAACCGTTTTCGTCAGATACTGATCTATGAAAAGTTCCTCTAGGTATTCTTAAAATGTATCCGCAAGATTCTAATCTAACTTTATAAAAAGGATAATCCCAGCCAAAATTGACAAGAAAAAATGTTCTTCCCCCAGAGATAGCCAGTAGATTATCTTCTTGATAGTGATGTATGTAAAATTGCCAATTTTTAAATTCTTCATCATTTGGAGGACTAACTGCAGGCCCACTGTGAATAACTAGATCTCTATAGTTTGATTCATTAACACTAATATCAAAAAATCTTACATCTTTTGTATCGCGAAATTTTTCATAACTTATCAATTCAAACATTTTCGATTTGTTTGATTTGATAACTGGAATTTCTAAACTTGAGTTCAATTTTCTTTAAAGATTAAACAAATGAAAACAGATATATATATCCAAGAACGTATCAATTAACACTAAAAAAGAAACATATTATTATTTAAATTTTTTTGTTATTTTAAAAGATTAAAAATTTAGTGTTTATTTAATTTCAAGAGGTTTGATTTCCCAGGATAAAGTATTTTCTAAATTATTTTTTCCTATAAAGTTTCCTGTAATTACAGAGGTTAGATTAGATTTTGAAGAGGATACCAATGTTAAATATCTATCATCTATTAATCCTTTTCCGCTTGGATCAAAACCTCTCCAACCAGCACCTGGAATATATAATTCAGCCCAAGCGTGTAAATCCAACTCAGAGGGTAAGGGATCTTCAAAATGATAACCACTTACAAACCTACTTGGGATACCTATAGACCTGCAAGCTTCAACCATTAGCATTGCTAAATCTCTGCATGAACCTATACGTTCTCTAAGCGTTCTGCTAGCCGGCCATGCTGGACCAGTATGTCTTTTGGTATATTTAACCCGATCTTGAATAATTTCTATTAGTTGGTATGTAAATGATAATGCGTTATTAATGCTTCCTGCTAAGGCTTCTTGGGCAAGTTCTACTGCGGACGGATCGTGTTGTCCATTTGGCATCCATCCCTCTAATGCTCCCTGTAAATCTCTGTTAATAATGCTTCTGCAAAAAGGTAATGTTAAATCTCTATTTTTAACTCCATCAATAATGTTTGGATGTTTAATAGTTTCAACTTCGCTGATTGATTCAATAGTTAAATTATCTGTTAATCCATCGAATCTGATTCTATTAATCTCTTCTCCGCTGGCAGCAAGTAATGGATAAATAATTTCTGGTTCTGGAGTTATTTTTAATTCAAAATTCTTTAGCTTTTGGAATCCATTTGACCTTGGCTTTATACATAATCTATGCTCGCCTAATTGAACAGGGTCTTCGTATTTATATTCAAGTTTGTGAATGTATTTAATTCTCATTAATAAACTTATTAATTAATAAAATATTTTTCTTGAATGAGATCATTTAATTTATTTAAATCCATTTGCAATGAATCGATTGCCTCATGTAAACCATCATTGATTATATCTTCAATTCTGATATAACTCCACTTTGCTTTAAGCAAACCTCTCATACATTCTAATTCTGAAGGATTTTCAGTAGATGGTGAGGTATCTATCGTTTTAAGTGTATTGCTTATCCCATCAAGACAGTATCTTACTGATCTAGGGAAAATTGGATCAAGTAAAAGAAATCTCGCAACTGAATTAGGCTTTATAGAATTTTGCACTGCTTTCCTAAACATTTGATAAGCTCCAGCTGAACGTAAAAGTGCTATCCATTGCAGCTCATCAAGAACTCCTCCAAGTTCATCTAAGCTGGGTAGGAGTAAATAATATTTAACATCTAAAATTCTTGATGTTTTGTCAGCTCTTTCGATCAATCTTCCAAGAATGCTAAATCTCCAGGCGAGGTCTTTGCTTAGAGTAGCATCTGTAATTCCATAAAAAAGCTGACATTCCCTCCTTATCTCACTTAATTGTTCTTGTCTTGGTTTATTCCATATTGCTTCTCCTTCTTGCATATTCCAATATAAAATATTTATCTGTTCCCACATTTCGGTGGTCATGACATCTCTGATTTGTCGTGCATTTTCTCTTGCCATTTGAATGCAAGAAATTATACTGTTTGGGTTTAAACGATCTCTTATTAAAAAATTAATAACGTCATCAGGTTTTTTCTCTGGGAATCTTTTATCAAAAGATTCTCTATCACTTGAAGCATCAATTAAAGGGAGCCAAGGTTCGGCACTTCCTGGTGGACAATCTAATGACATAGCTTCGCTTACTTCCACGAAACGAGATATGTTTTCCGCACGTTCTAAATAACGATTGATCCAATAAAGAGATTCTGCTACACGACTTAAAAGCATATTATTTACCTACAACCCATGTATCTTTGCATCCTCCACCTTGAGAAGAATTAACGACTAATGATCCTTTTTTTAATGCTACTCTAGTAAGCCCGCCTGGGCTAACCCATGAATCTTTTCCTCTTAAGATATATGGTCTTAAATCAACATGACATGGATATAGTTCTCCATCACATAACGATGGCACAGTAGATAATTCTAATGTTGGTTGTGCTATGAAATTTCTAGGATTATTTTTAATCTTATTAGCGAATTCTTCTATCTCACTCGTTGTTGAGTGAGGGCCAATTAACATTCCATAACCACCAGCTTCTGCAACAGACTTAACAACAAGTTTTGATAAATTTTCTAGAACATATTCTCGATCCTTTTGATAATGACAAATATAAGTTTCTACATTTTTAATAATAATTTCTTCATCAAGATAATATTTAATCATTTTGGGAACAAAAGAATAAATCATTTTGTCATCTGCAATTCCAGTCCCAGGTGCATTTGCTAAAGCAACATGACCTGCCTTAAAAACATCAAGTAATCCGCTAACACCAAGGCAGGAATCTTTTCTGAAATTAAGTGGATCTAAGAAATCATCATCAATTCGTCTGTAAATGACATCTACTCTTTTTAATCCAGAGGTAGTTTTTAAATATACATAATCATCATTACAAACTAAGTCATGACCCTGAACTAGTTGTATGCCCATTTCTTGAGCTAAATAACTATGTTCAAAATAAGCACTATTAAAAATTCCTGGAGTTAGTAGAACTATCTTGGGAGTGTCAGTCCAAACAGCTAGTTCTTGAAGAGTTTTTAAAAGATATGATGGATATTCATCAATTGGTTTAACTATTCTTCCTGAGAAAAGATTAGGGAAAATATTCTTCATGACTAATCTATTTTCTAAAAAATAAGCAACACCAGAAGGGCACCTTAAATTATCTTCTAAAACATGCCAATCTCCTTTTCTATCTCTTATTAAATCAAGTCCTGAAATTTGACACCATTTATTTAGTGGAGGTTTGAAACCTATCATCTGAGGTCTCCAACCTTCTGAACTCTCTATTAATTCTCTTGGAATTATTCCATCATTAATTATTTTTTGAGAATTATAAATATCATCTAGGAATAAATCAATTGCCTCAAGCCTTTGTTTTAGTCCTTTTTCTAAAGTTATCCAATCATCTTTACTAATTATTCTAGGAAGTGGATCAAAAGGTAATATTCTCTCAGTACCTTTTAAACCAGTATCATTTAATCTAAAGGTTGCACCATGTCTTAGTAATAATTTTTTTGCGGCAGAATGATTCCTGTTTAATTCCTCGAGTCCCATATTATCTAAGGATGAAAGAAGTGGAATCAATATTTCTCTAGCAGAGTTAACATTATCCTTAAAGTATTCATCAAAACTATTTTTAGGCTGATAACTTGAAAACATATATTTCATCGTTTAGTAACTTTTACTTTAGCTTTATATCTTTATTCGTATTTATGGCTACCAAATATAATATCTCTTGATTCGATCTATATCATTATTTTGATCATTGAAGTATATTTTTTAAAAATCTAAAGGGCATGAATTCTAGTAATTGGCAATTTGTTTTTTTTAGATATTTTGCAAGCTTTCTTTTTATCCTCTCTCACAGTTTGCTGGTTCTTGATCATCTACCAGTAGGGGCGGCACTTCACGGACTTGGGGAGGTTTTTATTGCGCCTTGGGCTTTTAGAGAAAGAGCATGGGATCTTGTTGTTATTGCAGTTTTATTTTTCTTTTTCGATATCTGGGGACTTATAAACACTCCTTGGAATTAACTGATATTATTTATTTACTAATTCTGGGAAAATCATAATAAAAAATGAATTCTTATTTTAATGAAATTCATAAAATAATTTTTCTTTTCTTACTTACAAATAGTTCCAGTTTATATGCACATAATCTATATAATGGTGGTTGCAAAGAAAATTGTGGGCAAAAAGTTAAAGTAATAAGTAATAAAAACAAATTAAAAAATATTGATGATCAAATAAATATTGAAAGTAAAAATTCTTGTTTAAACAAATCACTTTGTAGAGGTTGACCTCTTGAGATTTTTTTAATTGTTTTATGAAGTTTGTTCTTTGATAATTATCATTAAATTACCATTTGCTTGAAAATTTTTATTTGGAGGATTTATTTGATTTTTAATTAAAAAAATAAAAGTATAAATCAACGGTAGAAGTAATGATGAAGC
The DNA here is from genome assembly GCA_003280895.1 of Prochlorococcus sp. AG-355-I20. Taxonomy (GTDB): domain Bacteria; phylum Cyanobacteriota; class Cyanobacteriia; order PCC-6307; family Cyanobiaceae; genus Prochlorococcus_A. The sequence continues at coordinate 84,569 of QCDM01000003.1, read as the reverse complement.
AGCAACTAAAGCGATTATCTGGTTTAACCTAATATATGGTTTTTTTACGAGATCCTCTCCGCATAATCCACAAATCAAATTACCTTTTAAGGATTGTTTTTGAAATTGATATTTAGGATTGCAATATGGACAATAATATCGAATCATTTTTAAATTATATTGTTTTAATCATTATCTATAAAATTAGAAGAAAGTCATCTTATTAAAAAAAGAGGGCTTAAATTAGCCCTCTTTTATCTCTTACTTATATTTTTTACTGAAGTTATTAAAGCACCTAAATCATGGATCCTTGTTGCTAACTTCTTTTAAGCTAATGCTCACCAAAATTAACTAATTGTCTTTAACTGGGGCAAAAACTCTAGAATTAAGCTTGTTTCTTAAAGGGCACCTAAACGATGCAGAAGAAGGAAGCTTAGACATTAATAAAAAATAATTGGAGCAGTTAATTAAATTAGTTCGGTTTATTCCGAAATTTCAGGCAGGCTATCGATCATTTTGAAAGACCTCCTAGAACTCAACAATATAAAATTAGGAAAATATTTCTCCAAAGACAATCCGTTTTTATACGCATTGCTTTTTAATTAAAAATGTCCGAGAGTAGTAATCAATGGTGCTAATTTTTTGAGATATTTTTAGTAAGTTTTGCTTATTTCTTTTGATAGTTAATTCGTCTATCTTAATTTTAAATAATTGAGGAAATCTTTTATGAATCATTCGAAAGAAGTTAGTAAAACTGATAAATCAAATCCTATAGACGAATATTTTCAATGTCTCTCATATTGCGATATTCATCCAAAAGGGATAGATAATGACTGTGAGGTCATTTGTATGGAAAGACATTTAAAAGCTAACTATTGGTAATTAATAAATTTCTACTTTTTACTTAAATCCCTTTGAAAAAAGGTTAGTACGAACTTTAAATTTCCATACATTTACAACACCTTTTGCATTAACTGCTGCCAGTGCACAATCATCAGGTCTCCACGATATTGCCCCTACCAAATCTCCGGCGAATGCAGCCCCAACTGGGTCCCCATTGCCGTCATTTTTTAGGAAACTTGCGACAACGGAACCATCCCTAGATCCTGAGGCTACAAGCATACCTTTATTTGAAAAGGCTAAGCTCGAAATGGGTTCTGTATGGTGACATAGCTCTCCTGGCATAGTCCCTTCTGGACCATTTCCTATAAAGCTCCAAACTGTAATTCTTTCGCTGCCACTAGTTGCTAATAATTTTCCGCTGTCATCAAAAGAAAGATGACTTGGTTTACCAGGGTATCCAGTCATTTCGGCATCCATTCCTGTTGATCTTCTCCAAAAATGAACTGAATTATCTTGACTCCCACAGGCGACTATATCTCCATCAGGGCTCAATTCCATAGATACCAATGATCCTTGCCATTCGAGTTTTTGATTCGTTTTATTATTAACTACGTCAAAGAATGTCACTCTTCCATAGCAAGCAGTAGCTAGTTCATTTTTATTTGACCATGTTATTGCACTTACAGTGCTTGGGTGGTCTTCTGAGATCCATTTCTCTTCCCCAACTTCATTAAAAACATATACCTTTTTTGATGAAGCTATGGCTATAAATAAACCGTCATTAGACCACTTGAGGTGTTCTACCCAACCCTTACCAAGATCAAGAGTTTTAATTACTTTACCTTCGTGACAATTACAAATTTGAACATTTCCATCCTGACCTGATGTTGCAAAAATCTCACCCTCTGGATGAATGGACATTGCTAATAGACCACCGGAGTGTGTATTTTCTTTTTTCCAAATAATTTTTCCAGTATCTCCTTCGAATGCAAAAATACCTCCTGCTACGTCACCAACAATAAATTGTTTACCTTTAAGAGCCCAGCCACATGCTATAGCGTAATCGTTAACTTCAGCTGTCCATCCTTCATGGAACATGCCTCTTGGGCTAAATGGTTCTATATCAGGCATTTATCAAAACCTTCTTGCATCTCTTTCTCATTTAGATTTCTACCGATAAAAACAAGTTGATTCCTACGAGGTTCGTTACCCCATTCTTTGTCAGGTTGTGCAGTAAATAACATGTGTACTCCTTGAAAAACTATTCTCCTTGGGTTCCCTGCGTAACTAATGAAACCTTTAGTTCTGAATATATCCACTCCTTTTTCTGAGAGAAGCCTTCCCATCCAAGTATTAAGTTTTTCTGGGTCAACATCTCCAAAACGCTCTATAGCAATTGAGCTAACTTCATCATCATGTTCGTGTTCTGCTTGCCAGAACCTTTCAGTATTAAATGGAATCTCTTTATTTTCGACACTTTTAATGACTTTAATATTGAATTCTTCAGCAGTATGCTGTGTAAACAAACCTATTTTTGTTGGTTTTTCTATGTTCAGGATGAAGGATTTATTTCCTTTATCATCCAATTTGAGATTTATATGTTCTCCATATGGAATAGTATTTCCAGGCACTAAAGTATTAGCTTTTTCTGCATAAAGTCTTACGGAGGATTCAGCACCATCTTTAAGTTCCTCCTCATTCTCACCTTGGTTAACGAGGGCTACTAGCGACATTTCTGGATCGGGACCTTCTTCTAGCATTAATTCATATTTACCGGCATCAAGATCGTAAACACCTGTCCATTCAAAAGGATATTCTGGTTCAAGAAATGTTGGTCTGCGTTTAAGGATCTGATCAAGATCAAATGCACTTAGATTTAAGACTGTTTCAATGGGTACTTTGGCATTCTCGGCTCGAATAATTCGAGTCATCCGGTTCATATCTCTCAATCTCGATTCAAGAGTATCTAGTGCATCATCAGAGACTAAATCAGTTTTATTAAGGACGAGAACATCTGCAAATGCCACTTGTTCTGAACTTTCATCACTCCTGCCTAGCTGTTGATCAATATGAGCAGCATCAACTAAAGTCACAATTCCATCAAGAGTAAATTCAGAACTAATTTCTTCATCCATGAAAAATGTCTGAGCAACTGGGCCTGGATCTGCTAATCCTGTCGTTTCTACTAAAACATAGTCAAACTTATCTCTTCTTTTCATAAGATTGCCAAGGACTCTTATTAAATCGCCGCGAACAGTACAACAAATGCACCCGTTTGACATCTCAAACACTTCTTCATCGGCATTAATTACGAGCCCTTGATCTATACCCACTTCACCGTATTCATTTTCAATTACTGCTATTCTTTTCCCGTGCTCTTCACTCAATATTCTATTAAGCAAAGTAGTCTTCCCTGAACCTAAAAATCCAGTCAGAATAGTAACGGGAACTTTATCTTGGATGCTCATTTACTGATTTTTACTAAATAAACAATAGTTTAATAATAGTAATAATTAGAAATGAAAACCGTTTTTATTAGAAAAATTTAATCTGAAAGTTTGTACCATTCAGACTCAAGATTGGAGCCAGATTCTTTATCGCAGCTTCCACCTAATGAATCAACAATTGTACAAGTGTTGTGTACAGCTACTGAAACAGTATTACCATCCATCATCAATCCATCAACAAATATTTGATCAGGAGAAATAGGAATAGAACTTTGTCTGCTTAGATTTCTTAAAAGTTTGGAAGCAGGTTTTTGCTCTGGGAAAAGAGCCAAAACATTATCTTCTTTAAGTTCTTTAAGTACAGACTTTATATTTTCCGGTCTTAAGCTTGAGGAGTCTCCAAGAAAGTCAAGTAAACTAATGGTTTCAAAACCAAAAGCATCACCGTAGTATTCCATCCCCTTGTGTTTAGACACAATTACTCTGTTCTCCTCAGGAATGGAGCCTACTTGTTCGACGATCCAACTATCCAAGTCTTCCAAGATAGAATCAGCCTTTTCAAATCTTTCATTAATTTGCTTTCTTATGCTTCTCTTAGAAGCATCCTTCTTTAAACTTTCGTTTATAACATTTCCCATTTTTATAATGTTATGAGGATCATGCCAGACATGAGGATCTTGTCCTCCATGGTCATGATGATGATGCCCCTCTCCTTCATCTGGTACTTGTGCTATGGGCTCTACATCACTATTCAATGCGTCTTTAAAAAAGTGCTCATTTGCCTCAAACTCAAAAGGCATGTGTTCAGTAAAAAATGTATACTGACCATCTTCTTTAATTTCCACGTTGAAAACTGTGCTTTCTTTTCGTTGATCGAAGTTAAGCACAAAAGCTTTATCACTTGCTGTAAGAGTCTCATTATTATTTCTCCTTGTTGAGAATCTAGATCCTAATAGTTCTCTAGCTAAATCTTCCGATCCCTCTATGTCATTAGATTTTAGAATTACCATTTTCATTGCAGGATCTGCATATTCGCCATCAACTTTTGCGAATGACCATTTGTAGGATCCTTTAGATAACTGGAATTTACCTGCCCATTCGAAAGCTCCTTCAGCGTGGTCATCATGTCCACGATGATCTGAGTGATCATCGTGACCTCCATGATCAGAGTGATCGTCATGACCTCCATGATCAGAGTGGTCATCTACCTTAGCTGAATGTTCAGCGTGATCATCATGTCCCGCATGATCAGAATGGTCATTTACATTTATTGCGCTAACACCTATAACAACTGTTTGCTTTTTGCTTTCCCAATTTCTCATACTTGGAGTCATTTCTTTACCAAGAGTAAATACTTTATCGGCGTTATTAAGTAATTGAGCTTGTCTTGGATTGATCTTAAAGTCATGAACATCCTGATTTCTATCTACTAAGCATGTAACTTCGTCAGAAGGTAATGCAATTGATTTAACTAAATCACAAACTAGTGGTTCTACTGCTACGTATGACTTTCCCTTAGCCAAAACATCCTGCCCAAAACCAGAAAATATTATTGTTCCTGCTATCACGGAATTTTTGATAATTGAATTACTTGAACTTGTTTTATTTGTTAAAAGTCTTTCCAAAATTGACATAAAAAATTATTAAATACTTAAAAATGATAATCATTTTCATTATTCAAAGCAAGTAAAGGTATCAAATGTTATGAAAATAATATGAAACTTGTATTATTGGTAAGCTTATAAAGTGACTTTTTTAAAGATTAATTAATGGCTACTTTAGTCGCGGAAAATTTAACCTATTCATACACAAAAAAAAGTAAGCCAGTTTTAAGTAAGGTATCGGTTGAGATTAAACCTGGTACTCTAACAGCGCTGGTTGGTCCAAACGGAGCTGGCAAATCTACTCTTTTAAGAATATTGCAGGGACAATGTATTCCGGATAATGGCCAGATAACAATTGACGGGGAGAAGTTAATTAGACAAAGATCTCAAGTCTCACTTATGCCACAAAGAAGCTCTATGAATTGGAAATTTCCAATAACTGTAGAAAAACTAGTTTCATTAGGACAAATAAAATACTCAAAATCAAAAAGTAGTAGTCCTTTTCAAATAAAAGCTCTTCTTGCCAACCCTAATGCATGGATTAATAAATGCTGTGAATTAGAGGCCACAATGCAAAGAGTCGGCATTGCAAATATTGCTAACAGAAGGCTTGATTCTTTATCTGGTGGACAACAACAAAGAGCTTTATTAGCCAAAACATTAATGTCTCCAGCAAAAATTTACCTTCTTGATGAACCTTGTGCAGCTTTAGATCCACCTGCAAAGGAGGATTTTCTAAAAATTGTTCGTCAACTTGCTGATGCTGGTCTTTCTTTAATGGTAAGCAGTCATGATTGGGGCACTTCATTAAATAGTTATGATCAAGTTATTGTTTTGGATAAATCTGTATTGGCCTCTGGATGCCCTGATTCTATAAAAGATAAATTAGAGGATATAAATATCAGCTCAATTGAGGATAATAGTTGTTGTGATTAAAAGAATATTTAGTTTTAACTTTGTGCTTGATAGCAGTTCTGGCAAAGTCCAAAATACTCCAGGGTATGAAACAACAATTGGAATTTCTTTGGATTTGTTTTGGGTGTATGAATATCTTTTACAGGGCACCCTTCCATTTTTGATGTCTCACCACATTGAACACAAGTCAAATGATGAATGTCTCTGTCTACGGGAGTGTAAAGAACCTCTCCTGTTGGGAGATGTCTAGAACGTATTAAACCATGCTTTATAAGAACTTGAAGATTCCTGTAAACAGTTGTCAGTCCCATAGCTTTTCCGCTTTCAATCAATTGTCTATGCAACTCTTGACCGCTCAGTTCATCATCACATTTATTAAGTTCTTCAAGAAGTTGTTCTTGTCTTTTGGTAATGTCAGTCTTAGTTACCATTGTTTTCGAAATCTTTTTTTGTCCCGTATTTTTGATCATACCGAATCCTTAGATTAATGTCTTTTATTAATAGCAGTTGGTGGCTTGTTCCTTTAATAATAACTATTTTTTCAGGAATTCTATGTCCAGCAATGGGAACTGTATTAATAACACATAGGAGATTACTTCAAGTAAATTTAATCTCTCACTGCGTTTTGCCAGGGCTTGCTTTAGCAATGGCGCTTGGAATTCATCCTTCAATTGGTGGGGTTATAAGTGGTCTTTTAGGTTCTGTAATTGCAGAAAGTTTAACTAATAAAAAGAGTGAAAACTATGAAGCAATAATGAACACAATATTAGCCGGAATGCTTGGGTTTGGAGTCCTTATAATCCCTCTACTAGGAATAAGGATTGATTTGGAGGCAGTATTATTTGGCGATTTATTGACAGCAAATTTTGGAGATTTACTTAGAACAATAATTGCTTTTTTAGTATTTATACTTTTAATGACTTTTGGATATGAAAAGGTTGTTTATGTTGGATTAGATCCAGAAGGTGCATCCGCGAGTGGTATAAACGTTTCTTTATTAAATCTTGCTTTGAGTTTTACAACGGCATTAGTAATTGTTAGTTCAATGGCAGCAGTAGGAGTAATTCTTGTTATTGCTCTTCTTTCTACTCCAACTCTGTTAGGGCTAAATAAGGCTCATAGTTTGAGAATTGCAATGATAAGGTCTTCATTTTTTGGATTATGCATCTCACTTCTGGGATTTATTCTCTCTATAGTATTTAATCTTTCGCCTGGACCTGCAATTAGTGTAATTTGCGTTGCATCTCTTTTGATTCCTATGCTTCGCAAATAATTAAATCTTAAATGTCCAATCAGAGTTTAATGCTTGAGATTCTGGATTGTTTTTTAAAGCTACTTCCATAGCCTCTTTTTTATTATTGGCTATAACAACTTCATCAAATTCCTTTCCATTTTTTTTGAGACTTACTTTGAAACGCATAAAAATTATTTAATTAATCAAAAGTTAACCACTATACAACTAGATTTAAATACTTTTAAAATTTAATTGATGAAATAGAAACTTTAGTTATTCTGAAGTTTTTCTACTACAGATTCTTTCTCAATCTTAGCTACATCCTGTAATCCATTAGCATCAAACCAAGGAGCGTTTTCCCAATTAAATCCTTCCCCAAAAGTATTATCGGGAGCAGCTACGTACCAGTGACATGAGGAATCGGGAACATCTACAGCACATTTTGACCAGTCAGCTTCCCATTGTGGAACTTGTACCCACATTACAGATGCTAATAAAAAAGAAAAAATAAAATTCATAATTATCGGTTAGCAAAATTTTGAAAGATTTTTTTCACATTCTTTCTTTCTTTTCTTCCAATAATTTTCAAGTATTTGATATTTATGCTTATTTTTAAATTGACTTAAATGAATATTATTCTGATTAAGAACTGAAGTGTTTTTGATTTTCATGACTCAAGCTGTCAATGTAGATCATATTTAAGACACTTTATAGATTTTTTGAAGTGAATTTATACTTAATTTTTGTCCTACTTTTGTGTAGGTAAGTATTTTTCGGGATTATTTTCAATATAAGTAAGCGAATATTTGACAACACCCACTATTACTGAAAAAAGAGCAATTGCCGAAATAATAAGAATGATTTTTTTGTAAATGATTTTCATGAATTTTTTATGTTTTTGATTATTTTTTTCATTAACGTTCAATTTTCTTAAAGATTTAAATAATTAGTAATTTATACTGTAGCCTTTTAAATTACCTACGGAGTAGATTAAACACATCAGAAACTCCTCACACACTTTTTTCTGATAACTTTAAAAGTACTCGGCCGCAAAGTTTGAGTACTTTTTGTATTTTTTGAGATGTGACAGTTAAAATAGAGGTCTATTAAGCATTACATATTTTGAATTTAGGTGTGATATTTAAAAGGTGTGTAGGAGGAATTGATTTATTTCAGTGGAAACAAGGACACACTTGATATAATTCAATTTTAAAAAGATCTCTCTTTGAGAGATCTTTTTTTTGGGGATTATTAGAAAAAATATTAAATTCTGAATATAAAAACAAATATGCTTTCTTCCAAATTAATTATGTCGTCATTACAAAATAGTACTTTAATTCGTTAGATTATGAGTCGTTAAATTTTCTGTTAATGCAAATACTTTTTTTAACAATTTTAATTTGTTCAAGCTTTTTATTCCCTTCTTCATCATTTGCCTCACATATAGAACTAAAACCTTGTGTAGAGATTGCTCATTGCGTACGAGAAGAATGGGAGGTTAATAATATTGAGAAACCTTTTGAAGAGATTAAAACATTTATCGAAAACACTCCAAGAACTGAGATTGTAGAAATTGATGGCGATTATCTTCATGCTGAGGCAACCAGTAAATGGATGAAGTATGTTGACGACCTAGAAGTATCCTTTCTACCTGAATCAAACATCTTATCAATAAGATCAGAATCAAGAGTTGGAGAAAGTGATTTGGGAGTGAATCAAAAAAGAGTTGATTTACTAAAATCAAAAATGTTTTAAGATAAAAAGTAAAAAAAATAATTTATTTTTATTGTTTTTTGTATAACTTTTCCATTTTTAAAAAAAATTAGCAGATAAAAAAGTGATAATTGTCATCATGCCTTGATAATGGCAAGTTTATTAGATTTTCTTTGAAAAGATGATCATAAATTTTATATATTTATTGTTATCTAGTTTTGTTTTTTGCTGGTTTTATATAAATATTAAAAAAAGTGGAGTTAAATGGATAATCAAAGGTCTTTTGCAAATTGGAATATTGGTATTATTCATTGGAGGGTTTTTCAAAATATTTTTCACCTTACCCCCTAATTTATTTATACAAATATTTTTTCTTATTATTTATACATGGTGCACTGTTGGAATAAATGTAAATTTCATGATCCCTTTGATTAGTTTGATTGACCAAAAAATAGTAAAAAAATAAAAATAAAATATGCCTTTATTCTCAGTACAAAAATAAATCTATTTCCTTAACCTGCAATATTAAAATTTATAGGATTTATTTTTTTCCTTTTGAAAGTCTTTTCCTTCTATATCTAGTCTTTAATGCCAAGTCTGTCATTATATATATTCCAAATAAAAGAATGATTATTCCAATAAAGTATTTCATTATTTTTTATGTAATTACTATGTTTGAGATTTATTCATGATGCCAACTAATTTTAATATCTATTTCTTGAGATAAATTTCTTGTAACTGGACATTCTTTGGAAGCTTTTTTCAAAAAATCAATAGTTTCATTAGAAGTGCTCTCTGGTATAAAAATATCTATTATTAGTTCTTTTATCTTCCTCTCGCTATTTTGTGTCATTACCTTTTCAATATTTAAATATATACCTTTCAAATCAAATTCTTTCGATTTGGCTTTGATTGCCATGATGGTTAGCAGGCAAGTACCTAGAGATGTTGCTAATAAATCAGTTGGGGAAAAACTTTCACCTTTACCGCAGTGATCTAAAGGTGCATCAGTTCTAATAAGACTTCCAGATTGTAGATGAATAGCCTCACAGTTTAAATTTCCTAAATAAGAACATTTAACTTTAGTCATTTTAAAAAATAAAATTAGGAAAATATTATTAATAAATAATTATTGAACATAACAAGATTATTGATAAGAAATTTTTATTTGCATATTAGTGGAGTATTAAGGAAATTCATCATTCAAGTTTTGAAATCAGTTTTTATAACCATATTCCTCTAGACAATATTCAATTAATTCAATTGATTTATTAAGAGTTCTTTTATTTTTATTTTCTAGATCGAAACATTCATTTAAAACACGTATAGATTCATTTAAGAATGATTCCTCTTTATTTTTTATATCTTTAACTTGATTTATATAAATTAATTTTTTAATCCCAATTAGGGATAATATGATTATTGATATTGTAAAAATTGCTATTTTGAATTTATTCATAAAATTAGTTACTACAAATATTTTAATTTACTTAATATCTAGAAACTTTACATAGCTTAAAGAACTAAGTAATTACATATGTAGCTGCTGTAATTGCTATGGCAGTCATTGAAATGAAGATGTATGGAACAATCTTTAAAGGTATATATAGATTATTTTTAGACATAACAAGAACCTTTATACAAAATGATTACATTCCCTTTAAACTTTATAAGTCTTCAAATATACAAATTAATTTTCTTTGCAAAAATTAAATTCTTTTAAAAGATTAAAAAATTTATATTCATTGAATTTTCATTAAATAAAGTATTTCTAAATCCTGTCTTGAGTCCGATATTTTTCTTTTTAAAAAGATTAATTCTTCTTGGCTCATATTTGATTCTTTTATCATCAATTCTGCTTGTTCAATAGCATATTCTATATTTCTAATTTTAATTTCTCTTATTGAGGGATCATTTTTACATGCTTTTTTAGTATTCGCATCTAACATATTTACTAAAAAAAAATCACCTTGAATTTAATCTAAATTAAAACTTCATTATGCTTCAACCGCAAACTTAATCAAAATAAATTATTATAGGAGTATAAGAACTTTAACCTTAGCTAACCCTCTCTTCAATAGATCGAGTGGGTTTTTTTTATGGTGTAATATACTCCTAGCATTTAATACTAATTTGGAAGATTCAAAACTTAATCCTGAGGAAAATAATTCAATCGAGTCGTCCCCCAATTTGAATGAAGACAATAAAGATCTTAATGAGGGGATTAAAAAAGAAGAAAATGTTAAAGAATTTACAGAATTTCTAGAGAAAGCAAGTAGTCAAGATTCTTTAGAAGAAAAAGTAAAACTTGATTCTGAGCAACAAAAACCAAAAATTGACAAATCACTTTTTAAAAGATTTCTTAATAATGGATTTGATGGAATTTCAACAAATCCAAACTATAAAATGTTGGCATTATTAATAATCCTTTTAATTAATTTGTCTCTATTTTTTGTAATTGGCAATATGGGTAAAGCGTTTTTAAGAAATGCTGGAATTATGGGTTAGAAATTATTTATTTCTTTTTGGATAATCATCTTTACAATTTTGATTCTTCAAATAAAACTGTGATATTTTCTTGTCAAATTAATATTTAAATAAAATTTGGATAATAAAGAGCCGGAAAATCCAGTCGTTTATCTTTCTAATTTAGTCAAGAAATTAGATGTAAAAAACAGAAATGGTTTAGTAGCCTTAGCAATAGTAAACCTTCTAGTTATTCTTTTATTTAAATTTTATTTGAAAGGATCTGGATTATTATCTTGAATTTGCCTGCTGGTATTATTATTCGGCATTCTCAAATTGCTTTGCTAATCTAAATGCCTTCTTAATTATTAGAAAGCCACCATATGCTCCTGCCAGCAAAGGTAATACTATTAAGGGGTTAGGGGAATAATCTGAATAATTCTTCACACCCTCAACATATTCGTAACCCGAACATTTAAGAAAGATAAAGCTAAAAAATGTGATACTCCAACCAATGATTGATAAAAAGCCACCTTTTCTGTCTCCCTCATAGAATCTGTCTAAACCTAAGCCCCAACCTCCTATTAGGAATATTCCTCTAACAACTGAATTTTTTTCTTGATTTCTAAGCATAATAAAAAAAAGTTCATTATGAACATAACTTATTTGTATTTAAGATGTGAGATTTTTTTATTAATTTATCTTTAAAAAAATTTTTAATGGATTCATCCTATAAATTCCATAAATATTATTCAGTTTTTTACTTAATCATTTGAGATTGAATTTTAATTCAACAATGAAATTGAAGGCCTTATATAAATAAAGATAGACCCATACATATCCTTCATAATTCTCATTTCATCGTCTAAATATACAATTGAAACCTGGCAATTTGGCGATTCTTTATTCCAAGGTAACTTATTCCATACCTCCTTAACTGGATACCATCTATCCATAAGTAATTCACTAAATAATGGAATCTTATTAAGTCCATCAACTTTGGAAACTTTTGTCTTTTGTAGGTTCATATCAAGTAAATTATTTCTTAAAACTAAATCACTTGCTAGGGTTATTACTCTTCCACCAAAAGTAGGCAATAGTTTGAACCAACCTAAGATAGGAATTGTTGTGAGCCCAAATATTGTAGTGTCAAAAGTAGATATAAATTCTTTTTTTTCAAAATCAATCTTTTGAGCAATTCTCCCAATCGTTGATATACCAAAGGATCCTACTTGCAATTGATGTAATTTAAAAAAAAGATTACTTTTAAATTCATCATTTAATGCCTTTTCAATAGCAAGGAAGAAAGGAGAACTTCGAAATAATTCAACATTAGAAAAAATCAATTCCCACTCTCCAGACAATAATTTTTCTGATATTTCAAAACTAAAGTCTTTAAGAGTATCAATCAATTCATCCATTTCATTAGCTTTTTCCTCATACATAGGAGAAATTAATTTATTTAATCTTTGCCCTCTATCTGTAACAGCAGCTATTTTATATATATTTGACTTTATCTCTCCAATTTCTTTCATAACTCCAATACAAGAAATACTAATTAATCTTAGGAATTTAATTTGAAGTTGATGGCAATTTTAATAATGCTGGTAATAAAATCAATTAATATTCTCCCCATCTTTTACCAATATCAAAACCCCATTCAGTGGTTAATCTAATTACTTCATCATGATTCTTGCATTTTGAAAGGGATAACTTTTTACTAGGATTATTTTTTATTAGCTCAGCAATTTGATTAAGTTGCTCTATTTTTTTTAGAAAATTACTTAGATCTTTATCTGACATTTATCTAGGAAGTAAATTTTTGATCATAAGTAAATATGTAATAAAGAACCCAGGCAACACCTATAATCAGTATTGCAATCATTATATTTACTGACCAAACTACTTCTATCATGTAATTTTTTGTATAATTTTAATATATCCAAATTTTAAACTTAATTAACCGTTAATAATTTAAATCAAGAACAATACACTACTTTTTCTAAGTGTATAAAATAGTCTTAAATTGTTTAATAAATTATGGGAGAAGCTAAGAGAAGGGAAGAGTTAGGCTTACCACCTAGAGAAAAGAAAAAGGAAAAACAAACATCGAAAAATCAATTAAACAAAATTTTAAATAAATATCCTTATTTACCTTTCATTTTAGGTTTTTCATTAATATCAATATTAATTATTGATTTAGTTAATTACTACAAATAGATATATAAAAAGGGGATATTTTTAGCAGAAGAGAAGATTATCTTCGCAATTGCGAAATTATTTTTCCATAATAAAAATAAAACTCATGAAACCGATTAACACCTCATGCGCCTTAATTTTAGGAGCACTAACTTTGTTTTCAATATCTAATGCAAATGCAGGTGGATGCAGTTCTCATACTGATAAGAAGGCAGAAATTGAATGCTTGTCTGATGATAAAAAATGCATAGAAGATAAAGAAAAAGAATTACTATACAAAGTTGAGGCCTAAATGTTTGATAATCTTGGAACTGCTCTAGTACAAGCATTAGGCTTCTTTGCTGTTTTTGGTTTTTTTGTATATCAAACTTTATTCGCAGATAGAAAACCTAAAAATTCAAAATCAAATCCTAAAAAAATAAAGATTTCCGACACAAAAGAATCAATTAAAAAAGAACAAAAAAAAGGCTTATTTAACAGAAAATCTAAACCTGTTGAAGAGAATTTACCAGTCCAAAAAAAGGGATTATTTGGGAGAAAAAAAGAAGTCATTAAAGAAGAGATTAAACCAAAGAAAAAAGGTTGGTTCAAATAGGTAAAGGTACTTAAACTCTATTTTGATATCTTTTATACAAAAAATATTTTTAATAACTTTATAATTTAAAAAAGTTAGTATTCAAGATGAATCATAGAGAAATCTCAAAAAAATATAGTGAATTACTTAACAAGGCTGAGTTTGCTACTGGCCGTAAGGAAGTTGTAGGTCTTTTAAAAAAAGCTGCCAAATTGAAATCTCAAATCGAAATCAATTATTAGATCATAAAATTAGTTTAATTCTAAATGTAAAAAATTTTTTTAAATAAGTTTTTACATGAGATAATCTGCTTAGATTATTTTTCTTATGAATAAAAAAGGTTATACAACCGAAAGCGGTGGTAGACAAAACGGTTTTGCAATTGAACCAGAAATTAACCCTATATCAGAAGGCGAATCAAAGAAATCCATATTTTTATTTATTGGAATATTATTACCTTTTCTAATAGGCGGTTTTTATTATTTAAGGACTCTGAATATATTCTGATATTTTATAAGCCATTTTTAGCAATATATTCTTCTGAGCTAACTATATCTTGCATTAAACTCTCTGATGAAGGATTAAAACCATTTTGCTCTAAAAAAGATTTAACTTTTTCAAATTTTTGCTGAATTTTTTTTGTATATGGAGTTGTCATCAAATAATCGTCCTTTTCTGTTGAATAGTTCATTTGATTAACGAATTACTTTTACAATTAAATTTTGCAAAATATGCTATTGCCAGTGAAGTTATAAATATTACATAAATAATTTAATAGTAATAAATACTTATAAGTTGTTTGTGTGGGATCGTTATTGGTTGATTTTTTAAAGAGTACTTATAGTAACTAGTTCCATTAAATCTCTGGACTTCAGATATTTTTGAAATACTTCAGAATAAAATGCTTTTTTAGCAGCGAATTTTGATTCGAATTCTATTACTAATCCAAGTTGCCCTCCGTCCCATTCATTTGAGGTTGATTCTTGTATTAAATCTCTTTTTACTATTACTCCTCCCACAGATTTAATCCAAGGCAATACTGTCCTCATATATTCCAGAAATAAATCAGCATTTGGAATTGAAATTTTCTTTAGCCAATAGCTCTTTGTCATCAAATCAAGATATTCTGGGTAGAATATAGCACATAGGGGTAAGTATTTATCCTTAGCTATATACTCAGCGGTTATTAAATGGATTCCGAAGATGATTTATTAAATTTACTTCTTAAATCTCCGAATTCAGAAAGTATAAAGACTATTGCCGAACAACTTGAAGTTGATCATCATTTTTCCTTTAGTAAAGACAAAAATGATTTAAAAGGTGTTTGGGAGCTTAGGTGGAGTAGTTCTAATAGTCCTTTTTTAAAATATTCTCCTTTTATAGATAATCTTCAAATTCTTGATCCCTATAATTTAAATGGTCTTAATTTACTTAAACCTAGAGGAATAAAATCAATTATCGGTACAGGTATTTTAATAAGACTTAATTACATAAATGAAAAAAAAATTGGGGTCAAATTTACACATGCTGGTGTTATAGGTCCTAAATTTGGAAGAAAAAATATAAAGGCTATGAAAAAAATAAATAATGAACAATTAGGGTGGTTAGAGATAACTTATTTAAGTAATAAGCTTAGAATCTGCAGAGGTGATAAAGGAACTTTATTTGTTTTAAGAAAAATAAATTCACCTACTTTGTTCAAGAATTTCAAGGAATTTATTAAAATCTATTAAAAATAGAAATTAATTCTTTATCCAAATAGACCTTAATACGAAATAAATTGGTAAATATTTAAATGATTCTTTAGGTATTTCATAACTTAAGAATTTTAGTGCTTCTTCTAACCAGTAACCAATATCAAATCCTAAAAGAATTTTTTCTACAACAAACCAAAATTCTTTATCAAATATAATTCTGAAGTTTAAGTAAACATATTCCCAATGAAAGGTATTCCAATATTTGGTTAAAAATGAGGATAAAATAAGCCATAGTGATATAAATAGAAAACTTTTAAGAAATTTATAAAATTTTTTCATATACCATCAACTGTATTATTTAATTTCAAATATCCCTTATTATTATTTGGATCAAATTTTAATTCTACAAAATATATCCAAAAAGATATAAAAATGTTGAGAAAATAGTAAATTTCCGTGGCGTTAATAATCTATTCTTCTTTTTTTAGATTTTGTGCCTTTAGATTTTTATTCTTAAGAAAAAATCCTAAGAACAGAAAAGCAGTATATATTAGTAAACTTATGCCAAAAATTAAAACTATCTTTGAAATATCCATAAAAGATTTTTTAACATAAATTACAGCATTTTTTGCAAAGTTTTATCTATGGTAATGATTTTTCATTTATCACGATAACGAACTTCAATTATTAAGCTAATAATATTATTTAAATCATATGCAAGTAGCTTTTGCCTGGAGCCTTTGTCTATCAGTTGGTGTTGTTTTATTATCAATTATTCCATTAACTATAGGGCGAGTTAAAGCGGGATATTCTGTTAAAAATATGGCTGCTCCAAGAGCTTTATTCGATAAATTACCTTCTTTTGGAAAAAGAGCAGTTTGGTGTCATCAAAATTGTTGGGAAAGTATTTCCCTACATGCACCCGCATGTCTCCTTTGTTTAATTACTTTAAATGACTCAAATATTGCAAAAATTGCAGCATTGATCCATCCTATTTTTCGTTTTTTATATATTGGTGCATATGTATTTAATATCCCAACAGCTAGAGGTTTAATGTGGGCCTCAGGAATTTTTACAACACTTTTGCTTTACAAAGAAGGCTTAACACAATTGATATAAACTATTTAAACAATAAACTTTTCTAAATCTTTTAATTGATATTCATTGATTAGTTCCACTTTATTTGATTTTGCTAGTTGATGAGCAGACTTTGTAAAGCCAGATTTTGAAACTATTATTGCATGTGTACCTTTCCAAAATAATTTACCAGCTGAAATCTCCTGAACTGCTTTATTCCCAATCGCTTTTTCATGATCCTTGCATTGAATACATATCCTCAAATCATTTATTGATGCAATTAAGTCAACCCCTTGATCTCCTGTATTAGGTGTTTCTTTAACTTCCCATCCATTTTGTTTGAGAAGTTCCATACAATGGTTTTCAAATCTAATACCTTTTTTGTAGTTTTCCTTGTTTTTACTTGAGTAGTTTTTTTCTATTAGGTTTAAGCATGATTTCTCTATTAGACTTGCTATGAATACAAACCAATCTTCAGTCTCGAGCTTTCTAAAAGATCCAATTATCTCATCATCAATAGTAGGATTTTCATTACAATATGATCTCCACTTTTCGAAAAATAATTCCATACTTCCAAATTTTTTTAAAATTACTTTTTCCCAGAAGTATGGTATACCCTCTTTAAATCGCTTGGATCCATTAAATATATTTTTCTCAATGGCTTTTTCCTCAAGAGGTGGATTGCCAATCCATTTTTTATAATCCTCGTTACCGTAAGCATCTATTTCTCTTAATCTGAGCCTCTCCTCTAACAAATTGTATTTGTTTTCTTCTATTAAATTAGAAATTGTTTGAATAAAGAAATTGGAATTTAAAGCATTATTTAATTTAAACTTTTTCTTTTTTATTTGGTAATCTCTTACAATTACAAAAATAAAAAAAGTGATAAAAATAATTAAAATAAAAAAAAATTTCATTAAAGATTTTTATTTTCGATCTAAAAAGTTTTTGTTTTTCTAATAACAAAATTATTTTTTGTTATTACTGAAGACTCATTTACTTCAAATCCATTAATTGCTGATATTTCTCCTTTTATGCCTTCTAATGTTAATTGCTCGATAATGCCTTTTATTACTTCATCCTCGACCAATTTTCTATCAATTCTTTCAGGCGTAATATCTGTAAGCCATTTTGAAGTCTTTTTTTTTACAACCTCTGTAGGGTTAGTAATTTTTAAGTAAATAGCCATTTTTTAATTCATTCAGTTGAATTATAAGCATTAAATCTTCTTAACTTTTATTATTGTCATTACTTTCCCACTCAAGAAATTGAAAAACAAAAATTGCAAAGATAGAGAAAAATACTATAAACAACCCTAACCATCCTATAAATTTGTGCTCTGTAAAAAGATTTGTAAGCATTGATTTTTCTTGATATCTTGATTCCATTTCATATTGATAAGAATCAACAACTTGAAATATATTCATAATTAATAATCTAATAAATCATGCAATTGGCGGATAATAGTTTCAACCGTTTAACTTACTAAAGGCTTCCGATAGGAAATCTGGCCTTTTTCTTATTATAGAAAAATTCAGTTTATTTATTAAGACTAAATTGACTTCAGCAATCGTTAAGATTTCATTTTTCTTGTTAAGAAATTTTGAAATTACATTAATCCTAGGACTTTTATCAATATTGAATTTGCTCTCGATTATTATTTTTTCACCAAGAAATAAAGGAGATTTATATTTTATTGAAGTATTGATTAAAGGTAAATCTAAGCCATTTTTAGTTAGTTCGAAATAACTTATACCCACTTTCGAAAGTGCATTTATTCGGCTTTCTTCAAGCCAATTAAAATATTTACCGTGCCACATAACTCCTGCATGATCTGCATCTTGAGGTAAAACAATTTTTTCTATTTTCCAAACTGGTTTTGAGTTCATCTTTTATTTAAAATATATTTTTATTCAATAAAAAAAACTTATTTTGATATTGTAGATTAATTTTGTTTATTAACATAAGAATCATCAAGACTATATTTATAAAGTTATGTTTAATCGTAAAAATAGAAGTAAAAAAATGAAGAAGATTTTTCAATGGGAAGAATATTTAAATTGGAAAAATATGTCAAAGGAACAGAAATTAAATTTTAAGAGGGCGTGCTTGTTCCCATTTCTCGTTTATATAGTTTATGTTTTTCTTAATCAGTACTCCTTGGCAATTCTTTTGTTACTAGGTCTTTATTTTTTAATTAGATTTAAAAATAGAAAAAAGTTGGGAAGATGAATATTTTTTTATTTTGATTTATTTAGATTTGTTTTAAAATTATTTAGTTTTTCTAAATAACTTTATTGGCGTATGAGAATAGTATTAGATAAATTTTTTTTATGAAAAGAATTATTTTGTTTTTATGCGTATTAATTTATTCAATATTTTCTAATACGAATAATTTATTAGCAAAAGAAATTGAAAATAACACTAAAGAGAATATTTCTAACGAAATTGAAGAAATTAAGCCTGCTAATAAAAAAACTAATATTTCTAATTCTTCGGTAGAAGATATTTTTGGTGATGAACAAACTTTTCCATTCGTTGCAGGTTTAGGGAAAAATGCTGCCCATTGATTTTAGGGTTCTCGATAATGTAGAAAAGATTTTTTCATACTAATGAAAGGTCTTAGGGTCCTAGAACTTTCTGAAGCACTTAATGTTGATAGCCCGGACTTATTAGCTGTTTGTGCAATTCTTAAAATAAAAGCCACATCTAGATTAAGCATGCTTACATTTGAAGAATGTAAAAAGATAACTGATTACTATGAAAATAAAAATTAGATTTTTTTATATAAATATATTTATTATTTAATCTCTTTAATCATTGATACTAAAGTTGAATGAATTTCTTCTTCAGATATTGCATTTTTAAAATTGATAATTGCTGACTGGCCATCGTAATTGATTTTTATATAACTGTTATTAATTTCTTCCATATAAGCATTCTCAAATCTTGTTATCTTTCCATAATGAATAAGATATTTGTGAACCGAATCAATGTGATCATTGTTCATATGATCACAAATTCTTTTACTAGTTTCTTTACATATAATTTTCATTAAAATAATAAATTTGTTTTAAGCTAATGTATTTTTTTCATTATTCAAAGTTTTAATCATTTTAATTATTAAATTTTTAACTTCATTTTTATCAACAGCTCTAACCAAGTTATTTCTCAAATTTGATGCTCCTTTAAAGTCTTTACAGGTCCAGGAGATATGTTTTCTTGCAATTAGCAAGCCGTGATCTCCTTTTTCTTTTATTAATTCATCAAGATGTTCAATAATTAAATATAGTTTTTCTTCTGTGTTTGGTTCTCTAAAATTTTTATTTTCTCTAATGGCATAATCTATTTCTCCTATTTTCCATGGGGATCCTAAAATTCCTCGTCCAATCATTACACCATCAGCATTTGTTTTTTTTAAACAATTAAGAGCGTCATCTGGATTTTTGATATCTCCATTAGCAATTACTGGAATTTCCAACAACTTTTTAAGTCTCCCGATCATTTCCCAATCTGACTTGCCTGAAAAACCCTGTTTTCTAGTTCTTCCATGAAGTGTGATCATCGTTGCTCCCGCATCTTGAAGTTTAGATAAGAAATCCTCTATATTTTCTTCTTTACTATCCCATCCGAGTCGTGTTTTTACTGTTACTGGAACCCTAACAGCTTTTACCACATTTTTGACTAATTCTATAGCAAGTTTTCGGTCTTTAATTAAGGCACTGCCTCCACCTTTCTTTGCAATTTTTTTTACTGGACAGCCCATATTTATATCAATTAAGAAAGCTCCAGAGTCCTCAGCTTGTTTCGCGGCTTCAGAAACAGCATATGGCCTATTATCAAATATTTGTACTCCAACTGGCCCTTCCTCTAAATCTATTTTATTGATTTTTTGTGTTCCAAATCCTTTTTTAAGACTCGTGGCATTTATCATTTCTGTAAAAAGTAAAGAGTTTGGAGCCCATTTACGTACAAGTCGCCTAAAAATATTATCTGTAACTCCTGCTAATGGCGATAACATGACATTACTAGTAATTATCCTGTTAATTCCCCTTCCTTTAAGCTTTATATTTGATGACATATAATTTTAAATTTATTTAATCTTTCTTTATTATAAATCCAAATAAAAAGCTGATTTTATGTTTTGTATTTATTTCTTAATTTATAATAAGTGCTTTTACCTAAATAAGCCTAATTGATTAATTTTTTTGCTAGTTTATGTAAGTTAAAATTTAAAAAGGAAAATTTTTTTTGTTTATATTAGTATCTATCTTTCTACCAATAATTATCTTTATTGCACCAATAAATGTTAAAGCTATTCAAGGTAATTTAGATTTATCTAGTGCTCAAACTTCGGTAGGTAAAAGATTTGCTAAAGTTTTTTGTGATGCTAAGAGGGAAGGATTAGATTCTGATTTTGCTAGTGAATATGCTTTGAATAATACATATTTAAAATTTGTAGCATTTCCAGACGATGACGAATATTTGGATAATTTATGGAATTTTACCCATAATAATATATTAGATAATTGTGGTGAATTTGTAGATATAAGTGATCTAAAAGACCTTGAGATTTTTTTTAAAGAAGAAGGTTTAATTGCATCAAATAGGGAACTATACCTACCAACTTTTGAGAATAATTAGATTAAATTTTTAGCATGTACTAAAATATAAATAGAATATGATATTTTATGAAACTATTAGGTTTAAATTCACCTGAAATATTCATAATTCTAGTAATTTTACTTTCAATTTTAGGTCCAAAAAGAATTGAAATTGGTTTTTTATTATTTAAAAAACTATTAAAATTCCTTTTAAGTAAAGATGAAGATCAAAGTTTAGAAAATTCAGAAGTAAAATCAGAGAAACCAGAAGAAAGTGAAGTTAAAGAAGAAATAGTAGAGGCAGAAGTAAAATCAGAGGAACCAGAAGAAAGTGAAGTTAAAGAAGAAATAGTAGAGTCAGAAGTAAAATCAGAGAAACCAGAAGAAAGTGAAGTTAAAGAAGAAATAGTAGAGGCAGAAGTAAAATCAGAGAAACCAGAAGAAAGTGAAGTTAAAGAGGAAATATTGGAGGCAGTAGTAAAAAAATCAATTAAACCTAAAAAAAAAACTGTTAAAGATCAAATAATAGACGTAGAAGTTGATTCTGATAATAAATAAGTTTTTAAATTAAAGAATATTAGAAAGGCATTAAACCTAAAAATAGGATATTTTTTAGAATTAGTTGGTTATTTTTAATTTCAATATAGGGTCTTTATTTTTAATATTTTAATTATAAGAAGGTTGTTATGAATCTAAAGCTACCTCTATTGCTGCTATTAAGTTTTCGTCAAATGGTTTAACACCTGGTTTGAATCTTGCAATTACTTTACTATCTTTTCCTATCAGAAACTTTTCGAAGTTCCATTCAACTTCACCTTCAGGTTCAACTTTGTTAAGGGTTGTGTATGGTTCTGTGGTGTTGCCTTTGGCATGAACTTTTTCATAGATTTCAAACTTAACGCCATATTTTGTTGTGCAAAAATCCTTTATTTCTGAAAGAGTGTCGGGTTCTTGTTTCCCAAAATCATTACAAGGGAATGCAAGAATTCTTAGGCCTTTGCTTGAATATAAATCATGTAGCTTTTGAAGATCTTCATACTGAGCAGTATTTCCGCAATAACTAGCTACATTAACAACTAAAATTACTTCCCCTGAATATTCACCTAGTTTTATGGATGATCCGTCTGCGGAAAGAACTGTAGTATTTTGTACGTCAACTTGCATGTCTAAAAAAAATCACCCTTTGAAGATAGCATTGTATAGGCTTTATTGTGTTTAATTTATATGGTGGTTTTGGTTATTTCTTTTATAAGTTTTAATTTTTAATTTTTTTAACCCTTTATAATTAGTATTATTAATGAGTTTAATTTTGGACCCTTTAGACCCACTTACTGAAATTATTAATTCCGGTCAAGGTTTTTCCCCTGCAATTGCTTTAGAAAGAATTATTTGGGCAATGATTGGAATCTTTTTTTTAGGAGCAATTTCAAGATCAATAACTAATAGCATGCGAAGTCAAAATTGGTTTGGTAGAAATTTTTCATTTAGTTATTCTAAAGATAAAAAAAATTTAGATGATACATCTTCACAGCCATCTAGTGATAAAGAATAAGTTTTTTTTATATGCAAGAATCAATTTTTTCAAAAAAGAGAATTTTATTACTTGGTAGTGGCGAGCTTGGAAAAGAATTAGTAATAGAATCCAAAAGATTAGGATTAGAAGTTATTGCAATTGATCGATATGAAAATGCACCTGCAATGCAAGTTGCTGATTATTCAAGAGCAATTGATATGGGAGATAAAAATATTTTAAAAAATGTTATAAAAGAATTTAAGCCTGACTATGTTGTCCCAGAAATAGAAGCACTTTCAATTGAAGCCCTAAAAGAACTGGAGGATGAAGGATTCAAGATTGTTCCCAACGCCAGAACTGTAGAAATTACAATGAATCGAGATAAAATTAGAGACTTAGCTTCTAGAGATTTAAAAATTAAAACTGCAAAGTTTGATTATATTTTTGAATTTGATGATTTAGAAAAAAAAGCAGATGAAATTGGATTCCCACTTTTACTTAAGCCTCTAATGAGCTCTTCAGGAAAGGGTCAGAGTTTGGTTGAAACAAAAAATGATTTACAAAATGCTTGGAAACAGGCACAAGCAAATTCAAGAGGAAAGGTTAAAGGTGTAATTATTGAAGAATTTATATATTTTGATTTTGAGTTTACTCTTCTAACTGTAAGAAAAGAAAATGGTGAAAATATTTTTTGTTTACCAATTGGACATCTTCAATCTAATGGAGACTATCAATGTAGTTGGCAACCTATAGAGATTAAGGAGTCCTTAATTATTGAAGCTAAGAAAATGACAAGTAAAATTTTAAATAACCTTAATGGAGCCGGATTATACGGAGTAGAGTTTTTTTTAAAAGGAAATGAGATTATATTTTCAGAACTATCTCCAAGACCACACGACACCGGTATGGTTACATTAGTTAGTCAAAATATTAATGAATTCGAATTACATTTAAGGGCTTTTTTAAATTTACCAATACCGCATATAGACCTAATAGAACCTTCCGCAACCAGAGTTATAATCTCTAATCAAGAGTATCTAAATCCTGTTTATGAGGGTCTTAATGAAGCATTAGAATTTGAAAAGACTAAAGTACTCATATTTGGCAAACCAGTATCCAGAAAAGGCAGAAGAATGGGTGTTGTTCTCTCATCAAATTCTGACATTAATTTGGCTAGAAAAAATGCAGATGAAGCTGCTCGCAAAATAAAAGTAAGTACCACATAAATATTAAATAAAAATAACGAAAAAAATACTTATTTCCTTTGTTTTTATTATGAGTCTCTCTGGGTATTATTTGGGTATGTTCTCTCTTTCTCAATGATAGAAAATTATAAAGGTTGGGATATAACTTTAAATTGGGATAATAAAGATTATCTCGAGAGTGATAGTACTAAAAATAATTTTTTTAATCAAAAAGAAAAATGGATTGGGGTTCACTTAAATGGTGAAAAAATCTATGGCGCTTCTCTAAAAGAAATAAGGCATATTATTGATTATCCCAGCTTGCATACAAAGTAGGTTAAAAGATTTTTTTAATTATCCTTATTATTTTCATTATCTTCAATTAGTTCATTAGCAATTTTTCTTAAATCTCCCTTAATCGAGACCCATGTAAAAGCGATTATAAAAATTGAAGCAGATATTGCAACAGTGATTTTTTCGACAGGTGTCATTCCAAGTGCAATAGCAAACATTTCAAACCAAATACTAATTTTCCATTATATTGAATTTTTTTTAATAGTTAGAATCAAATTTATTTCTGCAATGATATTTAATTATTCAAAATATAATAAATAAAATTTAAATTACTTATTTTATTTATTGTTTCTGATCTCAATTTTATTCAGTAAGATTAAATTATGGAAAAAAAAAAGTGCCCACAATGTAAAAATTTAATTTTAAAAACTTCCCCAACATGTTTATATTGTGGCAGACCTAATAAATTTATAACTAAGGAATATGTAAATAAAAAGTGGAATATAGATAATAATAAAAATGTATTTGATTATATTTTTAATAATAAGTATCTTATATTTATTTTATTTTTAATATTTACAATTGTTGTTATTATATTTAATTAAATAACATCAATTAGTCAATCTATTATTGCATCTAATACTTCTTTAGTATTTATTGATAGTTTATTTTTTTTAATCTGCTTTATTGTTTCTACCATATTACTTTTGTAAGGTTCTGAATAATAATTGTACCTACTAAATACTTTCACAAAACGTGAAATTACGATTGGATTTAATTTATCAAAGTCAATTATCTTTTTTGCAATATATTTATAACCAGAACCATCCATTGCATGAAAAGTGCTATTTCTTGTTACGAAAGTATTTAATATAGCTCTTATAGTATTTGGTGATTTTGAATCAAAAAACCTATTTTCAAATAATTTATCAATGCTTTTTGTTTTTTCATCATTTTCTATAGATGCATTGAATGAGAACCAACTATCCAAAACGACATTATTATTTTTCCATTTATTGAAGAATATATTTGAAATAATTTTTCTTTCAGGACAATTAATCCTACTGAAAGAATTCAATGCAGCTTTTGCTAGCGTCATCGAATTACTATCGACATAATTAATTATTTTGCATTTAATTTCCTCATCATTACCGTGCAAGAGTAGTTTCCATATAGTTTCGCAAAGTTTTCTTTCATTTTTACCTTCTGGCCAAACTTTATCTAGATTGTTCTCTATTTCTTGGAGCTTATAATATAATTCTTCTTTTAATTTGGTACCGAATAAATGATTTAATTCGTCAATAGTTTTATATATCTTTAAAGGGTCTATATTTTCTATCTCCGATTCAATTTCAGCAAATGTCGGAATACTTAGTAATTCTGATAAAAGAGACAAATTAATATCTTTATTTTTAATAAATGATGTTAAGGTGCTTATTAATTTATTTTCAATTTTATGATCTGGTTTTTCATCTAATCTGCATAAAATAATTTTTTTATAAAATACTTTTACAGTATTAGATAGTGTAAAAAAATCTTTTTCATATTTTAAGATTAAAAATTTTTCATCCAAGGTAGTGTCTGATTCCCATTCAACAGGTGAAGAGAATTCGCGAAAATAAGTTACTAAAGGAATTTGGATGTAAGATTTTACATTACTAAAAATGAATTCTTGTTTTTTTGTTTTTAAAACAACTGTTTTTTCTATCGTTTTATTATCATCACAAAATATAGCCAGATTTATAGGAATTATTAGAGGTAAATCATTATATTGGTTCTCCTTTAATGGATTACTTTGTGATGCTTCAATTGTAAGTTTTTCGCCTGATTGATCCCAGATTCTCTTGAATTTAATTTTTGGGGTCCCATTTTGCTTGTACCAGATCTTAAACTTTTCAGGATCGATTTCCTTATTGTGCTCTAAAATTTTATCGACAAATTGGTCTATTGTTGCTGCCTTTCCATCATATGTTGAGATGAAATTACTAAATCCTCTATAAAAATTTTCATCTTTTACAAGCTTATTAAGCATTCTAATTATTTCTGCTCCTTTCTCGTAAATCGTGGTCGTATAGAAATTGTCTATTTCTTGATATTTTTCAGGCATTACAGGATGTGATGTTGGACCAGAATCCTCTCTAAATTGATTTCTTCTAAGAAATTTCGCATCGTCAAGTCTCTTGATTTCACGATTATGAACGTCTGCAGTGAATTGTTGATCTCTGAATACTGTTAAACCCTCTTTTAGAGATAGTTGAAACCAATCCCTACAAGTAACTCTATTCCCAGTCCAATTATGGAAGTATTCATGGGCGATGACGCCCTCTATTCTTTCTAATTCTTCATCAGTTGTTGTTTCAGAATTAGCGAGTATTAGTTTTGAGTTGAAAATATTGAGACTTTTATTTTCCATTGCTCCCATATTAAAATGCCTTATTGCAACAATATTGAACAATGATAAATCGTATTCAAGGTTATATTTATCCTCGTCCCACTTCATAGATTTCTTTAAGGAACTTATTGCATGTTGAACATATTTTTCATCGCCATACTCAACATAAATATTTATTTTTACTTTTTTATTCGATTTTGTTATGAAATTTTCTTTTACACAATTAAGTTTCCCTGCTACCAATGCAAATAGATAAGAGGGTTTCGGATATGGGTCTTCACAAATTATTTCATGTCGATTATTTTCAAGATTATTTTCTTTTATAACGTTACCATTTGAAAGTAAGACAGGGTAATCATTCTTGTCTGCCTCTATTCTCACGGTATATTTGCTTAGAATATCAGGCCTATCAGAGTGAAAACTTATTCTTCTAAATCCCTCCGCCTCACATTGCGTAGTTATAATTCCATTGCTCTCATACATTCCTAAAAGGGATGTATTTTCCTTCGGTTTAATTATTCCTTCTATTCTTAATAAAAAATTATCTTTGTTTATATTTTCAATTTTTAAGTTATTTTTTTGCTGTTTGTAGTATTCCTTTTCCAGTAGTAAGTCATCTATAAATATTTTTTTTATTAAAATATCCGTACCATCAAGAATCAGATTTCTAGTATTCTTATTTTTTTTTACCAATTTAAGTTTGGTCGTAACATTTACAGCATTTTTCTTAATTACGAAGTCCAAAAAGATTTCTGGAATTCCATAATCAAAAACTTTGTAATCTTCAAGTTTCACATATCTTGAAATATTATTTTGGTTTTTTGGATTGTTCATCTTTACAAATAAGTTCAGAAGTTAAAAAATCTAGAATACTAATTTTGAAATTATAAGTTTGGCTTATTATCTTCTGTTTCACAAAAATGTGTTTTAATCTCCCCAGAAGGTAGTAGTTCGTATAAAGAAGGATTATTAATATCAGGCGATCCGTCCTTATTAACTTGATACCTCCAGTCCCATTTTTTATCTGAAAAGGAAATATAATCTATTCTTAGGGAATATGGAAGCATAAGCTTTTTTTTATTCCAATTAATATTTATAAATGCTCCTGGCTTTAACTCAGATATCTCTTCGACTATGGAAAAGTCACCATTAATATTATTTCTCATCACAAGATTAAGCTTTGAATTTTCACATACATAGCTACTATTTAAAGCTAATAAAAGTATTGAGGTAAGAAAAAATGAATAAATTTTTTTGTGCTCCTGTTAAAGTAGAGTTACTTTCAAGCTAAATGACTTAATTAAGATCTTTTTGGATCGATTTAGATCATTATAGACTGCATACTCTTTAGATCTACAAGATTACAATTTAATGACTCTTCGTAATCCTGAACTGAAATAAAATTATTTAAAAAACCTGAATATTTTGCATCTCCCCCTATTGTGCTTGAAAGTATATATTTTGGATTGAATTTGTTAATCAATTTAGGGATTACGTCAGCACCTTTTACAAAAGAACCAACTAGGGGTAATTTTAAATTTTTTGTAGGAGTAATGACTGCATCAAGACTTTGCTTTTTTAGATTTTCATCAAGATATCCATGGGGTTCTATATATAAACTATTATCTTGATCGTCTTTAACAATATATCCGTTTTCTATTTGTGGCACTGGAGCCCCAGCAGTTGCTTCAAAACTTAAATTAAAAAGATTTTTCTTTTCAGTTGGCTTAAGCATATTAATTGAACTGAAACCAATTTTTTTTAATGTTTCAACAGCACTTCTAGGGCAAATTATAGGAATATCCTTTCTGAACATTTCTAATGTTGGAACATGACAGTGGTCAGGTAATCCTTGGGTTAACAAAACAATATCTATTTTTTTATCTATTGAAATTTCTTCTTCTAATGACCCTTTAAAAAACCACTCCCCTGGAGGAAATATTATATCTCCCTTGAGCCAAGGATCAATAATTAAATTGGTTTTTTTAAATTTTATAAGCCAACCATTAGAACCAAGGTAGGTCGCTTCAAAAGTCATTATAAATTAATTGTTTTATTAGACTATAAGGTAATTTTGGCTTTACCGAGAAATTACTAATTTAGATTAGTTTGCTTCATTTAAAATTTGGAATGACTTTCTTTTTAGATTAAATATTAAAACTTGATTATCTTTATAACTAATCTCAAAGTTTTCTTTTTCTAGCATTTGTATTGGTATTAGAGCTAATCCTCCTGTTCCTGAAAATATGATTGGCATGGTGCTATTTTTAGTCCCATTCATTTTTTGTAAGTCATTAGCTTGAGAAACTATTTTTCTGGCTTTATCAAAACCGTAGTCTTCTATTAATTCAGGCCATAAAAAGTTAACTAATTCATATTTCGAAAACTCAATTTGTACTGTTTTCATTAAAAAATAATAGATATATAGTGATTAATTACGATATTTACTTAATTACTATTTTTAAACCTATCCATGACTAGTTGCAACATATCCACTACATCACCATCAGTTAAATTTAAATCTTTCTTTAAATCATTGCAAGTTAAATTCATTTCAAGTGCCGCTTCAGCCATATGATTAACTTTTTGGTTATCACCGCCCAATGAAATAAAGGGATTGAAGTTTTCTATCATTTAATACTTGTTTATACAAACTAGTTCTAGCTAAGAAATAATTAATTATCATTTATTGATACAGAAGCTTATAAATATGTTATTTAATATTAAGAAAGTTTTTATTTTTAAACTAAGGATATTGATATGCCTTTTGAAATTAATGCGAATCTTCTTGCTCTGATTAGTAAAGGAAATATCAAATTTGTGCGTTTATTTGATTTAAACACTCTAGAAAGAAACAAAAGTAAACTACTTGAGGGATTATTTATCTGTTTGCAAATAGTATTGATTGCATCTGCCCCATGAAAGATATCTTCATCTTTCAGGAGAATAGCTCCTTTATCTAGGTCATAACCTTTATCTAGGAGGGATTTAATTAGAGTTAAATTTTTACGACCATCTAGAATTTTAATATTATTTAACTTGCTTTTGATCTCAAGGAGCTCAGCAAAATAATTGCAGAATGGGCATTCTCCATCATAAATAAAGGTATAGTTCGAAGTCATTAAAAAAAATCAGTTTTGATGGTCTTAAGGTGTGCCAAAAAAATAGTAATGCTTAGATAATAAAACAAATAATAAAATTTTTGTGGATTTTTTTTAAAGGGATAGTTAAGCGATTCTAATAATTACGAAGAAATGTCTCAATATAGGTATATTTTTCATAAAAATCTGTATGCTAACTCGAAGATATTATGTTTTAAAATCATGAATTTATTAGCTTCTTTTGCTTTAGGTGGTTTCAATCCATGGGCAGCAGGCTTTGGAATTGGTTCTTTAGTCCTTTTTGGCCTTGTTGGTCTTGTGGCGGGTCCAAACCTAAAGAATTTTGACCCCGATGCATAAATCATCATATTTAATATAGATTTTAAAGACTCATTTGAGTCTTTTTTTTATGCGGTTTTTTAAATTTATTTTTAGAATTATCTAAATTATATTTCGCAAAAAAAATGTTGTTGAACCCTTTTTATCCATTTGCTTTTTTGAAAATCTCTTCCCTTAAAGCGACTATTGTTTTTCTATCAATACTTTTAATTAAATCTAATTTGCTTAGATTAAAAGGGGGATTAATAGGAGGTCTTTTTGCCTTGATACTTATATCTGGGATTTTTGCCTCCAGTACCTTAGCTTTAGGATCTTTAGTTTATGCCTATAGATTAAAGAAGAATTCTAATTCTGATAGTAATCAAATGCAGGATTTTGAAACTGTTAATGTTTAAGATATTTTGTGAATCAAATTTATTTGGATAACTTAAAATGGAGTTCCAGGTACAAAATGTAAGACTAAGAATCCAAAACCGGCAGCAAAAACTATTGATACTGCGATGATTAGAAGGCCCGATGCCATTCCCCCTTCGTTAAACGCCATTTAGTTAGTAGGTCTAAATTAATATTAGAACATATTTGTTCCCTGGTAATAGTTCTTATTACTTTTATATCATCCAAATTTGTTATTGATGGTGAATAAAAGCAAAAAGATGGATGTTAATGAGAGGATAAAACCAAATATTATTAATGGCTTAGATTTGACGTTTTCTTCTTTCTTAAGCTTATTTTTTGAAGAAGGAAAATTTTTATCTTTTTTTTTATAAATTAGATTGGAAAAAGGTTTAATCACGATAAATTTTAGATTTAAGCTAATTACCCTAAAGTTTTGAACAAATCTTTATGGTAATCAACAACATTTTGACAACTTATTACAGGTGTAAATTCCATATGAATGCCAAATTTGGCTCTCAATGGAGCAAAATGTTCGAAAATTTCTTTATCACTATCTGCCTTACATAAACAAACTACTCTACCCTCCCCTGGAGCATGAACTCTAAATAACATTTCAAATTTATCTGTTTTATCTGATTTTGCAATTTCACCGTTTTCCCAAGCCTCTACAAATAATTGATATGCTTTCACTTGATTCTCAATATCTGGGAATTGGCAGTCAGCAAGAAATAATTGCATTGGAGTATTCTAAAGATTACAATTATTATCCCTCAAATATTTATTTATTAATGTGACTGTTTGAATTTGAAGATCAGAAAAAGAATATATATCTAAATAAAGTGAGAAGAGAGAGTCTCAAGGAATTTTCCAATATCTTTTTTATATAAACTATCTGTGATCTTTAAAGAAAATAATTCATAATCATTTATATCTTTTTTTTTATCAAAATTAATATTTCCCTTTAATGAAATATTTTTCATGATTTTATTGATCACTATTTAAAATTTAAACAAATATAAGTAAAAGACAAATTTCTTTACATTATGTTTTTTAAGAGGAATTTCTAAAGCTAATAAATAATAATTAATTTATTTAAGAGTTAATTAATTTTCCTAGGATATATAAAAATGAATTAGTTAAAGAAAAAATTACAGTTAATAGAGATGCAATAACAGGTAATAAATTGAACCACAATTGCGAAGTTGTCATTTTTGAATCAATAGGCAGAAAATTGGTTCTTTTTTTAATTCTTATTTGTAACCAAAAAATAGATAATGGATAAATAATTCTTGAGAAAGTAATTATCAATGAAGGCAAAATACCTTGTTTTGAATAAAGTATAAATCCTGAAAAAAAGTATAACGCCCAAATTAGAACCCTTTGAATCAGAATTAATCTCTTGCTTTTGCCAGACATTATTAATTTATTAATTAGTTTTTATAATTTTAGTCATTTTATATCTTTCAAAAAAAATGTTATTTATAATTACTTTTTCTTTACGTATAATTTTCCATTCATTTTTAAGAAATAATTCATAACTTATTAAACTTGCTTCAGTTGAAAGAGAATCTAAACCCTCTTTTTTTGCTTCATCTTCTAATTTATGAAGTAAATTAGATCCATATCCTTTTCTTTGGAATTTCCCCATACAGTAAAATAGTGCAATTCTATCGGTGGGATATCTTATGGCAAAAGCAATAATAATTCCTTGTTTACTTATAAGCCATCCTTTCCCTTTAATTATTGACTTATCAAAATTTGGGTTATTCCAGGCTTGGCTTGACCAGGCTCTTTTTTGTTCTTGACTATATATTTTTTCATCTAAAGATTGAATTGAATCAAAATAAACCTTCCTTAATTCTAGTTGATCTTTAATGGTGATTTGTCTTAAATTCATATACAAATCTTTTATTTAATATGCCTAGTAAAAATATAGTCGCAATTGGGGGAGGAGGGTTTGGACGTTCATTAGGCTCTCTTGAAATTGAAAAATATATAGTTTCTTTAAGTAATAAAAAAAGACCTAAAATTTGCTTTATTCCAACAGCATCTGGCGATAGTAGTTTATATAAACTAAATTTTTATAGAGCATTTTCTAAACTTGATTGTATAACAAGCCATATTGATTTCTTCTCTAGAACAGAAAACTTAGAAGAGAAAGTTTTAACTCAAGACATCATTTATGTTGGCGGTGGAAATACAAAAAGTATGTTAGCGGTTTGGAAAGAATGGAATTTACATAAAATTCTGCGAAATGCTTATGAAAAAGGAATTGTAATGAGTGGTGTAAGTGCTGGGGCTATTTGTTGGTTTGATAAGGGTATAACTGATTCCTATGCTAAAGAATTAGCCATAATTGATTGCTTAGGCATTGTTGAAGGCATTGCCTGCCCGCATTTCGATGAAGAGAAAGAGAGGGAACCTTACGTTAATGATGTTATTCAGAAAGAAATTATTGAATCTTGTATATGTATTGAGGGCAATTGTGCCTTGCATATAAAAAATGATTTTGACTATTCCTCAATTGATTTTGGTAATGGTAGAAACTGCTTTAGAGTTGCAATGCAAAATAACATTGTAAAGAAAGAAATCCTATAAAAAGAAAATATATATAAATTTAGATTTCTTCATTTTTTGAGATTGAAGTAAATTCAATCCCTTTGTATTTTACGAAAGATGCAGTCCAAACTTCTTTTGAGAGATTGCCAAGGTATTTTAGAAACTGTTGTGTATCTCCATCTCTTATCCATTCAGATTTAATGAATGGAAGCTCTTTCTGCATTCTTTTAGGATGCATATGAACAAGGAGCAAACCTTTTTCTTCAGAAGCCCTTTTTAAAGCACCTTCATCACTTCTTTGAAATACTCTCATTAGAAGATTTAAAATTACCTCTTCTCCAAGTTTCTTGAAATTTTCTGATTCCTCTAAATTATCATTAATTTCTTTTCCTCCAAGAGGCATTGCTCTAACTAAGTTTTGCTCTATTAAAGCTATTGCAATTAGATAATCTTGGCTAGCCATATTCTAAAATAATACATTTTTGTTATTCTAACCTCTCGAGTTCATGAAAATCTTTCATGGATTAAATATCTGAGATATGAAGAAAGGAAATAATTTATTAATTATTTTCCAATACAATAAAACTATCGTTTTTTATTTTAATTAGTAAAATTTAAAATTTTATTTGTCATGAGGTTTTTATTATTTTTATTTTTCGGTATTTTTGTGGGTCTTTATTTATCATGGCCCGGTTTAGTAATACCAGAAAATTGGAAATGTTTTAATCAAATTATTGCAAAATCTGCAGAAGATAAAATTTCTTTAAAAGCTGCATTAGAGATTTCCCCCAGTTATTTTCTAAACGCTAAGAATAAAAAGAAGACTTCCAAAATAAGAATCGTAGCAGATGCGTGTTTTCGTTAATATGTTATTGGATGAAATTTGAATACTAAATAATGAACAATAATATAAGATTTGAATTGTCATTTAAAAATATTTCTCAGTTAGACGATAAACTTAATTTCTGCAAATTAAATAATATTAAAAATATTAATATTCCTTGTAAAGGACTTATAAAGAGGGATTTATTTAATTCAACCATTAAGTATATATCAAAAAACTATGATGAATTTAATGTGACCTATCACTATAGTCTTTATCATCAATATTCAAAAAATAAAGAAAATTCGTATCGGGAATTTTTAGATTTTGTTAAAAGTTCTCAGACTAATAAAAATTTGGAAATTCTGCTTGTTTCGGGATCAAATAAGAAAAAAAAATTTGACTCAGTTAATGTATTAGCTTATTTAAAAAAAGAAAAAAATTTAAAAGTCAAATTAGGTATTGCTTACAATCCATATTTGAAAAAATATTATAATATTTCTTCAGAAAGAGAAAGGTTCGAAAAAAAAATTTCGACTGGGTTAATAAATTCAATTTGGTTTCAATATGGTACAGATATTAATGTTCTTCAGAATGAAGTGACTTATCTTAAAAATGTAGCAAAAGAAGAAAAATTAAATTTATTTGGAAGTTTATTTATTCCTTCTAAACAATTTATCGCACGGTTTAAATTTCGTCCTTGGAAAGAGGTATATATATCTGAAAAGTTTTTATATGACTTGGAGAATTTTTTTAATTTCACAAACGATTTAGTTAGTTTTTATAAAAAAAATAATATTACACCTGTAATTGAATCTGATTTTTCATCATCAGAGAAACTTGATTCTGTTTATAGTTTTTTAGAAAATGAAAGATAATTTCTGTCAAGATTAAACCTATGAAAAGCGATGTTACATATGATTTATTAATAATAGGTGGTGGTATATCTGCGTGTGTTTTCGCTTCGAAGTATCTGAAAAATAATATTACAAAAAAAGTTGGATTAATTGAAATTGGTCGTGGACTTGGAGGTAGATCAAGTACAAGAATAAGCAAAAAATATGAAGGATGGAAACTAAATCATGGGTCTCCAAATTTTAATATATCTAAAAGTAAAAATAATCTTTTATTAAAAAGATATATTGATGAATTATTGGAAAATAAATATATAAAAATTGACGACTCAGAAATATTTTTTTTTAATGAAGATTCTAATTTAGAAACCAAAAAAAAATCTGAATTTTTATGCGGGGTTAATTATTTATCTTTAGATTCCATGAGTGAATTATCGAAAAATATAATTGAGTCAAATAATTTAAAAGAGGAAATTGATTTTTTCTTTGATACTTTAATAGTTGATATGAAGTTTAATGGTAAGGGATGGTTACTAACATCAAAAAATGGCGACAAATTCAAGTCTAAATATCTAATTTGTTCAACTAATTTGTTGTTACATAAGAGGTCTTTAAAAATATTAAATGTAAGTCAAATTCCATTAAGAAAAGCTATTCCTATTAATAGTGATAAAAAAATAGATTTACTATTAAATTTCTTAGAAGAACAAACATTTATTCCCAGGTTAACTTTTCTAATTTATACAAATAAAAATTATAGTTATAAAGATAATTATTCTAAAAAACTAAGGTATTTTTATTTAAAAAATAATTTAGAAAAAAAATATAGATTTGAAAGAATTATTTTTCAGCTGCAAGATAATAATAAATTAGGAATTGTAGTACATTCAAAAAACGTAGAGTTAATGAATTCTTATATAAGTGCAAAAGATGAAGAAGTTTTTAAACAAAAAATAATTAAAAATTTCAATAAATTGTTTGAAGAGAATCCTTTAGTAAATAAATTAACTTTTGATGAAAGAATATCTATTATGAAATGGAGAGCTTCACAGCCTTCAGGCCTTGCCGTACCATTATCTTTACAATTTAGTAGAAAATCTAAAATTGGATTTTGCGGAGACTGGTTTGAAGGAAATGGATTTGGCAGAATTGAAGGCTCAATTTTAAGTGCTTTAATATTAGAGAAAAAAATTAAAGACTTAATTAAATAATTTTTTCAGAATGTTATCTACATCAGTGTTTTTTTCAATAATGAATTTATTTGTAATATTTTTTATGCTATTAGGTTTGAATTTTTCATAATAAATGTTCCATGATTTTAAGAAATCATTCTCAGCTTGTTTTTTCCCCTTCCCCCTTTCTTTTATATCTCTTTGGACAACTCTTTTCATACATTCATTTTTTTTAGTTTTTATTTCTAAAAAAATATAATCCTTATTATTTAAAGTTTTTGAGAATTCTTTAGCAAATATACCCTCAACAATTAAAAAACTTATATTATTTGTTTCGTTTAATATATTTTGAATTGTTTTCTTCTCGAAATTATAATAACGATCACAGATTGAAATTCCATTCTTATAAATGAAATCAAAATCTTTTTTGAATAGTTTGTTATTAAAACTAATACTTCTATCAAAAAAACCTTCTATAAATTTTGGTAGTAATTTACTTATTAAACCTGTCTTATAGTAATTGTCGGTACTTAACACAATACCATTTTTATTTTCTTTTATTATTTTATTAGATAAAGTTGTTTTCCCGCTCCCGGAAGGTCCACTTATAAAAATAAGCTTCATTTTTATGATCTGTTCTTTAATAAGATTTTAACTTTACTATTAATAAAACCTTTAAATATTGAATATTCATTTTATTTTTTATTTAGTTTTTAAAATAATTTAGAATACGTTGCAATGGCTCGTAAGCTTGCATAAATATTAAATGTGTGTCTTTATATAATTGTAAATAAATTATTTCTATGCAGTTAGTTTTTATTTTGTAATTAATTCCTCTGGAATTTGATAATATTAAACTGAATAGCTAATTTTATTACTTATATATTGTAATGATTTCTAAATTTCTCAGCAAACTAAAATTAATTTTATTTAAAAGTGCAGTAACTTCTGAATCTCCTTTAAAGAAAGAAAAAAAAGCAGCAAAGTCTGCAAAAACCAAAACCAAAACCAAAACCAAAGCTGTAAATTCTAAGAAAAATATTGAAACTTTGACTACACTTCCAGGTGTTGGAGCAAAAAGCGCAAAAGCTTTGTATGAGGCTGGATTTAAAACAACAAAGGCAGTTATCGCTGCAGATGAAAAAGATCTTCTTGCTGTGTCAGGGGTTGGAATAAATCTTGTTAAGAAGCTTAAAAAGCTTAAGTAGTTAAAATTAATTTTTTAAAACTTTCTAAAAAATTTGTAATATCAACTCACAATCAAGAAATTTATGAGATATTGCAAACTACCTTCTTCTTGCTTTTCTTCTCTGTTGCAACTTTCTTTTATATTTTTCAATAGGCGTTTCGTGATGTCTAAGTCTTTTTAAATCTGCAAAGATGCCAGACTTAGATACTTGTCTTTTAAATCTTCTAAGGGCTGACTCAATTCCCTCGTTCTCTCCAACTGTAACTTGTGTCAAAATTTTCTAAATAAATATCATTCTAGCACCTTAACAGATTTATTTAAACTCAAAACTTCTAATTGGTGTTAATGGTTTATTTGGCTAATTTTTTGCCCACTCCAAAAATCTTTTTTTATTACTTTTTATTTCTTGTAATGATTCAAAATAATATTTTTTCCAATTATCTTTAGGCAGGCCAAGAAATAACATTAGATTTAACGGATATTGATCGCTATCAGAACAATTTCTAAAATCATCCCTGAATAAAAAGATTTCCTTTTTTAAAGCAATTGCGATACCCAATTCAATCATTACCCCTTCATCTGGAGGATTTCCATTAACAATCGCAAAAATACAATCACATTCTTTTAAATCATGGAAATTACTATTTGCAACTTCATATGCCCATTGACTTTTTTGTAGAGTTAATGGTTTTGCTCTCTTAAAAGGTTCATATACTTCTACATTTAAATCATTGAAGATTTCAATAAATTCATTTAAGAGGGTTTTAGTTTGTTTTGAAAATCCATATGGATTAGCTAAATATAATTTCTTTCTCAACTTAAACCTCTTTTTTTGATGTAATCTTCGCGGTCACTTTTTGAATTTAAAGTATTTTCCCAAGGGAAAACAATCCATTGACTATTTGTTGTTAAATGTACTGTATTCCACCATGTAGGTTTGATTTTACTAACTAATACAAAAAACATTGCTCCTTCAATATTCTTGAAGGTCGTCAATGTAATGCCTGTTTCATAAACATCATCTACTATTAGTGAATTCTTTATTGGTTCTGAAATTAATTCAATTTTTAATTTATGGCTTAGTGCTACAGCAAGACATAATCCGCCACGAGGTACTCCATATATTCCAGAAAATTGCTTAAACCTACATTTTTTAGCTATTTGTTCTACGCTCTTATCAAATTCGCTCCAAGTAAAATAACTTATCATCTTAATTTTCGGATTTTTCTGTTGTGTTAGCGTAATTTGAAGCAATTACACTTAAAAGTGCTACTATTTGCTCATTTGGACAATTAGTATTTTGTTTTAAATTTTCACATTCATTTATTATCTTGGCATATGTATCCTCAACTATCCCGTTCATTTGATCGATACTAAAAGAATATGGTTTATTCATTTTTAAATTATTAGTAATTTTATTTTTACTTAAATATTTAACGAAGTAAATATTTTTTGTATTTAAAGATAAAATTATTCCCACATGGGGTTATTTAATTTTTCATTTTTAAGTGAAGAAGGAACATAAGTATGTAAAGCTTCAATTTTTATAGCCCATTTTTTAGAGTTTCCCTTTAAACTTTCGCTTTCAATTAGGTTTGTTAGGGCAATCCTTTTTCTAACTTTAAGAAGTCCTAAACAAGCTTCCCAGGCTTCATGATTTTTATAAATATCTAACCAAAAATCAAAAATATTTTCCAAGATTTCTAAAGGGATATCAAATGGAATCCCCATTGAAGGTCTTGCAATTAAATATTTTTTGTTTCTTAGTTCATTTAATAAATTATTTACGTTTAGATTAATAGCTAAAAGAATATCTTTTGCTGATTCAGTACCTACTAATTCTTTTCTATGGCAATCTAAAAGTTTTTTATCCTCAAGGATATTATCATCGCAATTTTTTATTCCTACAATCCAAAACCCTTCTCCATTATTTACTCCACTAGCAAGAAATAGATATTGAGGTGAATTCTCCAAAATTTCAAATTATTTTTTCCATTTTTAACATTTTTTGCTTGATATGAAAATAAGTAAACTCTGCAATTAACAATATGAAGTCCTCGTAAAAATAATTTTGTTGTTATAGTTAAATTTTTAGAAAATGTTTGATTTAAGAGAACTAAAACTAATGTTTTTAGATCCTACTGATTTAATAATAAATAATATAAATAAATATCTTTATAGTAATAAAGCAATTAAATTTATTTTTTCTTAGGAAATAATTTTCCTATTCTCTCCTTTTGCAAGTACTCCCTTTTATTTCTTATTTTTTTGTCTTCTAAGGATTCTTTATTAGTACTTACAGCATAAATAATATAGAAAATCATGCCAGTAAACATTAATCCTACAAAAATTATGAATATTCCTATAGGTTCAGTGGGGCTGAATATTTTAAGATCTAAAGCTGTATTTAGGGAAAGTATCATCAATAAACTAATTCCTTAAATAAATTTATGGAAATCTAATTGATCTCCTCGTATCCAAAAAAAGTTGCATTATCTGAATTTTTATACCCATTAGCGGCTTCCTGTGGGTTTTGACTATCAATTTTTCTTGCTTTAGCATGAATCATGTTGAATGGGAAAATCACAGCTCCTACAAAAAAATGAAGAATTAAGAAATCTGAAGGTAATCCATTTGTCCAATCAGGAAAAAATAGCAATGTCATCAATGATTCGTACATATTTGTAGTCAAATAAACCTCTGACTATTATTACTGAACTTGTCGCAATACTTTTAATTATTAATAAATTGAAATTTAATTTGCTTTTAATAATTATTCAGATTTAATCCAAAAGACAATTAGAAAAAAATAATATATTATTTATAAATATTGATAAAAAGCTTTTTTTGAAATTAATTTTTGGTTTTCTTTTATTTATAGTTTGTTTATTAAGACCTTCAATAAGTTTAGCTTTTGATACGTCAGACCCTAGTGTTAGTTTGCTTCAAAATAGGATTTCTAATAATTTTTCCAGGAAATATTGCAAGGCTGTTCAAAATGGTTTTTCTAAAGATGAAGCAATGAAATCAGCTATTGTGAAAACTGAAAACATCATATCTTTTTCTTATAATCCACAGAAAAAATGGATTGAGAAAAGTGACTTGGCTAATCAAATTTCGTTGCAAGTAGTAAATGATTGTGGTTTGTCTATTGGATTGATTGGAAAGGAGGGAGTAAATTACTTCAAATCATATTTTCTTGAAATTTATGAAAAAACTACTCCTGATAAAAATTTTTCAAGATAGATTAGGTTAATGAACAATATTTCAGACAAATTAGTAATGACAATAATATTGATTACTACACTTTTTGTATTTGGATTAATTTTTTCAGTAAAGTCGCCAGAGAGAAAGGTTATAGATTCACCAATAATGTGGAAAGATGATTTTTCTAATATATCGATTTTTAAAAGCAATAATATAAACTTAGAAATAAAAAGAATAATTTAAATAAAACTACATTATTCACCAAAATACGAAGATCCTATTTAACCATATACAGAAATATTTTTTCGAATCTAAATCAATTTATCATTCATTGTTTAATTTAGGTATTTCAAAAGGACTGACGCTAGTTTTAAATCATCATTAAACCATGCTCGTATCGCCATAGCTCTTCGAGGATCATAAAAATTTTGTTTTCTGTACCAACTAAGAAATTCTGAATCTGATTTCTTCCCATTACATGACAAACAACAAGGCACGCAATTACTTGTAATGCTAATCCCCCCTTTTGACATTGGGTGTAGGTGGTCGAGTGATTCTGAGGGTTTACCGCAATAAATACATTTATAATTAGTAACTTTATTAAGTGACTCTCTCCAATTTTTATTATTTAACTTGGGACAAAACTGATCAAGGTAAATTGCATCTTGTATATGCATAAAATTCTTGATAATTTTTCCTGATAATAACATTTTTTATTAAAGTATGATTGAAAAAGATAAAATAAGATTTCTTAAAGCAAATGCTTCTTATGAAAAGAATAATTTTCACTTATTAATACAAAAGGCAATTTATAGTAAATGCTTTATTTATTAACAATATTATTAGGAAATTTTGATCATTCTTTATTTAAAAGTATTTATATCTTTTTGATATCGTTTTTTTCTAATACGTTCTCAGCGATTTCTGGAGGAGGAGCAGGATTATTACAATTGCCAGCATTGATTTTATCTGGAGTTCCTTATTATCAGGCTCTGGCTAGTCATAAATTAGCAACAGTAGCACTAGGAATAGGAGGTTCCTTAAGAAATTACAAATCTTTAGGTAATGATATAAGTGTTGCTTTGGAAATTTTAATTTTTGGATTACCAGGAGTAATTTTTGGGGCTTCTGTAGTTGAATATATATCAGAAAAGTACTTATACTTAATTTTAGGAATAATATCCATATTTTTAGCTTTTTACTCATTCCTTAAACCAGATTTAGGTATGTCATCTGGTAATAAAAAGCTTAATTTTGTTTATAAAATTAGATTTTTAATTTTTATTTTTCTTATAGGTATATTAAATGGTTCTATTTCCTCAGGAACTGGGTTGCTTGTAACAATTCTATTAATAAAAACTTTTGAAATGGATTTTCTTCGAGCCATAAGTATGACATTTTTTACTGTTGGGATTTTTTGGAATTTTGTCGGAGCATTATTTTTGGCAAGAATAGGATCGGTTCCATTTAATTTATTGATAGTTTTAATAATTGGTTCCTTTACAGGAGGATTTTTCGGAGCTCACCTGTCAAAATTAAACGGGAATATACTTATTAAGAAAACTTTCATAACGGTATGTATTTTGGTTGGTATTAGCTTGTTGATTAAATCCATAAAAAGCTTTTTATAAAATTATTGGAGGATAGTAGTACATTTTGGTAAAAATTCTAAAGCAGGATTATAAATTAAAAAATATGTAAATTATTATCTTTATTCATTATTAAAGAGATTAATTAATTACTGGTCTTATTAAATAAAACTTTTAAAGAGCCCTTATTTTAAAAACCATAAAAAAAGGCCTCACATATGTGGGGCCGGGTGATGGGGAACCTTATTTTTAAACCAATTTCCCAAAAAATGCAACCCCCTATCTATAGCGCAATTATCTTTACTGAGAAACACTATATATAGTGCTTAAATGATTTTCTTATTTGTGAATTAATAAATTCTGAAATAATTTTGAAGCTTTAAAGTTTATCAATGAAAATTTAATTTCATAATTTCAAATATTATTGGTAATTTTACTTGTTAAAAATGTCCTGCACAGTATCATTCGTAAGAACTTTGCTAGTAAAAAGTTTTAATGATTGAATTAACTTTACTAACTCTTTTGAATTATGTTGGGGATAATTTCTGTGAGTATAGAAATTTAGGTCATGATAACTATAAATCTTTACTTCTTTCCTACAGTGATGCAAGTAATAAATTTGGTCCATTAGAGGTTAAAAAGGTTATTGAGAAGTCAGAAAATTTTAAAGTTACTGCTGTTGCTATTGCTGCAATTAAATGCCCTCAGCATATAGTTAAGTAATGAAGTTTGAATTAAAAACTGAAAAAGAAAATTATTCAAAATCATTTTTACAATTTTTCGGTATATTTTTTTTTCTTACTTTAATAATTATCCTTAGTGATGTAGCACTCAAATTAGGAATCATATCAAGAAATCATAAAATTGAATACAACTGCAGGCTTTTATCTGTTGAAAAATCTAAATCTCATTTTAAAAAATTATCTAGGCTTTCTAATTTGAAAAGTAAACAACAAATTTGGAAATTTTGTAGCGAGGTTAATAAATAATACTTAACTAGAGGCTGA
Organism: Prochlorococcus sp. AG-355-I20; assembly: GCA_003280895.1. Classification (GTDB taxonomy): domain Bacteria; phylum Cyanobacteriota; class Cyanobacteriia; order PCC-6307; family Cyanobiaceae; genus Prochlorococcus_A. The sequence continues at coordinate 41,598 of QCDM01000003.1, read as the reverse complement.
TGAATAGAATTTTAATGCAAATAACCAAAACTTTCTTGAATTAATAAGAAATATTGTCGCTACAATAATTTCCAGAAATATTTTCCAAAATACAGAAAGACCTAGAAAAACTTCAGAGGGAATTGTAGTTATAAAAGCAATAGGAATAAAAACACTAAAAAAGATTCTTAAAGAAAATGAAAATGAACTTAGAGGAAATCTTCCAATATAAAGGAATGATCTTAATACTTCTATTGCATTCCAAGTCTTAACAAACCAAATAGTAGTAGTAGATATAAAAAACCATAGGCTATACAAAATACAAATAGAGCAGCTTATAGTAATCAAGGATAGGGTCAGAAAACTTAAATTTAAATTGATTTGATTTATTCTTATGCAGAAGAACAACAATAAAAATCCAAGCATTATTTCTAAAAATCCAGATGGATTTATTTTTTTTAATGAAATAAAAAATTGACTGTCAATAGGTTTCAAAAGTACGAAGTCTAATGTTCCCTCTCTTATGTGTTTAACTATTTCTGTAAGATTAGGATTGAACCATGTATTTGTTATTCCATTTAAAATTGTATAAATAGCTTGGATTATTAGTGCCTGTTCAAATTTCCACCCTCCAATAAATCCATTATTTTGAAAGAAAATAGATAATAGAAAAATACTCCCAACTAAACTTAAGATTGCAGTAATTAAATCAACTAATATATTTGTCTTATACTCCAATTCAGAAGCTAAAGAAGTATGTAAGAATTTTTTATAAACTTTTAGATATTTTCTTAAATTCATGAACCCATAGCTGTATATTTTTTCGTTCCTTCAGACCAGATTTTCTTAAATAATGGAAAAAGTAAAATAATCCATAGAATTTGCATACTCAAGCCTCCAATAATATTTGTTTCATTACCTGACAGTAAGTTCGCAGGGAAATCAATTAGATATGGAAAAGGAGTCAAATAAATCCATGATTTAACATATCCGGGAAATGAAACTACTGGTGCTAAAAGACCTGAGAGAAATAAAGTTGGAATAAATAACAATCTTTCTATAGATGAAGCTTTCTCTGTCCAGAAACATAGACATGCAACTATTGACTGAATCAAAAATTGAATCAAGAAGGATAAGAAAGTAGATACTATCGATAATAGTAAAATACTTAAATTTGGTATCCATATACTTTCAGGATTAAAAATAAAAAAGAAAAATGCGATTATTAGTGCGAAAGGAAACCTTGTTATTTGTTCAGCAAGATGTTGTGCAAAATATCTGAAAAATGGATTTAAAGGTTGAATTAAATACGGAGATACTTTCCCCATAAGAGAATCCTCTTCAAAACTAAACACAACCCAAACTACAGAAAACTGTCTTACAAAAAAAGCACATAAAAAATACCTAGAAAGTAATGTATCACTAATGTTTATGGATTCATTTAGATTATTATTTGTCCAAATGTTTAACATGAAAAAAGGAATAATTCCTGAAATTGCCCATAATGCAATTTCTACCCGATATTCCAACATGTTTGAATATTGGACTTTTAATAAGGTGAATATTTTGCGGTTAATCAAATTAGATATCATAATCTTTTTTTATTAATAACTTCCCAATAACTTCATCTATGGGTGGTTCATTTATAAAAAGATCTTCAATATCAAAATTATTTAGGATAGTTTTTAGTGAAGAGGTAATAGAGTTATTTTCAATTTTTATAGTGATTTCATTCTTTATTTTATTTTTAACAGTAAAACCGGATTTTTCTAATTTAATTGCATCCTCTTCTGAGCTACAAACTATTAATATTTCTTTAACAGGAGAAAGTTTTTTTAATAATAGGTCAAGTTTCCCATCATATGATATCGCCCCTTCGTGAACACATATAACTCTCTTGCATAGCGATGTAATATCTTTCATATAATGACTGGTTAGGCATATCGTTGCATTTGTTTCCTTATTATATTTTTGTAGGAATTTTCTTAAATTACTCTGTGCATTAATATCTAATCCAAGTGTCGGCTCGTCTAAAAATAAAATATTTGGTTCATGTATCAAAGCAGCTAGTAATTCAGATTTCATACGCTGACCTAGTGAAAGTTTTCTAACAGGTATGAATAGCTCTTCATCAATTTCAAGCATTTCCGATAGTTTTTTAATTCTCTTTTTAGCTTCGAATTTATCTAAGTCATAAATTGATGCATTCAAATAGAATGATTCAATTGGGGGAAGATCCCAAATAAGCTGTTGCTTTTGTCCCATTATTAACGTGATATTTTTTAAGAAATTATTTTTTCTGCTGAAAGGTAAGTAGCCTGAAACCAAAATCGAACCTTCACTTGGATAAATTAAGCCACATAGCATTTTTAAGATCGTTGTTTTCCCAGCTCCATTAGCACCAAGAAACCCTACTATTTCTCCTTCTTTAATTTCAAAACTTATGTCTTTTATAACTTTTAAACTTTTTGTTTGTCTTCTAAAAAAATGTTTAATCGTTCCTTTTAAACCTGGTTCTTTGGAAGAGATATCAAATGACTTAGATAAATTTCTTACCTCGATAATATTTTGTAGCATTTACATTTCTAATTGCTGAAATTTATATTTAAATAAATTGTTTAATTATTTTTTATTTTATAAAATTTTTTACCCAATTAAAAAATATCTTTAAAGGATAAAACCAGCCAGACAAAAAAGTTAAATGGATTAATTAAGTCGCTTACTTTATTTTTATATTCATAATTTAATCCTCTTAAAAAATCAAAAATATAATTACTATTCTCTTTTTTATCATTAATTTTTTTAATTACATTACCATTTTCGTCAAGAAGATCAATTTCATCCTCAAAAAACCATTGCTCTTCACCATTAGATAATTGTAAGACAACTCCAATACCTTTGCCATCAGTTATTCTGAAATCTCTTATCTTACCCAATGAAGAAACATTTATCGCATCAATTGTTCCTTTGGTAAGTCTATCCTTAGATAGTTCTAGGTTAACTTTAACAAAATTCCCTATTTTAACCTTATCTAAAATTGACATTTTTTAGGTTATTATACCTACTGACAAAGGATTTATGCGATTAATTCAAATTTTTTGATTTATTTCAATAATTATGATTTTTTGAAAAAAGCTTCAAGGATTCTCTTTATTGATATTGTTAATACTCTCAAAAATACAAAAAACAGTCCTAACCAACCTAATATAACTGCTATTGATAACATGTTTGAACCTAAATCACGCTGTAGAAAATTCTGCATATAAATTTTTAAATTAGATGAATTTTACTCTAATTTATAAAATTACTTATTAAAGATGTAAATTTTTAAAATTCTGATTTTTTTTAAATTCTTTTTAATGGCGTATTTAATAGATATGATTTGTGAGTTAAAATTCAGTTATAAAATTAATTTAATATTTTGGACCTATCTTTGAATTCATACATTGGAATACTTTTTATTATTACTGGCCTAATAGTTAGAATTGACTTGAAATTCTCTATTCAAAAAGATCTCAAATAATTTTTAATAAACTCTTTTTAATTAAGAAATTTTAATCTTTATTTTTATAATAGCTGTAATTACTGCAAATATTAAAAAAGCAGCTTTGAAGCTGCTTCTAAATGGTGGCGGGGGGGAGATTTGAACTTCCGACCTTCGGGTTATGAGCCCGACGAGCTACCAGACTGCTCTACCCCGCGACATATACATAGCATACATCTGCATGGGTTATTTTTCCTGTTTTTTAAGATTCTTGGAATTTTACTTTACCTTTAACTTCAAGTCGCACTCCTTCAGGAAAATTAAACACCTTTTCTTCGATGTCTTGAATTCTTAAGTCAGATATCCACTCTAATTGTTTTAGTAAGTGAAGACTAACAGCATGCTTTGCTCTTTTTGAACCATCTTCTACTTTTAAAGCTAAACCTATACCTTCATTTACTTTACATAGACACTGTATTCCCTCGGCTCCACCTTTACCTATAACGTTACCATGAGAAGCTTTAATTATTTCTGTATCAAATTTATTGTTATCACTTATCATTATTGGGTTTAATGTCATAGCTCTACTAATTTGTTCTAATTCAGCATTTTCGGAACTGCTCAGAAGTGAATATAACCTCGACATTTCTAATAGTTTTAAATAAAGAGTGGGTGCACCACAATCATCACGTTCAGCGTTTATTTCAGATGACGGGATTTCAAGTAATTCAGAAACAATTCTGAATATTTCTATTTGAAGAGGATGATCCCCTTTTAAGTAACTATCTAGTGGCCAATTCATTTTTTTGCAGGTAGCTAAAAAAGCAGTATGTTTACCCGAACAATTATGTTCTAATGGACTTGTCTTTAATTTTGGGCATTTAAGATTATTAATGTCAATGTCATATTCCCATAAAATTTTGAATGCTTCTCTTGAATGAAGTTTTGATCCACTATGTGACCCGCATGCTAAAGCAATTGATTTTGATTCATTATTGATTTTTGATGAAGCTCCACTACTAACGAAAGGTATTGCTTGAAAAGGTTTTAGTGCTGACCTTATAAAACTTTTATATTCTGGATTTCCTGCGCACATTAAAACCCTCCCTTTTTTATCAGTAATAACAGCATGAATCTTGTGGATCGACTCAATATTTGATCCTCTCATTAAGGTTGCTTGTAAAGGAGGATTGTTAGAAGTGTATAGGTTTTTGAAATTAGAATTCATTTAGAAATTGTTATTTTGAAAAATCAAAATACCAGACAAAGCTAAGACTGAAATAATAGAAAAAATTTGAATTAAATTTTTTAAAATAGGTTTTACCTCGATTGAGGCAATAAGTGATTCTTTTTCTTTCAAAACCAATGGCTTTTCCCATACTTGACCGTCATACCAACCTGATTCCTCGTATTCGACTTTCTCAGATATTAATCTATTAAATATATGATTCCAACCTAAATATAACCTTATTGATATTAAAAGAGGTATTGATAAGCTGCTAAAAAAACTTAATAGAATATATTTTAAAAGGTACGTTTTGAAATATACACTACCTGAAGAAATAACGACAAATAGAAAAAAAGATCCTACCCAGAACTTTGTCAATATAAGAATCAGCGTTTTTTTTGTTTTTGGCCAAGAAAAAATTTTAGATTTTGATAATTCTATGAATTCATTTGTGGGTTGCTGCTCTCTAGGGACAGGACATTTAGATTGATTCATAAAATAAAATTATGGAAATAAAAGATTATCTCCATTACTCCAGAATGATTCAAGGTCATAATATTTTCTTATTTCTGGTTGAAAAATATTTACTATCAAATCACCATAATCGAGTAGAGCCCATTTCGCTTCGTTAATCCCTTCTTTTCGTATAGGTTCGACTTTAGCTTTTTCTCTAAGCTCTCCCTCTACAGAGTTACTTATAGATCTAACCTGTACATCAGATAATCCTTCTGCAATCAAAATCCATTCACTTATAAATGATACTTTGTCAATTTTTATAAGTTTTATATCTCTTGCCTTTTTTTCATCACATGCTTTGGCTGCTATTAAAACCAAACTTTTATTGTCCATAAACATTTTCACTGGAAACTGATTTTTCTGAACCTTCTTGCTGAGATAATTCAGATCTTGCTTTTTCTGCACTTTTTCTTAAGGCATCTAATCTATCTTCAAAGAAACTTCTTTTTTTCTTTTTTCGTGTCTTTTCTATTAACTCCTTTAATGCTCCTCCAAGACTTTTATAAGCATTTGGAATGCTGTATCCAAATCTACAAGCGAGATCTATAGCTCTTTCATCTGCATAAATAGCATCTTGAAGCTTTTTTTCAGAATTATTTTTTAAATATAATCTATATCCTGCAAAACTTGATAAACCAAGAGCAAGTAATAAAAGCAATCCATCTTGTACCCACAACTCTCCTATAGCCCCTCCAAGTCCTATAGCAAGAGCAGCCATTTCCCAACCATCTCTTGGAATTGTGTCATTTTGGATTTTCCCAATCTCGTGCCAAAATAATAAATTTCTATGATCTATAGCAAAGTTATCCCATTCATCTAAATCTATTTGAATTTCTACTTCGTCACGACCAATTTCCTCAAGCGTTATGAGAGGTGGATCTATAGCCGCAGCAGCTTCAACAAATACCCAACTTTCATTCTCTGGAGGCAACAAACTTTTAAGTCGCTGAAGTTCGCTCATAAAAAATTAATTTCTTTCAATACTATAGAAACAAATGTTGCTTTTCAAGTAACTTGATTAACATCTGATGATTTATAAGTAGCATGAGATAAATGAACGTTTAAATTATGCCTCAAAGAGGTGATCTTAAAAAAATTCTTATTCTAGGTTCGGGGCCGATTGTTATAGGGCAAGCATGCGAATTTGATTACTCTGGTACTCAAGCTTGCAAAGCATTAAGAAATGCTGGTTATGAAATTGTCTTGATAAATTCAAATCCAGCATCAATAATGACTGATCCTGATATCGCAAGCAAAACATATATTGAACCATTGACTCCTGAAATAGTTTCTCAGATCATTTTAAGAGAAAAACCTGATGCAATTCTTCCCACTATGGGAGGTCAAACCGCTTTGAATCTTGCGGTTAAATTATCAGAGTCAGATTTTTTAAAGCAAAATAATATAGAATTAATTGGAGCTGATTTAAGAGCTATTAATAAAGCTGAAGATAGGAAATTATTCAAAGAATCGATGGAGAAAATAAATGTAAATGTTTGTCCATCAGGTATTGCATCTAACCTAGATGAAGCTATTGAGGTATCAAAAAAAATTAGTTCCTATCCTCTTATAATAAGGCCTGCATTTACATTAGGTGGAGTAGGAGGTGGAATTGCTTTTAACCTTGAAGAATTTGTCGAGTTGTGTAAATCAGGTTTAGAGGAAAGTCCAAGTAATCAAATACTAATTGAAAAATCACTCATTGGATGGAAGGAATTTGAACTAGAGGTAATGAGAGACACAGCTGACAATGTTGTAATAGTTTGCAGTATTGAAAATTTAGACCCAATGGGTGTCCACACTGGGGATTCGATTACTGTAGCTCCTGCACAGACCTTAACAGATAAGGAGTATCAGAGGTTGCGGGATTTGTCATTGAAGATTATTAGAGAGGTGGGAGTTGAAACAGGAGGGAGTAATATTCAATTTGCAATAAATCCATCTAATGGAGAAGTAATTGTTATAGAAATGAATCCTCGTGTAAGTAGGTCCTCTGCTTTGGCAAGTAAAGCAACTGGGTTCCCCATTGCTAAGATTGCAGCTTTATTATCTGTTGGCTATACACTTGATGAGATTATTAATGACATTACAAAAAAAACACCTGCATGTTTTGAGCCATCAATTGATTATGTAGTTACTAAGATCCCAAGATTTGCTTTTGAAAAGTTTAAAGGCTCATCTAATACTTTAAGCACTGCTATGAAATCTGTTGGTGAGTCAATGGCAATAGGTCGTTCTTTTGAAGAATCATTTCAAAAATCATTAAGGTCATTAGAAGTAGGTGTTTTTGGATGGGAATGTGATTCAAAAGATGAATTTAAAAATGAGAGTCAAATTAAAAATAGTTTAAGAAACCCTACATCTGAAAGAATTCTCCTGATAAAAAAAGCAATGGAGCTTGGGAAAACTAATACTTATATTCAAGAAGTTACAAATATAGATTTATGGTTTATCGAAAAATTACGCAATATCTTTAATTTTGAAAATGATTTTTTGAAAGATAAGGAACTTTATACTTTAGATAGGGATTTGATGTTACAAGCTAAACAATTAGGCTTTTCAGATCAACAGATAGCAAAGTTAACTAAATCTGAGTTTTTTGAAGTAAGAAGATATAGAAAAAAACTTAATATAATTCCAATTTATAAAACTGTGGATACTTGTTCAGCAGAATTCTCATCTTCAACTCCCTATCATTATTCAACTTACGAAGAATCTTTCATTAATTTTAATTCTAAAATTTTTGATAGCGAGATTTCAGTAAATAGTAAATCAAAAAAAATTATGATTTTAGGAGGAGGTCCAAACAGAATTGGTCAGGGAATAGAGTTTGACTACTGTTGTTGTCATGCATCATATCAAGCTTCTGCAAATGGTTATAAAACAATAATGGTTAATAGTAATCCTGAAACTGTTTCAACAGATTATGATACTAGCGATATTTTATATTTCGAGCCTGTAACTTTGGAGGATGTGCTTAACATAATAGAAGCTGAAAATCCTTATGGTTTGATTGTTCAATTTGGAGGTCAAACTCCACTGAAATTATCATTACCTTTATTTGAATGGCTTAAATCTAATGATGGGATCAGAACTGGATCAAAAATTCTTGGGACTTCTCCAATATCTATCGATTTAGCAGAAGATAGAGAGGAATTTACAAAAATTCTTGAAGAATTAAGTATTAGACAACCTTTAAACGGTATTGCGCGTAATCATGATGAAGCAGAAATAGTAGCAAAAAATATAGGATTCCCCTTGGTTGTAAGACCTTCTTATGTTCTAGGTGGTAGGGCAATGGAAATTGTTAAAGATCAGAATGAATTATCGAGATACATTTCTGAAGCAGTTAAGGTATCTCCTGATCATCCAATCCTTCTTGATCAATATTTGAATAATGCAATTGAGATAGATGTTGATGCTTTATGCGATTCAGAGGGTTCTGTTGTAATTGCTGGTCTAATGGAACATGTTGAACCTGCAGGAATTCATTCAGGAGATTCAGCTTGTTGCTTACCCTCCATTTCTCTTTCAATATCCACAATAGAAAATGTAAGGAACTGGACTAAATTAATTGCACAAAGATTAAATGTTGTTGGTTTAATTAATTTGCAATTTGCAGTAATAAATAGAAGTAATAAAGATAATATATTGTATATTCTCGAAGCAAATCCAAGAGCATCCAGGACAGTTCCATTTGTTTCAAAAGCCATAGGTAAACCAGTTGCAAAATTAGCTACCCAGTTAATGCATGGTTCTACATTAGAAGATCTTAATTTTACAGAAGAATTTTCTCCTAAATATCAGGCAGTAAAAGAGGCCGTTTTACCTTTTAAAAGATTTCCTGGATCTGATACATTACTTGGCCCTGAAATGAGATCTACTGGAGAAGTAATGGGTTTAGCTAAAGATTTTGGAATTGCTTATGCAAAGTCTGAATTGGCAGCAGGTAATGGTGTTCCTTCAGAAGGAGTTGCTTTTTTATCTACAAATGATTTAGATAAAAAAAATCTTGAGGAAGTTGCTAGAGAACTTTTGATTTTAGGATTTAAATTAATCGCAACAAAAGGTACAGCTGCATATTTGATGAATTTAGGAATTCAAGTTGAAGAAGTGCTAAAAGTTCATGAAGGAAGACCAAATATTGAGGACCTAATTCGTTCGGGACTTGTTCAATTAATAATTAATACTCCAATTGGCTCACAGGCTCTTCATGATGATGCTTATTTAAGACGTGCTGCTTTAGAGTATAATATTCCAACTTTTACAACTATTCCTGGAGCAAAGGCAGCCATTAAGGCGATTAAAGCTTTGCAATGCAATAAAATTAATACTTACTCTCTACAAGAAATCCATAATTATTAAAATTTTATTCTAAATTTTTAAGTTTTTCTCTTAATTGATTAACTAAAGAATTTCTACTAATTGAAAGTAATTTGAGAGTATCTTGATGCATCTTAAGTTGTGTCTCCGCTATTTGTAGTATTTTTATAGATTCTTTTATTTCATCAGAAAGTTCATTTATTAAATATTTTTTGCCTTCAAATGTTAAAACTGGATTTGCAGAATCAATTTTGTTTTCGTTCATAGATTTACTTCTTTAATAAATAAAATAGAATCATAATTTTTTAATCAATTGTTTTTCACATAATTCTTTATAAATTCCTGGTTTATTTATTAAATCAATGTGTTTCCCAACTTCAATAATTTCACCTTTATCGAAAACAACTATTTTATTGGCCTCTTGAGTAGTGGATAATCTATGAGCAATTACAATAACTGTTCTATCTTTCATAGCTCTATTAAGTCCTTTTTGTACTTCAGATTCTGATTCTGCATCTAAGGCACTTGTGGCCTCATCTAAAAGAAGTATAGATGGGTTCCCAAGTATTGCTCTTGCAATTGCTATCCTCTGGATTTGGCCACCTGAGAAATTTGAACCTCTTTCTGATATATCAGTTTCATATTTCTCAGGAAGCTTTTGAATGAAATTGTGAGCGTTTGCTTTTATTGCTGATTCTATAATTTCTTCTTTTGTAAAACTTCTGCCCATTCTTATTACATCAATAATTTTTCCTGAAAACAAATAAGGCTGTTGTTGTACTAATGCGATGTTTTTTCTAATATCTTTTGTACTTAATAATTTGAGATTAATGTCATCAATAAAAATGTCTCCTTTATTTGGAGTTATAAACTTTAATATCAAAGCCAACATTGTGCTTTTACCAGCCCCTGAAGCTCCAACGAAAGCTGTGACTTCCCCTTTTTTAATTTCTAAATTAATATTTTTAAGAACTTGATTATCTTTTTTGTAAGAGAAATGAAGTTTTTTGAAACTTATTTTGCCTTCAATATTGGATATCATTTTAAAATCTTCTTTATCATCTTCGATAGGTTCTTGATTTATGTTTTTTAACCTTTTTATCGATGCTTCTGCCTGTTTATAGTCATTAAAATTTGTACTTACATGGCTTATTGGATCAATAAGCATCAATATTGCAGCAAAGAAACTACTAAATTCTTCGCTTGTTAGAAGGCCTAGATTTATCCTTGCGGCTCCTAAACCTAATATTGCTAATATTCCAAATGCTTCAACAAATCCTACAACAGGATGTTGAAATGCAAGTAATTTTAATGTTTTATATTTTGCTTTTTTATGCGCACTTAATCTTTTATAAAATCTACTCTCAATCCAATTTTCTGCAGCAAAAGCTCTTATGGTCGACATTCCATTTATAGATTCACCTATTAAACTTGCTAAATTACTTGTTGATTCTTGACTTTTTTCAGATGCTCTTAAAACTCTTCTTCCAAAACTATTAACTGAAAGAATAATCAATGGTGCAAGAACAAAAGTTGATAATGTAAGTGACCAGTCTAAATAAAACATATATATTATTACCGCTAATAACTGCAAAGTACATGGAATAGTATCCTGAGCTGTTTTATAAATAACTTCGCTTACCCTATCAGCATCTTCTGTAAGTCTATATGTGATATCCCCCGCTGAAATCTTTTCAACAGAATTCATATCTATTTTTTGAATTCTGCTAAATAAATTTCCTCTCATTACTTCACTAATTTCTAAAGATGGTTTTGCTATGAATACATCTTGTCCAAATTGAGCAGTTTTCTGAACTAAAAATACGAGTAAAGACTTAATTATAATGCTAGAAACTTTTGAGAGGTCACCAGATCCAATCGCTGGGATTAAGTTTCCAGCAAAATAAGCTAGTAAAGGCCAACAAGCTACATAAATAAGCATGCATATAAAACCTTTAATAAACTTATTCGAATATGGTCTGAATGGTGGTATTAGTCTCAAGATATTATATATTTAATTGTTTATCCTACTTTATCAATATCTTTGGGTACAAAAAACAATGAAATTGGATCAATTCTTAAAATGGAAAAATTTGGTCTCTTCTGGTGGAGAAGCAAAAATTTTTATTAAGTCCGGTTCTGTCAAAGTTAATGGTGTAATAGAAACTAGGAGAGGAAGAAAGTTAAAGAAGGGAGATAAAGTTATATTTCTAAAAAATGAATTATTTTTAGAATAATTGGCTTATTAAACTCAATTTATATTAATATGTTTTTCTTGGAGATAGTATTTTGAGAAAATCTGTAATTGCTGGTAATTGGAAAATGCACATGACTTGTGCTGAAGCTAAGTCCTATTTAGAAGAATTCATCCCTTTAATAAAAAAGCTAAATGAAGATCGTAAAGTTGTTATTGCACCACCTTTTACTGCTATCTCAACTTTTTCTGATCATTCTGATTTTGATTATTTAGATATTTCTAGTCAAAATATTCATTGGGAGGATGAAGGAGCATTTACTGCAGAAATTTCCCCAAAAATGCTTCTTGAACATGGTGTCTCATATGCAATAGTTGGTCACAGTGAACCAAGGAAGTATTTTAGTGAAAGTGACGAACAAATTAATAAAAGAGCAGTTTTTGCTCAATCTAGTGGACTCACTCCAATAGTTTGTGTTGGAGAAACACTAGAACAAAGAGAGAGAGGAGAAGCTGACAGAGTTATTACTAGACAGGTTGAACAAGGATTAGAAAATACTGATCCATCAAATTTAATTGTTGCCTATGAACCAATATGGGCTATTGGTACTGGTAAAACATGTGAAGCTAAAGAAGCTAACAAGATATGTTCTTTGATTCGGAAATTAATTGGTTTTGATGATGTGATTATTCAATATGGAGGATCTGTTAAACCTAATAATATTGACGAAATCATGTCAATGACTGATATAGATGGGGTTTTAGTTGGAGGGGCTTCATTAAATCCAAAAAGTTTTGCAAGAATTGCCAATTACCAATAAGAATGATCCATGGCCAAAAGGCTGGGGACAAAAAACTTCAATTATGGGCGTTATTAATTTAACTCCTGATTCATTTAGTGATGGTGGAGAATTAAATTCTTCAAAAAAAGTTTTAGATCAAGTAAATCATTTCTTGAGTAATGGTGTTGATATTATTGATCTTGGTGCTCAAAGTACTAGACCTGGGGCTGAAGAAGTTGGATCTACTATAGAAATTAATAGATTGATCCCATATCTTAAATTGATAAAATCAGAATTTCCAGATGTTTTAATTTCTGTTGATACATTTAATTCTGAAGTGGCTTACGAAGCTCTTTTAAATGGTGCTAATTGGATTAATGATGTCACGGGAGGAAGAAGAGATATTAAAATTTTGGATGTTGTATCAAAATTCAACTGTCCATTCGTTATAACTCATAGTCGTGGTACTAGTCAAAATATGAATCAACTCTCTAATTACATGAATGTTTTGAGCGATGTTAAGTACTCGCTTGATAATTTAATAAAGAATGCGTTAGAAAAAAATATATCTGAAAGAAATATAATAGTGGATCCTGGAATTGGTTTTTCAAAGGATATCATTCATAATTTGGAAATATTGAGAAACTTAGATGCATTAAAAAAATGGAATTTGCCAATTTTAATAGGTGCATCTAGGAAGAGATTCATAGGAGAAATTTTGAATGAGAAAAATCCAAAAGAAAGGGATATAGGAACACTTGCAATAAGTTGCCTTTGTTCTCAATTACATATTGACATTGTGAGAGTTCACAACGTCAAACTAAATTATCAAATACTGAAAGTAGCTGATAGGATTTACAGACAATAAATTTATTATTCTTTAACTCCTTCGATTTTATCCTCTACCTCTTGGTATAGTTCTTTCAACTGTTCTATATTCTCATCTGAAGTTTCCCAATATCCCCTACCATTGACTTCTAGCAACGTTCCAACAATTCTTCTGAAACTATTAGGATTAAGATCCATTAATCTTTTCCTCATCTCTTCGTCATTTATAAATGTTTCATTAGTTTCTTCATATACAAAATTATCTACTTGACCACTTGTCGCGCTCCAACCAAGAGTATAGTTAAGTCTGTTAGAAAGTTCTCTAACTCCTTCGTAGCCAGATTTGAGCATACCTTCATACCATTTAGGATTTAAAAGTTTTGTTCTAGAGTCTAATCTGATAGTTTCTCCAAGTGTTCTAACCTGAGCATTAGAAGTGGTAGTGTCCGCTATGTAGCTACTTGGTTCTTTCCCGTCATCTCTTAATTTCTTAATCAATTTTGTAGGATCAGAATCAAAATAATGACTTACATCTGTTAATGAAATCTCCGAAGAATCAAGGTTTTGAAATGTAACATCTGCTGTTTTCATTACTGACTCAAATACCTCTCTTTTTTGATTCATCTCACCAGGATTATCGGCATTAAAAGCATATGTTTTGCGAGATAAATACATTTCTTGTAATTCATTTTCTTCCTCCCATGTTGAATTTTCTACGGCTAAATTAACATTTGAACTGTAACTTCCACTAGCATTAGAGAATACTCTCGCTGAAGCTTCTCTGATAGAAGTGCCTTCTTTTTCTGCTTGTTCTAATGAATGTTTCCTTACAAAGTTAGATTCCAATGGTTCATCTGCTTCAGCTGCTAATTTGATTGCCTGATCTATTAATGCCATTTGATTGATAAATAGATCTCTAAATACTCCTGAACAGTTAACTACTACATCTATTCTTGGCCTACCTAATTCTTCTAAAGGTATTAATTCTAGTTTGTTAATTCTTCCAACAGAATCTGGTTTTGGTTTTACCCCAACAAACCATAAGATTTGTGCCAGTGATTCTCCGTAAGTTTTGATATTATCAGTACCCCATAAAACACAAGCTATTGTTTCAGGCCAAGTTCCTTGTTCTTCTTTTTGCCTTTCAACTAATTTGTCAACAACAGACTTTGCTGCAGCTACTGCTGCTGTAGTTGGGATTGATTGAGGATCAAGTGCATGGATATTTTTACCACTGGGCAAGACACCTGGATTTCTTATGGGATCTCCTCCTGGCCCAGGTAAAACATAATTTCCATCTAGTGCTTTAATGAGGCTATCCATTTCTTTGTCTGCGCAGACCTGTTCCAGGCAGAAAAGTAAGTAATCAAATAATTTATTTAATTCCTTCTGATTAACTTCATTAAACCCACTTAATCTGCAGACTCTAAGCCAAGGTGTAGGTAGATTTAGACCAAAAACTTTAAGTAAATCGAAAAGTTTGGAAAGAAGCGATTTTTCTAAATAAACTCTGCCATCAACAATTTTTAAAGAGTTGACCATCGCAAATATCGACTCTCTTGCTGTCTTTATGATTTTTTCATTTAACTCTACAAATTTAAGTTCACCTTTATTATTACCATCATAAATTTGTTCAATAGTTAAACCGATGGATTCTGCCAATAACCCAGGCAGAGATCTTAATCCTTCTTGTTCTCTCTCTAATGATGCAATATTTACAAGCGTTGCAACAGCTTCTTCTGCTGTTGGGGCTTCTCCAATAGTATGAAGACCGCAAGGTAATAATCTACTTTCAATCTCCATCAACTGTTTATAAACATTACCAACAAATAAATCTCTTTCATCTATTGAAAGTTCTTCTATATCTTTTGAAGGAAGCTCTACATCTTTGTCTAGGTTACATTGTTTAGAAGTCTCAACAATTGCATTAACAATTTGAATACCCCTACTATTTTCTCTTAATTGTTGATAAGAACCAACGAGTTCACTTAGTTCTTTGAGTCCTTTGTAAAGTCCTGCATTTTCCGCTGGAGGAGTCAGATAACTAATAGTTGAAGCATATCCTCTTCTTTTGGCAATAGTTGCTTCAGATGGATTATTCGCAGCATAGTAATACAAATTAGGCAATGATCCAATCAGGGAATCCGGATAGCAAGTTTCACTCATGCCCATCTGCTTCCCAGGCATAAATTCAAGTGAGCCGTGAGTTCCAAAATGAAGAACAGCATCAGCCCCCCAGATTTTTTCTACATACGTGTAGTAAGCAGCAAAACCATGATGAGGACTAGCACTTCTTGAATAGAGCAATCTCATGGGATCACCTTCATAACCGAATGTGGGTTGAACTCCTATAAAAACATTTCCAAAATGTTTTCCATAGATAAGAAGGTTTTGACCGTCACTATTAAGGTTCCCAGGAGGTTTACCCCAATTTTCTTCAAGTCTTTGTGAATATGGTGTGAATTCTTCGTATTCTTTTACTGACATCTTATGAGCAATATTTAACTCTGGAGAGCCATCCATCGCTTCAGGATTGTTAATTACTTTTTCCATTAATTCTTTTGAATTACTTGGAAGTTCATCTATTTGATATCCTTTCGATTTCATTTCAAGAAGTACTCTATAAATTGAACCAAAAACATTCAAATATGCTGCTGTACCAACATTTCCTTTGTCTGGTGGAAAACTAAATACTGTGATGGCTAATTTTTTATCCTTCCTTTGTTTAACTCTTAATGTTGACCATTTTATTGCTCTTTCAGCTATTACATCAACTCGATCTTGGAGTGTATGAGCCTTACCTGTAGCATCATCACGACCTGAGAGAATAATAGGTTCAATGGCACCATCAAGCTCTGGAATCGCAATCTGAAGTGCTACCTGAACAGGGTGTAATCCTAGATCACTATCTTCCCATTCTTGTGTGGTTTGGAAGACTAATGGAAGTGCAACCATATAAGGTCTGTTTAACCTTTTTAGAGCTTCAATAGCTTTAGGATGATCTTGTCTTGCTGGCCCACCAACTAGTGCAAATCCTGTTAGAGATACAACTCCATCTACTATAGGTTGATCCTTATTTATTGAATCAAAATAAAATTCATTAACTGGTTTTGAAAAATCTAGACCTCCACAGAAGATAGGTAGTACTCTCGCACCTCTGTATTCCAATTCTTGAATAACAGCAACGTAATGAGCATCATCTCCCGTAACAATATGACTCCTTTGAAGCACTAATCCTATTGTTGGTGTTTTGTCATCTTTAGGATTTATATCTTTCCTATTATTTTCCCAATTTTGATATTGTTTAAGACTTTCAAACATGCAAGGAGCAAGAGGATGCCAAATTCCTAAATCTGGGAATGTTTCAGGATCTTGAATTTTGAATTCTTCTATTTGATCTTTTAAGATCTCTGGTACAGCGTACTTTTCAGATATCATTAACAAGAAGTTTTTTAAGTTCTCAGTTGTACCTCCTAACCAGTACTGAAAACTCATAATAAATGTTCTAGCATCTTGAGCTTTTTCTACTGGTAGATATTTAAGTATTGAAGGTAGTGTGTTTAATAACTTCAACATTGAATCTTGGAAACTTGCACCATCGGATTCTTTTTTCTTTTTTATTAAATCTCCAATAATACTTTTAGATTGACCAAGTTGGGCCATACTAAATGAACCTAGCTTATTTAATCTCATTACCTCTGGCATGGAGGGGAAAACAATTGATGCTTTAAGTTTGTCTTTAAATGGAGATACTGCATCAACAACTTTTTGAGCAAGGTCTTCAATGAAAATTAGAGAAGCAACGAATATATCTGCATTAGCTATATCATCTTTAAAATCTTCATAATTACTATCATTCCTAAGTTCTTCGATAAGATAGCCGCTGAGGTCTATACCTATTGGCCCATTCATCTTATTTATTGACTTTGCAGCTTCCGTTAAGGAATTTTGGTATTGTGGCTCAAGGACAACATAAACTGCTTTTATTACAACTTTGTGTTTGTTATCCTCAACAGGAGATACTCTGCGGTTTGCTGAGCGGACCTGCGTAAACATCGATTTTCTTTAAGTATTTCTAACAGACTACGAATGAAAAGACGTTATTGTGTGGAATATAAATAGCGTGTAACAACCTTTAAAAAAAAATTTTTTAAAAAAATGATTGAAAACTCTAAAAAACCCATACCAGTACTAGTATCCGGAGCTTTAGGCAAAATGGGTAGTGAAGTTGTTAATACTGTATTAAATTCTACAGATTGTGAACTTGTTGCAGCAATTGATATCAACGAAGAGAACAATGGCTCAAATATTTCTGAATTATTGAAGGTAAAAAATTGTGATATTTATGTTTCAAATGATTTTGAAGGAACTTTATGTTCTGTTAGTCAAAATTATAGAAATGAAAGTATCAAACCTGTCCTGATTGATTTTACTCATCCTGATTCTGTATATGATAATACCAGATCAGCTATTGCATATGGTGTATCACCAGTAGTTGGAACTACAGGTCTAAGCCCTTCGCAAATAGAAGATTTGTCTGTTTTTGCTCAGAAAGCATCAGTTGGTTGTGCAATAATACCAAATTTTTCAGTAGGTATGGTTCTTCTTCAGCAGGCGGCATCTGTAGCAGCAAGGTTTTATGACAATATTGAATTAATAGAGATGCATCATAATCAAAAAGCTGATTCTCCTAGCGGGACATGTATAAAAACTGCAGAAATGATTGAAGAATATCCAAAGAAATTTAATCATAATTTAGTAAAAGAGTCTGAGTCATTGAGAGGTGTACGGGGTGGGCTCAGAGATTCAGGAATTAATATACATTCTGTACGATTACCAGGATTACTCGCTCATCAGTTAGTAATTATGGGATCTCCAGGTGAAACTTACACAATTAAGCATGACACTATTGATAGAAAGGCGTATATGCCAGGAGTTTTACAGGCTATTAGAAAAATTGGTAATTATGAAACATTAGTTTACGGACTTGAAAAATTGATTTTTTAAAATGATAATTCCAATTAATTCAAGTCAAATTTCAAAACTTATTCCTGCAGTTGGTACAGGGAGTCAATTTAAATACGCTTTGGGAAATCCGAGAAAAATTCTTCAAAGATTAATAGTTTCTTCAATTGGTGGATTTATCTCATTAATTATTAGTTCGACTGGGGATCAAACTAATAATTTCTGGTTATTCCTATGTGTAGGGTTCTTTTTGTATATCATCTGGGGCCCGATTCTTGAATCAAGTAGAAAAAATTTGCAATTAAGAAAATATAAATTTTTTTCTATATTTGATGGCTACATATCAGATATCTATAAAACAGAAAAGATTGAAAGTTCGAGAGAACAATCTAATAGGCAAGGTCGATTAGAAGTTGTCGAAAACAAAAGGACTTGGTTAGTACTTGAATTAGAAGATGAAGATGGTTATTTGGAAAAATTAAGTTTTCCTATGGAAAATAAGCACAGTCAAATTAGGGTGGGTTCGAGTATTAGATGTTTAATAACATCTGATAACCGTAATTTTGATAGAGATTTTTACTTGACCGATGCTTGGCTTCCTGAAATTAACTTATGGGTTGGTGAGTACCCCTATTTATTACGACCAGCATTTGAGGAAATTTGCTATATTTATTTGAATAGATAGTTGATGGCTATATGATCTCATGAAAAATAAATTCAATTTTAAAATTGTTGGATCAGGTCCCACAGGTTTATTACTTTCAATTGCACTTTCAAAATTTGATTGCAATATTTTTTTAACTGATCTATTAACAAAAGATAGATTAATTGATAAAGATAAAACTTATGCAATTACTCACTCAACAAGAAAAATCTTATCTAAATTCAGACTTTGGAAAAAATTAGAACCATTTTTATTTGGCTTTGATACCCTTTCAATTTCAGATAGCGTAACTTCTGCTTTTTCCAATTTATCAACTTCCGACTTAGATGATGATATAAGCTCTTCTGAAAATATTGGCTGGGTAGTTAAACATTCGGATCTAATGAACGTTTTTTTTCATGAGATTGATAATTATGAAAATATTTTTTTTATGACACCACAGAAATTGTTACGTAAAAAAATATTATTTGATTATCAATTCTTTTCAACTGGAGCAAACTCACTTGATAAAAAATTAATTGATTTTGTTGATATAAAAAAATCTTATAGTCAGTCTTGTTTAACTTTTAAAGTTTCTCTTAGAGGTCATTGTGAAAAGCGTGCATATGAAATTTTTAGAATAGAGGGCCCACTTGCATTATTACCTCTAGAAAAAAACTTATATCAAGTAATTTGGACTTCTAGTACATCAAAGGCAATTGAAAGGTTAAATTCTGACAAGAATTTTTTAATGGATAATTTATCAACAATCTTGCCAGATAAATTTAAGTTGGACCAAATAATTGGCGAATTTAATATTTTTCCTGTTTCATTATCCCTAAATTTACCAGTTTTAAATTTTAAAAAATTAGTTTTTGTAGGAGATGCATTTCATACATTTCATCCTGTTGGTGGTCAGGGTCTAAATACTTGTTGGAGAGATGTTAATACTATTTATGATCTTTTTAATAAAAATATTGCTATTACTAAAATGCAATTGATATTTTTTAAATTTAAGTATTTTTCAAGCAGGATTTTAGATATTATCTTCACTATTTTTATAACTGACTCATTGATATCAATTTTTGCTAATAGAAACGTTTTTTTATATCCAATTAAGAAATTTTCATTTTTACTTTTAAATAAATTTCTTTTTACAAGAAAATTGGTCTTAAATCAAATGACTAAATCTCTCATTTACTCAAGTATTAAATAGAATTCATGAATAATTATATATCTAGAGAAATGATAATTTATTTATTTAATGTATTAGGTTTAGATGAATCTACTATTGAACTTGGTATAAAATTATCTAAAAAAAATAACACTCCATTACCAATACTATTATGGAGTTATGGAATGCTAACTATTGAAGAATTAGATAAGTTATATTCATTTTTATTTCAAAAAATGGATTGATAATCCTGTTATAATTAGCCTATATTCTAATAAAGAACAATTAAAGTTTTAAATAGAGGAAATCAAGTATCAAGAAAATCTATAGAGAAGCTTGATTTATTATTATTAATACTTGAAACGATTGACTTAAATGGTATTCAGTCCCTTTACGCCTTATCAAATAGACTTAATCTAAATAGTCTTATACCAAATAAAGTGACTATTTGGAAATTAAGGAACAACAATCCATTGAGAAAATCTTATGTTACTAACAAAATTAAACCTAACGAATTCGATGCCTTAATTAGAATTACAGTTGAAATGTCTAAATATTTATACCCTTATATCAGAGAGATAATAAAATCTAAAGAGAATATTGAGCAGAATTCAGTTATTTGGAATGATTTTAATAATAGATTTATTGAGTTGATTAAAGAGAGATTTAATGTAGATAGTATGAGAGTGAAAAAGCTTTTAAATCAATCTGAAAATGATGAGATTATCATAAAATCTTTGCTTATTTTATCTTTTTGCATTTCAAATCAGGGTTATCGAAAGTTGAAGAATTTTTTACACGATTTTTAATATGATGCAAAATAAATTTTCATTTAATCAATCTTCAGTAAGTCTCGAAATAATAGGATTGCCAGATTATTCCAATAATGAAAATAAAGATCAAATATCTATAATTTCTCAATGGAAATTAACAATAGTTGATAAACCACTTATAGAAGGGAAAATTGAACATTTAGGGCCAATTATGGATGCTTTTTATATTTATTCAAATCTTTTAATCAAAAACGAAATCCCACCAATATATGAGTCTAAATTAATCGATATAAAAGCAGATAATCTCCACATACATAATATTGTTCTCAAGAGCTCTAAACCAAATGTTAAGCCTTTAGTTTTAAAGCTTGGTAATTCATTGCTTTCAGATATCTTAAACTGTTTTGATCAGTTAAATGAATCGCCAAAAGTAAGAATAAGAAAAACTGATATACCTACTTACATTCCTAAACAATTAAGATTTGGATTAAATAAAAAAGTCAAATTTTTCAATTTCTTTATTCCACCTTTTATTGCAATTTGCTCTTTAATTCTATTCTCTTCTTCTTTTATTTATTTTTATAGTCCTTTTGAAAATATAGAAAATAAAGAACTAATAAATCCTTAATAAACAGCAATTAGCATCTGAAATATAAACACGATACTATAGGTTAATTTCTTTTCAAAGGTATTCAAATTTATTCTTTGAGCTTTGATTCATGGCAGATTTAAACATCCCAAATTTAAATATTAAATCTGATAAATATATTTTTAAAAAAAAATTAAATTTAAGAAGAAAATCTAAAAGAAGACTATTTACTGAAGCTTTCTTTTTGTTTATTTTAAGTGCTTTATTAGTTTATATAAATTATTTAATTCCTAATAAAAATTTGTTGTTAAAAAATCTGCCTTCGACATTTAATAAATCTTTTTTATTATTGATTGAACTCTTGCCACATCTCTATAAAATATTTTTGGTGATTTTTATTATTGTGTCTTCCTTTACTGCTCTTATTTTAATGATAGGTTTTTTTAATAGATTATTTAGAGTATCGAAGAGAAGGTCAAAACAAATTATCTATAAATAATTTCAAATAGGTTGCATTAGACCACCACTCCCTGAATCAGAATCATCATCATCATTTTCTGTCTCTTCACCAAATAATGCAAATATGCCAAGTGCAATTGATGAAAGAATGATTGATAAGGGTAAAATCGAAGATTGAATTCCGACGTCTATATATTCACCCATATAAAAAATAAATTTTTATAAACCTAACCGAAATCAAACTGATTCGCGGATTTTAAATAATTATTTAATAATTTATTCTCTTTTAAAAAGTTCATTATCGAAATTCTTTATTTCTCTTACAAAAGACCCGAACCACAACATTAGTTGATCAATTTGATTTTGAATTTCAGTTACACCTAAACCCCTTATAGTGATGATTGATAATTGTTCGCCTTCATTAAAATTAAATTTATTTTGGACACTACTTGCCAAAGAATTTTTAAAAATCTTAAAAGTAGAATTTTTTAATTTTGTCTCTATCAATATGTTTGGCTTTTTGAGCTTGATCTTATTAAAACCACATTTTTTTGCTAGTAATTTTAGTCTCATTATCATAATTAAGGACTCAACAGGTTTGGGTAAGTTTCCATATCTATTCACCCAATCTGTAGCTAATTCAGTTAATTCATCATCATTTGAACATTCAGTAGCGGATTTGTATGCCTCAAGCTTCTCTTCTCTGTTTAATATCCATGTTGCAGGTATAAATGCATTTATTGGCAGATCAATTTGAGTGTCGTTAACTTCAGGTATTTCTTGCCCATTGATTTCTGAAATAGCCTCATGGAGCATTTCTATATATAAATCATATCCAATAGCATTAACCTTTCCACTTTGTTCTTCTCCTAGTAAACTACCAACACCTCTTATTTCCATATCTTTCATTGAAAGTTGGTATCCACTTCCTAGTTCTGAAAAGTCTTTTATAGCTTTCAATCTTTGTTTTGCAGCATCATTAATTTTATTTACATTTGGATAAAATAACCAAGCATACGCCTGTATACCGCTTCTACCAACTCTTCCTCTAAGTTGATAAAGTTGTGAAAGGCCAAATTTGTGAGAATCTTCAATAATGATTGTATTTACTTTAGGAATGTCTAATCCACTTTCAATTATCGTTGTGCATATCATTAGATCTACTTCTGCATTATTAAAAGCAATCATTGCATTTTCAAGTTCTGTTTCGTTCATTTGCCCATGAGCAACAATAAATTTTAAGCTTGGAAACATATTTTTTAATTTGTTTACAGCTTGATCTATATCAGAAATTCTTGGAAGAACATAAAAAATTTGACCTCCCCTATCAAGTTCTTGATTAATTGCAGTTCTTATAACATCCATATCTATTTCAGATAAATATGTTTTTATTGATCTTCTTGATGGAGGAGGAGTGTTTAGTAAGCTCATTTGTCTTAGCCCAGATAAGCTCATATAAAGAGTTCTTGGAATTGGAGTTGCCGAGAGAGTTAAAACGTCTATGTTGGTTTTGATTTTTTTTATTTTTTCCTTTTGCCTTACTCCAAATCTTTGTTCTTCATCAATAACTAGTAGTCCTAAGTTTTTAATTTCTATTTCTTTTCCTAAAATTTGGTGCGTTGCTACAACTAAATCAATTTTGTTATTCTTCAAACCTGCAAAGATTTCCTTTCTTTCATAAGCGGTTTTGAATCTATTGAGTAATGATACTTTTATTGGGTAAGGTGAAAATCTATTACTTATTGTTCTCCAATGTTGCTGAGCTAGGATTGTTGTAGGTGTTAGCAATATTACCTGTTTTCCTGATGTAATAGCCTTAAAAATAGCCCGAACAGCTACTTCTGTTTTGCCAAATCCTACATCTCCACAAACTAGCCTGTCCATTGGCTTATCGCTTTCCATATCAGATTTTATTTCTTCTACAGCAGTAATTTGGTCAGGTGTTGGTTGATAAGGGAAAGATTCCTCTAATTCATCTTGCCAAGGACCATCTTCTGGATAGATGTAACCCTTTAATTTTTCTCTCTTTGCATAAAGTTTTAAAATATCGACAGCAACTTTTTTGATTTGTTTCTTATTTTTTTCTTTTATTTTTTCCCATTCTGTCCCTCCTAATTTATTTATTTTCGGCTTTATTTTTCCGCTTGATCTATATCTGTTAACACTACCAAGTTGATCAGCGGCAACACTTATCTTTCCATCTTGATACTGAATGACTAAATAATCTCTTGAATCTCCAGTTATATTTATTTTTTCTATTTTTAAAAATTTTCCTATTCCATGATTTTTATGAACTATAAAATCGCCGGGACTAATCTTATTTACATTTATATTTGAATTGACACTTCTTTTTTTTCTTCTTATAAATACATTATTAAAAAGAGATTGTTGTGAAAATAATTCTTTATCTGTTATCAGGACAACTTTCCATATTGGAAGATAAAACCCCTCGATTTCGTAATTGTTCTTATTTTTTAAAATTAAAGGAGTTGAATTATTAATTGACTTATATGCTTCATTAATATCATTAGGATTGTTTAAGAAGTTTGCATTACATTCGTGCTCAAAAAGTAAAGTCCTTGTTCTCAATGGTTGTGCTGATAAAACCCATACTTTTTCATTATTTTTTATATTTTTATTTATATCATTGGATAACTTCCCTATATTTTTAGAGTATGAATTTAATCTTTTATCGTTTAACAAAAATCTATTATCAATATTGATTTTAGATTCAAATTCATAAAATTTTATTAAATTAAAATTTCCTAGTGATTTTATTATTTCGTCAAACTTTAGATGCAAATTAGGTTTGGCCTCTAAATTAATGTCATTATTTTTAAGGTTCTGATTTAATTCATACGTAAAATTATCAAAATTACTTTCTGAATCTAGATACCAATTATTTGCAAATTTTTTACAATCTTCTAATTCATCAATTACAAGAATTGTTTCCCTATTAAAAAAATCTATTATGTTTGAGGGTTCTTCTTCAATTATTCCTAAATATCGATCAAGATTATTTTTATTTATATCTTCTGAATTAAAAAGATTGTTCTTAGATAAATTATTTAACTTATCTTTTATTAGCAAATCAAATCCAGCCTGTATTATTTCAATATTATTTATACTTTCTAATGTTTTCTGTGTATGGGGATCATATTCTCTTATTTTCTCAATTACATTATCAAAAAATTCTAATCTTATAGGAAACTCATTATTGACTGGATAAATATCAATTATTTCCCCTCTCCTACTCCAGAATCCTTCAGTTGAAGTTACATTATCCTTCGTATAGCCCAGCAAAGTAAGTTTATTTGCTAATTCTTTAATCTCGATTTGAACCCCTTTTTGCAAATCTAACTTATTTTCAATTAATAGGTTTTTATTTATTAGATGTGGTTGTAGTGATCTCTCAGTTGATATAACAATATTAAGTTCATTTTTCTCTTTTTTTATTAATTTGGATAAAACAGTAAGCTGACTAAATTCAATCTCTTTGGATTTATTAATTGATGAGTATGGTAGATGTTCTGTTGGAGGATAATATAAAACTGCTTTATCATTTATACTTTCAAAATAACCAATCCATTTGTAGGCAATTTCTACATTAGGACAAATTAATAATATATTTTTCTCCTCTTTTTTTGCGATGCTATCTAATATTATTGATTTTGCATATCTACTTGAACCAACAATATTTAATTCATTATTTTTTGAAATTCTTTTTATTAATTCAGAAGTAATTTGTGAGTTCGAAATATAATCAACTAAAGTATTTAAACTCATTTATAACTATCAATCTTGATTACAAATATCCGATCTATTATATTAGATTTTATACTGATTGTGAATAATATTCGATGGATTCAGCTGCAATAAATTCTTTTATACCCACTCTAGATCAGGTAGACAGTTGGTACGAAATCTTTACACTTTTACCAATATTAATTGCTCTAGAATTATTATTATCGGCAGATAATGCTGTAGCACTAGCTTCTCTTACTAAATCCCTCGATAGTTCAGAATTAAGGTCAAGAGCCTTAAATATTGGTATAACAATATCTTTATTATTTAGAATTATTCTAATCATATTATCTAATGTTCTTCTAAAGTTTATTCTCATTAGAGTTTTTGCTGGCTTTTATTTAATTTATTTATTCTTCTCTAATGTTTTTTTAAATTCAGATATAGAAAACGCTGAAAATGGGACAGATAATAATAAAAGTAATTTTAGGTTTTTAAAGGTTGTAGCGCTTCTTTCAATTACTGATTTTGCTTTTTCTATAGACAGTATCACTACTGCAGTAGCTATAAGTGATCAATATATATTAGTTATATTTGGAGCAGTGATTGGAGTATTAGCCTTAAGATTTACATCGGGGATTTTTCTAAAACTTCTAGATATATTTTCTAGATTAGAAACAGCCGGTTATGTAGCAATTTTAATAGTTGGGATTAAACTTTTACTAAATACGTTAATTAAAGAATCTATTCTTCCAGACTATTATTTTTATTGTTTGATTATTTTTGCTTTCATTTGGGGATTCTCAAAAAAAGAATCAAAAAATTAATCTGAGAGATATTCACCAGCTGATGGCTTTAACTGTTGAACCAGTTGCTTTTTGCTAGAAATGTTTTTGCCTTCAAGTTTTGCTTCTAACAAAATAATAGGATCAGTTTTAGTTGAAATTATAATTCCTTCATTTTCTATTACAGCAAGAATAATACCTGGACTTGAATAATTGCTCATGAAAAGGTATTTTTCATTTTTAATTACATCACTAGTCAATACTTTGATTTTAAGTATTTTAAGGTTCTTACCTCTAAAAGTTGTATTTGCTCGTGGGTATAATGATTTTATTTTTTGAGAAATTTTAAATGCCTCATTACCCCAATCAACTTTAAAGTCTGATTTTTCAATCATTCTTGCGTAAGTAATTTCTCTTCCAAGGGTATTTTGTTTTGTTAATTGAGGATTAGCATTTTTATTAATATTTTCTTCGATTAAAGATGTAGCATTTAAAAATAATTTTGCCGATAAAATACTAAGTTTTTCCGATAGTGTATTTAAATTATCCTTATCATTGATTTTAATTTTTTCTTCCAACAATATGTCACCAGTATCTAGTCCCTCATTCATTTTCATAATTCCTACACCAGTAAATTCATCGCCTTTTAATAGGGACCATTGAATTGGCGCAGCACCACGCCATCTTGGAAGTAATGAAGCATGTGCGTTCCAACAACCAAATTTTGGGATTTCCAATATCTCTTTGGGTAAAATTTTCCCGTAAGCTATAACAATAAATAAATCACAAGAAAGTGATTTGAGTTCATTTATAAAATCTAAATTGCCCCTGATTTTATCTGGAGTATAAATTTTTATAGATTGTCTCTCAGCAATGCTTTTTACAGGTGAGGCTATTAATTTATTTCCCCTAGATCTTTTCTTATCCGGTTGGCTAACTACTGCAATTACCTCGTGCTTAGATTTAATAAAAATATCAAGACTAGGAATTGAATATTCAGGTGTTCCCCAGAATATAATTCTCACGCGTCACCAGTTATTGATAATTCATCTACCCATATATGTGGAGAAATTCCACTTGTTGTTACCTCCTGGCTTGATTCAATATTTACTATATTTTTCAAAAGATATTTGAAATCTCCTGCTACAGTGGCAGATTCTATTGAGATTTTTTTACCGTTTTTGTAAAGCCATCCATCAAATGGAAGAGAAAATGAACCTTGACTTGCTCTGACACCTGCATGGATTGCATTTAACTCTTCTATATAAACAAATTCTCCCTCATAAGTAGAGTGATCTAGTGCTGTTTTTAGATCAATGTTTTCTTCTGATTTTTCAACTACGATCCAATCAGGAGATACTGAGACTTTTGATCCTAGTCCAGCGTGGCCAGTGGGAGTTGTTTTAAATATTCTTGCAGTTGATTCAGAATGTATAAAATTTTCAATTCTCCCTCTGTTAATTAGACAAAGTCTTTTTGTTGGGGTTCCCTCTCCATCAAATGGTGTTGATGAAATATTCTTTTCGTGAAGGCCATCATCATAAATATTAAGTGCTTCTGTAGATAGTTTCTCTCCGATTGAATTTTTATTAGATAAGCTCACTCCATCTATGATGCTTCTAGCATTAAACATTGAGCTAAATGCGTTAATGATAGTTAAAAACGACTCTGGGGAAAAACATATTAAATATTTATCAGTTTTAATAGATGAATAATTTAAATGAGAAATTGTTTTATTTGAAGCTTCTTTAATACACGACTCTATATCTATATCATCAGCACCATATCCAAGTTTTACGGAACCTGAACTACGAGGCTTCTTATTTTTCTCTTCTGCTCTTGCATATAAATATAGTGCTGCTTGACTTTTGGAATAACTTCGAAAGGCACCCTCACTATTTGCATAAACTCTCTCAAAGAAACTCTCAGATAAACCATTATATGGAACTGATTTTATGGATTCATGACTTTCTATTAGTTTTACTTCCGCTTCTCTTAAAAGTGTAAGTAATTTTTTTATTCCAACAGGATTTCTTTTTTTAACTTCCTTAACTTTAATAGGATCCTTCGCTAGTGGTGAAAATTCTGTAGATTCATTCTTATTGCCGAAATCAGAAGCTATATTTGCTTGCTTAAGAGCCTTTTTAATACCTGATTCACTAATATCACTTGTTGTAGTAATACCAACTAAATTAAATTGATTCCAAACTCTTAAAGTTAAAATTTGCTTTTGTGATGCCTTAAGTTGTTTAGCCTCTCCTTTATCTACTTGCACAGAATAATCATTAGAAAAGCTTGCTCCATAATCCCATTTTTTAAGATTTAGGAAATCTGCAGCTTTGGAGATTTGAGTTGTGATTTCTCTTGAATTCATATCCTATCTTCCGCCAACAGTTATTGAATCAACCTTAATATGAGGTTGGCCAACAGTTACGTTGACACTTCCACTAATAGATCCACAGAATCCAGGAGCCAATTCAAGATCATTTCCGCACATAGATATTTTTGGCATAACTTCTTTAGCCTCACCGATCAATGTTGCTCCCTTTACTGGACTAGTTAATTTTCCATTTTTAATAAGATATCCTTCTTCTACCGCAAAATTAAATTGTCCTGTAGCACCTACACTGCCACCACCCATTGATTTGCAGTAAAGACCTTCACTAATACTATTGATTAAATCCTCTTTCGAGTGCTCACCTTTAGCTATATAAGTATTCCTCATTCTTGAAGCTGCAGCAAAAGAATAATTTTGTCTTCTTCCACTTCCTGTTCTTTTGTGGCCAGTTCTTAATTCACCTGCCCTGTCGGATATGAATTTTTTTAAAATTCCATCTTTTATAAGAACTGATTTTTCGGGTTCCATACCTTCATCATCTACCGATAATGAACCGAAGGATCCTTCTGATATCCCTTCATCTATTGCTGTTACAGATTCATGTGCAATTTTTTCATTTAATTTATTCTCAAATGGTGTTGTCCCTCTCTCTATTTGAGTAGTTTCAAGTAAATGACCACAGGCTTCATGGAATATTACGCCACCAAATTTATTAGCTAATACAACAGGCATTTGTCCTGCATCAACATAATCTGCATACAACATGTTCATTGAACTTTCAAACACATCACTAGCTGCTTTTTCGTGATCCCATAATCTGAATTCATTAGGCATTCCTGACGATCCAAATCTTCTGCTTCCACTAGATCTATATTGAGCATCACTAGCAATTACATTGAGACCAACTGTTTGATGCAATCTAATATCTGAGACATAGGTTCCGTCACTGGAGGCTATAATTACTTCTTGAAGATTTCTTGAGTAACTTCCTTTTCTAGTTATTATTTTATTATTTTTTTTTAAAGACTTTGTGCTAACTAGTAGTTTTTCACTTATCTCATGAATAGATGGGACTTCATTTATCCATTTTTTCTTGGATAAACTATAGTCCCTATGTTTATTTAAACCGTTAAATACTTCTCTTTTGTTGTCTGTTATGTCTAACATCTCAATAGCCTGAGATACCGATCTCATCAAGCCATGCTTTGTTAAATCATTTGTACTTACAAATCCATCCTTTTTTCCCTTGAAGATTCTAATCCCAGCACCCCTTCCAAATGATGGGCTTACACTTGTAATAAAATCTTCTTCTGCTAATACGCTTGAGTTGTCAGTATTCTCTATAAATATTTCTATGAAATCAGCACCAAGTCCAATGCCGTAGAAAATAATTTCTTCTAATAAATCTTTATTGCAACTACCAAAAACGATTTCATTTGATTTGATTTGTGACGAAAGCATATGAGTCTATAAATCTTCTCTGTATTTAAAGATTATCTAATAGAAGGTTGGAAATCTTTGCTATTAAGAGGTTTTAATAAGTATAGTCTTAATAACTGGTAACCGTTTGATAAATATTTAGGTAATTTTTTAAAAGTTTTAGATACTTTGTTTCCATCACTGTTTGCAATATCGGAAAGAATCTTATTATTCTCTACTATTTTATCTAATCTTCCATAAAAAGATTTATCATAAACGTTTATCACTACAGGGAAAACTCTAGCTGCAGTTTCATTTGTTTTATTAATAACAAACTGGTCGTAATCTCTGGCATCTAAACCTAAAGAACTGTAGAAATCTTTTTTAATCCCCAAATCCCTTGCATACATAGTTGCAAATACAGCTAATAGAAAGAACCTAGACCATAACTTGGATGTTAATGGAAGATTATTCAAAAAATATCTAAACCTATGGAAGTAGTCAAATAATGGGTGTGTAAAGGTAGAGCCGCCAATGGTAATTTTTCGGCTTAAAGATTTAACAGTACGAGGTTGTGCTTTCATTAATGCGTCAAAGAAATCCCCATGTCTATTTTCATCTTGACACCAATTTTCAAAGTAATTAAATAGTGGAAAAATTTTGCTATCAGGGTTCTTTTCGAGATGCCTATAAATTGCTATGTATCTCCAATAACCTATTTTTTCGGATAAATAGGTAGCATAAAAAATACTTCTTGGTGGGAAGTAAGTGTAATCTTTATTGGCGGTTAAAAAACCTAAATCTAACTGAAGTCCAAAGTCACTCATTGATTTATTCAAAAAACCTGCATGTCTTGCCTCATCTCTGGCCATATGAGCAAAGCATTCAGCAAGTAGAGGGTTTTTGACTTTAATCCTCTTACTGAGTTCCTTATAAAGTAAAAAACCTGAAAATTCTGAAGTACAACTTCCCTCGAGAAAATCAACAAAAAGCTCTCTTGTCTCAGGCTCTAATTTTTCTGCAGCGCCTTCAAATTCACTATTTCTTACAAAATGATGTCTATTGTAATCTTTCCTAAATTCCTCACATATAGCTTCCAATTCCTCCTCGTTTAATGATAGATCCATATTTTCCATAGCCTCAAAGTCTGTTGTATAGAATCTTGGGGACAAAATTGTTTCTTTTGCTGGTATCTTTCCATTATTAATATCTTTTTTATTTTTTGATTCAACAGTTGATTGAGCCATTTTTTATTTGGTTTATTAATACTATTATTTACTATGATTTGTATTTTTGAGGGAAACGTTAACTTGGTGTTATTGTTTTTCTAATTAACTCCTAATAACTTTTGCCCATTCAATCTTTGAAGTACTCTTGAAATAATTAATTTTAGGGTAATCCTTTTTTCGTCAATAAGAAAAGATTCAATAATACTTGGTTTTTGATTAGGTTTTGATAAAGAAATACTTTTTAATGAACTAATGTCATCCTTCTCAAAGGATAACCAAAAGTTACATGTATCTTTAATTTCACAATTTATTACCCAACATTTATCTCCAGCAATAGGTCTATTCGCGTTTGTGAGGTTAATATTGCTTATTTCTAATCCTCTTTGATTAATTTCCTCAGTAAGTGAAGGAATTAGGTGTATGTTAATAAATTCTTGGAAAGGCTTTTTCTCTACTGGGATTTCTTTTTTTGGTTTTGTTATAGGTTTTACGGGAGTATTAATTTCATTTTTTATAATAACTTTAGTAGCAAAATCACCATTATTTATATCCATTTTGTCAACTTTTTCTGATTTAGATCCTTTTATTTCATCAGAGTTTGATTTAGTAGTATTGTCAGATATTTCTTTGTTTACTTCAATATTTTTGTCTAAATTTTCTTCCATAAAAAAAACTATTTATTCTATTATAAATAAAAAAACATTTTTTTATTAATTTATTTTTCTACCAATCATTATTAAGATTATCCCAGTCATCTTTAACATCTTGATTTGAATAACTTTGATCTTTTTTTAAATTATCATCATTCATATTTTTGACTACTCTGTAATTAACAGAAATTGTAGGTTGAGTTTCTCTAACATCCCTTTGTGGAGGCATCTCAACGTTTGGGTCCATTTCTTCCTCATTATTATTAGGTACAAAATCATCATCCACATTTTCGAAAGTTTTTTTTCTGAAATTAGTACTAGTAATTGTTGTATTCAATAAAGTGCTTACAAATAAACCAGAAAAAAACGAAATACTGATTAACTTACCTACACTTAATTCTTGGACAGTCCATTTAAAGTATCTAAATGAAGTCTTCTGATTATTATTTGTATATAGTAAAATTTGAAAAATAATTATTAAAAAAAGAGTTAAAAGTAAATATTTTTTCTTAAACATAATTATAAAAAGTTATCTTAAATATTTTTGGTAAATATTTTCCATAATATATTTTGTGAAAATTTATTTATGTTAATTCTAAATCAATTTGATATTTAAGAATATCGACTTTTATTATTTTTACTTCTATTGCATCTCCAACTTTATATGATTTTTTAGATTTTCTTCCAATCAATAGATTTTGCCTTGACCTGTATTCATACCAATCATTATTAAGAGTGCTGACGTGTACTAAACCCTCTACATTTAGTTCTGATATCTCGACAAAGAAACCATATGTTTGCACTGATAATATAAACCCACTATAGATATTACCAAGTAATTTTTCTGCTTTTCTTACTTTTTTTATATTTATCATATTAGATTTATATTGGTTAACTTTGTACTTGAATTCATTAAGTTTATCTATCACAAACTTGTTAAATAATATTTCGAGATTTTTTGATATTGATGCATTAAATATATCCAATTTTACTAATTCTAATGAATTACTACTTTGCGATAAATTGGATGCATTTATATTATGTTTTTTTGATTTCTTACCATTTATTATCATATTAAAAATACAGTATTGATTTATAAGATTTGTGAAGTCAAATCCAGGAATTGTCCATGGAGAAATAAATAATTTTTCTGATTCATCATTATTAAGATCTCTAGATATCAACCTTATTTCATTGTCCTTAAATTCATTAATTAGAAGTTTATGTAAGATTCTTTTTTTACTATCGTCGCAACATGATTTAATTACTTGACTAAATGTCAAATTGCCATCTTCATTAAGCTCTACATCATTATCAATAAATTCTGAATATTTGATAATTTCATTAGCATTAACGTAATCCATTCCATTTGAGATGTATCCTGCACTTTTTAAGCCATATTGATTTGAATGTTTGAACCATATTAAATTAGCTTCATATAATATTGGTGAAAGGTAAGTTTGGCAATCTTCTTTATTTAATGATTCAAAATACCCTTTAGAATATTCAACTGGATTGTGAATAAAAAATTCTTCTAGTGCTTTTATTTTATTCAGTGGCGCAGGAATTTCGACCTTACCCTCTAAAAGATGTTTTTGTCTGAATGACAATGAAATTTCTAGTATTTTATCTAAATCTTCGATATAGTCCTTTACAGGTTTTAATACCCGGGAGGTTATCCTTGATTTACTTTTTCTAGATAGAAGCGCGTCAATATGATCACTTCCAACAATAAGAGAGCATTTTACTAAAGTTAGATGAAATGACCAATCAATTATTTCATTATCACTATTTAAATGAAGACAGAGGCTTATTGCTTCATTTTTTTCACCAAATTTAAATTCAGAATCATTTCTTATGGCTTCACTAAGGTAGTTTTGCCAATCATTTAATAAGGGTAATGATTCAAAGCCCTTGAATAATATTTCTAGAGATTTTTTACTATTAAGGTCAACTCTTTCTGCAAGATTATTTGTATGTATCCATAATTTAGTATTTTTATTTTTTCTGTGCTCTATTTGAATCATTGGGAGCATTGGAGAATTATTAGAATTCCAACTTTTGAATAAATAAGAGTTTTTATCTGTAAGGTCTAACCTCTCCCTTTGTTCTATTTTTTTTGATTCAATATGATTTAAATCGTATGATTTAACTATATTGCTTTTAGATAAAACAAAGTCTGTATCATATTCCTCATTATTGTTTAGCTTTAGTTCTTGTATCACATGACCTAGGCCTTCTTCTTGACCTATTGGAAATCTATCTATCTCAACTTTTACTATATTCTTATTGTCTGGATTAAAAGTGTATTTTTTATTCTCTTTTGGAAGTTTGATTTTAGAAAGGATCCTATCGTCTATTGGGATTGCATATACATCATTTTTTATTATTTCAACTTTAGAAAGAAGTATTTGATTTGATCTTTCAAGAATACAATCAACTATTCCTTCAGGCGATCTTCTTCTATAACCCTCTTTTATTATCCTTACTAAAACCTTATCTCCATTCCATTCATAGTTAAGTAGATTTTCTTTAATGTAAATATCTTCTTTGTCTTTACCTCTTACAGCAAAGCAATAGCCTTTGCTACTACATCTTATTTTAGCGACAAGATGATCATTATCCTTTACGCAGGTATATTCATCATTTTCATTTTTATTAATAATTTCAAGTTTTTCTAAAGCTTTTAAAGCAATATCTAATTTATCTTTATCAGATTTCTTTGTTATTTTTAATAATCTGCATAATTTTTTGTATTCTAATCCTTCTGACTGATTAAGATTATCAATTATTGAAGATGATGTAAACATGATCTAAATGAAATTATAAATTAATTTAGAGGTATACACTTCATTATTACACCTTATTATCCAAGCTTAAAACTAATTATTTTCTTTCTCTTCTTTTTCTTCTTTTTCGATGGTGAAAGAGTTGATAAAAAGCCTTATACCAATGATAAAAAATGTAATGGAAGCTATTGACTTAAGAACTACTTCGGGTAAAAAACTTGAAATAGAACCACCTGTTAAAGCTCCTAGTAAACTTGCAAAAACAAGTGCTGAAGAAGATCCTAGAAAAACTGCTAATGGTTTATTTGAAGTGCCACTTATTGTTAGAGTAGCTATTTGAGTTTTGTCACCTAATTCAGCTATGAAAACGGTTAGAAATGTTGATAGTAATAAACTTAAAACCATTTATAAATAATTTTTGAAAGTTTCATAAGCTAAAAATATACTAATCAATATCATTAGTGCACCAGTAAATAAAGCAAATTTGCTAGGAGATATTTTTTTTGATAACCATTTACCAATAAGAACTCCTACTATGCTAGAGCTTATTAATGCTAGAGAACTTCCAAGAAAAACAATTATTGGCCTGCCCGACTCAGCAGAAAGCATTAATGTGGCTATCTGAGTTTTATCGCCAAGTTCAGCAATAAAAATTGTTGTAAAAGTCGTTATAAATATAGAAAAAAAACTTTTTTCTATATTGTTTTCATTTTTTTCTAATTTACTATTCATTTACCTGAAACAGCAATTCTAAAAGTTTTCATCTCTTTACTTTGGTATCCATAATTTGATGAAATATGTTGTTCGCAGCAATCTATTAAAAATTTATCACCAGATTTCAAATACCCTTTAAATGTAGTTGAAAATTCATTTACCCTGCAAAAATGTGGTCTGGTTTCATAAATTAAGCATTTTTTATTTTCTCTGTCCAGGTTTTTACACCAACCGTCTTTAGCTGTCATCAAATTTATCAAAGCTATATCTTCCTTGTTAAGTTTGTTAGCCAAATCGCTTCTTTCGTTCAAGTCGAATTTACAACAAGCTCCGCAATTTTCTATACATGTCCATGATTTCATAATTTAATTCAATCTTGTAACGTATCAGTACAGTTTCGTCATTTATTTGTAAAAATAGTATCACAAAACATATTCATTTATCATGGCAACACTTATTCCTTTGGCTGTAGTTGCGTTAGCAGGACCAGCAATTATTGCTCTTGTATTTTACCGTAAATAAAACAAATTCCTTTAGGTGAACTATCTGGAGGGTGTTTATTGGGATTTGGATGGTACCATTGCAAATACTGAATTAGAGGCTCATTTACCTGCTTTCAATAATGCTTTTAATGACCTTGGTATTAATTGGAATTGGGACACTAATAATTACATAAAACTTTTGAAGATTAATGGGGGCAAAAATAGGATTGCTCATTTCGCTAAATCTAATAATTATGATTTCTCAGAGGATTTAATTCTAAAAATTCATGAAACGAAGCAATTTCATTATTTAGAAATTATAAAAAAAAATAACGTTAGTTTCAAAACTGGTGTTTTTAGATTAATAAATGAACTACATAGAAAAAAAGTAAGACAATTTATTGTTACTTCAAGTTCAAGAATTCAAGTCAATCTACTTGTTGAACATCTTTTTAATGGCTTCAACCCTTTTGAGTTCATTATTTCAAGTGAAGACGTTGAATTAAAGAAACCAAATCCATTACCATATTTAAAGGCAATCAAATTAAGTGGTATAAACAAAAACAACTCAATTGTTTTTGAAGACTCTAATCCAGGATTGAAATCTTCCTTGGCAGCAAACTTGCCCACAATTTTCGTTCCTTCAAATATCCCAATTGTTCTTGAGGAAAATATTAAATTAGATTGTATATTAGACAGTCTTGGTGATAAAAATAATGTGGCAAATGTAATTAAAGGACCTAAACTAAAAAAATCATATGTCGACTATAGCTTTTTAAGTGATTATTTAGTATCTATTATTAATGCAAAAAACTAATTTTTCAAGAATTACCTACCAGTTAAATAATTTATTTTTTGGTTTTCTAAGTGATACTTGGAGGACAAAATCTATTGGTTTAATTTCTGTTTTGACAGGTTATTTTTTGTTCGCAAATTTTCTTACAAAATTTATTTCTGAAGGTAAAAATGAGTTGATAATGGTCCCAATAATTATTATTTTTATTGAAATCATTATAAGGATTAAACCTGCCCCAAGTTCAAAGTTTTATTATCTATGGACGGTAGTTGATAAATTAAGAATTGGTGCAATTTATGCCGTTATACTTGAGGCATTTAAATTAGGATCTTAAAAGCTATTCTTCTTCTTCTTCTTCAATAGGATAAACAAATCCTTGAGCTTTGCCAGTTAAAACTGATTTACCTAAAGATATAGCTTTTTGAGCTGCTATTGCTGCTTTCCCTTTCCAGACAGCGTGCCTTTGGTTCCTTTTGCTTTTTGATTTTTTCTTCTTTGGTACAGCCATTCTGTTTCTTTGTTTCCATATAATAATATAACCTTTAACTGGTTATCTCCAAAACTTTTGAGTATATTTTGTTTATATACGTCAATTTTTTAAATAAGCATATATGCTTTATTAATAACTTATAAAGATTAGTGTTTAGATCAAAATTCTCCTATTCAGATTCTAAATCAAGTTATTCGGATCTTCTAGAAGATATAGAGACGGGGAAAATAGAATCAATATTTTTCTATCCAAGGCAAAGAGAAATTGATGTTCTGTATAAAAATGGCGAAAAATTTAAAATACCTATCCTTTACAACGATCAATTAATACTTGAAAAGGCTACTGAAAATAAGGTAGATCTCACTATTAACAATAGTAGAAAAGAAGCCTCAGCTGCTAATTCATTTGCATCAATAAGCCTTTTCCTGATTTTCATATTAGCTATAGTTTTAATCTTAAGGAGTACATCAAAATTGGCTTCCAAAGCCTTTGGTTTTACAAAAAATCAAGCTAAATTTGTAACAATTGATGATGTAGAAACGAGATTCGATGATGTAGCTGGTGTCCCTGAAGCCACTGAAGAATTAAAAGAGGTTATAGCATTTTTGAAAGAACCAAAGAAATTTGAAAATCTTGGAGCAAAAGTTCCTAAGGGTGTTCTTTTAATTGGCCCACCAGGAACAGGTAAAACTTTATTGGCAAAAGCAATTGCTGGTGAATCAGGAGTGCCTTTTCTCTCAATATCGGCATCAGAGTTTGTAGAACTTTTTGTTGGTGTTGGAGCAAGCCGAGTTCGGGATTTGTTCTCCAAGGCTAAGGAAAAATCTCCTTGTATAATTTTTATTGATGAAATTGATTCTATTGGTAGGCAGAGAGGGTCTGGGATCGGAGGTGGAAATGATGAAAGAGAACAAACCCTTAATCAGCTTCTAACTGAATTAGATGGTTTTGCTGACAATTCTGGGATTATTGTTTTAGCAGCAACAAATAGACCAGATATTTTGGATGCAGCATTATTAAGACCAGGAAGATTTGATAGAAAAATTGAAGTAATGCTTCCAGATTTAGATGGAAGAAAAAAAATTCTTTCAGTTCACTCACTTTCCAAACCACTTTCAAGCGAAGTTGACTTAGGATATTGGGCTTCTAGAACAGTTGGATTTTCGGGAGCAGATCTTGCAAACTTGATGAACGAGAGTGCTATTCACTGTGCAAGAGACGAATCTAAATTAATCAATGATCATCATATAGAAAATGCTCTTGATAAAATTACCATTGGCCTTAGAAGCTCATTAATAACTTCTCCTAATATGAAAAAAATTATTGCTTATAACGAAGTAGGTAGAGCAATTGTATCTGCTGTGAGAAATGGAATTGAATCAGTTGATAAGATTACGATTTTACCTAGATCTGGATCTATAGGAGGATATACAAAAATATGCCCTGACGAAGATGTAATTTCTAGTGGATTGATTTCAAAAAAATTATTATTCTCAAAAATTGAAATTGCTCTAGCTGGAAGAGCAGCAGAAACGATAGTTTTTGGTGAAGGTGAAATTACACAATGCTCCATGAATGATATCTCTTATGCGACGAATATCGTAAGGGAAATGGTTACAAAATATGGATTTTCAATTATTGGTCCAATATCAATGGATCCTGATAACAATGAAATGTATTTAGGAGATGGATTATTTAGAAGAAAGCCTCTCATAGCAGAAAATACTAATTCTAGAATAGATAATGAAATAAGAAATATTTCTAAAATTTCATTAAATAATTCAATAAAAATATTGAAAAAAAATAGAGTCTTATTAGATAAATTAGTTGATATACTTTTAAATCAAGAAACTATAGATAAAAAAGTTTTTAAATTAACAACTTCTAAATTATTGAAAGTTTGATTTAATTAATTTAACTTAAAAAAATATTTTCTTGATAATTAAAAACAATAAAACGAAGTTATTAGTTACACTTTCATTTTTACTTATTCTTCCATTTGTACAAAAACAATGGTTTAATTTGTATTCACTCAATATTAATGATATTTCCTTTTACTCAATCCTTTACTATTTGAGCGGAGCAATATGTCCATCTTTGGTGTATGTAAACTCCTTAAAAAACTATACATACTATAATTTTAATAAGGATAAAATTAAAAGTATAAAAGTAATTAAAGGAAAAAGACTTTTATTCTTAGTAGCAATAAATTTAATATTTCTCTCTTACTTAATAGCTGATTACATATATATAAATTTTGATCTTATATTAAATTTATTTCTTGAAGGAATTATTTTACAAAAACCGGATATTCCACAGTTAAGTTTTTTCATATTTTTAATTTCTATCTTATTAATTTTTAAGAAATCTAGGTTCCTGTTAAAAAAAATAATATTGATAAATTTTATTTTGATTTCTCTCTATCTTTGGCATCTTAAAATTAATAATATTAGTGTTGATGATCAGTTTCATATTTATAGATATTTTGGTTTAAATGACTTAAATTTAATTAATCTTTTTATTCTAGTAGCCATAGAAATTTCATTTTATACTTGGTCGTTCTTATCATATAAAACTAATTTAAGCGATTGGATAGTGCCCAAACCTCAAAAAGAGGAAGCCATCGTCTTTTTGAATATATTTATTTTTTATTTTTTTATAATTATTTACTACTCAATACTTACTTAAATGTCTCTAATCATTCTATAGAGCAGAAAAATATTCCTTACTGCCTTTGGGGTCCTCTAACATTGTTTTCTCCCCGGGTGTCCAGTTTGCTGGACATACTTCATCAGGGTTTGCCGCAACGTATTGATAACCTTGAAGAATCCTTAGCGTTTCATCAACATTTCTACCTACAGGAGCCTTGTTAACAGTCGTATGCATAACTACTCCTTCGGGATTGATAAGAAATAAACCTCTATCAGCCTCCCCATCATCATTTAGAACATTGTACGCCTGGCAAATTTCTCTTTTTAAGTCAGAAACTAACGGATAGTTGATATCACCTATACCACCTTCATTTCTTGGGGTTTGTATCCAAGCCAAATGACAGTGTTTGCTATCAACTGATACCCCAAGTATTTCAGTATTAAGTGCCGAGAAATCTTGGTATCTATCACTAAATGCAGTGATTTCAGTTGGACATACAAATGTAAAATCTAGTGGGTAAAAGAATAGAACAACCCATTTACCTTTTAGACCTGAAAGTGTAATCTCCTTAAACTCTTGATCATATACTGCTGTAGCACTAAAGTCTGGTGCTTCTTGGCCAACTCTTAAGCTCATGAAAAAATTTGTCCTTATTTAATTATTTATGGTCTGAATGACCGTAATAAGTATTATAATTTTTTTAATAATGAATTAGCAAGTTTTTTTTTAATTCAATGAAATGGCACTACTCCTTTACTAGGAAATTTACAATTTTGAATCACAATAAACTTTTAAAAAATCTCAAAAAGGAGTTAATTAAATATCCAATTAACAGGCTTGACAATAAAAATTCGAATTAAAAGAAATTTTATTTTATTTAAGATTCCTTAAAATTTAACTCTCTATAATTAGAATTATTCTTTTTAATATTTTTAATTATGGCTAAATATATTGAAAGACTAAAGGAAAAAGTTAAAATAAAAAAATTTGATTCTAATCAGCCAATTGGAGCTTGGATTTTCGTTGTAATTCTGAATATAGTTGGATTTGCGGGTTATTTTTACCTAAAGGTAAATCATATACAACTAGGTAGTTAAAAAATTATCTTATTTCCTTCTTAATTGAGCGACAAAAATTTTTTAGTCTTTCATTCCTCGTTAAGTCAGGTAAAGTCCAAATTGATTCTATCTCAGGTAATGGTTCTTTGCTCCATTCTTTGAATTCTTCCATTATTGAAGCATTATTTAATTTTGATGTATACTGTTTTCGTTTTTTTAAATATTTTCTTATCACTGTAAGATTTGCCTCAATATATTCCCTCATAATAAATCCTTAATCTTATATTAATTTATCATCTAGCAAGTTCTACTTTAAAGAAAAGATTAACTAGACATTTTGAACTGCTTGAAAAAGTCCAAACGAGTAACCTCCTATTAGAATCCAGCCAAGTACGCTTGATATTATTGTAGATCTTCTGTTATGTCTCCTTAAAGCTGATTCAATCATTTCATTAACTTCATCTCTATTAAGGTATTCTTTTTTGGAGTTTTTTTTCATTTTTTTTCTTTTTACA
>QCDM01000002.1 GCA_003280895.1 Prochlorococcus sp. AG-355-I20 | reverse complement strand
GATGGGGCTTTTTATAAAAATAGAGAAGTTGCTGTTGTTGGAGTGAATAAGGAGGCAATTGAAGAGGCAACTGTTCTAACTAAATTTGCATCAACTGTGCATTGGATTACATCAAGTGATCCTAAATCAGATAATGAAGAAGCTATGGAATTAATGGATAATTCAAATATAAAACATTGGAGTAGAACAAGATTATTGGAAATATTAGGCGATGATATGGGTGTGAATGGAGTTGTTGTAAAAAATAAACAAGAAGAAAATCCGATCAATTTAAATTTAGATGGAGTTTTTGTCTACATGAGTGGTTCAAAGCCTATTACTGATTTTTTAGGTGATCAAATTGCTTTAAAAGAAGATGGAGGAGTTATTGTTGATGACTTTATGTCTACAAACTCTGATGGAGTTTGGGCTATTGGAGATATAAGAAATACACCATTTAAGCAAGCCGTAGTTGCTGCTTCTGATGGATGTATTGCTGCAATGTCAATTGATAGATACTTAAATAGTCGAAAAAATATAAGAGTAGATTGGATTCATTCTTAAAAAATAAATTTTGTTTCTTTGATTTAAAGGGGTGTTGCTTCAGAAATATAAGCAACTCCTCCGTAGTAGCTTAATTCGTCCCTGATGTTATCTCTCATTTTATCTATTATTTCTTGCTCACAAAAAACAATTACATGAGCATTTGCTCCTAATCCCGTGAATTCCATATCTTCTGTAACAACTCTTTCAGGACCTCTGCCTGTTGCGTGTTTCATAACTGTATATCCAGGAACATTAGCTTTTTCTAATGTTTTAATGATTGCATCTAGTTCTCTTTCACTAAATATCAAGTCTAATCTTTTCATTTTTATAGAGGGGACAATGGGATAACGGTATTTACTAAACTCATGTATATAGGAATGCCAAGAACTATATTGAATGGGAAAGTTAGACCTAGTGTAGTTGAAATATAATAACTAGATTTAGCTTCTGGAACTGTCATCCTCATCGCTGCAGGAACTGCTAGATAAGAGGCGCTTGCACATAAAACCACAAATAAAAGAGCGTTGCCAGGTCCTAAAGATAAAAATCTTGCAACGAAAACACCAATAAATGCATTAAATAAAGGCATAAAAATGGCAAAGCCAATCAAGAACGAACCCGCATTCTTTAGTCTCGGTAATCTTTGAGCAGCGACTATTCCCATATCCAACAAGAAAAAGCATTCTGCTCCATAGAATAATTGTCCAGTGAAAGGCTCCATTTTTGCAATCCCTGAGGGATTACTTGAAGCAGTGAGAAATCCTACAATTAGGCTTGAGAGCAATAAATAAACTGATCCATTCAAAAGTGATTCGTGTAAAATTGCGCTTAGATACATTTTTCTTGATTTTGGCCTATTTTTGGGAGCTGCAAATTTCACAAGTAATAATCCTACAATTATTGCAGGAGATTCCATTAAAGCTAAGGCGCCAACCATAAACCCATCAAAGGCTATTTTTTGACTTTCCAAAAAACTTTCTGCGGAAATAAATGTTACAGCACTAATTGAACCGTATGCTGCTGCTATTGCGGCTGAATTAAAGACATCAAACTTAAATCTTAAAATTAAAAATCCAATCAGCGGGATTACAAGTGACATCAGTATTGCAGCACTTAAAGTAGGCAATACTTGATCTGTAAAACCACTTTTCTGTATTTCTATACCTCCTTTAAACCCTATAGCTAGTAGCAGATATAAGGAGAAAAGTTTAGGTAATGGAGCTGGTATTTCTAAATCAGATTTAAAGAGTACTGATATTGCTCCAATCAAAAAGAAAAGAACTGGTGGGGCTAATACATTTTGCAGAATTGGATTTATTTCCATAAATTACTAGGCTATTTCATTTAGAGCAGTTTCTAAAGCTTCTTTTCTTGTGTCAATAATGCCTTCAACTCCAAACTTAGCTAATCTGTCTTTTACTTTTTCATTAGCACCAGCAACAAATGCTTTTCTGGAATTATTTTTCGCTTCTTGCATCATGTCCTCTATTGCCAGAGTCGCAGTAACTCCAAGTCGTGGCACATCAGTGATATCTAATATCAAAACTTTGTAGTTTCTTACAAGCATCATTCTTTCAGATATGCCTTTAGCTGCTCCAAAACTAAGTGGTCCTTTAAGTCTAAATAGCATTACCTCTCCTGAACATCTATCTAGAAGTGCTTTTTCATCGGCAGGCAAAGCATTTTTTCCTTGATCATCTTCTGACAAAGGATTATCCTCATCCATACCTTCTAGTTGAGTTTCGGTTATTGAATCAATAGTGAGCATATTTGCTATAAATACACCTACTAAAACTGCCCAAATTAAATCCCAAAAAACAGTCATAAAAAGTACTCCGTACATTACTACTGATGTTTTTAAAGATAATTTGTGAGCCCTCCTCAAGAATCCCCAATCAATAATATCTAGGCCTACCTTTATAAGAATTCCTGCTAGTAATGCAGTTGGTATTTGCTCAGCTAAAGGTCCTGCACCAACTAAAACTATCAACAAGACAACCGAGTGAACCATACCTGAAATTGGAGTTGATCCTCCAGATTTAACATTTATAACCGTTCTCATGGTTGCTCCTGCTCCAGGTAAACCTGAAAAAAGGCCTGCAACAGCATTTCCTATTCCTTGACCAATAAGTTCTCTATCTGAATTATGTTTTGTTTGAGAGATATTGTCTGCTACTAGAGATGTCAGTAAGGAGTCAATTGCGCCAAGTACTGCTAGGACTAATCCTGCTTTGAAGATTATTGGGAAATATTGATTAAAACTTGGGAAATTTAAAGATGGAATTCCCCTTGGGATTTCTCCGATCCTATCAATAGCTCCATCTCCAAAAATTAATATTGATATTGGGGTAACTATCAATAAGGCCAGGAGAGGTGAAGGAACCCACTGACTTATTTTTCTAGGAGTAAGAAATACTATACCTAGTGTCATTATGGCTACTCCAATAGCAGCACCATTGGGTTGGAAATTTGAAAATACAGTAGTTAAAGATTCGACTACTCCACCTCGAGTGCTAATTCCAAGTAATGGTCCAATCTGAAGCGCAATGATTATTACTCCAATACCAGACATAAATCCTGAAACAACAGAATATGGAACTAAAGTAATGTATTTACCTAGTTTTAAAATCCCGAATAATATTTGCA
Source organism: Prochlorococcus sp. AG-355-I20 (assembly GCA_003280895.1). GTDB lineage: Bacteria > Cyanobacteriota > Cyanobacteriia > PCC-6307 > Cyanobiaceae > Prochlorococcus_A. The sequence goes on along the minus strand of QCDM01000002.1, from coordinate 164,174 downwards.
GTAAGCCGCCAATGACTACCGCTGCCATAACTAAAGGTAAAATTTGTCCTGCAGAAAGATCTCTCGGAACCCCTACTGCTGCTAAGCCTGCTACTACACCTGCAACAGTTACACTCATTGGACCAGTAGGCCCACTTACTTGAGCAGGTGTTCCGCCGAATAATGCTGCTAAAAAACCAACTACTACTGCTCCATATAGTCCATAAATTGCTCCGCCAGGCCCTAACGCAGCATTACCAAAAGCAAGAGCGAGAGGTAAAGCCACTACTGCGGCTGTGATACCTCCAAGAATATCGCCTCTTACGTTTTTCAGATGAAATCCATTTATTATTTTCAAAGATACTCTCCTTAAAATAAATACTTGACTAAAAGATATTATCTCTTTATGACGTAAATTTGTGAAAAATGAAGATTGTGCAAAATATTTTTGTAACTTTTTTTGCTCTTATTAAATAAATTTTAGTTAATTTTCCTGAACAAAAGTAGTCTCTGATTGATTTATGTGCGAGGCGAGCGATTAATGTATTAGATAAATATTTTTCAATTTAAATAATATTCAAATGAATTCGATTATTCGTCCTAGAAGATTAAGAAGAACTGAAGCCATTAGAAAAATGGTTAGAGAAAACCATCTAAAGGCATCTGACTTTATATATCCATTATTTATTCATGAAAAAGATTTTAAAGAGGAAATTTCAGCAATGCCTGGAACTTATAGATGGGATATTAATGGATTAATAAAGGAGGTTACTAGGGCATGGGAATTGGGAATAAGGTGTGTGGTTCTTTTCCCAAAAATTAACGATAGTTTTAAGACTGAAGATGGAGCAGAATGTTTTAATGAAGACGGTTTAATACCTAAAGCTATTCGAATATTAAAAAAAGAGATTCCAGAAATGGCAATAATGACAGATGTTGCCTTGGACCCATACTCTTGCGATGGTCATGATGGATTAGTTGATGAAACTGGAAAAATATTGAACGACGAAACAATCGAAATTTTAAAAAAACAAGCTTTAACACAAGCAAGAGCTGGAGCAGATTTTATTGGTCCTAGTGACATGATGGATGGGAGAGTTGGAGCTATAAGAACTGCTCTTGATAGTCAAGGATTTAGTGATGTAGGTATTATTAGTTACACAGCAAAATATTCATCTGCTTATTATGGACCATTTAGAACTGCTTTAGATTCCGCACCTAGAGAAAATAGTAGAAAAATAATTCCAGACAATAAGTCTACATATCAAATGGACCCTGCCAATTCAAAAGAGGCTTTAATTGAATCTGCATTGGATCAGTATGAAGGAGCTGATATTTTGATGGTAAAACCAGGAATTTCATACTTGGATATTGTTTATAGATTGAGCACTTTTTCAAATAAACCTATAGCTGCATACAACGTTAGTGGGGAATATTCCATGGTCAAGTCTGCTGCTATGAAGAACTGGATCAACGAAAAAGATATTGTTTTAGAAACATTGCTTAGTTTTAAAAGAGCAGGAGCAAAATTAATACTCACTTATCATGCTTGTGATGCATCTCAATGGTTGCAGGATACTTAAAAACTCATTATTAACAAAAATTTGGTTTATTCTTAGATAAGTAATAAATTAACTACTTTGTTTTGAAGTTTTCACAAGGAGTAAATAGGATTGGTCACATTGCACTTAGAGTAGAGAATCTCGAAAGGGCTAAATCATTTTATATTAAGCTTGGTATGAATTTAGTTTGGGACGATAAAGATTGGTCTTATTTAGAAGCTGGTAAAGGGAAAGATGGACTAGCATTGTTAGGACCTAGCTACAAAGCTGCGGGACCTCACTTTGCCTTTCATTTTGAAAATAAAAAAGAAGTGAAAAAAATTCAAAATGATTTAAAAAATTCTGGTGTAAAAGTTGGTCCTTTACATGAGCATAGAGATGGAACAGCATCTTTTTATATGAAGGATACTGAAGGAAACTGGCTTGAGATGCTTTATGTTCCTCCTGAAGGTATTCAATCTAATGTTTGATTCTTTTTTTTTGTATGCAAGAGAAAAGTTATTTTAAAAAATCATATTCAGATATTACCTTAGAAGAAGAATCTATAAGCCTTTTAGAGTGGGATTCATTAAAAACGCATTTATCTTCATTCGCCTCAACAAAAATGGGTAAACGAGCAATTTTAAGTTTTAGTATTCCTTCAGAATATGAATCATCTAAAAGACTTTTGAATGAAACTGTCGAAATGAATAATCTAGAAAGTAATTTAGATAAATCTATTAGTTTTTCTGGTGTTTTTGATATTAGTAGAAATATTGAAATTTGTTCAAAGGGGGGTGTAATTTCATCTTCTGAATTGTTTGAAATAGCGAAAACAATTGCTGCAGCAAGAAATTTAAAAAAAATATTATTAGATTTCGAACAAAGGCCTTATATTTCATCATTTACAAAAAATTTAATTGACCATAAGAATATCGAAACGATTTTTAAAAAAGGCATTGAATCGAATGGAAGAATTTCAGACAATGCTAGTAGTGAACTATCTATTCTAAGAAAAGAATTATTATCTAAGAAACTTGAAAGAAAAATATTAGTTGAGAAATTTATTCAAAAGAATTTAGCTTATTTGCAAGATACTACTATTGGAGATCGATATGGTAGGCCTGTTTTAGCAATGAAAGTTAATTATGTTCATAAATTTAAAGGAATAATTCATGACTCTTCATCTTCAGGAAATACAGTATATTTTGAGCCTGACAGTGTAGTGACTAAAGGTAATAAGATTGCTTCTTTAGAGGCTATGATTACAGCAGAAGAATACAAATTACTTAAGAAATGGTCCCAAGTTGTTTGTGATAATTCAGAAAATCTTATTGAAATGGCATCCATTTTATTGAGATTAGAAAATGCTACAACTCGTTCAAGATATTCGAAATGGATTGGAGGCAAAACTCCTACATTTGAGAAAAATCCTATTATTTCTTTAATTGGTTTTTCTCATCCCTTATTGATTTGGGAACATAAGAAAAAAGGAGCTCCGCCCCCAGTGGCAGTCGATTTTCATATAAATAGAAATATTAAGGTTGTAGCTATTACAGGTCCAAATACTGGAGGTAAAACGGCAGCTTTAAAAGGTTTGGGGTTGTCTTTACTAATGGCTAGAGCAGGATTATTGATACCTTCAACAGAAATCCCAATTATACCTTTTTGTCCAAATATATATGTGGATATAGGAGATAATCAATCATTAGAAGAAAATTTATCTACCTTCAGTGGGCATATATCCCGCATAAAAGAGATATTAGATTCACTTGATTACAAGAAAGGATTATCAGTTGTTTTGTTAGATGAGATTGGATCTGGCACAGATCCTCTTGAAGGAAGTGCTCTTGCGATGGCTTTATTAAAAGAATTTGCAAATAAATCTGATATCACCTTAGCAACTACACATTATGGAGATATTAAGGCTTTAAAATATAATGACTCAAGGTTTGAAAACGTATCAGTTGCCTTTGATGAGGATTCTTTGAAGCCAAAATATATACTCAACTGGGGTATCCCTGGGAGAAGTAATGCTTTGTCAATTTCAAAGAGAATTGGTCTCGATGAAAGCATAATCAATGAAGCTGAAAATTATCTAAAGCCAAAACAAGTTGATAATATTAACAATATCATTAAAGGACTTGAGGAAGAGAGGATTAAACAACAAAATTCTGCAGAAGCGGCTGCAGAATTAATTGCAAGGACTGAAATGTTACATGATGAACTGAAGAAAAATTATGAATATCAAAAAATAAATGCTGAAAAAATTCAGGAAATTGAAAGGTCTAAATTATCAAAACATATTTTATCCGCTAAAAAAGAAGTAGTAGATTTGATTAAAAAATTAAGAGATAAAAATGTTAATGGAGAGGATACGAGGATTATTGGAAAAAGATTAAAGGAAATTGAGACGGAACATTTAACCCAAAAAAAATTTGAAAAGTCAATATCATGGAATCCTCAGATAGGCGATTTTGTAAAAATTAAAAGTTTAAATAGCACGGGACAAATTGTAGATTTAGATAAAAAAGGTGGTTTTTATGAAGTTAAATGTGGTTCATTCAGAAGCACATTATCTGTAAATGACTTTGAAGGTATTAATGGAGAAAAGCCTAATTTCAAAAGGTCAAAAATTGAGATCAAATCTACAAGAGAAGATTTTTCTTTTTCTAAAATAAGAACCAGTAAAAATACAATTGACGTAAGAGGTTTAAGAGTTCATGAAGCCGAAATAATTATTGAGGAGAAAATTAGAAAATTTCATGGACCTTTATGGATTGTTCATGGAATTGGTACTGGGAAATTAAAAAAAGGAATAAGAAATTGGTTATCAGGTTTAAATTATGTTGATAAGATTGAAGATGCAGCCAACAACGAGGGTGGGCCTGGTTGCAGTATTGCGTGGATAAAATAAAATTTAAAATATCTAGAAAACAATTTAATAATCGTACCTAAGTGCAATTTATTGATCAAGCAAACATTATTCTTAAAGCTGGAAAAGGTGGAAATGGAATAGTTTCATTTAGAAGAGAAAAATTTGTTCCTGCTGGAGGACCTTCAGGGGGAAATGGTGGCAGAGGGGGTTCAGTTATTTTGATGGCTGATAATAATCTGCAAACATTATTAGATTTCAAATTCAAACGTGAAATAATCGCTGAAGATGGATGCAAAGGAGGTCCTAATAAGAGATCAGGTGCTTCAGGTAAGGATACAATCCTTAAAGTACCCTGCGGTACAGAAATAAGGGATATTAAATCCGGTATTATTTTAGGAGACTTAACTGAAGATAAACAGAGTTTAACTATTGCAATCGGAGGAAGAGGTGGACATGGAAATGCTTACTATTTAAGTAATCAAAATAGAGCCCCAGAATCATTCACTGAAGGAAAAGATGGTGAGATATGGGATGTTAAATTAGAACTAAAACTTCTTGCAGAGGTTGGCATTATAGGACTTCCAAATGCTGGGAAAAGTACCTTAATTTCCGTTGTGTCATCTGCCCGTCCAAAAATCGCAAATTATCCTTTCACAACTCTAATACCTAACTTAGGTGTAGTAAGAAAAATTGATGGGAATGGTTGCCTTTTTGCGGATATTCCTGGATTAATATCAGGGGCGGCTGATGGAGTAGGTTTAGGCCATGATTTTTTAAGGCACATCCAAAGAACGAAGATACTTGTTCATTTAATTGATGCAATTGCAGAAAATCCTTTAAATGATTTTGATGTAATTGAGCAGGAATTAAAAAAATATGGAAAAGGTCTTTTAGATAAAGAGAGGATAATAGTATTGAATAAAATGGAGCTGGTAGATGATGATTATTTGAAAAAAATTTCAAAAAAGTTAGAAGATTTATCTAAAAAGAAAGTTTTAGTTATTTCTTCATCTTTAAAAAAAGGTTTATCTTCACTGCTTTCTGAAGTATGGAAAAGGATCTAATTTTGATTTAAAATTTTTTTGTAAAAATAAACACTTGATTTAATAATAAAAATTAGTCATAAATAAGATACTTCTTTAAACATAATATGAATTTCTATACTTGCTTTGATCAAGAAGGAAAAATAATAGCTAGATGTCAAACCATTCAAGATATTGAGGTTTTGAAGAAAATGGGAAGACCAATTGTAGAAGTCAAGGAAATGAAAAATGAAGAGTCGGTTGTGTGTTCACTTACAGGAAGTCCATCCGACTTTAATAGAGATTACTAAAAAAAATTAATATATAAAAAAAAGGGCTTTTAGAGCCCTTTTTTTTGCATTATCAGTTAAAAGAAAACTTAATCATCATAAACAAGACATTCTGGTTCATCTGGGTTGGCATCGCAGAATAGTTCCAAAGCATTAGGGTCATGTTTATCATTTGGATGATGATCCTTATATTCTTCGAGTTCTTTTAGCTCTTCAGTTAGATGTCTGACCTTTGGAAGGTTGCCCTCTGCTTTTGCAGATTCGATTTCCGATTGATCTTTTTGGATGTGTTCGTCAATGGATTTCATTTTAAGCTTTTCGTACTTTAGTAGACATACATAACATAGTTAATTTCTAATGAAATTGCATTATCTATGAACTAAATAAGTGTTCATTACAACATCATTTTTTTTCGAAATTGATTTTTGTATTTTTTAGGTCTCTATTTTCATTATTTCATTTAGCGATGGTAAAACTGGGATTAGTTGATTTGGGTTTAAAGGGAATAAAGCTTTGTAATAATCTTTTTTCCATTCATTGTCGAGGCATGTCCTATTTACGTTAGATAATTTAAAGAATTTTAATCTCCATTCAATAATCTTTTCGAAACTTGAGAGCTCTTGTTCAGTACATTTGAAAAGTTTGCTATATATCAATTCCCATCTTATAAGCGTTGGAAAAAGGTAAATATCTGCGTAGGTTAAGTTTTCTCCAAATATCCAGTCTCCTTTGTTCTTCTGTAGAAAATTTTCAACTTCATTTATAGCTGCGAAAAGATTTTGACTTGCGTTTTCGTAAGCTGACTGATTTCTGGCGAAACCACACTTATATACGCCATCATTAATGCTGTTATTAATTAAATCTAAAAATTTTTGATTACAGTTTTCAATAGTTAATATCTGAATTTTTGATTGAATTTTTATTGAATTGAGTAGTTTTATAATTTGTGAACTTTCATTAGATAAAATATTTACTTCATCTTTTACAAAGCAAATTAAGAGGGGTAAAGTCGCTCTAAAAATAATCTTTTTATTAGCTTTTTTGTAAAGGTCTGAAAGTCTCATGCATCCCTTAAACTTTTTATTGAAAATCCATTCGCCATGCTCAAGATCTGCTTTTAAAAAAATAACTTTTACTTTTTTAGATAAGTGTTTTATTTCGTGGACGAGTAAAGTTCTTTGACACCATGGACAAGAATTCCCTACCAATAAATAAATTTGTCCATTCTCACAATTAATATCGTATTCACTATCAATAGTTATACCTTTCGGCCTTTTATAGTTACCATGTAAATCTGATGGTGCGAAGCCATTCATTGATTGGGCCCAAAACCAAAACCAGAATTTTCTGGTGGCTTTTATAAGGTATTTATTTTGCATAAAATTTTACTTTAATGAAAAAATGACTGTTCAAAGAATACTTATAGTTTCAGGTACTCATGGGAATGAAATTAATCCTGTTTGGGCGGTTAAAAAATTTAATAGAGAGGAAAATAGTTTAAATCATGGTATCGAGTATGAGTACATCATAGGAAATCCTGTTGCCTATGAAAAAGGTTACAGATATATAGATGTAGATTTAAATAGATCTTTTAAAGAAATTAAAAATCATGAAAAAGAAAATAATATTGTTTATGAAATTAATAGAGCTAATTTTTTAGTAGATCAATTTGGAATCCATGGATCTAAGCCCTGTCAAATTGCAATTGATTTGCACACTACTACTGCAAATATGGGAACAAGCATTGTTTTGTATGGGAGGAGATTCAAAGATTTTTGTTTAGCTGCATTACTGCAGAACAAATTTGGATTGCCTATTTATTTGCACGAAAAAGACAAAGCTCAAACAGGCTTTCTTGTAGAAGCTTGGCCATGTGGTTTAGTTATTGAAATAGGAGCTGTCGCACAAAATTTTTATGATCCAAAAATCATAGATAGATTCTTAATAATAATTAGATCTTTAAGGGAAGAGATAGAAAAATTAAAAAACAACCTTATAGAACTTCCAAAGGAATTGGTTGTTCATGTTCATCAAGGGAGTATAGATTATCCAAGAGATGAAAAAGGATATATTGATGGCCTTATACATCCTGAAAGAATAAACCAAGATTGGAAAATGATTAAAAAAGGAGATCCATTATTTCTTGATAGCCAAGGAATAATTCATAAATATGATGGAGAACATTTGATTTGGCCTGTTTTTATTGGCGAAGTCGCCTATAAGGAAAAAAAAATTGCCATGAGCTACACGAAGAAAGAAGTTATTAGTTCTAACAATCAATGGGTTTATGAGTTTGAAAGCCTTTAAATTAAGAAACAAGGACAATAATATTAATTAAAACTAATAAGGATTTTTTATTTAAAAGATAAGTATATTTAATATTTAAAGCTTTTATTTTTTTTGCTAAGTCTTAAATCCTTAAAAACTTAAATTCTTGCGCTCCAATAAATGACAGCTCCAAAAGCCTCTAATTGCAGTCTTCTACGCTTAGCCTCTCTTAAGGAAACTACCTCTTTCGATCTTTTTCCGTTAAGAAGCCATTCGATTATTACCAAGTTAAATCCTCAATAACAAAGAAAATATTAAGACATGGAGGTTCTTTTCTTTGATTTTGCAAAAAATAAGTTTACTTAAAGAAAAAAAAATTACACATTTTTAGCGATTTTGGTCTAAAATCTCCGAAGCGGAATTAATTTCCGTTTTTATTTACACGTCTCACTTTAGAGACATACTTTACGAACTCATGACAACTATTCAGCAGCAGCGTTCTTCGCTGTTAAAAGGTTGGCCACAGTTTTGTGAGTGGGTAACATCAACTAACAACAGAATTTATGTTGGTTGGTTCGGCGTCTTAATGATCCCATGCCTACTTACAGCAGCGGCTTGCTTCATCGTTGCATTCATCGCAGCACCACCAGTAGACATCGACGGAATTAGAGAGCCAGTTGCTGGTTCATTCCTATATGGAAACAACATCATCTCAGGTGCAGTTGTTCCTTCATCTAATGCTATTGGTCTACACTTCTACCCAATTTGGGAAGCAGCTACTGTAGATGAGTGGTTATATAACGGTGGTCCTTACCAGCTTGTAATTTTCCACTTCCTAATTGGTATCTCAGCATACATGGGAAGACAGTGGGAGCTTTCATACCGTCTAGGAATGCGTCCTTGGATCTGTGTTGCATACTCTGCACCAGTTTCAGCAGCTTTCGCAGTATTTCTTGTATACCCATTCGGTCAAGGTTCATTCTCTGACGGAATGCCTCTAGGTATCTCTGGAACATTCAACTTCATGTTTGTTTTCCAGGCAGAGCACAACATTCTTATGCACCCATTCCATATGGCTGGTGTTGCTGGTATGTTCGGAGGATCTTTATTCTCAGCTATGCATGGTTCACTTGTTACTTCTTCTCTAATCAGAGAAACAACTGAGACAGAGTCTCAGAACTATGGTTACAAGTTCGGACAAGAAGAAGAAACATACAACATCGTTGCAGCTCATGGCTACTTCGGTCGTTTGATCTTCCAATATGCTTCATTCAACAACAGCAGAAGTCTTCACTTCTTCCTAGCTGTATTCCCAGTTGTTTGTGTATGGTTAACTTCAATGGGTATCTGCACAATGGCATTCAACCTTAACGGTTTCAACTTCAACCAGTCAGTTGTTGATGCAAACGGTAAGATTGTTCCTACATGGGGTGACGTTCTTAACAGAGCAAACCTAGGTATGGAAGTAATGCACGAGCGTAACGCTCACAACTTCCCACTTGATCTAGCAGCAGCTGAGTCTACAACAGTAGCTCTTTCAGCTCCAGCTATCGGTTAAGCTTAAAGTTCTTAAATTTACAAGCCCCCTTTTTGGGGGCTTTTTTTTGTTTAATTTTCAATTGGTTTCATATAATGTTTATATATATAAAACATTTCATATTTCTATGAGTAGTAGTTTTGGAAAAATTTTTCGTGTTAGTACTTTTGGAGAATCACATGGTGGTGCAGTGGGAGTTATTCTTGATGGATGTCCACCTAAGTTAAAAGTAGATATAGAACTGATACAAAATGAATTAGATAGGCGCAGACCTGGCCAAAGTGACATTACAACACCTAGAAATGAAGAAGATAAAATTGAAATATTAAGTGGAATAAAGGAAGGGTTAACACTTGGAACTCCAATAGCAATGTTGGTAAGAAACAAGGATCAAAGACCAGGAGATTATGATAATTTGGATCAAGTATTTAGACCTTCTCATGCAGATGGTACATATCATCTGAAATATGGAATTCAGGCAAGTTCTGGAGGTGGAAGAGCCTCTGCAAGAGAAACAATTGGAAGAGTAGCTGCTGGTTCTGTAGCAAAACAATTATTAAAAAACTTCTGTAACACTGAAATACTATCTTGGGTAAAGCGTATACATGATATTGATTCTGATATAAATAAAGAAAAAATTTCTCTTAACAAAATAGATTCTAATATTGTTAGATGTCCTGATGAGAAGGTATCAGCAGAAATGATAGAAAGAATTAAGCAATTAAAGCGTCAAGGAGATTCTTGTGGCGGTGTCATTGAATGCCTGGTAAGAAACGTCCCTTCTGGTCTTGGAATGCCTGTTTTTGATAAATTAGAAGCTGATTTAGCTAAGGCTGTGATGTCTTTGCCTGCCACGAAAGGCTTCGAAATAGGTTCAGGTTTCTCTGGAACTTATTTAAAAGGAAGCGAACATAATGATGCCTTCATTAAATCTGATGATATTAGGAAGTTAAGAACAATATCCAATAATTCAGGCGGTATACAGGGAGGAATAAGTAATGGCGAAGATATTGAGATGAAGATAGCTTTTAAACCTACAGCAACTATAGGGAAAGAACAGAAAACAGTAAATGCTGAAGGAAAAGAAGTTTTAATGAAAGCAAAAGGGAGACATGATCCATGTGTTCTACCAAGAGCAGTTCCTATGGTTGATGCTATGGTGGCTTTAGTACTTGCTGATCATTTCCTATTGAATCAAGCTCAATGTGGCTTCAAGACTAATTAGAAGTTTTGTTAAATAAATTATATTTAACTTTTATTTAATTATTTTTGAGCCATTCACATATTTTTGGATCAAATTTTTTATTTATAATACCTTTATCTCCAATCACAATTGCTTTATATCCAAAAGATTTATAAGTCTTTATATCATTGATTGATAGGCCTCCAGCAGCAATGAAATCAATACTTTTAAAGTTGAGTATATCTATGGAACTATCTTTACTTTTTATTGGATAAATTTTGATAATGTTGCAATTTAAATTTATTGCTTCCTCAAGATCTTTTAAATTTTTAATTCCGGGAATTAATAAATAATTTTTTGACTTCGAATAATTGAAAAGATCTTTATCCCAAAATTTCATCATAGAAAAATTTAATCCAATTTTTAATGAATCTTCTATTGATTGTTTATTAACTATTGAAGCAGATCCTATATTCATTCCTGGAAATTTGAGTTTGATTTCGAATACAAAATCTAACCACTTTTCGTTTTTTGACCAACTTATTTCTAAATTCTTTAATCCTAATTTTACTAAGATACCTAATTCTTCAAAAAATGAATTTCTTATAGAAGTATTTGAGTAAATATTATCTTCCGGTTTGACAAGTAAAAAAAAAGATTCTTTGAGCGGCAAATCAGAAAAAGAATCTTCTTTAATATTCATTAATTATTTATTTTTAAAACTAGATGTAATTCGCTACTTTAACTTCTGATCGGTTAAGCAAGTCTTGGATATCTTCAGTGTCTATAGTTTCTCTTTCAATAAGCATTTGAGCCATTTCGTCAAGAACATTTCTATTATCTGATAGAACTTTTGTAGCTCTCTTATAGGCAACATCAACAAGTTCTGAAACCTCTACATCAATTGTTGCGGCTGTATCTTCAGAGAAGTCTCTAGTGGAACTCATATCTCTGCCGAGGAACATTCCACCTTGAGATTGACCTAGGGCGACTGGACCTATTTTGTCGCTCATACCAAATTTAGTGATCATTTGTCTTGCTACATTCGCGACTTGCTGTAAATCATTTGAAGCGCCAGTTGTTACTTCTTCTTCCCCATAGACTATCTCTTCAGCAACTCTTCCACCCAGAGCTACAGCCATTTGATTCTGAAGATAAGAACGAGAGTAAAGACCAGATTCCATTCTTTCTTCACTTGGAGTAAAGAAAGTTAAACCTCCAGCTTGACCTCTAGGGATTATTGAAACTTTTGCTACAGGATCATAATCAGGCATTAATGCTCCTACTAGAGCATGACCAGCTTCGTGGTAAGCGACTAATTCTTTTTTCTTATCACTAATGACTCTATCTTTCTTTTCTGGACCAGCCATAACCCTTTCGATGGCATCACCGACTTCATCATTACTTACTTTATCTAAATCTTTTCTAGCTGCTAGTATTGCTGCTTCATTTAAAAGATTAGCTAAATCTGCACCAGTAAATCCTGGGGTTCTCCTAGCAACTTTATCTAAATCAACGTCTTTTGAAAGAGTTTTATCTTTCGCATGAACATTTAATATCTGTAATCTACCAGCGTAATCTGGTCTATCTACTGTTACCTGTCTATCAAATCTTCCGGGGCGCATCAAAGCAGAGTCTAAGACATCAGGTCTGTTGGTAGCAGCAACTATTATTATTCCTGAATTTCCTTCGAAACCATCCATTTCGGTTAGGAGTTGATTTAATGTTTGTTCTCTTTCATCATTCCCTCCGCCCATACCAGCACCCCTTTGTCTTCCAACTGCATCTATTTCGTCAATAAAAACAATACAGGGAGCGTTCTTTTTAGCTTGTTCAAAAAGATCTCTAACTCTGCTAGCTCCAACTCCTACAAACATCTCTACAAATTCTGAACCGGATATTGAGAAAAAAGGTACACCTGCTTCCCCAGCTACTGCTTTTGCTAATAAAGTTTTTCCTGTACCTGGAGGGCCAACAAGAAGAACCCCTTTTGGGATTTTTGCTCCGACTGCAGTAAATCTATCAGGGCTTTTAAGAAAATCTACAACTTCTGTGAGTTCTAATTTTGCACCTTCAACACCAGCAACATCAGAAAAAGTTACTTGTGTAGATGGTTCCATTTGTAACCTGGCTTTGCTTTTGCCAAAACTCATGGCAGGATTACCACCTCCAGCATTCCCACTTTGGGATCTTCTGAAAAGAAAAAATAGGCCTCCAATCAAAAGTACTGGGAATATCAAGCTGCTTAAAGCTTGTTGCCATGGATTAGCTAATTTGGTGGGGGTTACAGCAATGTCTACATTATTTTCCGTTAGGATTTTTAATAAATCTTTGTCTGGGGCTAAATTGACCTCTGATCTACTTCCATCATTTTCAACAACTTGAGCTGTCGCATTGTCTGGAGATATTAGTACTCTACTAATTTCTTTATCTTGAACTGCCTCTATAAAATCACTATATCTTAAAGTCTTTGTAGAATTTTCTGTACTAGGTTTATCAAATACAGAAGTACCAATGAAAATTACAGTTATAACTGCTAGGACATAAAGTCCTACGTTTCTCCAGCGTTTGTTCACGATAAATAATCTTTAGTATTTATATGATACTAATAATAAAGCATTATTAAGAGCGTCTTAGAACATCTACTACACTTTTGAATGCAAACCATTCAGGGATTGGTTCGCCATTCCTTAATTTCTTTCTAAATTCAGTTCCACTAAGTTTCATAATTTCATAATTAAATTCTTTAGCTTCTTCAGCTGTAATATATCCTTTTTCCTTGGTATAAACTAAGTTTTTTGAAGGAACAGTCTTCATCATTAATTCTTCAGAACATTTATTCGCAAAATTCTGGGCGTCATATGGGCCATAAAAATCTTCACCAGTTGATGATGACTTACAGCCAGCCATATCTCTACCGATAATAAAATGGGTGCAGCCATAATTTCTCCTGATTATCATATGTTGCAGAGCTTCTCTTGGCCCTGCCATATGCATCGAATAAGGTAAAAAAGCCCATTTTATTCTTTCATCAGATATTTCCTCTTCTAATTCTTTGTACGTTAAATATCTAACTTTCCCTGGAATATCATCTTGTTGAGTGGGCCCACAAGTTGGATGAACTAAAACAACTGAGTTAGAGGAGACATTATCTGAGAGTAAGGCATTAGTAAATAATTCATAATGTGCTCTATGAATTGGATTTCTGCATTGAAATGCAACTACATCATGATTTGATGGCAGTGTAGATCTAACTTCTTCTGGAGTTTTGCAGGGGAATTCTCTAATTGGTAGTTCTAAACCATGAACTCTTCCTCCTATATAAAATCTACCTCTCTCATTAAAGATCATCTTAACAGCAGGATGATCTAAAGAATCAGTACCATAACAAAGTTTAGCTTCTAAGGATTTATCAGGCTCCCATTTAGAGATAACTTCTAAAACTGCTATTTTTTGTTTTTTATAAGTAAGCAATATTGTCTCTCCACTTTTTACTTTTGCATTATTTGAATCAAATACAATAGGCAAGCCAAAAAGCAACCCGTTTGTATCTCTATTATTTTTAATTACTGAATTGTAGTTATTTTCATCCATAAAACCCTCCAATGGGGAAAAAGCTCCAACCATTAAAAGTTCTACATCACATGCATTTCTCTCGCTGCATTCAAACTCATAAGTAGCTTTAGAGATGAGATTATTTTTAAGGTTTTTATCTTTAATGATTAAATTTTTTAGTTCCCCTCCATAAGGCGGTATTAGTCCATTAGTATTTTTTTTATTTTTTTGTTGTAATTCCATTTTTTAAAATTGATAAAGAAAAATTTTGAAAAAAAAAGAGGGGTTTAACCCCCTTTTTCTCTCAACTAGGATTTATGCCTTTCTTCCGTAAAGCTCCCCAATTATTTTTACATCAAGTGGATCCTTTGAACCCATATCTGTATCTGAGGGTTGGATAGCTTCAAAAGTACCAGCAAATTCGTCAGTGTCAGAATCTACGTTCTTGATTGAAAGAGTAATAACGCCAGTACCGTTTACATCAACTTTAATATTTTCTTTTGCAAGTTCTTCGTCATCTCCTCCTAATGCAACTAAACCTTGAGCATATTCAACACCAGTATTCTTAGCTCTTGCCTTAGGATCTAGAAAATCACCAGTCCTGTAGTTAGGTGTAAATGTTGAACCACTGACCTCAGTGCCTGGCTCAATAGATGAAGGTAAATTAGCTGTAAGATCTTTTGCTGAGAATGCAAATGGCACCTCTAAACCACCAGGTGTTAATACAGTAATAAGTTGGAAATCAATACCACCCTTTTCAGTGAAAGTGCCTGAATCTATATCTCCATAAACTTCTGTAACTGTGGTGTTATTTCTAGGACTAATAATTTTTGTAGAAACAAATTCTGCAGCTTTTCGTTTTGTCCCTGGCACTTTTACATAAACTTCTGTTGGATGCATGCATATTCCTCTAAGGCTATCTCCATTCCCTAGAGATATTGATCCGACAAGAGATGTGTCTAATGTAGGGCAATCATTAGCTTTTCCGGTATTAACAACATCTGTGAATTGTGCATTTCCTCTTTCAGAAAAAGCAAATGTTTTAACAGGTACGAAAGCAAAAGTTATACAGATTGAAATAACAAAAGCTAAGAAAGAACGAATTCTCATAATTAAAGTTGCAGTAAGGTTCTGTGACGATAGATTAAAGGTCATCTAAATAGTTCAGTACGGATATTACAAGGGAAAGGACCACAAAAGATAGGACTTTTAAATCCTCGAAACAACCCGTAGCTTTTTAGATTTTAAAAAACTTGAATTATTTTAAGCTATTACATTATTTTTAATGATTAAGATTACAAAAAAATACAAAATAAAGAAATTTTATTTATTTTTTTAATGAAATAATTTGGGTTATTAATTTATTTGCTAAATCAATTTTTGATGTTTTGTTAATGTAGTGTTCCATATTGTTTGTATCGAACAGCCAACCTTCATTTTGTGCCAAAAAGCCGAATCCTTGGCCTTCAAGATCAATTGGATTTGCAAATAGAAAATCACAACCCTTTTGGATAATTTTTTCTTTAATTGATATTCGTGCTTCTTCGATAGATCCTGTAAAAGCACAAAAGCCTACAAAAACTTGGTTATCTTTTTTTGATTTACTAATTGTTTTTAAAATATCTGGGACTAGCGCAAAGTTTTGATTCATATGAGCATTAATTTGATTTTTTGGAATTTTAGCTGAAGTATCTGAGGTTATCTTAAAATCAGATACTGCTGCATTCATGAAAAAATAATCGCAATTTGATATTTCATTATTAAGTGCCCTTATTAAATCAACACTAGTTTCAATTTCATATCTTTTTATTCCATCAGTGAGATTCTTATCGATTTTCAGAGGTCCATGAACATATTTTACTTTTGCTCCTCTGAACCTCGCTACTTGAGATAGAAGTAGGCCCATGGCTCCAGAACTTTTGTTAGTAATGTGTCTTGCCGCGTCAATTTTCTCTGAGGTACACCCTCCAGTTATTAAAATTTCTTTATTAAGTAAATCTTTTCGATATTTTTTTTGTTTGTGTGAAGCTATAAATTCAAGGGCTAATTGGATGAGATCATTTGGAGGTATCTTGCCGATGCCAATAGCATCACATGCTAAGAGGCCTTCACTTGGTTGCAAAGACAAAACATTTCCGTAATTCTGCAAATTCTCATAATTTTTTTGGACAGCTTTATTTAGCCACATTTGTGTATTCATTGCTGGTGCAACAATAATTGGCTTTATATTTGCTATTAAGATGCTTGGGATTAATCCATCTGCATTTCCAGTGACCCATTTTGCTAATGTTGTCGCTGTTAAAGGGGCGATGATTAAAATATCAGCCCAATTAATTAGTTCTATGTGAAGAGGTGTTGATTGACTATCAGACCATTGATCATTTTCTAAAATGCATGCGTTCCTACTTAAAATAGAAAGAGAAAGCGGCTTTATTAATTTTTCCGCATTTTTTGATAAAACGCATCTTATTTCATATTTTTCTTTCGCTAATTGGCTAACTAATAATGGAATTCTTACAGCTGCAATACTCCCAGTAATTAATAAAAGAACCTTTATTTTGGAGTCCTTACTTTTAGTTTTCATCGAAAGGTTCCTGATCGAGGAGATGGGTATAATTAGTTGTTAATTCAGGTCTATTTATTGCAAGAGCTCGCAGTAAGTGCCAGTCTTTTAAACCATCAAATGGTGTATTATAATTGTCTTCCTCTAGTCTTTTAGCGAGCTCATGGGTCATCTCTTCATCAAAAGAATTTACTAGTTCCTCACATATTTTATTTTCAGAAATGAATTTCATATTGAGTAAAGTCAATATACTTTAATAATAATGCCTCAAGTAATGATTTAAAATTGATAAAAGAATTAAGTACATATTTTCAAAGATATGATAATTTTCAATTTTCATAATCTTTTCAAATTGTTGTTAGGTCATTTATCTTCATTCTCAATCATAAATATGTAATCTCTCCTTTTAAAAAATATTCTTTTTTAAGATAACTGAAATGAATTCATATCATGTCGCAAACCAAAAAAGAACAAGTCATTAGTCACATACGATATTTAAGAGAAGAGCTTAGAGAAATGCATTTAGGAATAAAAGAAGATGACCTTTTCCCTGAACCAGGCGAATTAAGAGGATTAATGGCTCAGTTAGAAGCATTACTTGAATTAATAGAAGGAAATACTAAAATTCAATCAAACTCTGAAGCGGCTTAATTTAATGCAAAATGGTTCTAAAACCTCAAAAGACAAAATTTCAACTAAAAATAGTTGAAAATATTCAGACATTAAGTATTTGGGCTAATAATCCATGGCGAAGATATTCAATATCATTGATTACACTTCTAATCGGCTACTTTTTTGGAAGTTCTCTTGGTATGGTAAGTGCTGTTGTGGAACTCATGGATCCTGTAGCCGCTTTTTTATCAGTAGTTTTTATTGAGTTTTTAATAGTTCTAAGAAGAAATTTTAGATTTGAGAGGAAAAAGAAATTTTTAGTACTTTTATTAGATTCTTTAAGATTGGGATTATTTTATGGTTTCTTTACTGAAAGTCTTAAGTTGCTATAAATTTACTTTTTATGTTTTTGTAATAGATAAAGTAAAGCCATTCTTATAGGGATACCATTTGCAACTTGATTATTAATTAAGCAATTAGGATATCGATCTACCACTTTGCTACTGATTTCAATATCTCTGTTAATTGGACCAGGATGCAGAATTGGAATTTCTTTATTATTTATAGATAATTTCTCTGGGGTTAAGCCATAATCCAAACTATACGAATCAATGCTACTTAGTAAATTTTCCTTCATTCTCTCTTTCTGGAGTCTTAAAACAATAATCGCATCTGCAATTTTTATTGATTCTTCCAATGATCTAGAAATTGTTATGGAACCTCTTGATTTAACAGGATCTTCTGTTTGATTTGGAGCAGGGGTTTTTAAAAAATTGATAAATTCATCAGGTATTAATGCCTTAGGACCACATAAGATTATATCTGCGCCGAATGCACTCAAAGCCCAAAGATTTGACCTGGCAACCCTTGAATGACTAACGTCTCCAATTATTAAGATTCTTTTGGAATTTAAAACCTCTGGATTCAGTTTTTTTTGGGAAAAGAATTTTATTAATGTATAGATGTCAAGCAATCCTTGGCTTGGGTGACTATGTAATCCATCTCCCGCATTAAGAACCGAAGTCTTGGAATTAATTGCATCAAGTTTTTTTGCTATCTCAAAGGTTATGTAACTTGATGAATGTCTGATAACTAATGTGTCCGCCCCCATAGCAGAATAAGTTATGGCAGTATCAATTATTGTTTCGCCTTTTGTTAAAGAGCTGGAGGATGGCGCAAACGTTTGGACATCAGCAGAAAGTCTTTTTGCTGCAAGCTCAAAACTATTTTTTGTTCTTGTACTAGCTTCAAAAAATAAAGACGTTACCAAAGTCCCTTGTAAGGCCGGTATCTTTTTTGTTCCTGCATTCTTTAGTGCATCAAATCTATTAGCTAATTCAAATACTGACTCATAATCTTTAATTGAAAAATTAGCTAGTGTGTGGATATGTTTATGAGGCCAAATTTGCATTACGCTTAAAAAGATAAATGATTATTGTAATTTAGGTGTTCTGTCACCTTTTAATCTTTTACTTACACTCCTACTATTTTTGAGATACCAACGCCATTTTATATTTTTTGCCTTTGATATGCCAATTCTCGTAGTTTGAATAAGATCTTTTTCTTCTAGAGTGGAATCTCGTGGAGAAATCCATAAAGATTTGTTTTTAAGAACTTCAAGTGAGTTAAATGAAATGTCTACACTGAATGTTCTAGTTACTAGGCCAGGTCCAGAAGCTAATCTTTCATTCTTATTGGAGATAAAAACTGA
Organism: Prochlorococcus sp. AG-355-I20; assembly: GCA_003280895.1. GTDB lineage: Bacteria > Cyanobacteriota > Cyanobacteriia > PCC-6307 > Cyanobiaceae > Prochlorococcus_A. Next base: position 145,035 of record QCDM01000002.1, on the reverse strand, counting down.
TCTTATTAAAACACCACTCGCAAAATTTTCTTTATCAGTAACTATGTTTAAACAATGATGAATGCCATAAGATTTGTAAATATAAAATGTGCCAGGTTTGCCAAATAATGATTTGTTTGATTCAGTCATTTTGCGGTAGCCATGACAGGCCTCTTCTTCCTGTGAATAAGCTTCAGTTTCAACAATAACCCCTTTAACTTGATCTATCTCATTATTTTTTTTTATGAGGTGACAGCCTATTAAATCAGGAGCAACAAGTTTAGAGTGCCGATAAAAAAACTTTTTTGGAAATAATTCTTCTTCTATTTTTCAATATCTATCTAATAACATATTTAGCTGAGAATAATAATTAAGGCTATTAATTGATATTGATTTTCAAAAAGATGTGATTATTTTTTTTAATTATTAGAAATTCAAAGGATATGTAAATAAGTTGTATTTAATAAACTATTATTTAATTAAGAAAGATATTAAAGGTATGACAAAAATAACTAAAGAGGAAGTTGAAAAAGTTGCTCAATTAGCGAGATTAGAACTTAATGAGAATGAAATTAATAACCATGCAGAACAATTAGAAAAGATATTGGATTATATAAGACAACTTGAAAAAATTGATACAGATAATATCCCCTGTACAACTAGAGCTATAGAGGTTGTCAATGTATTTAGAAAAGACGAAAAGAAAAATTCCGATTGCAATGAAGAAATTTTAGAATTGGGTCCATCGAGAGAAGAAAAATATTTTAAAGTACCTAAAATTATTAATGAATGACTAAATTAGTTGCTTCCAATAAATGTTTTGTTGACTATCTTTAATAAAAATTTTTTTATTTTAAGACCTGGATATAAATTTATGATTTTTCTTATTTTCCCCCTCTTTTTGCTATGACTCCTTACACCTATTAATAAATCATAAATAAAGTTAAAAATGTCTTCTTTACTTTCAAATATCCCAACTCTTTGAGGGGACCCTTTTTTATCCAATAAAGGCTTAGTTTTTTCATAAGCTATTTTGTATTCAAACCAAGGAATCGAAGGCCAAAGATGATGAATGAGATGGTAGTTTTGTCCCATTATTAATAGATTCATAAATTTGCTTGGATAAACTCGAGAATTTATCCATTTATTTCTTGATCGAAATGGTCTATGGGGCAAATAATCAAAAAATATTCCTAAAGTGACTCCTACCATTAATGCTGGACCGAACCATAAATTATAAATTAAATTCATAAAGTCGAATTTCAAACCTGCCAAGATAATTGTTATAAAAATGGATCTTTCTATTCCCCATTGTAGTAGTTCATACTTTCGCCAAAGTTTTCTTTGAAAGAAAAACAGCTCATGATAAAAAAATCTTGGAGCAATTAGCCAAATCGGACCAAAAGTACTGACAATATGATCTGGATCATTTTTGGGGTGATTTACGTGAATATGATGTTGTAAATGAACTCTTGTAAATACTGGGAAGCTAAACCCTAATAAAATTGCTGAGCCATGACCCATTGCTTGGTTTATCCAAGGAACTGGATGAGCAGCTTTATGACAAGCATCATGAATAACAGTACCTTCAATATGTAAAGCTAAAAACGCGGTGGCTACCAGTAAAGGTAGAGGCCAAACACCTCTATACCATTGCCATATGCTTAGAAAAGCAAGAAAATATCCACCAAAAAATAAACCTAATGTTGGATTCCAAAAACTTGGCGGATCTACGTAATTTTTAATCTCTTTTTGCCAATTAAATGTTTTGGAAGAATTAGTATTTTTCGTTGTATTTTTACTGGTTAAATTTGAAATCATTTCTTTTATTCTTTAAATAATATAACTAATATTCTAAGGTGATTGCTTGTTCAAGCATAAAAAATTTCTTTTAAGAGATTTTTAATCTATTTTAATGTGTCAAATTAATCATCTTAAGAAAAAAAATTTTTAAAATAAACCTCTTTCAATTATTATTTTATTTGAGCGGTCGTGGCGGAATTGGTAGACGCGCGAGTTTTAGGTACTCGTATCTTCGGGTGTGGGAGTTCAAGTCTCCCCGACCGCACTTAAGGGAATTCTGATAGATAGTTTGCTTATCCATATCCACTCTTATAATTTAATTAAGCAGCTAATTTTATGAGTACTTTGATATTTTGTTTGGGAACTTTTTATATTGCAATTGGGACCATTTTTCTAACTGTACCGATAATTTATCTTGAGCTCGGCAAACCAAAAGACTTAATAAAAGCTTTTTTAAATTTATTAATAGGTTTGATATTAATAATTAAAAATAAAATATTGGATGTATCATTCTTTGTAATTTTCCTCTTTTTAACTGTACTAGTTATTTTTTATCTAGTGGAGCTTTTTTTATCTAGGTGGTACCAATTAACAGATTACGAAAAGAAAAAATTAACTACCTTTTTGGAGTTTAAAAATAACTTTTCGAAAATATTAGAATCTATTAATCTGGTGTTTGGTGATTTAATTAAATCTTCAAATTTTCTTAATTTTGGTAGCAATAATAAAAATACATCCCAAAAAAAGTGGGTAAGAAATGATAAAAATGATAATATAAAAGTCTGAATTTAAATAAATTGGTTATTTAAACATCCCAAAAAACTACAGGTCAATTAAGAAAGAATAGAATGAATTAGATTTATTTAAATAATTCTTTTGATCACCAATATTTCTTTTATCGTCGTATGAAATCTCAAAATAGCAAAGAACAAAAATCAGACTTTTCTTATAAAGAAACTTTAAATTTACTAAAAACTGACTTCTCAATGCGTGCTAACTCAGTTGTAAGGGAACCCGAGATTCAGAATTTTTGGGCTAAAAATGATATTGATTTCCAATTAGGTTCAAGCAATTCAGGCGAAATATTTACATTACATGATGGCCCTCCTTATGCAAATGGAGCACTTCATATGGGTCATGCCCTTAATAAAGTTTTAAAGGACATAATAAATAAGTACAAAACCTTAAGAGGGTTTAGGGTTCATTTCGTACCCGGTTGGGACTGTCATGGATTACCTATTGAATTAAAAGTTCTTCAGAATTTAAAATCTGATGAAAGAAAGAATCTTGACACTCTAAATTTAAGAAAAAAAGCAACAGATTATGCCCATACCCAAATTAATAATCAGAAGGAGGGTTTCAAAAGGTGGGGCATCTGGGGAGATTGGAATAACCCTTACTTAACTCTTAAGAAAAGTTATGAATCTGCTCAGATTGGAGTATTTGGGAAAATGTTTTTAAATGGCTATATATATCGAGGTCTTAAACCTGTGCATTGGAGTCCAAGTTCAAGGACTGCACTTGCAGAAGCAGAATTAGAATACCCTGACGAACATTATTCAAAAAGCATTTATGTTTCATTAAAAATCACTAAAATACCTGAGGAATTTCTATTAAATTCCATCCAAGAAAACCTTAATATCAATAAAGATTTTTTTCAAAATAATTCTTTCATAACAATTTGGACCACTACTCCTTGGACCATACCTGCAAATGAAGCAGTTGCAGTAAATCCAAAAATAAAGTACGTATTTGCTATCGATGAAGAGAAGAAAATTTACCTTTTTGCTGAGGATTTATCTTCTGAAATAAGTAAGAAATTTAATAAAGATTTCAAGGTGCTTTTAGAGGTTAAAGGCTCCAAATTGGAAAATATTGAATATCAACATCCCTGTAAGAATAAAAATTGCAGAATTGTAATTGGAGGTGATTATATTACTACAGAATCAGGGACTGGAATTGTTCATACTGCGCCTGGTCATGGTATAGATGATTTTATTGTGGGTCAAAAATATGATTTACCAATAACATGTGTCGTTGATGAAAAAGGTAACTTAAATGAATATTCTGGTCAATTCAAAGGATCAAATGTCCTTAAAGATGCAAATGATTTAATTATTGAACATTTAAAAGGAAATAATTTGCTTCTATTACAAGAAAATTATAAGCATAGATATCCGTATGATTGGAGAACCAAAAAACCAACTATTTTTAGGGCAACAGAACAATGGTTTGCATCTGTAAATGGCTTTAGATCATCTGCATTAAAGGCAATCGAAGATGTTGAATGGATGCCAGAAACTGGAAAGAAAAGAATTTATTCTATGGTTGTTGGTAGAGGAGATTGGTGTATTTCTAGACAAAGGTCGTGGGGAGTCCCTATTCCAGTTTTTTATAAAAAAAATGGTAATGACATTCTCCTTAACAAAGAAATAATTAATCATATTCAAGAACTTTTTAGTGAACATGGAGCAGATATTTGGTGGGATTGGGATGTTAAGAATCTTTTGCCGGAAAATTATGCAAAAGAATCTGATCTTTGGAAAAAAGGAACAGATACAATGGATGTTTGGTTTGATTCAGGATCTAGCTGGGCCGCAGTATGTGAACTAAGAAGTGAATTAAAGTATCCAGCAGATCTTTATTTAGAGGGTTCAGATCAACATCGAGGATGGTTTCAGTCTTCTTTGCTAACATCTGTTGCAGTCAATAATAAACCTCCATATAAAAAAGTTTTAACTCATGGTTTTGCACTTGATGAAAACGGAAGAAAAATGAGCAAATCTTTGGGAAATGTTGTTGATCCAAATAAAATTATTAATGGAGGTAATAATAAAAAAACTGATCCTGCTTATGGTGCTGATGTTTTAAGGCTATGGGTTAGCTCTGTAGATTATTCAGTAGACGTTCCAATTGGTTCCAATATACTCAAGCAACTTTCAGACGTTTATAGAAAAGTTCGTAATACTGCAAGATATCTTCTAGGTAATATTCATGATTATGATCCTAAAATTGATAGTTTTGAGATTGATCAATTGCCCCTCTTAGATCAATGGATGTTAGGCAGATTAGTTGAAGTTACTGATCAAATATCAAATGCTTATGAAAATTATGAATTTTCAAAATTTTTTCAAATTTTGCAAAGTTTTTGCGTTGTAGATTTATCAAATTTTTATTTGGATATTGCGAAGGATAGGTTATATGTAAGTTCTAAATCACAATTCAGGAGAAGGTCTTGTCAGTTCGTCATGTCAAAAGTTGTTGAAAATTTAGCAGTACTTATTTCTCCAGTGCTTTGTCATATGGCTGAAGATATTTGGCAAAATATTCCATATTCAACTGAAGAAAAATCAGTCTTTCAAAGAGGATGGCCAATATTTTCGCAGTCATGGAAAAATCAAATACTTAATGAGCACATTGCAAATTTAAGAAATTTGAGAGTTGAAATTAACAAGGCTATAGAAGTATGCAGGAACAAACAGATCATTGGAGCAGCTTTGGAAACTGAAGTTAATTATTTACCTGAAGATAAAGCTTTAAAAGATTCACTGACTTGGCTAAAAGAATCTGGTAATGAAGATGTAGATTTATTTAGAGATTGGCTTATAGTATCAAACTTCCAAGTGGTAACAGATTTGGTGGAGAATTCTCTGATTATTGATAATAATGTACTTGGTAAAATTCAAATAAATAAAGCTCAAGGTCAAAAATGTGATAGATGTTGGCATTATCAAAAAGAAACTTTTAATGGAATCCAAAATACAAAATTATGCAAAAGATGTTCAAATATTATTAATTTTGAATATATTTAAATCCAGTTTTTTTGATTCAAAAAGAAAACTGAGTTTTGACTTTCTCTTATAAAATTTTCTTCGGTTTCTGTTAAGGGTGCTTTAAAAAGTTTAAAATTTGTAATTGTATAAGAAAGTGTTATTACTTTTTTTTCTGAATCAATTTCAATTGGATGAGTTGTTGAGCTACTGTAACCTCTGAAAATGATTATTTCTAATTTTTCTTTTTGATATTCTTTTAGAATGCATCCCTCTAGTTTAAGTATCCTATCAGGTATCTCTGAACTTATTTTTTCAAGACTATTTATTAAATCAATTTTTGCCATTTTCTGAGAAGCAAGAGTTTCTTCCATTTTTAGGTAATTTGATTATTGACCATTGAATAAGGCCTAAAATATAGATTAATAATGAAAATAATCCTAAGAATTTTGATATCGGCTGGGTAAAGTTAGCTCCAAAGAAAAAATTAAATAAATTCTTAATTAGAGTATATAAATTTGAAGAAGGCTGAAGCCATATTGCACACGCATCAGAATTAATAAAAGAAAAACAGTTGAAGTTTTGTAAACTCTGAATAAAGAAATTGAGAGAAATAAAAGTTATCGTCCATCTCCATATTTTTGTCGTTGTGGTAAGGGAGTAAGAAAAATCGTATTCTCTTAATTCATCATTAATATCGTTCCAAAACCAAACTGAAACTGTCATTAATAATGTTGAAATATTTGTTATCACAAGAGCATAATTATACTTTCCTATTAAAAGTAGAAGGCTTATAAAAAATAAAAGAGATACTTTCCAATAAATTGATAAGAGTTTAGTAACTGCTTTATTTCTTTTTTTAATTGACCAGAAGGATAAAGTAACAGGAATACCAATAAGGAAAATTATTGAAAGTTGAAAGGATAGCCAAATAGAAAGTTGATTAAAAACGTTCAAAACTTTTTTTTAAACACATAATAATTAAACATCAAACTATTACTTTTGAACTTACTATTGTCATAGTTATGAATATTATGCATCATTAAATTATTGCTTGGGAATATGTTGATAATTTTATGAGACAGCATGTAAATCCCCTTAGTAGTAATTTCAATCAAATTGAGGGAATTCCCATTTTGAGCGAAATGTTTGATGATTCTAAATTAAATCTACATTTGGATATAGGTTGTGCTGCTGGTGAGTTTCTATTTGATTTGGCTTTAGTTAATACTAGTTGGAACTATTTAGGAATTGAAATCCGTGAGAAATTAGTCAAAAAAGCTAAATTAAAAGTTATTCAACGAGAAATCAAAAATCTATATTTTATATTTGGTAATGCTAATAATATTTTGAATGATGTCCAAAATAAATTTATTATCAAAAATCTAAAAAGTATTTCTTTTAATTTTCCTGATCCTTGGTTTAAAAAGAGGCATTATAAAAGGCGTGTAATTCAGCCAGGATTTATTAATATGCTCTCAAATTCATTGCAAAAAGGAACGCTAATTTTTATCAAAACAGATGTAAAGGATTTATTCGATTATATGGATTGCACCATTTCAAGTAATTTTCATTTTAAAACAATAGATAAAAAAGATTTTAATTGTTCCGAAAGTTTTAATCCAATTAAAGTTAAAACTGATAGGGAAAAGTACGTGATTGTTAACCAACTTGATATTTATGAAAAAATTTATATAAAAATTTAATTCATCTTTGATTTGTTATTTTATCAATTTCTAAAAAGAGTTTGTTTGTTATTTCGCTTGATAAAGAATTAACTTTCCTATGATTTTTGGCCTCAACTAAAACTCTCATAACGGGTTCTGTGCCGCTAGGCCTTATATAAACTCTACAATTATCCGAATATAATTTCTGAAAAAATCCTATATTTTGATCGATCAAATTTTTGGTTTCAGGATTTAATTTATTAATATTAAAATCTAAATTGATATTGGTTAGTTTTTGAGGATAAGGTTCGAAACTACTTTTAAGCCAATCATTTAAATTAATATTTTTCTTTTTACAAAATTTAGAAATTTGAAGTGCAGTCAATATTCCATCTCCAGAAAAGTTATTAATTGTTGAAAGTATATGACCTGACTGCTCACCTCCTAAAACTGCTCCTTTTTCCTTAATTGCATCATGCACATGTTTATCTCCTACATCAGTTCTATATAAAATTCCGCCAATTTTCTTCCAGGCCTTTTCAAAACCTAAGTTTGCCATTTGCGTTGAAATTAATAAATTATTTGTGAGAATTTTTTGTTCCATAAGTTCTCTACCCCAAAGAAAAAGTATGTGATCTCCATCTAAAACATTACCTTTTGAATCTATCCCAATTACTCTATCGGCATCTCCATCGAAGCTAAAACCCATATCTGCAGGACTCTCTCTTAATGCTTTTTTTAATGGTTTGAGGTTAGTAGAACCACAGTTCATATTAATTTTCGAACCATTTTTAGAGTTATTAATAACTTTTACATCAGCACCAAGAGACTGAAAAATTTTTTTTGCGCATGTTGCCGCTGATCCATAGCATGTATCTAATATTATTTTCAAACCGCTTAGATTTTCTTCACCCATTGTTTGGATTAGGCTTTTGATATAAATATCGATAAGATCTTTATTTATATTGCGGGGGATCACTTTTCTAGGAACTGAGATATTAAGATTTGTTTCTTGAATTAATTTTTGAATTTTATTTTCAAAATATTTTGTAGTTTTTTGACCATTATGATCAAAAATTTTTATGCCATTATATTCTGGCGGATTATGACTTGCAGATATCATGATCCCACCACTCAGGTTCTCATGTTTGATTAAAAAAGGTATAGCTGGGGTAGGGCAGATTCCAAGATTTATAAATTTTTTACCACTATCGTTTAAACCTTGAGTTATTGCCTGAAGAAGAATATCTCCACTTATTCTTGTATCCCTTCCTATGATTATTGGACTTTTCTTCTCTAAGATCGAACCTAGAGCATATCCTACTTTGTAGGCTAGTGAATAGGTTATCTCTTCATTAAATCTTCCTCTTATTCCATCAGTTCCAAAGATTGATTGCATAATTAGATTTCAGGAATCAAATAAATTTTGATAATTATTTAATTATTATTTTATCAGTTGATTAAAAGCTTATAGATTTCAATTCTCTTTATTTGTTTAACTTATTTAAGATGTTTTTAGTTAGCAATTCCTTAATAGTGCAATCTGAGAGTCTAGAGCAAATCTTAAAGACGAATTTAAAAACAATAATTATTTTGATTATATCTATTGTTATCATTTGCTTGTTTTTGTTTAGAAATTTCTTTTTTAAATCAACTTATCTTCTAAAGAGTTTTGGAGAATTATCTGTTGACCCTGAAATAGCTTTTACAAATAATAAGCCTACTTTTCTTGAATTTTATGCTGAGTGGTGTGAAGTTTGCAAAGAAATGGCACCACAAGTTTCTGCTTTTAAAGATGAATATGAAAAAGATATTAATTTTGTTTTTTTAAATGTTGATAATCAAAAATGGGGTAATTACATCCAGAAGTTTGCTGTAAATGGTATTCCTCAAGTTAATCTTTTTGATAAAAGGGGTAATCTAATATCTACTTTTATTGGTAAACAAGATGAAATAACAATAAGAAAATCTATAAATAATATAGAAAAAAAAGATAAACCTCATGAGGAAATTATTAATTCAGAATTTTCAACAATTCAAGAATATAAAAATAATGAGGTTAGTCCTCGTAGTCATGGATAATTTTTACCATTCTAAAGATTTTGATACAATCGGAAAACTTTTTTTAAAAATAGACTTGCAATTCTGGGCGATAGACTTGTGTTCTTTTTGGGTGCCGTGAGCTGATCTTAAATGAATGTAATGGATCCACGATCTGCATGATCCAGACATATAGATTCTTGTTGGAGTTGCTAAAGGTAGAACAAATCTCGCACATTCTTTGGCTACGCCTTCAGCAAGTAAATCTTCATATAATTCTGAAGCAGCCTGAAAATGTAAAGCAATTTTTTCATTGAATCTTTTTTTTAACTCATCAGGGAGATCAGGAATTGAATTTTGCCTATTTTTAAAATCTTGACGCCTTAACTCTGGTAAGGGGATATTCCCCAATTGAGAACTATCTGCATATCTCTGCGAGAATTCCTGGAAAGTAAATGATCTATGTCTTAAAATTTGGGCAGCGATTCCTCGGTTAGTTTCTATTTGTAAAGTCATAAATGACTGTTCAAAAACACTCCAATGTTCATTTTTAATGCAATAACTCAATAATTTCGAATAGTCTTCATTTTCCTGATTTTTTGGATTACTAACTCTTGCAATGTAAGCCATTGTTTTTTCTGCATCAGGAGTTAGCGAAATTAGTTCAACTTTACTCATTTTAGATCTTTGCAAGAGTAACTTTTTCTGGTTGGTTTTGATATTTACCTCTTCTATCTTCATAAGTTGTAGAGCACGGATCACCTTCAAAGAAGAGTAGTTGGCAAATACCCTCTTCAGCATATATTCTGCAATCTGCACCTGAGCTATTACTAAACTCTAAAGTTAGATGACCTTCCCACCCTGCCTCTGCAGGCGTCGTATTAACAATAATTCCAAGTCGTGCGTAAGTACTTTTGCCTATGCAGATTACAGTTATATTCTCTGGCACTTTCATCTTTTCTAAAGCAACTCCTAAACCATAGGAGTGAGCAGGAAGAATAAAGAAGTCACCATCATTATCATGGTGAAGAACAGTTTTCTCTAGATTATTAGGATTAAACTTTTTGGGGTTCATCACAGTCCCCGGGATATGTCTGAAAATTAGGAATTCTTTTGATGACAGTCTTAAATCATAGCCATAAGAAGAACATCCGTAACTTAAAACTGGCTTTTGTTTATTGTCTGGCTCAAGATGTCTCACCAAATTTGATTGAAAGGGTTTTATCATACCTTCCGAAGCTTTTTGATTTATCCAGAGATCATTTTTTAGCATTGTTTTATGAGCGAAGTTCGGTAATTTGGTTAGCCATCAATAAAAAATCTTTAGGTATATCTGTACCAGTAAGGATTACATCTCCTGATATAAATCGGTTTTCAAGTGTTGAAATCAAATCATCTTTATCGATAATTTTCATGTCAATAGCTAAAAAAATTTCATCAAGTATTATTTGGTCATTCTCTCCGGACTGCAATTCTTTTTTACAAAAATTCCATAATTCAATAGTAGATTCATGAATAGATTTTTTTAAATTTTTATTATTTTCAATTGCTTTAGAATTATATTGATCAAAGGAATGTGATGATCTTACCCAGGTTAAATTACCGCATAGCTCTAGTGGATTATCAACTCCTTGCTTAACCCCTCCTTTCATAAATTGTATTAGTAGCACTTTCCTGCCAAGAGCAGCATTTCTTAGAGAGTCTCTAATAACAGCTGTGTAGCTGCCTCTATATGAAGATTGATAGATTTGAATTTGCCCGTTTTGTGAAAATTTTTTTACGTTAATTTTGTTAGCAGTATTTTTTTTTACAACATCAAGATTACCTTTGGAATAAATATGAGACGAGCTAATAACCATTATTTAGATTCTTTCTACATGCAGTATAATTAGAAACTAATGACGCTGCATATAGTGTAATTTTACTTAAAAAAGGGTTAAGCAATTTGTAACTGACTGAAAAAAGCTTGTTGATAAACTGATAAGAATTAAAAATTGTTACTGTTGATACAAGATATTTCAGGGTGTCTCCTTAAATTTTTTAATAGTCAAGATATTTATGATACCTGCTTCTCGAGGATTCAACAGCTTTAGTTCGCAACAATCCGGACAAAGTAAATTCAACTCTATTGGAGAACGTTTTCCAATCAATAGAACTTTAATGGAAGTTATTAAAGGTCTTGATGGTGCAAGCACAGAAATGGTTGAGAGGTCTAAAACAATATTCTTCCCTGGAGACCCTGCTGAAAGGGTGTACCTTATAAGAAGAGGGGCAGTAAGACTTTCAAGAGTTTATGAGTCAGGTGAAGAAATAACTGTTGCTCTTTTAAGAGAGAATAGTCTCTTTGGTGTTTTATCTCTTCTAACAGGCCATAGATCCGATCGTTTTTACCATGCCATAGCATTCACAAGAGTTGAGATGATAACAGCACCTGCAAATTCTGTTTTAAGAGCTATTGAGGAAGATGCATCAGTAGGACTGTTACTTTTACAGGGGCTTTCAAGTAGAATCCTGCAAACTGAAACAATGATAGAAACTCTTACACATAGAGATATGTCTTCTCGTTTAGTAAGTTTTTTAATGGTCCTTTGTAGAGACTTTGGAGTTGCAGGTGAAAAAGGTATTACGATAGATTTAAGGCTTTCGCATCAGGCAATTGCTGAAGCAATTGGTTCTACAAGAGTAACCATTACGAGATTATTGGGTGATTTAAAGGATTCAGGGCTCCTTAATATTGAAAGAAAAAAGATTACAGTCTTCGATCCAATTGCTCTTGCAAAAAGATTTAATTGATTCATCGTAAATTATGATGTACTGAGTATAAGCAAAAGTGTGGCTTGGATTTTAATTGTTTTTTTAATATTTCTGGGAGGATTAATTGCACCATTCGGGGATATTCTTGGGACAAAGATTGGCAAAGCAAGGTTTAGTATCTTAAAGTTAAGACCGAAAAAAACAGCAACTATAATAACTATTATTACTGGTGGTTTTATTAGTTCAATATCAATAGGATTATTGATTCTAATAAGTGAAGAATTCAGACAAAGGCTTTTTGTTGATATTCCTTTTCTGCAAAAAACTTTAGATGAAAGTAAAAAGGCTTTAATCCCTTTACAGCAAGAACAAAAGGAACTTGAAGGTAAAATTATTCAAAAAGAAAAGGAGTTAAATCAATTAAAAAATAATATTAAAGAATTTAGGAGAGGTAATATTGTTATTAAAAGAGGACAAACTTTATTTATAGCTGAAATCAAATCTAGCTCAAATGTAAAACTAGATTTTACAAAAATCTACAATGAAGCTGATAAATTTGTAAGGCAAATTGTTATTCCAAATAATAAAGAAGCAAAAAATATTCTTTTGTGGAGACCTAGTGATATTACAAAAATTCAGACAATAGCAGCTAATGGTGGTAACTGGATTTTACTAATAAAATCAGCAACAAATGTTTTAAAAGGTGATAATTATGTTTTTGTATCTCCTGATTTATTAGAGAATAAATTTATAGTCAAAAAAGGGGATGTTATTACAAGTTCAATTCTGGGAGAAAGTGATTTAAATCTTCAATCAATCAATTTAAAAATTAAATCACTGCTTAGAGAAACAAGGGACGAAATTAAATCAAAAGGATCACAAGTTAGTGAAATTAAAACAAATGGAAATTTTGTAAAAAAAATTAGAGATTTTCTTCAAAAAAATCAAAATATCAAATTTAAATTAGAAGTAGTATCTTTGAGAGATAGTAAAACTGTAGAACCTATAGTAGTTGAAATAAATATTTTAAAAATTGCCTCTTGAATGTCTAGAGTAATAACTATTGATCCCGGAAAAAGTAAATGCGGCTTAGTCTTAGCTGATATAACTGAAAAAAAAGTTTATGAGGCAATCATTGTTAAAAGTGAATTGCTTGAGGATTATGTCAGAAAATTAATTACCACTGAGAAAATATCACAAATTATTATTGGCAATGGTACCACTAGTAGAGAAATTAAAGAAAAACTAAATTTTTTTAAAAAAGAAATAATTACTTTTGAGGAAAAAAATACAACCTATAGAGCTAAAGCAAGATATTTCGAACTTTTTCCAATTACTGGTCTGAAGTTTTTAATGCCTAGAGAGGTTTTTATTCTTAATAAAAACCTTGATGCAATATCTGCTTTGATAATTTTAGAAGATTATTGCAAAACGAAGTTCACTTTGAATCAAAATTTTGATTTTAAAACTTGGCTGAAATAGTGAACTTATATTGATTCCCTGCTTCTAGTTCATAATCTTTTTTTAATAAAAATCTCAATAAGGCATTCTCAATTAATGCTCTTCCCAAAGGTGGATTTACCGTTAATAAACCTTTATTAAAGAAGTATGTAAAAGTCCATTTAAATTGACTAGCTTCTACTACTCCCTGAATTTGCTTTTTTGAAAAGCAATATTCCTTAACTCTAAGATAAGCAATTGTTTCAGGTTTTGAACGCATTTTAAGGTTGGTCTTTATCAAAAGAATTTAAATCATTAATAATGTATTCTTCTTTTTTAATATTAATTTGTTCGAGGGATTCTATTACTCTCTTATACACTTTATCTAATATTGATTTTTCTTCTAGAGAAATATTTCCTAATACATGTGAAATCGTATTGAAATTATTTTTTCCTTTTGATAGAGGAGGTGACCCAATACCAATTCTTATTCTTTTAAAGTTTTGTGTCTGCAATTGTTCAATGATGCTTTTTAGTCCGTTATGTCCCCCTGAGCTTCCTTTTCTTCTAAATCTTATTTTTCCAAGGGGTAGATCTTTATCATCGACTATTATGAAAATCTGATCTAAATTGATTTTGTACCAATCAACTATTGCTCGGACAGCATCACCACTGTTATTCATAAACGTATTTGGTAAAAATAATCTGAAAGTAGAATCATTGATTTGAAATTCAGAGCAGGAACTTTTAAGTTTATCTTTTAATAAAAAATTTGAATTATATTTTTTCGAGAGATGTTCAAGTAGTAAAAAACCTATATTATGTCTACTTTTTGAGAATTTTTTACCAGGATTTCCTAATCCAATCAAAAATATTTCTTTCATTGTTAATTTCTAAATCTCTTTTTGTTTGAGAATTATGAATATATATAAAATATAACTAATTAATAAAAACAAAAATATTAAAAAAAGTTATTTGGCAATTTTCACATAACCAAATAACTTTTTGAGAAAATTTCAGAAATTTAGTTTCCGTTCCAATCTACTGAGAAACCTTGTAGTAGTAAGGATTGGTTATAAATTTGTAGAAGAATAACTAAGAAAACCAAAAGAAGTAGACCAATTACTGTCATTACAGGAACTGCTCCCCAGCCAGGTACAACTTTCCCTTGACCTGAATTGCCAATTGCTTTTAAAAGACTTCCTAATGCTGTTTTTTGACCCATGTTAAATTCACAAAATCGAGTACTATTTCGCTATTGTATAAGAACTAATACATAAATTGTTTACAAACTTAGCAAAATTGATGCAAACTTTATCATCAGCTCCAGATCCTGCAGTTTCTATAGCAGTAACAATTCTGGCTTTACTATTAGCTTTGACTGGTTTTGGTCTTTGGACTGCCTTTGGACCTAAAGCAGCAAAGCTTACTGATCCTTGGGATGATCATGACGATTAATCTCTCTTAAAGTATTTCAAAATTTACCAAAAATACAAAAAGTAAACAATTAATCATAGTTTAATTATAAATTTAATAGGATATAAATCTGTCAGCACTTGTAATTCCATGCTCGCTTTAAAAATTTCTGTTTACACTATTGTCTTTTTCTTTGTTGGAATATTTCTTTTCGGATTTTTAGCAAGTGATCCAACAAGAACACCCAATAGAAAAGATCTAGAAAGTCCTCAAGATTGATATTTTAGTAAATTCTTAAATTGTTTTCAGGAATATCCCAAAAGGCAATATTTTTCTCTTTCATTTTTATTAATTTCATTCAGCCGTTAAAATCAGCTGAGCCATTAAAATTTAATAAAAATATAAATGATCGGAATATAAAATTAATTTTATCAAATGCATCTAATTTAGAAATTTCATCAAACTCTCAAAATAACACTTTCAAGAATGATTTTGATGATAATACTGATTATCTAAAATTTTTAAAGAAAAAAACAGATTCGCTTTTAGTTGCTGAAGCCAAAAAACAAAAAGAATTAATAATACAATCGGATAAACAGTCCGAAATAAGTAATGTTATTTATGCAGAGGGTAATGTGTCTGTTTCTTATAGAGGCAAACTCCTTAAAGCTGATAAATTAATATACGACAAGTTAAATAAAAAAATTGAAGCAAAAGGAAATATAACATTCATATTAGGAAATCAAATCTTTAGAGTTTCACAACTTGAATACAGTTTTATTAGTGACAAAGGTTATCTATTAGATGTTAAGGGCGTTATCAATACCAATACCTTGATTGATGACATATCTTTAAATTTCAGCTTATCAGATTCTACAAAGTTAGAAAATTTAATTGATTTAAATAAAAAGAAAGTTATAAATACTCCTGACAATGTACAGAATTGGTTGTTTTTAACAAAAAAAATGACCATAGATGGCGATAAATGGAAAAGTAAGAAGGCTATATTTAGTAATGATTTACTTGAATTAAAACAAGCAAAATTAGTAATAAATTCATTAGAAGTTTTCCCTACTAATGAAAAACTTAGATTTAAATCTTCATTAAATTATTTAATTCTTGACGAAAAAGTATCAATCCCCTTTTGGTTAGGCAGTAGAAATTTTGATTTTAAAAAGAATCAACCTGTAAATACATGGAACTTTGGATATGAAGACTTAGATAAGGATGGATATTTTATCGGGAGAAGAATTAACTCAATAGAAATAAATGATGATTTTGTTCTTGATTTAGAACCTCAATTCTTGATTCAACGCTCACTTAAAGGCTATACAAAAAGTTTTGTAAACAAGGGGGAATCAATAACTTCAGATAGGGTTAAGAGAAATTCAAGTTTTGAAGATTATTTTGCTTTAAAATCCCAGATAAAAGGCACAATAAAAAATTGGGATTTAGAAATAGAAAAGAATTTAAATTCTCTTGATTTCAATAAATTTTCAGATGCATTTAGATTTAAAACTGAATTGAGTAAAGAAATTGATTTATTAGATTCAGAATGGAAAAAAAGTTTTTATGGAGTTTATAGAGAGAGGGTTTGGAATGGTTCATTAGGTGAAGCAGAAATTTACTCTGGTTATGGTTCAAAATTGCAAAAAGAAAATACTTGGATTACTGATGGCATCAAAAAGTCAGAATTGTTATCTTTAGGTTTGGCCAAATTAACAGCTGAGGCTTTAAATACAAAAAATCTTGTAACTAGCCTAAAAGGTAATTTGTTTTATTCTCTTGATCAGAAATTTCCAATTAGTATTGTAAATCCTAATAAGAAATCTATTGATATTACATATAAGTACATTCCTGAACCAATCACAAAAGGATTAAGTCTTAATACAAGATTAGAGGGATCATATTCTTTCTATGAAAATGGAAATCATCAAGAATATTTAGGGCTAGGTATAGGCCCAGAATTAATATTTGGTAATTTTAAAAATAAAATTTTTGACTATACTCGAATAAATATTTTACCTTTCTATAAATTTGATAGTGGCGATAGTTTTTTTAAGTTTGATCAGAACTATGAGGACTTCACCTTAAATATTTCTTATGATCAGCAATTATATGGACCTGTTATTCTCAAGAGTTTTGGGATTTTGAACTTAACAAACAATTCAAATGATTATGGTGAATTTATAGATTCTAAAATTTCTTTAAATTGGAAAACAAGATCCTATGAAGTTGGTATTTTTTACCAACCTCATAATAAAGCGGGAGGTATTTCTTTTAGTCTATTTGGATTTAAATAGCTAAAACAAATTATTATTAAATTTTACATAGGGTAATTTGGTAAATTTATTTTCTATTAAATTTTCATTCTCAAGTAATGTTGAAGTAGCGTCCCATTCCCCTGACATAAACATTTTTCTTGAGCTTTCCTTAATCTCAAGATTGAAATTTAAATCTTTTGATTTTGCTATAAGTTTTTTCAGATCAATTTCTAAAAATAAACATTTATCATTTTTATTTTTTTGAAGTTTTTGTATTAATTCTCTCGCAAGCGTAAAACAGGGAATTCCAATTGCTATACAATTACTATAAAAAATATCAGCGAAACTCTCGCCTATAATCGCTTTTATACCCCATCTCATAAGTGCTTGGGGAGCATGCTCTCTACTGGAACCACATCCGAAATTGCTATTAACAATTAGTATTGAGGCATTTTTGTTGTCCTCTAGGTCAAAAGGATGTCTTCCCTTTAAATTTTTTCTATCATCTGCAAAAACAGATTTACCCAATGAATCAAAGTTGATACACTTCAAGAAACGTGCTGGAATTATTCGATCTGTATCAATGTCGTTACCAATCAAGGAGATACATTGCCCGTTTATTTTTGTAATTTTTCCAATTGGTGGGGTAAACTCGGATTTCATTAGTTGATAAATTCTCGAACGTCACAGACTTTGCCATTAATTGCAGCAGCAGCAACCATTGCTGGGCTCATAAGTAGTGTCCTCCCGTTAGGAGATCCCTGTCTGCCCTTGAAATTTCTATTACTAGAACTAGCACTAACTTGATTACCTATTAACTTATCTGAATTCATCGCTAAACACATTGAGCAGCCTGGCTCTCTCCATTGAAATCCAGAATCCTTAAATATCTTATCAAGACCCTCTTGTTTTGCTTTATTGGCTACTCTTTCTGAGCCAGGTACTACAAATGCTTTTACATTCTTAGATACTTTTTTGTCTTTTAATACTTTAGCTGCAATTCTCAAGTCACTGATTCGCCCATTTGTACAACTGCCTATGAAACAAACTTCTACAGGAATATCTTTTATTGATTGTCCTGGCTTGAAACTCATATATTCAAAAGCCTCTTCAGCAACTAATTTGTCATTCGGGGACAATTCATTTAAAAGAGGTATTTGTTGATTAATGCTTATACTTTGGCCGGGAGTAATCCCCCAAGTAACGGTTGGTTCTATTTTTGATGCATCTACTTTAATTACATCATCATAAATTGAATTTTCGTCACTTTTTAGTGATTCCCACCATTTGAGTGCATTGTCCCAATGCTCGTTTTTTGGTGCGCATAATTTGTTTTTAATATAACTAAAAGTCTTTTCATCAGGGTTTATATAACCGCATCTTGCTCCTCCTTCAATAGACATATTACATATAGTCATTCTCTCTTCCATTGATAATGCATTAATCGCAGGCCCTGCAAACTCATATGCAAAACCCACCCCAGCCTTTACACCGAGTTTATTAATAATGTGAAGTACTAAATCCTTAGCAAAAACCCCATTAGATAATTGATTTTCACACCAAATTTGCCTTACCTTTAATTTGTTCATGGCTATGGTTTGGGTGGCAAGAACATCTCTTACTTGGCTTGTACCTATCCCAAAAGCAATTGACCCAAAAGCTCCATGAGTTGAAGTATGTGAATCTCCGCAAGCTATTGTCATTCCTGGCTGAGTTAGCCCTAATTCTGGAGCAACCACATGAACTATTCCTTGATTACCACTACCAATATTAAAAAATCTTATTTTATGTTCTAAGCAATTATTCTCAAGTGTTTCAATCATTTGTTCCGCAAGATTATCTTTGAAAGGCCTACTCTGATTGTCTGTTGGCACAATATGATCTACGGTAGCCACAGTTCTATCAGGAAATTTTACCTTTAAATTTTTGTCTTTTAAAGCGCCAAATGCTTGAGGACTTGTGACTTCATGGATAAGGTGAAGACCAATAAATATTTGATCAGATCCACCTCGAAGACTTGAAACTTTATGTAAATCCCAAACTTTATCAAATAAGGTATCTTGACTCAATTTGTAAAAAATAGTTACTTACCATTTGATAATAGGATTAATCTGAGGCTGTTCAAACAGACATTTACACTTAGTGTTTGAATTTCAATTCTATTTCGGTTTGAGTTAAATATTTTTTTTATATTAGTTATATGATTATTCGGTCCTGAAATTGAGATATAGACAAGTCCAACTGGTTTATCTGGACTGCCTCCATTAGGACCAGCTATTCCACTAATTGCTATTGCCCAATCTGCTCCTAATTTCTCCTTTACATTAATTGCCATGGCCTCACAAACTTCTTCAGAAACAGCTCCATATTTTGTAAGCTTTTCTTCAGAAATATTTAATAATGAATTTTTTAGCTCATTACTATAGGAAACAATACTACCTTGAAAAACTTGAGATGAACCTGATATTGATGTTATTGATGATGATAAAAGTCCTCCTGTACAGGATTCAGCAAAAACAATATTTTGGTTCCTCTTAGTTAACTCTTTTATTAAAACGCTTGGCAAAGTATCATTATCCTCTCCAAAAATAAACTTTGAAAAATCTTTTTTTAATTTTTCTTTTACGGGCTTAATTATATTTTTTGCTTCTAGGTCATTCTTTGCTCGCGCGGTGATTCTGATTTTAACCTCTCCTAAGTTTGCATATGGAGCAACCGTTGGATTTTTAAGATTTAATAGATCATTAATTTTTTCTGCAACGCTAGATTCTCCAATTCCTGCAAATTTAAGAGTATTTGAAAAAAAGGAATAACTATCTGAGAATTTGGACTTAATGAAATCATACGCAGTCTCTTCCCACATAGTTTTCATTTCACTAGGTACTCCTGGAAAAGTAAGAATAGTAAATCCTTTTATTGGTTCCCATATCATTCCTGGAGCGGTGCCCCTTGGGTTATTAATTATTTGAGCATTTTTTGGGAAATAACATTGTTTCCTTAAGCTAGAGGAATCATCTTTGAGCTTTGAGTTTGGAAGTTTTTGTTTAATTTCATCCCATAAGTGTGGTCTTTCAAAAAGAGATACATTAAAAGAATTGGCTATTGCTTCAGTAGTTAAGTCATCTGGGGTGGGTCCCAATCCACCCGTTGTAATTAGAAGATTACTTCTGTTCGATATTTCTTGAATTACTTTTATAATTCGATCACAATTATCACCTACAGTTGATTGCCTAAAGTGATTTAAGCCTAATAGAGACAACTGTTCAGAAATCCATTGAGCATTTGTGTTTATGATATTTCCTAAAAGTAGCTCTGTTCCAATAGAAAGAATTTCAACTCCCTTGGAATTAGGACTCATTTAATTGATGCTTCAAGTTTGCCTTCATAAAGAGGAAAACGATTACATAAGGTTAATACTCTTTCTTTACATTGACTCTCAATCAGTGAATCGTTTGGGTTAAGTAATCTATCAGCAATAATTTCGCCAACTTCAGCAAAAGCATTCTCATTAAAGCCTCTAGTAGTTAAAGCAGCAGTACCCAACCTGAGCCCGCTGGTTACAAAAGGTGATTCTGGGTCAAATGGAACAGTATTTTTATTTGCAGTGATATTCACTTCACTTACGAGCAAGTCAGCAATTTTCCCAGTCATATTGATACTTCTTAAATCGAGTAAAACAATATGATTATCAGTGCCTCCACTAACGATATCAATACCTCTATTTATTAAAGTTGAAGCAAGAACTTTTGCATTTTTTATTACTTGTTGGGAATAATTAACAAAATCTGGTTGTAAGGCTTCTCCAAATGCAACCGCTTTAGCTGCAATAATGTGTTCTAGAGGCCCCCCCTGGGTTCCTGGGAAAACAGATTTATCAAATTTCTTTCCAAATTCTGCATCTTTACACAAGATAAGTCCTCCTCTAGGCCCTCTTAATGTTTTATGAGTAGTTGTAGTTACTACATCACAATAACGAATTGGATTTGGATGAATTTTACTTGCTACAAGACCTGCGATGTGTGCAATATCAGCCATTAAGAATGCACCAACTTCATCTGCAATTTTTCTAAATGATTCAAAATCGATTATTCTTGGATAAGCTGAATATCCGCATATTATCAATTTTGGTTTCGTTTCAAGTGCTATCTCTCTTATTTCATCAAAATTTAATTCACTAGTTTCTTTGTTTACACCATAGTGAACTGCATTAAACCACTTACCACTCATATTTACTGGAGATCCATGAGTTAAGTGTCCACCATGAGATAAATCCATCCCCAGGATTGTGTCGCCAGGTTTTAGTAAACTTAGGAAAACAGCAGCATTTGCCTGTGCTCCACTATGGGGTTGCACATTAGCCCAATTTGCATTAAATAATTTTTTTGCTCTTTGAATAGCTAATTCTTCGATTTCATCAACAAATTCACATCCCCCGTAATATCGTTTTTGAGGTAATCCCTCTGCGTATTTATTTGTAAGGACTGATCCTTGAGCTTGCATGACGGCAATTGATGCAAAATTTTCGCTTGCTATTAACTCAAGATGAGTTTCCTGTCTATTTTTTTCAGAGTTAATAAAATTTGATATTACTGGATCACTTTCTTTAAGATTTTGAAGAATATTCATTGAATTTGATAAGTAATACTCATAATATAGACGATATTTTTTAGAAAAATATAAAAAGAATATTTCATAATTTTAAACGCGCCTGGAGAGATTCGAACTCCCGACACCCTGATCCGTAGTCAGGTGCTCTAATCCACTGAGCTACAGGCGCATAATTATGTAATATCTCTGTTTCAGGGTCTCTTAGTCAACTAGATTTCCGGTAAAATATCTATTATTAACAATCTAAATTATTAATATGCCTATAAAGTGGTACGGAAATGGTGATTCAGAGGATCCCATCTATAAACATTTTTCTCGAATAGTAAATTTTGTTATTCATTGCATGATATTTACTACCATAGTAAGTGGCACTTGGCTTTTAAGAGAAATTAAATATGAAATCGCTTTTTTTAATAATTTTGCAATTTTCTGGTCAATTCTTTTAGCCTCTCATTTACTATTTGTGATTATGAAAAAACCGAAAGATACTTCAAAACAATCAACTTAATTAATTTTTAATTTATGGACTATCAGATACGAATAAGTGATCTAGAAAATATTATTTCAGAAAAGGTTTTTATAAAAATAGAAAAGTGGAATTTATATCTTGGAGATGCTGGCCTAGCTAGAAATCTTGCTATTGAATGTATAAGCAATAAAAATCAAGGCTCATTGGAGGCTGCGAAAATAAGTTTGAAAGCAATAAATGTAAAAGTAGGTGATGGTGTTAACACTATTCCACTGATCAATTTAATAACTAACTCACAAATTCTAGAGTTAGAGGAGATTTTGGAAAGTTTTTTTGAAAACTAAATCTTTTTTTTATAAACTTTAAATTTATTTACTTTCAGGCATTTTGTAAGAAAAAAATAGATTACAAAAAAAGTTAGAGATCCAAATATTAATAATGAAAATTCTCCGAGAATTGAATTGAATTTATTTGTAGTTTTAAGAATAGTAAAACAAAGGGTGCTATCTATAAATGCCGCTAATAACATGAGGATAATTTTCCTTAATAAATCCAAGTTAGGCAAGTGGATATTTTCATTTCTCAGATTAAAAGAAAGCAAAACACTAACCATAAAGTTGACTATTACTGAAGATAAAATTATTCCCACTACTCCAAAATTATATGGAGAAAGATTCCCAAAATTATTAATTGGGGCACCAATTAAAAACCAATCAAAAAAAATATTTAATATTATTCCTGCAAATGATGACCTTAAAGGGAAGTTTGTTTTTTCTATTGAATAGTAAGTTCTTACTAATAAATCTCTATAAAGATAAAAAGGTATGCCAACTCCATAAGCAATTAATATATTCTTTACTTTTAAAGCCGCTAAATAATCAAAAGATCCTCTCTGAAAAACTAACTGTACTATTTGATTATTAAATGTTATGAAAAATGCGGCTAAAAAAATAGTTGTCAAGAAACAGTACTCTATTCCAGAGATCAATTTTTTTTGGAGGCCTATATAGTCTTTATCACTTCTCAATTTAGAGAATTTTGGAAGTAATGGCAAAATCAAAGAGTTAGATAATATGCCTAATGGAGCTTGTATAAGAAAGTTTCCGTAAGCTAGTCCCGATGCTGCTCCTTGAAAACTTGAAGCGAAAAACATATCGATAAAAACATTAATTTGAGTAAGACCTGATGAGATAGATGCTGGAAAAATTAGTTTGAAAATCCTACTCTCTTCATCATTAAATAATTGGAAGTTTGACTCTAATCTTAAGAGACCGATTTTATTTATTTCCGAAATTTGAACAAAAAACTGAATTAAAGTTCCGGTCAAAGTTGCAAAAGCTAGTAATCCCGTATAAGTAAAGAAATGAGAATATGCATTTTCTTGGTTGATAATCCAACTTAATAAAATAAAAAAAATGGTAGTTAGGCTTGTAATCGCTGGACTTATACTCGATAAAAAGAACTTTCTTTGGGAATTTAAGGCGCCAAAGCTTAAACCTATGAATCCGGATAAAGGGATACAAGGTGTAAGTATTTTTAATTGGTAAGTGGCGATTGATTTAGCTTCGTAACTTAAATTGGGGGCTAATAATTCAATTAATAAACTCGAATTAAGGTAAATCAATACAGCTAAACCAAATAATAATACTGAAAGTTTTATGCTTACTTGAGTTAAAACAATTCCTCCATTTTTTTTGTTAAGGGGAGTTATAACTGCAACGACTGCGTTATGTAAGGGACCATTAATACCTCCAATGATTATTAGCAAAAAACCTGGAATTATATAGGCATAATTAAATGCGTCGTATGTTACCCCAATTCCAAAAGCAGCAGCTATGAATATTTGTCTTATACATCCAGCTAATTTACTAAGACTAGTACCAAATGAAATTGAAAAAACATTATTTTTTAGAAATGAATGCATTTGGATTCGTCTAAATTTTTCAAGAAGTTTAAGTTTCAATTATATTTGATTTTTAACTAACGACATATTTATGAATGATCGGATAATTGAATTTGATCCATTAATTGAAGGAGTTTTAATCAAGAGGTATAAAAGGTTTCTTGCAGATATTAAATTAGAGAGTGGAGAGGTAGTAACTGCTCATTGTGCCAATACAGGCCCAATGAAGGGACTTTTGTGTGAGGGAGCAAAGGTAAGAATAAGTGTTTCCCCTTCTCCAAAAAGAAAATTACCTTTTACTTGGGAACAGATATGTGTTTTAGATGCAAAAAATGAGGAGGTTTGGGTTGGTATTAATACTTTATTTGCAAATAAGTTAATCAAAAAGGTTATTGAGAAAAATTTGCTTGACGAAATAATAGGAGAAATAGAGACTATTAAATCTGAAGTTCCTTATGGGAAAGATAAAAAAAGCAGAATTGACTTTTTTTTAACTCCAAAATCTTCAAATCCTGATAAACGTAACATTTACATAGAGGTTAAAAATACGACTTGGATTAGAGAAAATGTTGCTCTTTTCCCTGATACAGTAACGAAAAGAGGCCAAAAACATCTCATAGAATTAAAGGAATTAATTCCTGAAAGTAAAAGTGTATTAGTACTTTGTATTACAAGAAAAGACGCTTGTTTTTTTTCCCCCGGAGATGAGGCAGATCCCTTATACGGCAATCTTTTTAGAGAATCCATAAGTGCAGGGATGATAACTATTCCTTGTTCCTTTGAATTTCATAAAGACCACGTATCATGGAGAGGAATTAAACCTTTGAAATAAATAAAATCTTGATATTTTGAAACTTCTAAAAATAGAATTTTTTAATTTAACAAATAATTTTTTGAGGTGCAACTATAAAAAAGGTATCAACAACTACTAGACACTGATAAGTTTTTTGAATAAATTTAAATTTGAAAGGAAACAGTAAAACTGTTTTTTTGCAGATCTAATTTTTTTTTATGACCACTGCTTTGCAAACGCCTCAAAGGCGCTCTAGGTCCAAACTTCAAGATGCAAGTCTTGTTAATGGACCTATGCTCCTTTTGAGGAGTATTCGAGGATTTAGTTCAAACCGCTCCATGTTGTGGCTTGCAACTGTTCCCCTAGCTTTGTTTGGTTTAGGTATTTTTAATCTTTCAGCTCACGCAGCTGATTTACCTGAGTTGAATGCAGCTTTTCTTGCTAACAATTTATGGCTTTTGATCGCTACTATCCTAGTGATCTTTATGAACGCCGGTTTCGCTATGGTTGAGGCAGGTATGTGCCGTTCTAAGAACGCTGTTAACATTCTTGCTAAAAACCTCTTTGTATTTGCTCTAGCTGTAACTTCTTATTGGTTTATCGGCTATTCATTAATGTACGGAGGAAGTGTTGCCGACGGTTGGCTTTATTTTGGCGGCTTATTTTTTGATCCAACAGTTACTGCAGATATGGTAACTGATGCTGGATTAGTCCCAACTGTTGATTTCTTGTTCCAGTCTGCTTTTGCAGGAACTGCGGCAACTATCGTTTCCGGTCTTGTTGCTGAAAGAGTTAAATTTGGAGAATTTGTTGTTTTTGCTGTTGTATTAACTGCATTTATATATCCAATTGCTGGTAGCTGGAAATGGAATGGTGGTTGGCTTGATTCTTTAGGTTTTGTTGATTTTGCCGGTTCTTCAATTGTTCACTCAGTTGGAGCATGGGCGGGTCTTGTAGGAGCTATGCTTCTTGGACCAAGAATTGGCAAATACGCTGATGGGAAACCACAGGCTATGCCAGGACACAATATGGCTATAGCTACTTTAGGTGCATTAGTCCTATGGATAGGTTGGTACGGATTTAACCCCGGTTCTCAACTTGCTATGGATCAATGGGTTCCATATGTTGCTGTAACAACTACTCTAGCAGCAGCAGCTGGAGCTATTGGTGCAACTATTGTTTCAACATTAACTTCAGGTAAGCCTGATCTTACAATGATAATTAATGGTATTCTTGCTGGTTTGGTTAGTATCACTGCTGGTTGTGGTGATATGACTCTTGCTGGAGCCTGGTTCGCAGGACTAGTAGGCGGAATCATCGTTGTATTTTCTGTTGCAGCACTAGATGCCGCTGAGATTGATGATCCTGTAGGTGCATTCTCTGTTCACGGAGTTTGTGGTGTATGGGGTACTGTAGTTATCGGTCTTTGGGGTACAGCTGTACAAGGTGATGGAGCCGGTATGGGATTGTTTAATGGCGGAGGTATTACCCTTCTTCTAGTTCAAGCTCTTGGTGCAGCAGCTTATGCTATTTGGACACTAGTTACTTGCTGGATTGCCTGGTCTGTAATTGGAGGCTTATTCGGAGGAATCCGAGTATCTGAAGAGGAAGAGACTCAAGGATTGGATATAGGAGAGCATGGAATGGAAGCATATCCAGACTTTGCATCTGCTAAATAATCTAATTGAAAATTGATTTAAGAAACCTGACTTATGTCAGGTTTCTTTTTTTTTACGAAAAATTATTTAAAACGTTGTAATATAGAAAGATGGACACTCAAGCTTTTAGAAGATCTCTTCATCATTCTGATAGATACAATAGAAGGGGTTTCGATTCTCCAACAAAAAGAGCTCAAGCGTTAGAAGAAGCTTACCAAAGTGATTTGATAAGTTCTATTAGGGATAATAATTTTTCTTTTACTAAAGGCAGACTAAATATTAAATTGGCCCAAGCTTTCGGTTTCTGTTGGGGAGTTGAAAGAGCTGTTGCAATGGCTTATGAAACTAGAAGGCATTACCCAAATGAGAATATTTGGATAACAAATGAAATAATTCATAATCCCTCGGTGAATGATCATTTAAGAAAAATGAATGTAAAATTTATCTCAGCTAAAAATGGAATTAAAGATTTTTCTTTAGTTTCTAATGGGGATGTTGTTATACTTCCTGCTTTCGGAGCTACTGTCCAAGAAATGAAACTCTTGCATGAAAAAGGTTGTCACATTATTGATACAACTTGTCCATGGGTTTCAAAGGTTTGGCACACAGTTGAAAAACATAAAAAACATGTTTTCACATCTATTATTCACGGAAAATTTAAACATGAAGAGACTCTCGCTACAAGTTCATTCGCAGGTAAATATTTAGTTGTACTTGATCTTGAAGAAGCGAACTTTGTTTCTGAATATATTTTGGGCAGAGGTAATAGAAATGAGTTTATGAACAAATTTGCTAAAGCTTGTTCTAATGGATTTGATCCTGATAAAGATTTAGATAAAGTGGGAGTTGCAAATCAGACAACTATGCTTAAGAGCGAGACTGAGGAAATTGGAAAGGTTTTTGAAAAGACGATGTTAAAGAAATTTGGACCAGAAAACTTAAATAGTCACTTTTTAGCTTTTAATACTATTTGTGATGCAACTGAAGAAAGGCAAGATGCAATGTTCTCTTTGGTTGATGAAGACCTTGATATTTTAGTAGTTATTGGAGGCTTCAATTCATCTAATACTACTCACCTTCAAGAAATAGCAATTAACAAAAATATTTCTTCTTTTCACATTGATACGCCAGATAGGATATCAGTTAAAGAAAACTCAATATTTCATAAACCACTTGGATCAGAATTAGAACTTAAAAATAATTTTCTACCTAGTGGAAAAATTAATGTTGGAATTACCTCTGGTGCATCCACTCCTGATAAGGTAGTTGCGGATGTTATTGAAAAGTTAATTGATATTGCTTCCTGAATTTGTTTTTCATTTATAAAATTGCTTAGTTTTTTTAATTTATTAGTCAGATAATTCCAAATGATCTACTTTATTAACTAGAATAATGAAAAATTAATGAAGTATGGAAGACAAAGCACAAACTAATCAGGTTCAAACTGCAAGTATGAATAGAACTAAGGCGCCCCAAAAAGTTGAAGTTGTAGTTGCCAATTCATCTTCAGGGTCAGAAGTAAATATCCTTGGAGAACTATCGATTTTTGTTTTAAGAATAGGTTTTTGTGCTTTGATGATTCACCATGGCCTAGAAAAACTTCAGGATCCGCAAGGTTTTGCAGAGTTTGTAGTTGGTAAGTATTTCCCATTTTTGCCTGGTGATCCTGTTATTTGGACTTTTGGAGCAGCAATTACTCAACTTGTATGCCCAGTTGGATTGGCTTTAGGGATTTTTGCGAGGCTTTCTTCTCTTGGTCTATTCTCTACCATGGCATTCGCAGTATATTTTCATCTCCTTGATACTGGACTAGAAGGTTTTCCTCTGGCAGTGGTTGAAGGTCATAATTATGCTTTCGAATTGTCTTTTATATATGGTGCTATTTCTCTCTATTTTCTATGTGCAGGTCCAGGCAGGCTATCTTTATTCAGAAAAACTAATAAGATTACATATTATCCAAAATCAACCTAGGCTAATGTAAAAAGTGCCTTTTTTGCGTAAATACCATTGAAATTCCTTTTAAATTACACATATCAATACTTTCTTGATCTCTTAGACTTCCTCCAGGTTGAATAATAGCTTTTATTCCATATTCATTTGCTAGTTCTACAGTATCTGCAAATGGGAAAAACCCATCGCTGGCCAGGACAGCATCAGAACATAACCTTCCAGCTGCTTTTAATGCAATTTTTGCTGCTCCAACTCTATTCATTTGTCCAGCTCCAATCCCAATAGTTTTTTGGTCTTTTGCAATAACAATGGCATTAGATTTAACGTGTTTACAAATTTTCCATGCAAAATTTAGATCTAAGTTAATTTGATTAATCGGATTTTTATTAGTTACTGAAATCCAATTTTCAGTTTTTTCTTCACTATCATCAGTATCTTGAACTAGTAATCCTCCCATTATTGATTTAGTAGAATTTTGATTCTTTTTTGGAAGGTGATCTTTTGAAAACTTTAAAATTCTTAAATTCTTTTTAACTTTTAAAATTTCTAAAGCTTCCTCATCAAAAGATGGGGCGACGACACACTCTAAGAAAATATCTTTGAGGTGAATTGCGGTCTCACTATCTAAATTTGAATTAAAAGCAACTATTCCTCCAAATGCACTAACAGAGTCGCATTCCAAAGCATTCAAAAATGCTTTAGAAGCTGAATTACTTACTGAAGCACCACAAGGATTATTGTGTTTTAAAATAACAGCAGCAAACATGTCGTTTGCAAGTTCATTTTTTTCTGCGTAGCCAAATTCTAAAACTGTTGAAAGTGCTGACTCTAGATCTAATAGATTGTTATAACTTAAGTCTTTTCCTTGTAATTGTTCTGCTGAGTTCCATCCAATGTTACTTAATCCATACCAGAAAGCTTTTTGATGTGGATTCTCCCCATATCTTAAGGTTTTGATTAGTGGATAAGATTCAATATATTTTGAAGTTTGTAAATCTTTTTCTTTTCTTATCCAATTAGATATTGAAGTGTCATAGTCTGCTGTGTGTTGAAAAGCTTCAAGGGCTAATTTTGATTTATATGAGTCTTTCAATTCACCTTTTTTACTTTCTTCAAGAAAATTTTGATACTGACTAGGATCTACTAAAACGGAAACCTCTTTATGATTTTTTGCTGCAGAACGAATCATTGATGGCCCTCCGATATCGATATTTTCAATAGCATCTTCCCAACTAGCTCCCTGATCTACAGTTTTTTTAAAAGGATATAAATTGACAACTACTAAGTCAATTAACTTAAGATTGTTGGCTTCAATATCTTTTTTATGTTCCTCGTCATTTCTTTTAGCTAATATCCCTCCGTGTATTTTTGGATGTAAGGTTTTAACTCTTCCTCCAAGAATTTCAGGAGAATTAGTAAAATCTGCAACTTTAATAACTGGAATTTTTGCTTCTATAAGATGTTTGGCAGTTCCTCCACTTGATAGGATTTTATAATTAAATTGCTCTACCAATTCCTTACAAAATGGGATTAAATTTTTTTTATCAGAGACACTTACTAAAGCTAATGGTGACATTATGGGAAAGTTTACTTACTTAAGAATATAAACATGAAATATGCTATCAATCATGAATTTGTCTCGATTAGCTCTCAAACTGCAACTCATAGAATTATTTTGATGCATGGCTGGGGAGCTGATTCTGATGACCTTTTATTATTTGGAAAGGAGATGACTGAAAAAATAAATATTGATTTTGAGGTAATTTCTTTGAGGGCCCCTGGATTGCATCCAAGTGGCCAGGGAAGACAGTGGTATGGCTTATACCCACATGATTGGAATGGAGCTGAGGTTGAAGTAAATAAACTTTTAGTCACATTAAAAAAATTTGATACTGATCAGATTCCACTAAGAAAAACAATTTTGTTGGGGTTCTCTCAGGGGGCAGCAATGGCAATTGATGCAGGATTTAAATTAAATTTCGGATTAATTGTTGCTTGTAGTGGTTATCCCCATCCCAACTGGGCCCCGGAAGAAAATTGCTCTCCATTTATAATTAGTCATGGCCTATTTGATGACGTCGTTCCTATAGATGCTTCTAGGACTATTTATGAAAAAGTAAAGAGTAAGACTTCTAAATTTTGTGAATTATTAGAATTTGATGGATTTCATCAAATTGATTCAAATTTAATTAATTTTATAAGTTCAAATATAAGTAAAATTTTTTAAACAAAAGCATATTCGTATTCTTCAATCTCTTCCCAATCATCTGCAGTAAGTTCTAAACCTTCAAATATTTTTTCTTCACCAATTCCTTCAACTACAACTTTTAGTGATGGAAATAGAAAATGATTTTCTTCAGCATATTGGGCACTAAATAAGCCTTTTTCACCCCAAAAAAACCTATCGGTGGTATGTTCATTTCTTCTGACATTGAAAACTGAAGGTGCAGAGAGACCATTTTCAGCTATGAATCTTCTTGCTGCTGTAACTGGTTTATGCTTGCCAGTTTCGATATGATAAATAGGCACATGTGCCATTACTCTTTGGCCAGCCAATCTTCTTCTGCTGATTCTTTTTCTTTTTTTTGACATTGATTGGTACTCCTGAAATTATTAATGAGATTAGTCTTATTTATTTTTACTAATCTTATATATGTGATTTTAAATTCACTTCAAATTACATAGAGGACCCATCAACCCCTGATGTAGCTTAAAATATGATTAAATACTCATATTTAAGGCTGGCTAAAGTCAGACCTCTTTATATATCTTAATACTTTTTTCATATTTTACAAGACCTTTTTTTAAGTTTTTTTAAAAATTTCTCAAATTTCGTTAATTATGAATCTAACAAAAAAATTTGAAGAATTGATTATAAAACAGCTAGAGAGTTTTGGTTGCTCAATGGGAGTGACTAATTTAGTTATGTATCTTGCATCAGCTAAGCAAGGAACTAAAGCATCTTTTGAAATGGTTGGTCAATGGCCACAAATTGATAGGCTACTGACATCAATAGAGGATGATCCTTCACTAAAAGTTTCATCGCCTAATAGAAGATGGTATCCGCTTCAAGAAAACGATATTCTACTTGGTGTCCTTCGAGTAGAAACTGATTTGAAAGGGGGGAATTGGCCAGTATCTCTTGATTCTAGATTAAAAGCCCTTTCAATATCTTTAGCTAAATGCGTCTCTATCGAATTAGAACGTCAAAATAAAAATAAAGAAATCAATTATTTAAAAAATCAGGTGAATGTCATTATCCATCAACTAAGGAATCCATTGGCTGCTATTAGGACATATGCAAAATTACTAATAAAAAGGCTTGGTTCAGATAAAGATTCTATTGAAATAGTAGAACGCATGATAATAGAGCAAAAACAAATTAATCAATATATGGATTCTTTTGCGCAATTAAATGCACCTATTCAACTGCCTATAGAAATTGGAGAGGAAAGATTATTATTACCACCAAATTTAGATAATAAAAAGTTAATAACTGTTCAGAGTTTATTGAGGCCAATATTAGAAAGGGGTAAAGCTAATGCGAACTTAGAGAATAGAGATTGGACTGAACCTTCTCTTTGGCCAGATTGGACTATATCGCCATTAAAGGCAAAATATGCTGTAATTGCTGAAATTGTGGCCAATTTATTAGAAAATGCCTTTAAATACGCTCAAAAAGATTCTGAAATTGGACTCGCAATTACAAGTAATGGAATTTGTATATTTGATGATGGTAAAAAAATAACCAAAAATGAAAAAGAGAAAATTTTTGAAAAAGGTTTTAGAGGATCTGCCGCCAAGAAGAAGGACGGCACTGGTGTGGGACTTTTTTTGGCGAGAAAATTAGCAAAACAAATTGGAGGTGAATTGAGATTGCTGGAAAATGACTCAATTAAAAATACTGAGAAATTAAAAAATCTTAAGAAGAAAAATATTTTCTATTTAGAACTACCTATAAAAGAATTGCATGCATAAATAACATTGCAGTTTCAACTAGTACAACACTTGCACCGCAGGCATCTCCATTGAAACCTCCAATTTTATTTCCCAATATGTTTGGGATCGAATGGCTTAGAAAAATTCCAACCAAAATAAGAATTAAAAATTTAATTAATATTTCTTGAGATGTAATTGAAACTATTTGGTATGGAATAAAAATTAAAAGAAAAAAAATGGAGATCAAAGATTCTTTTTTAAAACCATTCCAAAACTTTTTGTGACTAATAGATTTTTTCTTGTAACTCATATATTTAAACTTTTCTATAAAAAATAAATTTGAAAATCTTCCCCAAAATAAGCATATAGGTAAAACAAAAATAATTAGGTTTTGAATTTTTAGTATGCAAGCAATTTGAATTAAAGTTATAAAAACTAAAGCTTGAACGCCAAAGGAACCAACTTTGCTGTCTTTCATAGCTTTTAAAAGTTTCTTTTTACCCGCAAAAATACCATCGAAAGTATCCATTAAACCATCAATGTGTAGACCACCAGTAATTAAATATCCTGAAGCCAAACAAATTAATGCAGATGCATAAATTGACCAAGAGTTCGTTCTAAAAAAAAGAAAGATATAACTCTGTATTGTTCCAATTAAAAATCCTAAAGGCGGGGCAAATTGTGCAATATTTTTAAATTCGGGATTAATTAAAGGTATCTTTGGAAATGTCGTATAGAAAATCCAAGATCCTGCCAAATTTTTTATTAAATATTTTTTGATGAGATAAAAATAGATTCAATATTAAATAATAGGGTAAATTAAAGAAAAAGGATCAAAAAATTTTATAAATTATCGTGTTTGAATTTGAAATTACATCGAATTGCAGTAATACAGCGGCAAGAACTGGTATATTTCATACACCAAATGGTCTGGTTAATACACCAAAATTTATGCCTGTGGGTACTTTGGCAACGGTTAAAGGAATTTCATCTAACCAATTAACCTCCACAGGATCAGAAATGATTCTCTCAAATACCTTTCATCTTCATTTACAACCTGGAGAAAAACTTGTTAAAGAATCTGGCGGAATACATCAGTTCATGAATTGGCCTAATCCTATTCTTACTGATTCAGGAGGATATCAAGTTTTTAGTTTGGCCAAATTAAATAATATTTCTGATAAAGGTGTGGAATTTAAAAATCCAAGAGATGGTAGTCATGTTTTTTTATCACCTGAAAAAGTAATACAGATTCAAATGGATATTGGATCTGATGTTGCGATGGCTTTTGATCATTGTCCTCCGCATACAGCTAACGAAAATGATATTGAGGACTCTTTACAAAGAACTCATTCATGGTTGCAAAAATGTGTTGAGACTCATCAGAAATCCAATCAAGCATTATTCGGTATAGTTCAAGGTGGAAAGTATCCGAAATTGAGAGAATATAGCGCAAAATATACAAGTTCTTTTGATCTGCCTGGAATAGCAGTGGGAGGTGTAAGTGTTGGCGAGGCAGTCGAAGAAATACATAGTGTAATTAATTTCGTCCCGAAATTCTTACCAATAAATAAACCAAGATATTTAATGGGAATTGGTTCTTTGAAAGAAATTTCTCTAGCTGTTGCTAATGGATTCGACATATTTGATTGTGTTTTGCCTACAAGACTAGGAAGACATGGGACTGCATTTTTTAATGATGAAAGATTGAATTTGCGAAATGCTCGATTTAAAAATGACTTTTCCCCGATTGATAAAACTTGTAAATGCGAAACCTGTAAATCCTATTCTCGAGCATATTTGCATCATCTAATAAGAAATGATGAAATATTAGGCTTAACTCTCATAAGTTTGCATAATATTGCGCACTTAATAAGATTTACCAATGCAATTTCTTCTGCAATTAGAGATAATTGTTTTACAAATGATTTCGCTCCTTGGAAAACATCCTCTATTGCTCACCATACGTGGTAACGTCTTATCATAATTAAATTATCAAAAAGGTGCTCATTCTATTTAATACATTCGCTGAATTGCCCGAGGCTTATAAGGCCTTTGCTCCAACTGTTGATGTTCTTCCACTGATTCCTTTATTTTTCTTTTTATTAGTGTTTGTTTGGCAAGCTGCAGTTGGATTTAAATAAAATTCTTTTAGTTTAGATTGTTACTATTAGACAGGATTTTCAAGTAAAATCGCATCTCCAGAATTTTCTACAGCACTCTCTATAAAATCAGCAATTTTTAATGCTCTTGAGGCTTGCTCACCATCTACCTCAGGAATTTCTTTGCCCTGAACGCACTTAAGAAAATGCTCCAGTTCTGCATAAAGAGGTTCAATAGAGGTTGTGCTAACCTCTTCGACATATCCATCATTTCTATAAACTAATTCTCCATGCTCTGCTGTGTATGATTCATGAGACTTTCGATGGATTTGTAAAGAGTGATTTAAGAAATCAGTTTCTACTAGGCCATTTTGGCAGTGAGCACTTAAATTTCTAATTTTTTTGTGACTCATTTTGCTTGCAGTTAGGCTTGCAATAACATTATTTTTAAAAACTAAAGTAGCATTGACATAATCTATTAATCCTTCGCTATTTCTTCCTCCAACTGCTGCTAATTTTTGTATTTTTGAGTTTACAAGCTCCAAAATAAGATCAATGTCATGAATCATTAAATCCATTACTACAGATACATCATTTGCTCTGTCTGCATGAGGACTGTGCCTCCTTGCTTCTAAAACAACAATTTCTTCATTATTTACTATTTTATTTAATTCTCTAAAAGCAGGATTAAATCTTTCAATATGCCCAACTTGTAAAAGACAGTTATTTGCATTAGCAGCCTCTATTAAAGATTTTGCTTCCAACTCGTTAGCTGCAATTGGTTTTTCAATGAGAACGTTAGCACCTCCCTTGAGACAATCTAGTCCTACTTTTTGATGAAGTAGTGTAGGGACAGCGATGCAGATAGCATCAACTTTTGGAATTAGGTCCTTATAATCCTTGAACCATTCACATTGAAATTGCTCAATAGCTAATTTGCCTCTCTCCCCATTTGGATCTGCGACTCCAATGAGATTTGCATCTTTGAGTAAACTTAGTACTCGAGCATGATGCCAGCCCATATTTCCTATACCTATGACTCCAACCTTTACGGGTGATGAGGTTGGTTGCATAATTTCAAATCCATATATTAATTATCATTATCCTCTATGGGGAGTCACATTTAGCTTTTGGGAAGAATTATTTTAACACGATCAATTTTTGGACCTGACATAGAAATAACTTCAAATTTAATGTTATTAAAATCTAAAACGTCGCCAATTTTTGGAACCATTTGAAATTTTTCTAACATAAATCCAGCAAGAGTATAATAATCTGTACCTTCTGGAATTGAACATCCTATCTTTTTATTAATTTCAACAATTTCTGATTTTCCAGCTATTGACCATTTTTTAGAGAAATTATCCAACATTCTCATATCTGAATAAATTCTATTATTAAGCATTTCCTCTCCCACTATTTCGCCATTTAGATCAGCTGCAGTTATAAGTCCTTCTGTTCCACCATGTTCATCTACTACTAGTAAGAACGGATTGTAGTCTCTTACTATTGGAAATATTTCAGCTAGTGAACATGTTTCTATTATTTTTGTTACCGGTAAAAGGAATGGCTCTAATAATGTATCGGCTTCCATTTCACCTTTTGATATTGTCTTAGCTAAATAACGTAAATCTAATACACCTAATACATCATCTAAAGACTCACCAATCACAAAGAAGCGAGCATGTCGAGTTTTATCTACTTGTTTCATTAGTTCTGAAAAGGTTATATTTTTTGGCAAAGTTACCATTTCAGATCTTGGAATCATTACTTCTTTAACCTGTGTATCTTTTAAAGCAAAAACTCCTTCAAGAATATTCTTCTCATCTGGTTTCAAACCGGTTACGTTATCTGTTTCTATAAGAGTTTCTAATTCTCCAGCAGATAAACCCGAGTTTAAAGAATCCCATTTGTTATTTAAATTGAACAAGCCTAAACAGGCGCTACCAAAGAATTCTATTGATTTTACTATAGGATTCATAGCTTTTCTAACGGCATCGAATATTGTGGTTAACCTTAATGCAGCAGATTCTGGATTGTTAATTACTAAAGCTTTTGGAATTAGTCCAGAAACAAGAGTAACAACTAAAACAACAAATAAAAATAATAGAAGATCATAAAATCTATTTGATAAAGTATTGCTTTTCCAATAATCATTAGCCAGGTTATTGCTGAGCCATCCAATTGCAATTAATGAAATTGTGACTCCAAATTGAGAAGCAATTAGTGAAGATCTAAAACGTTTTTGAATTTTCAAAATTGAAAATGCTCCTTTCTTTTTCTCTTCTATTAACCTTAAAACTTTACTTGGCCTTATTAATAAAAAAGAGAGTTCACTCGCCGCGAAAAAAGCTGGTAGAAATAAAAGAAATAAAAGTAGAGTTATTTTCATTCAATAACAAATGAATAATGGGGGTGGCGAGGATCGAACTCGCCTTAGCCAAATTATGAGTTTGGTGCATTCACCAGATTGCTACACCCCCAAGGGAATTTATGTAATTTTAATTACATTGAATTTCAATATACAATATAAAAATAATATTTCAAAAAACACCTCATTTGGAAGTTTTTGTGAGATTTCTTGTTTTTCTTCTAATCTTTAAATATAAATTTAACTTTTACTAATGGGCAAATTTTCTGATAAGTATGATTTAAATAAAGCAAAATTGTTAAAACAGTTAATTAAAAAATCTTACAAGAAAGGAAACTTCACTTTATCTTCAGGAAAAAAAAGCAGTCATTACTTGAACTGTAAACCAGTGTCATTAAATGGCGAAGGCTTAAACTTAATAAGTGATTTATTTTTAGAGTTAAAGGACTCAAGGTCAAAAGCTGTAGCAGGATTGACATTAGGTGCAGACCCTATAGTAAGTGGATTAATTGTCAAAGCAGCTTTTCATGGCCTAGACCTTGATGGTTTAATAATTCGGAAAGAAATCAAAAAATACGGCACCAAAGCTGGAATAGAGGGCCCTACATTAGAAGAAGGAACTTTGATAACTGTTTTAGAGGATGTTGTTACAACTGCTGGTTCTGTGATAAAAGCTATAAAAAAGTTACGTCAAAATAATTATCTTGTTGAGGAAGTTTTGTCTATAGTTGATAGGCAAGAAGGGGGATTAGAAGCCCTTGAAGATGAAAATGTTAAATTAAAGAGTCTTTTCACGATAAAAGACTTTTTATAATTATTTCAAAATGCAGGATATAAAAAAAAAGTTTTGGCTTGAAAAATTTGATTGTTTTTCTATTACTGGGAAAGATGCCAGAAAATTTTTGAATGGTATAACAACTGGTAATATTCTTAATTCAGAAAATAAAGTTATCAAAACTTGTTGGTTGACTCCAAATGGAGTTCTAAAGTCATTAATTGAAATTATTTTTTTAGAAAGAGACTTAGAAGTAATTATCTTGGCGGGTAACACTAATGAAATAATTGATTACTTTAATCAAATAATTTTTCCAGCGGACGATGTACTTCTAAGTGAACCTTTCTTAATAAATAGAATTCAGGAAATTGATGAATTTAGTTCATGGAGAACTTACCAGCCTATTTTCTTCAAAATAGAAGATAAAGAATTTGAAATATATAAAAATAAACTAAATTTACTAAATAGCAATGATTTAAAACTTTGGAAAATTAATCAGGCAATACCCTCATTAGAAATGGAAATAAACGGAAAAAATAATCCTCTTGAGCTTGGATTACAAGATCTTATAGATTTTAATAAAGGTTGTTATTTAGGACAAGAAACAATGTCAAAAATAAAAAATGTTTCTTCTTTAAAACAGGAAATAAGAATTTGGAAATCATTTGAATCTAATTTGAATTTAGACTTTGAAGATAAAAATTTATATATAAATTCTGCAAAGGATATTTCTGTAGGTAAAATAACTAGTTTTTTCAAATCAGATTCTCAAATAAAAGGTTTAGCAATGATAAAAAGAAAATATTTAGAGGAAGGAAGTTATTTTTTTTCAGAAATGTTTGGAAAAATTATTATTAATAAATCTGTAGGATCAATTTTTCTTTAATTGATTTTTGATTAAATATTCTGCAATTTGTAGAGTAGCCAAACAATCATCTTTGTTATATTGGATAATTTTTTTTAAAAATATTTGGTTTTCTGTAATTTGATATTGAATCCACCAATAAAGTGCTTTCGAGCCACTTACATTTTTCTGCATCCATTCAAATCCAAGCCAATTTGAAACAGTTTTTAAGCTATAGTTTTTTAGTGGTAATATCCAAGACTTTCTTATTAAGGTATGTAAGTCAATAAATCTGGAGGAAAGTGAATCAATTTCTTCAAAACTAAAATTTAGTTCTTTAGCAATATTAATTATTGATATTTTTTCAGTTTCTCCGTAATGTAAAACTGGCCATTCCTTGTGCAAAAAAAGTATTTCAATAATTTGCCTGTAAGATTCTCCTTTATTGTTTTTAAGATTTAAGATTGGTTCATAAATAAGATCTTCTTTTTTTGTATACAAATTATTTACTTTTAAAAATCCATATAAAAAATCATGCTTTTCATCTGGATTTGACTCAATATCAAATATATAAAATCCCGAATATATTTTTTCTAATAGATCTTCCGAATTATTTTTATTAGAAATGAAATATGGTTCTCCAGAGATATATGCTTGTGCTTGCTTTACAAATATGGATGCTTTTTCATACTTCTGATCTTTGAATTTAGATAATTTCTCTCCAAGTTGTTTTTCGCTGTACGTAGCTAATGTTTGGGTATTAGTTATTCCATTTGCTTTGAGTAACGAGGCCGTTTTGGACCCTATTCCATCTATATCTGTTAGATATCCATTTTCTTTTGCTTCTTTGTCACAAAATTTTTGCCAGGAACAAATAGTACATTTTTTTCTATCTTGAGTTATTTCTGGTATAGATCCCTCCAAGCACTCATTCAAATTCAATAAAACATTTAAAACTTTTTTTCTTAATTTTTTATTTAAATAAATTTCTTCAACTTTAACTTTTTTATAAAAAGTTGAAATTACTAATCCCTTCTCAATTTTAGATTCTTGAAAAGATTCCAAAAGCATACAACAAAAAGCTAAGTCGAATAAATGTTCTTTAGTTGTTTTGTGGCCTAACTTATAAACAGCAGGTAAATATTTATATTGTCCCCATTTACTATTACCTTTAGTCTTTAAAAGTAATTGTGGAAGTATCTCTGCGTTTATATTTTGGAAAGGATTTCCTTTGATTTTTAATCCAATTACCCCTTTATAACCATTCTCACAGGCTTTTAATCCTGTATATATTTCACCATTACAAAATTCAGAGAAAATTTGAAACTGATTAATTTTATCTATAGCTTTATGGGGAGACCAAACTTCATAAGATTTTTTACCCTTAAATTCGAGCCATGCTTTTCTTTTGCATCTTGTATAACTTTTTAAATGAAGAGAATTCAAATTATTTTTTAAGGGCGGTTTTAAAATTTACTCATATAAATTAGTATAGATAATTAAAAGAAATCAAGGGAATTTGAAATTTGACAGCTGATAAATTAGATAAGATAAAATTTGGAACTGATGGTTGGAGAGGAATTATTGGTTTTGACTTTAACCTGTCCAATCTTTCAAGAGTTGTTGTCGCTGCATGTCAGGAGTTGCATTATCAATACTATAAAAAAGTTAATTCAAAGAAAATTATTATTGGATATGATCGTAGATTTATGGCTTGTGAATTCGCCAAGCAAATAGTGCCTTTTGTAAGAGGGTGTGGTTTCGAACCGATCTTATCTGATAGCTTTGTTACAACACCCTCTTGTAGTTTCTATGCCAAAGAAGTCGGTTGTCTTGGAGCGTTAGTAATTACAGCAAGTCATAATCCATATAACTGGCTAGGTCTGAAAATAAAGAGCTTTAATGGATGTTCTGTTGACGAATCTTTTACAAGTGAAGTTGAAAAAAGATTAATACTTGGAAATTCAGTTGAAAAAATAGATGGTATTAATCAATTGGTAGATATTAAGAAATTTCATCTAGATAGAATTAAATCACTTTTTGATATTGACTATATTTCCAAGAGATTAAAAAAAATGAAATTGAGAATTTTTGTAGATTCTATGCATGGTTCAGCTGCAAATTGTATGGCTGAGATTTTTGCTTCTAATGATTTAGAAGTGATTTCAGAAATCAGGAAAGATGCTGATCCTTTTTTTGGAGGAAAACCTCCTGAACCTCTTTTGAATTATGCAGATGATCTAAAACAAACACTAATGAAAAATTCAACAAATGAAGTGAAAACTTTAGGAATTATTTTTGATGGTGATGGTGATAGAATTGCGGTAATTGATGAAAAAGGAAGATACTCTAGTACTCAAGATTTACTCCCATACTTTATTAGCTATTTGGGCGAAATTAAAAATAATTCTTATCCAGTTTTAAAGACTGTTAGTGGTTCAGATATTATTAAAAATATATCAGAGAGTCAAAATAGAGATGTTTTTGAACTTCCAGTTGGCTTTAAATATATTGCTGAAAAAATGATTAAAGAAAAAATATTTATTGGAGGAGAGGAATCTGGGGGAGTTGGTTTTGGCGACTTTATGCCTGAAAGAGATGCTCTATATGCAGCGATGATTTTATTAAATGGAATTGCTGAAAAATCTCAATATTTATATGAAACCTTAAATAAAATTCAAGAAGATTTTGGGCCAAGTTTTTATAAAAGAATTGATATTAAATTTCCAAATCAGTCAGAAAAAAACAACGTAAAAGAATTTATCATAGATAATATTCCTGAGAATATTAATAATCACACTTTAAAAAGTATCTCAAAGATCGATGGAATAAAGTTGAGAATTGATAAAAATTTTTGGCTTCTTTTTAGGTTTTCAGGAACGGAACCTCTTCTAAGATTATATTGTGAAGCACCAAAAGAATCTTATCTAATTGAGGTATTAGAGTGGGGTCAAGAATTTATAAATTTGGCAGGAAAATAAGGATGAAAAATTTATTTTTAGCTAGTAAGAATAAAGGTAAAATTGAGGAATATAAGAAATTGCTTGCTGGAGTTAATTGTAAATTGTTACTCCAGCCAGAATCATTAGAAGTTGAAGAGGATGGACTGACATTTAGAGATAATGCAATTAAAAAAGCGAGTGAAGTTTCGAGAAAAACGAATAATTTTTCAATAGCAGATGATTCAGGAATTTGTATTGAAGCACTAGGTGGTAAGCCTGGCATTTACTCATCTAGATATGCAGAAAATGATCAGAAAAGAATTGAACGAGTTTTAAGAGAACTTGATGGAGTTCAAAATAGAAGTGCTTTCTTTGTTGCTAATATTTGTGTTTGTTCCCCAAATGGTGAAGTGATTATTGAATCTGAGGCCAAATGTCATGGCAATATTATTTTAAATCCAAGAGGTAAAAGTGGTTTTGGGTATGACCCAATTTTTGAGGAGATTTCTACCAGATTAACTTTCGCAGAAATGAATAATGATATTAAAGAATCTTGTAGTCATAGAGGTAAAGCATTAAAAAAAATTATTCCAGATTTAATTGAAATTTTTCCTTAAATTCAATTAACCCAAGATCCATGAAGGCCATGAGGAATTGAAATGGGTAATTCATAAACAGCTAATTCTTTTAAGTCTTTTGCGTCTAATATTACTAAATCGCTTCCTCTTCTTTCTCCATTCCATAGAAGTATAAATAAAAATCCCTCATCTTCTTTTGAAGAGTTTTCTGATGGAACCATAATTGGTTCACTAACAAATCCACTTGGACCTGCTGACCAAAAAATCTCTTCCTTAGAAGTTAAATTTATTTTTTTTATTGCTTGAAGTGGAGCGTTACCCAGCTTTTGAGATGTGCTTGCCATCCAACTATAAGTTGCATTTAATCCTAAGTTTTTAGGATTAACAACAGCAAATTCACAACATTGTTCACTGAAGGTTTCAAGTTCACAAGTTTTTGTCTTTAGATCGATAATTGATCTTTTCAGTTTTCCTTCTGGATATTTATCAAAGTCAATATCCCTAAAATCCTCGTCTGGACCAACTGATGGGAAATCATCATAAAAAATACTATCTAATACGATTTTGGAATCTTTTTCAAATGCGTTTACATGATGAAAAACAAATCCTTCTGGAGCATCTATTGTTAAAGGAGGCTGTCCTCTAAATAATCCACTTTCTCTGGGGATAATAAAAAACTTTGCCTTTTTATTTGGGTTTGACTTTAGACATTGTGCAGCTCCTCTTTGACCCATTACAAATGGAAGAGGATTGAAATCAATAGCATTCTGTAAAAATATTGCCCAATTAGTTGTAATTGCGAAATCATGAAGGAATGCAAAGCCATTAAAGGTATCTTTTCGGTCAAAAATGAGCTCACCAGAATTTGTACCAGCATTATCAAATTCCATTAATCTAATGGTACTTTTTGGCCCGGTTTGTACTCCAAAAGTTACTAAAAGTTCTGAAGATGCATTTGAGTTTAGGTCTGTTTTGGGATGAGCACTGAATGCTTCGTTAGGCTTGAGTACTCCTTTTAATGTTGTTAAACCAATAGTTTCAAGACTATCAGGATCCATTGCATGTGGACCTGCTGCTTCCCATAATGCGAGAATTTCATCTCCTAATTTAATGACATGGGTATTAGCGATATTCTTGAATTTTAGATCTAATGCATTGTTTAAAATCCCTCCATTTTTTTGTGTTCCAAAAACACCTCTATAAATAAATTTATCTATTTTTTCTTCTTCCAAATAGCCTTTAGTTTTAACAAATCTATTTGTTAAAAATGGCTGACCATTTTCGAATTTTATGGATGTTATCATCCCATCACCATCAAATGGATGATGAACCCATTGCCCACCTCTCTCTAATATTCCAGGTCCATTTCTTAATAGTGTTCCATTTAAATTTTTAATATTATTACCTTTACTAATTTTTAGAGGCTTTTTAGTTAGCTCCTTTTCTACATTTTGATAAGCACTCGACCAATCTTCTTTTTTGAAAATATTAAATTTATTAATTTTTTTATCTTGTAAATTAGTCACAACAAAATAATCACTTTGTCTATCTTCGCCAAAAATCAACAGAATTGTGGCTGATTCGAAAAAATTCCTATTTTATTGTTTTTCTAACATTCCTTTACTGCTTGGAATTGAATCAGATCTTCTTGGATCTATCTCGGTAGCCATTCTCATTGCTCTTGAAAAAGCTTTAAAGCACGCCTCAACTATGTGATGTGAATTACTTCCTCGTATTTGGTTAATATGCAGAGTAATACCGCTGTTATTTACAAAGGCAATAAAAAACTCTCTTACTAGTTCAGTATCATAATTTCCTATTCTAGGAGCTTTTAATTGAAGATCATAAGATAGATGTGGTCTACCAGAGCAGTCTAAAGTGACTTGAACTAATGCTTCATCTAATGGAGCAAAGAAATGTCCAAATCTGCTTATTCCTTTTCTTTCTCCCAAGGCTTTTGAAAATGCTTTGCCTAATGCGATTCCTACATCTTCATTTGTATGATGATCATCAATATGTGTATCTCCAATTGCTTTTATTTTTAAATCGAACAAACCATGACTGGATATTTGATGAAGCATATGATCTAAGAATGGTATCCCGGTATCAATCTCAGAAATTCCATTTCCATCTAAGTTTATAAATACAGAAATATCTGTTTCATTCGTTTTTCTTTTTATTTCAGATTGTCTTAGAGATGACATTTTTATGCAAAAAACTTAGTTTACATTCCATTAATGCAGTAACCCGCATCAACATAAATTGTTTGGCCTGAAATGCCGCTAGAGAGATCACTTAATAAAAAAGCAGCTGTATTACCTACTTCGGTTTGAGTGACTGTTCTGCGTAAAGGAGCCTTTTCTTCAACATTGTGAATCATATCTAAAATGCCACCTATAGCAGAACTAGCAAGTGTTCTTATAGGACCAGCACTTATTGCATTAACTCTGACTTGTTTTTGGGGACCAAGTTCTGCGGAAAGATATCTTACTGAAGCTTCTAAAGCTGCTTTTGCAACTCCCATGACGTTATAGTTAGGAATCGCTCTTTCTGAACCTAAATAAGTTAATGAGACAACTCCAGCACCATCACTAAAAAGTGGTTTTGCTGCTTTACATAAAGGTGCT
Source organism: Prochlorococcus sp. AG-355-I20 (assembly GCA_003280895.1). Lineage (GTDB taxonomy): Bacteria > Cyanobacteriota > Cyanobacteriia > PCC-6307 > Cyanobiaceae > Prochlorococcus_A. The sequence goes on along the minus strand of QCDM01000002.1, from coordinate 100,343 downwards.
AACGAATATGCACTTATATTAAGAGCCCTATCAAAACCCTCTGAAGTGGTAGCACTATAATCTCCAATCAATTCATCGCGTCCTGCAAATGCTAGGCAGTGAACTAATCCGTCAATTTGTCCCCAATTGTCTTTTATATTTTTAAATATTTCTTCAATTTGAGCTGGATTTTGAACATCAAGAGGCAAAAATAACGATGGCTTTAAAGGTTCAGTTAGTTCTCTAACTTTAGACTCGAATCTTCCCTTATCATCAGGCAAATATGTGATTCCAAGTTCTGCTCCAGCTTTTGAAAGTTGTTGAGCAATACCCCATGCTATTGAACGATTGTTGGCAATTCCCGTAACAAGAATTTTTTTGCCAGTTAGATTTAGAAGCATTTTGTTTATTATTTCTATTATTCTCCTATATAAAAGTACCTATCTTTACGGATTACTGCAAAATATACAATAATTTTCAAATATCAAAGAATTTTTAACTTGAACATGGTAAGAACAAATTCTATGGTTTTGGAATTAGGTTTCCAATTACCGAATTTCGAAATGTTAAATGCTAATTCTCCAAATTATCAATATTTTAATTTTCATAATTTAGATAATCGGCATTTACTACTAATGTTTATTTGTGACCATTGCCCATTTGTTAAATATATTGAGAATCAAATTTTCACCTTAAGTAAAGAAATTTAAAATACTGTTCAAACAGTTGCAATTTCTAGTAATGATATTGTCACTCATCCTTCAGATTCTCCTAAAAATTTGAGATTACAAGCACAAACACAGGGATGGAGTTTTCCTTATCTATATGATGAAAATCAAAATTCTGCTAAGAAATTAAAAGCGGCTTGCACCCCAGATTTTTATCTTTTTTCAAATGAAGGAGATGGTCATTTTTTATTGTATTATCATGGCCAATTAGACGATAGTAGACCAGGTAATAATATCCCTCTATCTGGAAAAGATTTGCGCTCTGCCGTAAAAGATTTGAATCAAGATAATTCTTATCCTTCAAATCAGATGCCTTCTTTAGTTTGCAATATAAAATGGACTCCTGGTAAAGAACCAAGTTGGTTTAAATGAATTAAAAATTTTTTTTACCCATAGAAATATGGTTTAGGGTTAATATATTTACTATGCAGATACCTCCATTTACTTTAGATAGGCAGTTCCAAGAAATTGGCTCTGAAATTGAGAGTGAAGTTTCTAAAGTTTTAAAAGGGGGCCAGTATATTGGAGGACAAGAAATTGCTAAATTTGAGGAGAGTTTTTCAAGTCTGATTGGTGTCGAAAATACTATTGGATGTAATAGTGGAACTGATGCTTTAGTATTAGCTTTGCGCGCATTAGATATTGGTGTGGGCGATGAAGTTATTACCTCATCTTTTAGCTTTTTTGCAACTGCAGAGGCTATTAGTGCAGTTGGTGCTAATCCTGTTTTGGTAGATATAGATCCAGAAACTTATCTCATTAATACTGAACTAATAGAACAAGAAATAAATTCTAATACCAAGGTAATTATGCCAGTTCATCTATTTGGTAATGCAGTGAATATGACCTTAATAAAATCTTTGGCCAAGAAATATGACTTAAAAGTAATCGAAGATTGTGCTCAGGCAACATGCACAATGTGGGAAACTGCCAAAGTTGGTAGTATCGGTGATATTGGCTGTTTTAGCTTTTTCCCTACTAAAAATTTAGGAGCTGCTGGAGATGGTGGAGCAGTAACAACTTCAGATCAGAAGATTGCCAAAAAAATTAGAGAACTGGCTGTTCATGGCAGCCCAATAAGATATCATCATACCCAAATTGGATATAACAGCAGACTTGATACTATTCAAGCTGCCATATTAAATATAAAAATTAAATATATATCTAAGTGGATTAATAATCGCCAAAAAATTGCTAATAATTACCTTGATTTATTAGAAAAGAATCCATTTATTAGTTTTCCAAAAATTAGCTCTGATTCAATTTCCCATTCTTGGAATCAATTTGTAATCAAATTAAGAAACGATAAATATTTTTTAAATGAAGATTTTTCAAATTTATTTGATACTGATTGCAAAAAATACTATTCCTTAAGGAATTTGGTAAAACAGCAACTTTTTGAAAAAGGTATTAATTCAATTATTTATTATCCAATTCCAATACACGCACAAATAGCTTACAAAAATAAAAATTTTTCTAGAACAAAACTCATTAATACAGAGAGAATTTGTACAGAAGTTCTTAGTCTTCCAATGTTTCCTGAAATTTCTTATGAAGAGCAAGTTTATGTAGCAGAAAATTTAAATAAAGTTTTAAAGAATTGTATAGAAGAAATTCAAATTTCAGCATAAAGTGATTTAAATAATCTTTGTTGCATGTTGTGATTGACAATAGGGCTTGAATAATTATTTTTTTCTAAATTAGATATCTCCCCATTTAATAATTCTGAATTTGACACTTTAGATAATTCAGGAATCCAATATTTTATATACTCGCAAATAGGATCAAATTTTTTTGCTTGGGTATATGGGTTAAAAATTCTAAGTGGTTTTGGATCCATACCGCTACTGGCGCTCCACTGCCATCCTCCATTATTTGCAGCTAAGTCTCCATCAACCAAAGTCTCCATAAATTTTTTCTCGCCCATTTGCCAATTGCATATAAGATCTTTTACCAGAAATGAAGCGACTATCATCCTACATCTGTTATGCATCCAGCCAGTACTATTTAGTTGACGCATTGCAGCATCAACTATAGGTACTCCGGTCTCTCCGTTACTCCAATGCTGAAACCATTCATTATTGTTTTGCCATGGAAAGTGATCCCATTTTTTTCTATAAGGACCTTTTTCTAGCTCAGGGAAATGAAATAAACAATGTTGATAAAATTCACGCCAAACAAGTTCTTTTTGCCAAGTTTCAATCGATAGATAATTTCCTTGATTTGCAAAATCTGAATTTAAATTTAATGTGGCGTTCCAAATTTTTCTAATGCTAATGGTGCCGAATCTGAGAGATGCACTTAGAAAAGATGTCCCATCATAAGAAGGAAAATCTCGTGCAGAATTATAAGAATATATTTTTTTCTCGTTAATGAAGTTTTCTAATAATGTTTCTGCAGCATTCTCTCCAGGTCTACATGGACAAATATTCGAACCAGGAAATTTGATATTTATGATAAATTTATCTAGAACCGAATCAGATGAATTTATTGTTTTATTTTCTTTGAGTTTATTATCTATATCTTTAAACTGGAAAACAACTTTATCTTGGTCATATGGACCTAATAAATTCATTTTTGATTTAAGGTTTTTATAAAAAGGGCCATAAACTGAATAAGGTTTATTATTTCCGGAAAATATTTTCAAAGGTTCTACTAATAAGTGATCCCAAGTTTCAATAACTTGAATATTTTGTTCTTCTAAATTTTTTTTTATTTTTAAATCGCGATTAATCTCATAAGGTTCAATTGATCGATTCCAAACAACAAATTTAGCATCAATTTTCTTTGCTAATTGAGGAATTATTAATACAGGATCTCCTTCTTCCATGATTAATCTACTACCCATTTTTTTCCAATTATTTCCTAATTCTTGAAGCGAATTTCCTAGAAACCAAGCTCTTGAACTTGCATTGAAATCGTGTGGGTAATTTTTATCAAATATGTAAGTTGAAGTAATAGCATTTGATAATGAAAATGCTTTGATTAAAGCTTGATTGTCAAATATTCTTAAATCCTTTCTATGCCAAAAAAGTATTCTAGGTTTATTCATAATTTATTTAAAAATTGTTTAGCTCTGTACCATGCGGTGACAGTTTTTGCGTCAAGAATCTCATCCCCACTAGAAATAAGATTATCTAGTTCGTTCGGATCTAAAATTAATACTTCTATATCTTCATCTAAATCTCCTTTAACCTCGGAATTTAGTTTGCTCAAATCACGCGCTAAAAATAAATAAATTTCCTCATCTGCATAACCAGGAGCAGGGACAAGAGTTCCTAGTTCATTCCATTTGTTTGCACTAAATCCAGTTTCTTCTTGTATTTCTCTTTTAATTGAATTAATAGGTGTTTCACCAATTTCTAATGTGCCTGCTGGAAATTCTAATAAATACCTTGAAACAGCAAATCTATATTGCCGAAGAATGATAACTTTATTGTCTTTTGTAAAAGGTACAGCTAATGCTGCCCCAGGATGCTTAATGTATCCATATTCACCTTCATGTCCATTTGGGAGCTCAATTCTATTTATTTCGAAACTAAATTTTTTTGACTTTAACTCAGATATTTTTTCTTTAAAAATGGATTTTTTTATAAGGTTTTTGTTGCCCATAAATTTTAAATAAAAATAGCCTAACAGTTATTTTTTGGTTTTGTAAATCAGTTAATAGACCATTTTGGGTAATCAAACTTTGTGATTTTTTGGCTTCTACTTAAGATTTCAGATAGTGGTGTAATTACGAAATTCCGATTCATGAATCTAGGGTGAGGTAATGTTAATTCCTCGTCAAACGTATGAAAATCTTCCCACCAAAGCATATCTAAATCGAGACATCTTGATAGCCATTTCTTACCCTTTGGCGTCTCTTCTCTTCCGAAAAATCTCTCTAACTTTTTTAGCTCTTTTAAAAGTAATTTCGCGTTTTTATTTGATGGTTTTGGGAAAGAATTACTTTTTATAAGTAACAGAGTATTTAAATAATTTGGCTGCTCATTTTCAACACCATGAGGTGATGTCTCATAAATTGAAGACCAAAAAAAGTTTGCATGAAATTTTTTCTTCTCTTCTTTTTTTTCGATGGAACTATCTCCCCATTCATTTATTATTTCCTCTATTTTTGGTTTGCAAATTAATAGTGACTCAAGAGGGCTTCCGAATTTACTATCAATATTTGCTCCGAGGGATATACATAGTCCATTTTTGATATTAAGATTTGATAATTCCACTACAAAAAACAAAGTTATTGGATAAATTCTATATCAGGCATTTTTAAAGTGATTTTGAACCCCGAGTTAAAAGAAAAAGAAGAAATAAAAGATTTAATGAAGTCAAAGGATTCTTTTAGGGCTTTCCCTTTGGCAGCAATTACAGGTCATAGCTTATTGAAATTATCTTTACTTTTGGCAGCAGTTGATCCCAGTTTAGGGGGAGTGATTATTGCTGGCGGAAGAGGTACTGGTAAGTCAGTATTAGCAAGGGGTTTACATACTTTACTTCCTCCTATTGAGGTATTAGATAATGAATTAATACTGGAAAAGCTAACTGAGAAAAATATTGGAACTTTATTAAGACCTATTGGTAGGAACCTAGATCCAGATAAACCAGAGGAATGGGATATTACTACTAATAAATTGTTGGAGCGGGTAATTGGAAGTGATTATTTGAATCAAATTGAAGAAATTCCGAAAAAAGTAAGAGAGGCTCCATTTATTCAAGTTCCCATTGGCATAACTGAAGACAGACTTGTTGGATCAATTGACGTCGCTGCATCATTAAGTACGGGGGAACAAGTTTTTCAACCTGGAATTTTAGCAGAGGCTCATAGAGGTGTTCTTTATGTAGACGATATAAATTTATTGGATGATGGCATTCTAAATTTAATTCTTGAAGCCACAGGTAGAGAGAAAAATAATATTGAAAGAGATGGTTTAAGCCTTTCTCATCCTTGTAAGTCACTTTTAATAGCAACTTATAATCCTGAAGAAGGTGCCCTAAGAGATCATGTTTTAGATCGTTTTGCCATCGTGCTTTCCGCAGATCAATCTATTGACAATGCTCAAAGAGTTGAGATTACAAAATCTGTTTTATCACACGCCGAAAATAATATTAAATTTTCAGAAAAATGGTCTGAAGAATCTGATAATTTATCCACTCAATTAATTTTGGCGAGGCAATGGTTAAAAGATGTCAAGATAACAAAAGAGCAAATAACCTATTTAGTTAATGAAGCTCTTAGAGGAGGAGTAGAAGGTCATAGATCAGAATTATTTGCAGTAAAAGTAGCGAAGGCTAATGCAGCTCTTCGAGGCGATGAGAATGTAAATTCTGAAGATCTAAAAGTTGCAGTTAGGTTAGTTATTCTCCCACGAGCAATGCAAATTCCTCCAGAAGATGATGATATTCAACCCCCCCCTCCAGAAGATCAGAGTCCCCCGCCTCCACCTCAATCAAATAATGAAGAGTCTGAACCTGAGGCTAATGATAATGATAATGAGCAAGACCAAGAACAAGAAGAAGATAATTCTGATGGAGAAGAAGAATCTACTCCCGAAATACCTGAAGAATTCATTTTAGACCCTGAGGCATGTATGGTTAATCCTGATTTATTGCTTTTTTCGTCAGCTAAAGCAAAAGCCGGAAATAGTGGAAGTAGATCAGTGATATTTAGTGATAGTAGAGGAAGGTATGTCAAACCTATAATTCCAAGAGGTAAAGTAAAAAGAATTGCGGTAGATGCGACTTTGCGAGCTGCAGCTCCGTATCAAAAATCACGAAGATTAAGGAACCCTAATAAATCAATAGTTATTGAAGAAAATGATTTTAGAGCAAAGCTTCTTCAAAAAAAGGCGGGGGCTTTAGTAATTTTTCTGGTTGATGCTAGTGGTTCTATGGCTTTAAATAGAATGCAAAGTGCCAAAGGCGCTGTAATTAGACTTTTGACCGAGGCATATGAAAATAGAGATGAAGTAGCTCTTATTCCTTTTAGAGGTAATCAGGCAGAGGTGCTTTTGCCTCCAACAAGATCAATAACTGCTGCAAAAAGAAGGTTGGAAACAATGCCTTGTGGTGGAGGATCACCTTTGGCACATGGACTGACACAATCCGCAAAAGTAGCAAAAAATGCTCTTTCAACAGGAGATATAGGTCAAGTTATTGTTGTGGGGATCACTGATGGCCGAGGGAATGTACCATTAGGATTATCTCTAGGACAAAATGATATTGAGGGAAAAGATAACGAAAATGAAAATGTCAATTTGAAACAGGAGGTTCTAGATATAGCTTCAAAATATCCCATGCTTGGGATAAAACTCTTAGTAATTGATACAGAGAGAAAATTTATAGCAAGTGGATTTGGTAAAGAATTAGCAGAGGCTGCTCAAGGTAAATATGTCCAGTTGCCAAAAGCTACAGATAAGGCAATCGCAGCTATGGCTTTAAATGCTATTAATGAATTCTAAATATTTCTTATGGATAAATTTCGTTAAGGAATTTTGAAAGTCCAATCGTTAAATCTCTTATAGATTTAGTTAATTCTTTATCTTGTTTTAATTTTACAAAATCATCGCTCATATCATCAATTTTGGTTGAGATAGACCTAGCAGCATTAATTGTCAATTTAATGTCATTAAGGGTTTCTTTGTCATCAATATTAGACAAAATGTTATTTAAATGATTGGCAGCAATTGTAATTTCTTTTATTAATGGTTCAACTCTTTGTAGTTCTTGTTTAGATAAATAAATTAATTCATCAAGATTTTCTTGTGTTCTATCAAATTGGTCAATTGAGCTAACGATGTTTTCAATTAAGTTTTCTTGATTTGTGTCTTTTAAAAGTTGGCTTATTTTATTAGTTATATTTGAGAGACTTGATAGTTGTTTACCTGTGATAGTGTCTCCCTGACAAATAATTAATTTGTTATCGCATTTTTCGGATATAGGTTTTGCAATGTTTTTGGGAATTGTCTTTTCACTAGTTTCTAAAGCAACTTGTACGTCTCCTCCAAGGAAAGAATTTGTAACTACTCTTGCAAATGCTGGCCTTGGAAGAATAATGTCAGGATTATTTAAAACTATTTTTGCTTTAATTGATTCATTCGTAAACAAGATATCTTCTATCGATCCAACTAAGATTCCTCTATAAGTAACTGGAGATTTTTTTGATAAACCGCTTGCGTTATTGAATTCAGCAAAGAGGTACCAATTTTTTGAAGATAATCTAACTCCTCTAAGCCAAAAAGAAAAAAATGTGAATATTAAAATTCCCCCTAATAAGGAAAAACCAACTATAGAATCTCGTAAGCTTCTACGCATAATTTCTAAATGTCTTTGGGTTGCATTGGACCATCAAGTTTCCCATTCCTAAATTGATATACATAGGGATCTTTACTCTTTTTGAATTCATCAATTGAGCCAGCCCATCTGAATTTGCCTCCATAAAGCATTAAAACTTTATCTGAAGTCCTTTCTATAGTACTAAGAACATGGCTTACTACAATAGATGATCCGCTAGCTTTATCATTTGTTTTATTAATTAAATCTTCAATTCTTGATGAGGCAATTGGATCAAGGCCGGCAGTTGGTTCATCAAAAAGTAATAAAGGTTTAGACTTTGCATTAAGAGTTTGATCAGTAATTAATGCTCTGGCAAAACTTACTCTTTTTTGCATGCCTCCGCTTAATTCATTTGGAAGTTTATTCTCAACATTAAATAATCCTACCTCAGCTAAACATTCAGATACTATTTCATGAATTAACTTTTTAGATAGGTTTTTATTCCTCTTAAGGAGAAAACCTACATTTTCTTCAATAGTTAAAGATCCTAATAAAGCTGGGTTCTGAAAAACTAGTCTTACATCAGGAGGATTATTTTGATCTAATCTCAAATATGTTTGCATCTCACCAAATATTCTTAATTCTCCTTTGGTAGGTAAAATGAGTCCTGCTAATATTTTTAATATGGTTGATTTTCCTGAACCTGAGGGACCCACAATAGCTAATTTCTCTCCATTATTAAGTTCAAAATTTATTTGATTAAGCACATTTACTTCTCCCCAGCTTATTGAGAGGTTTTTGGTTTCAACTGCATGTTTTGATTTTTTCAAAACTTATCTAAATAGTATCTATTTATTTCATTTTGCCTATTTTTAGAAATAAAAAAAGGATGTATAAATTTGATTTATAATGATTCTACATATATTCAAATTTGAGAAAAATAATTTAAGAGGTTTTTTAATGAATAAGCGTAAAAAAAGGGTAAGACTATACTATAAAAATTTTAAAAAGTCTAATTTTGAATTATTGAAGAAAATCTTAAGAATTTTGAGTTGGCTTTTGCCAGGGTTGGTAATAAAAAGATGGATGTTTACATCTGCGATAGGTTTTTTAACTACATTATTAGGAGTGGCAATTTGGACAAATTTAAGACCGCTCTATTGGCTTATTGAAATCTTTTTTTCGGTAATTAAAGGTTTAACTAGTATTTTGCCTGTTTCATTAATGGGACCATTAATCTTTGTTATTGGGATAATACTAATAGGGATTGGACAAAATAGAAGTATTAACTCTATCCAAAAAGCGCTTGTTCCAGAAAAAGATACATTTTTAGTTGATGCATTAAGAGTTAAAAGTAAATTAAACAGAGGCCCAAATATTGTTGCTATTGGCGGCGGTACAGGCTTATCTACTCTACTGAAAGGCTTAAAAGATTACAGTAGTAATATTACAGCAATCGTAACTGTATCCGATGATGGTGGAAGTAGTGGAATTCTCAGAAAACAATTAGGTGTGCAACCTCCAGGAGATATTAGAAATTGTTTGGCAGCCTTATCAAACGAAGAACCTACTTTAACTAGATTATTTCAGTACAGATTTTCAGAGGGTAGTGGCCTGGAAGGTCATAGCTTTGGAAATCTATTCTTGTCAGCTTTGACAACAATCACAGGCAGTTTAGAAAAAGCAGTTCAAGCCTCTAGTAAGGTTTTGGCGGTACAAGGTCAAGTTTTACCTGCAACAAATATTGATGTTATGTTATGGGCCGAATTAGAAGATGGTGAAAAAATTTTTGGTGAAAGCAAGATAAGCAAATCTAAAAAATTAATTTCGAGGATTGGTTACCTACCAGAAAATCCTTCAGCTCTTCCGAGTGCTCTTGAATCTATAAAAGAAGCTGATTTAATTGTTCTTGGCCCAGGTAGTTTGTACACTTCTTTATTGCCTAATCTTTTAGTACCAGAGATAGTGGATGCCTTATTGCAAAGTAATGCTCCTAAAATTTATATAAGTAATTTGATGACTCAACCTGGAGAAACAGATGGACTTGATGTCTATAAACATATCAAAGCAATAGAAAAACAATTATCAAATTTTGGAGTTAATGCTCGAATTTTTAACTCAATCTTATCTCAGATTCAATTTGAGAAGTCTCCTTTAGTAGAATATTACGAAAGTAGAGGAGCAGAGCCTGTTAAATGTAATAAAGAAAAATTATTATCTGAAGGTTATTATGTTTTGCAAGCACCATTATATTCAAAAAGAATAACTCCAACTCTTAGACATGATCCAAGGAGACTAGCAAGAGCAGTTATGTTTATTTACCGCAAATTAAAAAAATTAAACTAATAAGCATCTTGAAGTTCATAGAAATCTGGCTGTATATAATCTTTCCTTAATGGCCATCCTCTCCAATCTTCAGGCATTAATAATCTTTTGGGATTTGGATGATCAATAAAGTTTATTCCATACATATCAAAAGTTTCTCTTTCTTGCCAATCACTTCCTTTAAAAATTTCATACAAACTAGGGATTGATAAATCAGAATCTCTTTTTAGGAAAACTTTTAATCTGACTTCTTTAATTTTTTCAATTTTTTGTAAATCATCAACTGTTATAAAATGGTAGAAACTCACGAGATTTTTTCCTGGCCCCTCATCATATCCTCCTTGACATTGGAGATAATTGAAACCGTAATTTCTTAATGCGGATACTGCTTCATATAATTTATTAGGTTCCACAGAAATGTTTTCAATACCTATGTGATCATCAGGTAAAGATTGATTTGAAATTCCATCTTTAGACAAATATTGGCTGATAAAGCCTTCTTTTTCTATCGAGGTATCTGAGGATTTAGCTAAACCGTCTTTTTCCATTAATCTTCTACAGTGTCAATAATTTCAGCTTTTTCGGTGTTTTCAGATAATTCAGATAATTCAGTTATTTGTTCTTTTTTTGAGGAGGTGATGGCATTATTAGAAGTTTTGTTTAGATATTCACCTGTATTTTCTGAGAAAACGATATTCATTTCGTGATCAGATGTTATGTATCTGTGAGTTTGTTCTGTTTTTCTGCGCTCTAAAATTGATTCATTACCAACTTTTTTTCTTAACTTAATTACAGCATCAAAAATTGCTTCTGGTCTTGGTGGGCATCCTGGAAGGTATAAATCAACTGGTATCAACTTATCAACGCCTCTTACAGCAGTTGTAGAATCTGCACTGAACATTCCACCTGTGATTGTGCAAGCACCCATAGCGATAACATACTTTGGTTCAGGCATCTGCTCATAAAGTCTTACAAGCGCGGGTGCCATCTTCATTGTTACCGTCCCTGCAACTATTAATAAATCTGCTTGCCTTGGCGAGCTTCTAGGTACTAATCCAAATCTATCAAAATCAAATCTTGATCCTATTAAGGCAGCAAATTCTATAAAACAACAAGCTGTTCCGTACAAAAGAGGCCATAGACTGCTCAACCTAGCCCAATTATGAAGGTCATCTAAACTTGTCAATATAATATTTTCGCTTAAATCTGTAGTAACTTGGGGTGCACCAAGAGGATTGCAAGTCCCTTCTCGGATTTCTCTTATTGCTTTTGGGGATAATTGTGGATTCAATTTTTTAACTCCATTCTAGAGCACCTTTTCTCCATGCGTATGCCAGAGCGATAACAAGTATTGCAATGAAAATTAAAGCCTCAATAAAAGCTAATAAGCCTAATCTATTGAAGGCAACTGCCCAAGGATAAAGGAATACTGTCTCAACATCAAATATAACGAAAACTAAGGCAAACATGTAATAACGAATATTGAATTGAATCCATGCTCCTCCTATAGGCTCCATTCCAGATTCATATGTAAGTTTTCTTTCCCCTGTTCTGCCTTTTGGGGCAACGATAAGATTAGTAACTAGAGCTAATATTGGAACTGCTGCGGCAATGAGAAGGAAACCTAAAAAATATTCGTAGCCATTTAATAAAAACATCTTAAAAATTAATTTTGAATAAAAGTCGCTTAATTAGGCAAAATCTTTTAAAGTTCTTAAAGAACAATAATAAACCGTGAGTGAAAACATTCAACCAGCCTCTGAGGAAAACAAAATAGTTGAGGACTCCGAGAAAGAAAATCTTTCTGAAAACTCCTCAGGAGTAAATGTTGAACAACCTATTCTTAATTTAGAACAAAATAGATTCGAATGTAGAAGTTGTGGATACATTTATGATCCGTCTGAAGGAAATAAAAAATTAAACATACCTAAAAATACGCCTTTTTCAGAGTTGGATGGGAATACTTTTGCTTGCCCTGTATGTCGAGCTGGTAAAAATTTTTATAAGGATATTGGATCTAGAGCAAAACCTAGTGGATTTGAAGAGAATTTAGTTTATGGATTTGGATTTAATAGTTTACCTCCTGGACAAAAAAATATTTTGATTTTTGGAGGTTTGGCGTTTGCTGCTGCTATGTTCCTTTCTTTGTACTCTTTGCATTAATATAATTAAATGAAAAATTTTTTTACCAGTATTCCTAATCTTCTTTTATCTGTAGTTCTCTGTTTTGTTTTAAGCAGTTGTTCATCTACAGGTGTCAAGATGAATGAAAGCAGCCCTTGGAAAACAATTCAGTTTGAAGATCAGGCTAATGCTTTAGATGTTGATTTTATAGATGATAATCATGGTTTTTTAGTAGGTTCAAACAGATTGATTATGGAATCTACTGACGGTGGTGAAACATGGGAAAAAAGATCATTAGATATTTCTGCTGAAGAGAACTTTCGCCTTCTCGATATTGATTTCAAGGGTTCTGAAGGTTGGTTAATAGGGCAACCCTCTCTCGTAATGCATACTCTCGATGAAGGTAAAAATTGGACTAGGCTTTCACTTGGGAAGTTACCAGGCCAGCCTTTCTTAGTTACTACTATCGATGAAGGAGTTGCTCAATTGGCGACAACCTCAGCAGCTATTTATGAAACTTCCAATAGCGGTGAAACATGGGAGGCAAAAGTATCAGACCCATCGGAACAGGGAGGTATAAGAGATTTAAGAAGAACATCTAGCGGTGATTATGTGAGTGTAAGCAGTCTTGGAAATTTCTTCTCTACTCTCGATAGTGATAGCAATACTTGGATTGCTCATCAAAGAGCAAGTAGTAAAAGAGTGCAAAGCATTGGTTTCAATCCAGAAGGAAGTTTATGGATGCTTTCAAGAGGTGCGGAAATTAGATTTAATGAAGATTCTAATAATCTAGAAAGCTGGTCAAAGCCTATAATCCCTATTCTTAATGGTTATAATTATTTAGATATGGGATGGGATCCAAATGGTGACATATGGGCTGGCGGTGGTAATGGTACATTAATAGTAAGTAAAGATCAAGGTGAAACTTGGAATTCGGATCCTCTTGCTTCTGCATTGCCTACTAACTATATAAAAATAGTTTTTCTTGATAAAGAGTCTTTAGATAATCAAAAAGGATTTATACTTGGCGAGCGTGGTTACATTCTTAAATGGAATGGCTAAATCTGTAATAACTTAAGAAAATAATAAAAAAAATCTTAATTTTGAATGAATTTAACAACTGTCTGTAACCAAGCTGTTAATTTCTTCGCGAACTTATGATTTTACACTGTAAGATCATATGGTAAACATTTGTGATTATGGCCGCAGGTTCAACGGGTGAACGCCCATTTTTTGAAATAATCACCAGTATTAGGTACTGGATTATTCATGCAGTAACATTACCAGCTATTTTTATAGCAGGCTTCTTATTCGTATACACAGGCTTGGCTTACGACGCTTTTGGTACTCCTCGTCCGGATAGTTATTTTCAGGCATCTGAAGCAAAAGCTCCTGTTGTAACACAAAGATTTGATGCGAAGTCCCAACTTGATTTAAGAACAAAATAACTATGTCTAATTCTCAAGCTCCAATGCAGGCTGCGGAAGTCCGCGTTTATCCTATATTTACTGTTCGTTGGCTAGCAGTTCACGCTCTAGCTATTCCATCAGTATTCTTTTTGGGTTCCATTGCGGCTATGCAATTCGTAGCCCGATAAATTTAACTATCATGCAAGTAAACGAAAATCCTAACAAAGTTCCAGTTGAACTTAATCGTACAAGCCTTTATTTAGGCTTATTATCAGTCTTTGTATTGGGAATTTTATTTTCCAGTTACTTTTTCAATTAAATTAAAATCATGAGTAAATTAAAAGGACCTGATGGAAGAATTCCAGATAGACTTCCCGACGGTAGACCAGCAGTTGCATGGGAAAGAAGATGGACTGAAGGAACTCTTCCTCTATGGCTTGTTGCTACAGCAGGTGGAATTGCAGTTATCTTCGTCTTAGGAATATTCTTCTATGGTTCATACCAAGGGGTTGGAGGTGGAGGCTAACAATTCCTTACCTTGACCTGATAATCACTTATATCAAATAATCCTAATAAGAATCAGTAAATATCCTTAGTTTCTCTTTTGTGGAGCTTGGGATATTTTCTTTTTGGGTTATCAATCCATCTTTTAATGAAAAATGAGACTTACTTTTTGGTCTTTCTTTTTCAATTAATTTAGCTACTTCAAATATTATTTTATTAGCCACTTCAGTATTTGATCTAAGATTATCCAAAACCATCTCTACAGAAACTTCTTGATGAGTTTGATGCCAGCAATCATAATCAGTAACCATAGATAAAGAGGAGTAAGCTATTTCAGCTTCTTTAGCTAATCTTGCTTCTGTGTGATTCGTCATTCCAATTATTGAACATCCCCAACTCCTATATAAATTAGATTCTGCTCTAGTTGAGAAAGCGGGACCTTCCATTGCTAGATAGGTACCCCCTCTATGCAATTGTCTACCGCCAGGAATATTTTTTTCTCCGATTTCACTTAATATACGTGATAAATTTGTGCAGAAGGGATCCCCCATAGTTACGTGAGCAACAGCTCCCTCGTTAAAGAAGGTTGCAGGTCTATTTTTTGTCCGGTCTATAAATTGATCTGGAACCACTATATCAAGTGGCCTTATCTGTTCTTGTAATGAACCAACTGCTGATGGAGCAATAATCCATCTTACTCCTATTGATCTAAGAGCCCAAATATTAGCTTTGTAAGGGATTTCTGAAGGATTTAAACTATGTGTTCTGCCATGTCTAGGAATGAATGCTATCTCTAGGTTTCCAAGATTATATACTTTTATTGAATCAGAGGGTTTACCATAGGGAGTATTGATTTCTATTTCTCTTAAGTACTCTATTTGATCCATTGAATAAAATCCACTTCCACCAATCACTCCTAATCTGGATTTTTCAATTGGTAATAAATGTTCTTTATTCATAGTGATGTAAATGACTTTTAATCATCTGGTACTAATTGGAGGAGGTCACTCAAATGTTTCTTTATTGAAGAAATGGTTAATGTTTCCGAAATTAATGCCAGAAATTCCTGTTTCAATTATATCTAGAGATTCTCATTTGGTTTATTCGGCTATATTCCCATCGGTGATTTCAAAATCAATCACTTTAGAAGATTGTTTAATTGATATAAAATCTTTAGCAAAAAATGCAAAAGTATCTTTTGTAGAAGAAGAAGTTAAGGATATTGATTTCAATTTAAAGAAAATTGTTTTAAGTAATAGACCTTCAGTTAATTATTCGAAGTTGGTGCTTAATTATGGAAGTCAAACAATAATTCCAAAAGAATTTGAATCACTAGTTAAAAATCGAAATGCTTTTTCAATTAAACCTTTTTTAAGGGCTTATGATTTAATACAAAAAGAGGACATTTTTGATTCAGTTAATGAACTTCCATTTGTAATTGTTGGGAGTGGCCTTGCTGCAATTGAAGTATCATATGCTTTGAGAAAAAGATGGAGAGATAGACCTTTAAAACTATTATGTGATTCAAGAAAAATTAATAAAACAATAGTAAAAAATTTAGGGAATTCCAATATTGATTTAGTTGAAAAACTTAATTTTGATTATGGCAAGATTCTTTTATGTACTGGAAATACATCTCCGTTATGGGCACAAAAAAAATTATTAGATTTGGATACTCATGGCAGAATAATCACAAATCAGAATTTGCAGATAAAAAGTTTATCTGGAATCTTTGCTGTCGGTGATTGCGCAGTTGTAGGTGAAGCAAAAAGACCAGCATCTGGAGTTTTTGCAGTGAAAGTAGTAAATACATTAGTCCAAAATCTAAAAAAAGATATAGAAGGGAGATCATTAAAAAATTGGTTTCCTCAAAAGATCGGATTGCAAATAGTAAATACATTTCCAAGCCATCATCCAAAGGCTTTTGCTATTTATCGCAATTTTGTTTTCGGTCCCTCTTTTATTTTTTGGATTTTAAAGCATAAAATTGATCTCAACTTTATTAAAAAATTCAGATCAAAAAGGCTAATTATGAAAAGTAATGAAAAAAATATTTCATTCAATGATTGCAGAGGATGTGCAGCTAAAATTCCTCAGTTTGTTTTGAATAAATCATTAATAAATTCTAATTTAGATTCTTTTGCCTCATCACCTGAAGATTCAGTTGAGATATATCAAAATGGTCAAGATATTATCTTGCAAAGTGTAGATGGATTTCCTGCTTTGGTAAGTGATCCTTGGCTGAATGCAAAAATTACTACTTTGCATGCTTGTTCAGATTTGTGGGCATGCGGAGCAAAACTTTCATCCGCGCAGGCTTTAATTTCATTACCAAAAGTTGAAAGGGAATTTCAGAGTTACCTCTTTTCTCAATCACTTAAAGGTATTAAATCAACAGTTGAGAATCATGGAGGTGAATTACTCGGAGGCCATACTTTCGAGGCAAGAAGTTTAGTAAATAAACCCTATTCATTAGGAATAGATATTTCTTTAACAGTTCAAGGTATTTTAAAAAATGGAGCAAAACCATGGCTCAAATCTGGAATGAATATTGGAGATATTCTTATGATGTCCAGACCTCTTGGCGTTGGGATTTACTTTGCCGGTCAAATGCAAAATATTAATATGCTAGGAAGTTCTTCTGAAATAATTAATAATTTAGTAAAGAGTCAGCAATATTTGATTGATGAAATTTATCTTTTTCAAAATCAATTTAAAGAATCATTAGTCAATGCTGCGACTGATATTACTGGATATGGATTTATTGGACATCTTAAAGAAATGGTTGAATCATCTAATTTATATAGGAAAAGCAATAATCTTGAGCCACTAAAAGTTTTATTAGATTTGTTTTCATTTAAAGCTTATCCTGGAGTATTTGATTTAATAAGAAAAGATGTTAAAAGCACTTTCTTTGAATCTAATAAAGAAATTTTTGACAAAATTTATAAATTAAATAAGCAAAAAAGAATAATTAATTTTTTACACGAAAATTCATTAGATCAGGAGACTTTTAAAGAGAGAATATCATTATTATTAGATCCTCAAACTTGCGGCCCCTTGTTGATTAGTTGCAATCGTAAATATGAAAATGTTCTAAAGGATAAATGGTACAAGGTTGGAGAAGTTGTAAAAATGTAATTAATTTCTATTTAATTTTGTCAATTTCCAAATATCTTAATCTTTTAATTTCCTTTCCCATCTTCTTACCTGGATTCCATCCTTCTTTTTTTAATGCTTCTCCATCTTTTTTTGATTTTGTGAATTTGTAAATAAATAACCACTTAAATAAGTTACGCCAGTATGGCCCTCCATCACAAATTAATAATTTGACTGTCTCATCATTAAGGTTTCTGTCCTCAATAAATTCTGTCCAACTTGATGGAGAAAAATGATTGAAATTTTTTTGGTTTGTATTTAATATCTTTTTGATATTTAAATAATCTTCTAATATTTTTATCTCACTATTATTTACCAAAAATCTTTGACATACTTTTTCTAAATCTTCTGAATCTTTTAATAAGTAAAGAATATGATTTCCCTTTAACTTCTTAATCCAATTTAGTCCTCTTAAAAACCTTTTATCGACTTTAATATTTTCATTTAAGATTGAGATAATCTCCCATTTATGAATTATCGAAACTACATTAGTCAAATTATCGTGTTTGCAAATTTCAGCTAGTTCCATCCTTATTCGTATGCCTAGTGCAGGAGGGTAAATCATTTTCTTATTAGTTTCTGAACTTTTCCATGGCCATTGTCTAACTGTTTCTTGAGATTGTTTGAGGGAATTATTTGAAATATTGAAATCTAACCTAGAAGCATATTTTGCACATCTAATTAATCTACTTGGATCATCTGAAATACTATTACTGTGAAGTAAGTTCAATCTTTTACTTTTTATATCAGAAATTCCTCCATAAAGATCATAGATTTTTCTTGTAGAGACCTCAAAGGCTATTGAATTTATACTGAAATCTCTCCTCTTAAGATCCTCCTCAATAGTACTTTTATTTACTTTGGGATTTAAGCCAGGAGCAGAATAAATTTCTTTTCTTGCAGAAGCAATATCAATTTTGTAGTCATTAATATTTATTTCTACTGTGTTGTATAAATTAAATTCCTTGATTAAACATAAATCTACATTTACAATATTTTTTTTTATAAATTTTGCAAGAGAAATAGAGGATCCTTCAATAACAAGATCAATATCTACAGGTTTAGAAAACGATTTTTTGTGGAATTTACTAATTAATAAATCTCTTAAATAACCGCCAACAAAAGCTACTTTAGTATTGTTATTAGATTCTATGTATTTAGCAATTAGGTTATATAGATTGAATGGAGTTTTGATTAATTCCCCTTGGATGTAATCAGAGATATCGTTCATGAGTTTTAACTTACATAACGAATTGGAGCTAATCTGGGATCTAGAATTTTACTTCCTTTATCACCAAATTTTACTGCTAAAGATATTTTTTCCCCACTCCCAAAAATATGTATGATTTCACCTTTCCCAAACTTTGAGTGAATTAGCTTATCTCCAACTATCCAGCTTTTCCCTTTACTGGGACCTGAATATAATTTCCTTACTGCATTGATTGGTTTGTTAACAAATTCATTTGGATTGTTTCGATCAACTCTAGTTAAACGATCAAGATGCCAATCTCTTCTAATTGAAGCACCACCAGTTTGTGGTAATTCGCCATCCATTAAATCTTCAGGTATTTCTGAAAGAAATATTGAAGGAATTGTTGCTTCACGCATTCCACCCCATAATCTTCTTTCTCTGGCATGACTTAAGAAAACTCTTTCTTTAGCTCTAGTAATACCTACATAGCATAATCTTCTTTCCTCTTCAAGAAGTGAGGGAGTATCTATTGATCTATGACTAGGGAAGAGACCTTGTTCTAGCCCAGTGATAAAAACATTTTGAAATTCTAAACCTTTACTATTATGCAGAGTCATGAGAGTTACAGAGTTGGGATTATTTTTCTGCGTATCATTATCAGTTGTTAAGGCTGCTGTAGAAAGAAATCCCTCTACATCTCCACTTTCTGTTTCTTCTTCATATTGAGTAGCTGCATTAATTAGTTCTTGTAGGTTATTTCTTCTATCTTCAGATTCTTCAGTCCCACTAGAGAGCAAATCACTTAAATAACCACTTTTTTCTAAGATTAGTTGTAATAGTTGAGCAGGTCCTGAATTTTCAAGATAACAAAGTAGATCATTCATAACTTCAGTAAATTTATTAATGCCTTTTGATGATCTGCCTATTGTTTCTACAAGACTTTGCTTATCATTAAGAACCTCCCATAATGGAATATTTAGCCTATTAGATAGTTCATTAAGTTTTTGAATAGTAGTCTTACCAATCCCTCTTCTAGGAACATTTATGATTCGTAAAAGACTAACGTTATCTGAAGAATTAACCAGAACTTTCAAATATGCTATTGCATCTTTAATTTCTCTTCTATCATAAAAACGCAATCCTCCAAAAATTGTATAAGGAATGCGCCACCTTACAAGAGACTCTTCTAATACTCTTGACTGAGCTCTGGTTCGATATAAGATTGCAAAATTTTTCCAAATTGGGTTTTGATTATAGTTATTGAGTGATTTTATTTTATTGGTAATTGCTTCTGCCTCGGAAATTTCATCATCACAGCTGAGTAACGTTAAAAGTTCCCCTTTTTCTTTAGTAGCCCTTAAAACTTTCTCAATTCTTTCAGAGTTGTTTTCAATTAGTGAGTTTGCAGCATCAAGGATATTAGAAGATGACCTATAGTTTTCTTCTAATTTAATTAAAGATGATTTTGTATCGTCTTTGATTGAAGTTTTAAAATCTTCTTGAAAACCAATTAAAATTCTGAAGTCAGCTGCTCTGAAACTATAAATACTTTGATCAGCATCTCCAACTACAAAAATTGACCGATCCTCCCAATTGAAGAATTTTTTTGGTTCAGTATTTCCAGCCGTAATTAATTTTATAAGTTCATATTGTGTTCTATTTGTATCTTGATATTCGTCAACTAAAATATGTTTAAATCTTTTGTGCCAGTAATCTCTGACTATATCATTTTGCCTCAATAAGAAAACAGGCAAAAGTAGAAGATCATCAAAGTCTAAAGAATTATTTTTTGAGAGCGAAATTCTGTATCTCTTATAGGCTTCTGCAACTATTTTATCAAAATTATTATCTGCTTTTTCTAAAAGATCGTTAGAAGTTAAGCATTGATTTTTAGCATTACTTATTAATCTTTTAATCTTTTTGGGATCACATCTTTTTGGGTCAAGATTCATATCTTGACTGATAATTTCTTTTACTAATGTTTGAGAATCTGTTTCATCGTAAATTGAAAATTGCCTTGTCCATTTTAGGCCTTCTGGATCATTATATTTTTCAATATCGTATCTCAGAAGTCTTGAAAATAAAGAATGGAAAGTACCGATCCACAGGTTCTGAAGCCTCTCTTGGTGAACGTTTGTTCTTAATTGATTTTGATCAATTTCTTTAAGAGTTGTCCAAGGCTGCCCAAATTCATTAAAAGCCAATTCTTGGGCTAGAAGAACCTCTAATCTTGCTTTCATTTCTTTAGCAGCTTTATTAGTGAAAGTGACTGCGAGAATGTTATAGGGATCTATAGAGTTACCCTCAATAAGGTTTGCAATTCTGTGCGTAAGAGCCTTAGTTTTTCCGCTACCTGCACCTGCTACAACTAATAGTGGTCCATAAACATGTTTTACTGCTTGAAGTTGTTGATTGTTTAGGGACTTAAAAAGGAAATTGTTGGTTTCAGGCACTTTTGGAGAGGGTTTTTCAAAAATCAGACTTTACTATGAGATTCAGATTCCGTTTCTAGATCTTCTAAAGCTTTTTTTAAATTTATAAGTTCATTATTGTTATTAATTATTTCTTCAAATTTATTTTGAGGCATCTTTAATTTCATACTTCTGTCAAGAATTTCTTTTTCCAATCTCTTTTTGTATGTGGAAATAAGTTTTTTTGATAATTTTAAATCTTCTTGATCCAAAACTTTATTAAAAATGTATTTTTATATTAGCGGAAAAAATTTTTTTATTTGAATTATTTCAACTATCACTTTGGAATGAAGTTATTAATTAAGAAGCGTTGCGTTAAGTTTGAAATTGTATTATTTCTACTAGCTTTGTATTAGTCTTAAGAAAGATCTTTAAATTTTTACTTCAGGAATGTCAGTTTCAAAGGAAAATCAACTATTGTCCGCTGATAAGAACTTAAATGATTTAAGCAATATAAAAGAATTTATTAATAGTGCAAACTCAAGATTAGATTCAATAACTTCTATTACAAGAAATTCACATGCAATTGCAGCAGACGCTGTAACAGCAATGATTTGTGAAAATCAAGATTCAGTTAATTCAAAAATATCTTTAAATACAACTAACAAGATGTCCGTTTGTTTAAGAGATGGAGAAATAATCCTAAGGATTGTTGCTTATCTTTTAATTTCTAATGACGAATCAGTTTTAGAAAAAAGTTGTTTGAAGGATCTTAAAAATACTTATCTTGCGCTTGGGGTACCTTTAAGAAATGCAAGAAGGGTTTTTGAATTAATGCGAGATGCAACTATCTCTGATTTGAATTCAACAGTTAATAATATGCAAGGAAACAAAGGCTTTCTTCC
This sequence comes from Prochlorococcus sp. AG-355-I20, assembly GCA_003280895.1. Classification (GTDB taxonomy): domain Bacteria; phylum Cyanobacteriota; class Cyanobacteriia; order PCC-6307; family Cyanobiaceae; genus Prochlorococcus_A. The sequence continues at coordinate 78,335 of QCDM01000002.1, read as the reverse complement.
TAAATTAATATCTGAAACAGAGTTTCAATTTGAAAGGATAATTAATCTTTTAAACTAGCTAAATTTCTTATTTCAGAAGTATGGGATGTCTGTATTACTGAACTATTTTCAAGATTTCTGATAGTAGAAAATCTTGATCTTATGTGAGTGGATAAAAAGCAAATTCTTTCTTCAGAAACTGTTGATTTGTAAAAAGTTTTAATATGTAAATTATTTTGCTCATCAAAGAAATAATTTGATGATGAAATAAAAGATTCTGTATAACCTTTATTTCGTAAAACAATTCCTGAATTTTCATCCTTGGGTAAAAATATCAAAATTGTCTCATCTTCCTCACTAATATCATCATCTTCCCAATCACTAATAGCTTGCCATTTTATAGCAATAGCCATGATCTCTAGAGTAAAACTTAGGTTGTAATTTTTAAAAATTTCAATAACTTTTTTATTTTTCGGGTTGATATGCCTTATGTATATTTTACTGGTTGAGTTTTCAAATTCTTGAAAAGCTAAAGTATGAGTGCTTCTAATGGCTTTCCACTCTCCTATGCTTTTATCAATAAATTGATTAATTGTTGTTAGATTCTTCGTCAAGTTTATCTTCTGCAGAATGATTTTCCGCTTTTTGAATCATTCGTACCATTGAATCCACCATTAATCTCTTTGCAGAAGTTACTTTTAATCCAGAAGGTGTGGTTGATATTTGTTCCCCAGGACGATCATATGAAGTCGGTCTAAATGGAGTCATGTAAGAACTTTTAAAAATTAATCGATTACTATTCTTGCATGAATTCTTATTTAAATAGTTCTTGTTTGCAAAAATGTCATATCTCTCTTTTTTTAATAAAAAATTTTTAATTGTTCTATTATTTTGGCATTTTATTTTTTGCTATTCCTGAAAGAGTCGCTAAAGCAAACATTCCCAATAGGGCAATTCCTAGAAATAATCCTGCTCCCTGGCTAACTCCAGCTCCCACTGCTACAAGTATAGAGTCACTAATCAGAAGACTTATTAATAATGCTGGAGTAAATATTTTCCAGCGAGTTCCTCCAATACCAATTGCGTAGCTTAGAAAGTCAAAAAGGCCAGTCATTAGTAAACCAGTCATAAGAAAGAAATTTTCTTCTAGTTGGTTCTGATTAAAACTTTCAATCTTTTTCATTGCTTTCGGGCCTACTAAATTACGTACAGGAACCCGTCCATAATTTCTTGCAATAAAGAAAGCAGCTTGGCAAAAAACGATATCAGAAAAGATTATTGTCATGTAACCTTTTTGAAATCCTAATAATGAACCAGCTAGTAGAGAATAAGCTGAACTTGGAAGGGCAGGTAAAATAATACTTACTCCTCTAAGTATGAATATCCCAAAAGGAGCCCAAATCCCCATACTTTCTATTTTGTTCCTTAGAGGTTCAATCCCATAATTTTGGATTAAATAAATCAATACAACAAATATTGCTATAAAAAAAACTACTGAGATAAATTTCTGTATTTTATTCATTATTTTTTTATTGAATTTATTGGAAGTAAATTCTTAATTTTAATATTTGATTCTATCTATAATAGAAATACTAATCAATAATAATTTTTACAAATTTTTAATCTTATATTTCCATATAATAAAAGATTTTTGTATTCCACATATATTCATGATTGATTCAAAGCATAAAGTTAATTCAATATTTTTTAGAGATATCATTTTTTTAATCTTTTCGCTTATCGTCTTGTTTTGTATTTCAATAAAAAAATCAGATGCTTTGCCTCATGAATGGGTTGGAGTCCCTAAAAGTGAATATGGAGAGCAGTTATGGGATAGGCAAAGTATAAAAAGGAATGAGGATGGTTCTGTGAGAGTATTGAGTAAATTTATACCCAAAACAAAAAGTGAAATTACTAAGGATATTCTCTATACAATGGATATAAATTGTTTTGAAAAATCATTTAGAGATGTTGATGTCTCCATAGATGAAGCAAATAGTAATTTCAATGATTTAGCTGATTGGCAAGATCCAAATGGAGATAAAATGATTTTGGGTGTTATTAGTCAAGTCTGCAGATTTGAAAACTGAAAATTTTAAATTAAAAAAAAATACAAAAAATCACTAGTTATGATGTCTTAAAAGTATAAGACCACTTCTTAGGCAGGGTTTTAAAGGTGCCAGGACCCAGATTTGAACTGGGGACACGGCGATTTTCAGTCGCCTGCTCTACCAACTGAGCTATCCCGGCTCTAACCTATATACTTTAAATTAAGATGTGTAGTTTGTGAAACCCTTTTCATTAAAAATTTTATATCTTTATCAAATATCCAAAATTATTATTTTGAATTAATCGCTAATAAAGCAGTACCAAAAGAAGTGGTTTTATTACATGAAACTATTGGTATATTTATAATTTTTTCTCTTATTTTTCTCCACTGAGGGTTTTTTGAACCTCCACCAATAGTAATAATTTTTTTTGGAAGAGAGCCTGTTAGTTTACCAAGCTTTTCCCATCCTTTCAATTCGATCTTAGCTAAACCTTCGAATAATGCATGTAAATAAAGAGAGTCACTTACTGGTCTAGGACCAAGTATAGGCTCTAAATTAGAATTATTAATAGGAAATCTCTCTCCTTTACTATTAAGAGGTAAAAGATTCAAAGAAGTGTTTTTCGATGGATTAATTTGTCGACTGAGTTCCTTTATTTCTAAATCAGAAAAAAATTTAGACAAGATACCGCATCCCGCATTTGATGCTCCTCCACATATCCAATCTCCATTGACTCTATGGGTTGTAATTCCCTTGTCTTTTATAGGGTTATCAATAATTTTTTTAACCACAATTGTTGTTCCTAAAACCGTGAGACCATCTTCTTTTCCTAAACCTGCAGCTATTAAACTTGCATTAGAATCAGTGGTGCCAGAGATTAATATTAATTTTTTATTCAAGTTAAATCTCTCTGCCAAATCAAAATTTACTTGTTCAATAATTTTTCCACTTTTTACTATTTGAGGTAAACATTTTTGCCATGAAGTATTTCGATAGCTTTTTGGCCACGATTCTTTTTTTAGATCCCAACCAAGTTTTAGATTATTACCTTCTTCTCCATGAGTCCAATCTTTTAAAAACCAACCAGTGATCCAATCAGATTGATGTCGTAAAAGTATATTAGTCCCATATTTATCTATAAGTTTTAATGCTTTAGCAAGACTACTGTATGGAGTTCGCAGATGATCTTCTCCGAAAGTTAATGATTTAAGAAGGATCTTATGTTCAATACATGCTTGATCATAAGGTATTGCTTCTCCCATCGGCTCTCCTTTTAAATTGGATGCTATTAAAGTTCCTGATGTGCCGGAGATGGCTAATTTTTTAAGGCTAATTTTTAACTCAATAGGAAGACTAACTAAGAGATTTTCACAAGAATTGATCCAAGAATTTGGATTTTTAAAGCTGTACGTATAAGGAACTGAATTTGAATATACTAATTTCTTATTAAGATTGATTATTGATATTCTTGCACCACTGGTTCCAAAATCTAACCCTCCATAATAATTATCAGGCATATAAAAAATATTTTATAAAAAGACTTTAGCAGCCTCTACTAATTTGGCTGCTTTTTCTTCTACATTTTCCCAAGGAAGCTCAAGATCTCTTCTGCCAAAATGTCCATAGCATGCGGTCTGTCTGAAAAATTTACCTCCCATTTTTTTTGGTAGATTTCTTAAGTTAAATTCTTTAATTATTGCTGCAGGTCTTAAATCAAAGTTATCTTTAATGAGTTCAGTTAAATTGGCTTGTGAAATAATACTTGTATCAAAAGTTTCCACGAGAATGGAAATTGGTTTTGCTACTCCAATTGCATAACTTAATTGCACTTCTGCTTTTTTTGCTAATTTCGCCTTAACTATGCTTTTAGCTACATAACGTGCTGCATAAGCGGCTGATCTATCTACTTTTGTGGGATCTTTGCCAGAAAATGCACCTCCTCCGTGTCTTGCATATCCACCATAAGTATCTACAATAATTTTTCTGCCAGTGAGCCCGGCATCTCCCTGAGGCCCTCCTAAGACAAATTTTCCCGTAGGATTTACTAGAAATCTTGTTTTGCTAATGTTTGGTTTGATTTCTAAATCTTCAGTAGCAGGAATTACAACATTTGCCCATAAATCTTCTTTTATTCTTTGACGAATTTCTTCCTCATTTGTTATTCCATCAATCTCAGGATTATGTTGAGTTGAAATTAAAATTGTATTTATAGAGACTGGTAACTCTTTTTCGTAATCAATGCTTACTTGAGTTTTACCATCAGGGAGTAGATAATTAAGAACTTTTTCATGCCTTACTCTGGCAAGTTGAATTGCTAATCTATGTGCCAAGCTAATCGGTAAAGGCATTAATTCAGGTGTTTCATCGCATGCATAGCCAAACATTATGCCCTGGTCACCAGCTCCGGTATTATCTTCCAAATCATCTGCTTTGTTTACTCCTTGTGCAATATCGGGTGATTGCTCGTCAAGTGCTACTAATACAGCACAACTATTTGCGTCAAAACCACCTGCTCTATAGCCTTCGTATCCAATTTCTTTAATTACATTTCTAACAAGTTTTATGTAATCGACTTTTGCTTTTGAAGTTATTTCTCCAGTAAGTAAACAAAGACCTGTATTAACAACAGTTTCACATGCAACTCTGCTTTCTGGATCTTCTGTCAATAAAGCATCTAACACTGCGTCACTAATTTGATCACATATTTTATCAGGATGACCTTCAGTTACGGATTCTGAAGTGAAAATGAAATCACTCATTTACAATTTATTTTTTTTTCGTGAGACTCTATCTTAAATTAGACTATTGTTACAAATCAATCATTGTAAATTAAAAATTATTTTACAAGAGTAATGAAATGAGTATTGGGTTCCTTTATTACAACACAAAATAAATAAGTGAATTTAAACTGTTTCAGCGGAAGCTGTGGTTATCTCTTCGTTATCATCAGTTTGTTCAAATAACATTTGTTTGTATTTAGCAGCCATTTCTTCAGCTTTACTAAAAACTTTTTGTGGGTCAGTTAGCATATCGCCTGGTTCAGGTTCAAGTGCTTTAGTAGATAATGAAATTCGTCCTCTTTCTGAGTCAAGGTCAATTATCATGACTTTCATTTGGTCATTCACATTTAAAACATTATGAGGCGTCTCAATATGTTCATGACTAATCTCAGAAATGTGCAATAGACCACTAACTCCACCTATATCAATAAATGCTCCATAAGGTTTAATACCTTTTACAGAACCAACAACAACTTCGCCTACTTCAAGTCTGTTCATTTTTTTCTCAACTAAAGCTCTTCTATGACTCAGTACTAATCTATTTCTTTCTTCATCAACTTCAAGAAATTTTAAAGGTAAATATTCACCTTCTAAATCATCTTTTATTTTTCGAGCACTTATATGAGAGCCTGGGATGAAACCTCTCAAGCCTTCTACCCTAACAAGAGCCCCACCTCTGTTTGTTGCAAAAACTTCAGAAAATATAGTTGCATCTTCTTTTTGTAGTTGTCTAACCCTTTCCCATGCTCTTTGATATTCAATTCTTCTAATGGAGAGGGCTAATTGGCCATCTTCATTTTCTTCGCTCATTATGAAAAATTCTCTACTTTCTGAAGGTTGCAAAACATCATTAAGTCCTTCAACTCTATTTATTGAAACCTCCTGAACAGGCATAAAAGCAGCTGTTTTTGCGCCTATATCTATCATGGCCCCTTTGGGTTCTAGAGCAAAAACGGTGCCTTTAACTAAATCACCAGGCTTAAAATTATAGTCATACTTCCCCAAAAGTGATGCAAATTCGTCTTGTGTGAATCCTACATTGTCAAAATCCGTATTTGTCCTGCTAGAGGAAGAATCTGCTGAAGGAATATCGCTATTCTCGAACGATAAATCTTCCTTATTTTGGGATACTGAATTATTATCTAACTCAGACGAATTTTTAATTTCTTGATCCTCAGAAAGTTCTTTAATGGTTTGGGAAGAATTTTCGTTCATTTGATGTATCGCAGACTACCTAAGGTAGTTAGAAAGGATTGCTACTAGCCTGCAAACCAATAGCAAAAGCATTTGTGTTATGTATTCTACACTTTAAGATGCTGAATTTTATGAAATTGAAGCTAATTGGTTTTTTGAACTTCCTTTTAGAGATTCAAGAGTCGAAATAAAATCTTTTACCCCATTAAATTTTCTGTAAACTGAGGCGTATCTTATATAAGCGACTTCATTTTCTTTCCTTAGATTTTTAAGTATTAATTCCCCTATTTGTGAAGATTTAATATCTTTATTAGAGTCTTGAACGATTTGTGATTCAATTCCATCAACGAAATTAATAATTGCTTCACTACTGAAGTTGGTTTTTTCACATGCTCTTGATATACCAGTAAATAATTTTTGTTTATTAAATAATTCTCTACCCCCGTCTTTCTTTATAACTGAAACTGGCATTGATTCCACTCTTTCATAAGTTGTAAATCTAAAGCTGCAATTTAAGCACTCTCTCCTTCTCCGAACACTTTTACCACTATCAGCAGATCTTGATTCCAAAACTCTGCTATCTGTGTTTTGACAGGTTGGACACTGCATGTGGTGAAATAAGTTGCACTACAACTCTAATAGTAGATTAATATCTTAATTATGAAAAGTAAAAAAAACCTCTTTAACAAGAGGTTTTTTTTTTAGTTCATTTTCTATCAAATTTAGGGGGGTCTCTAAAGGCGACAGCAAAGAATAAGGTAACAACTGCGAGAGTTAGAATAAGAACGTAAGCAAAAGCTTCCATAAGATTAAGTAATAAAGTTTAGTTTAAACCCTTCCTGGGATTCTTCTTGTGGTTTCGTCACCAAGCTTCTTGAATAAACCAAATTCAACTTGGTCGCCAATCTCAGCATCAATACCAGCGAAGGAATTTCTGTAAAGAGTTCTTGAAGCGTGCCACCAGTGGCCAAACAAGAATAGCAATCCGAAACATAAATGTGCATATGTAAACCACGCTCTTGGAGAGCTTCGGAATACACCGTCAGATTTATATGTCTCTCTGTCAAACTTGAATGCTTCTCCAAGTTGAGCTTTTCTAGCTAATCTTTTCACTACTGCAGGATCTGTAAATGTTTGTCCATCTAGGTCCCCTCCATAGATAGTTGCAGTAATGCCAGTTTGTTCAAATGAGTACTTCGCTTCAGCTCTTCTAAATGGAATATCTGCCCTTACATTTCCTTCTTTGTCTTCAAGAATGACAGGGAAGTTTTCAAAGAAATTAGGAATTCTTCTAACTTCTAATTCGTTACCTTCCTTATCTTGGAAAGCAATGTGACCTTGCCAACCAGTTGGTAAACCATCACCATTAACAAGAGCTCCAACTCTGAATAGTCCACCTTTAGCTGGACTATTACCTACATAATCATAGAAGGCTAATTTCTCTGGAATTGATGCATATGCCTCTGATTTAGTGGCCCCATCGTCAATAGCAGCTTGTACTCTTCTATTAATTTCAGTTTTGAAATAGCCTGAATCCCATTGATATCTTGTAGGACCAAAAAGCTCTATTGGAGTAGTTGCTGAACCGTACCACATTGTTCCTGAAACAACGAAAGAGACAAATAGTACAGCAGCTAAAGCACTAGCTAGAACTCCCTCGAGACTTCCAAGTTTTAATGCTCTGTAAAGTCTTTCTCCAGGCCTGTTGGTGATGTGAAAAATACCTCCAATAATACCCATGAGTCCAGCCGCAATATGATTAGCTACAATACCTCCTGGGTTAAAAGGATTAAATCCTTCTACTCCCCAGGAAGGAGCTACAGGCTCTACATGACCACTTAATCCATAGGGATCAGAAACCCAAATCCCAACGTTTGCGCAATGAAAAGCTCCAAAACCAAAGCATGTAAGTCCTGCTAAAAGGAGGTGGATTCCGAAAATTCTCGGTAAGTCAAGAGCAGGTTCACCAGTTCTTGAATCTTCCCATAAATCTAGGTCCCAATATGTCCAGTGCCAAATAGATGCCAACATCAATAGGCCACTAAATACTATGTGTGCTGCCGCAACACCTTCGAAACTCCAGAATCCAGGATCAACTCCAGTAGCACCCGTAATATCCCATCCATTCCAACTACTTGTGATACCTAGTCTTGCCATGAAAGGCATAACGTACATCCCCTGTCTCCACATTGGATTGAGAACAGCATCAGAAGGATCAAAAATGGCTAATTCATAAAGAGCCATTGAACCGGCCCAGCCGGCTAATAATGCAGTATGCATAAGATGCACAGCAAGTAGTCGACCTGGGTCATTAATAACTACTGTGTGAACTCGATACCAAGGCAATCCCATCGGTTAATTTCTAGTAACTATGCTGAGTAAACAGCTAAACATCATGATAGTAAGGGTTTTTTAGTCTTTGAGTGATTTTTGTAAATAAATTTATTTTCTTGCAAAAATTGGGCAAATCCATTAGCAGCAAATAGTTTACAAGAAATTTTTACCTAAAATCTGTTAATATTTTGGTCACAATTCTCAAAGTAAAACGCCAAAATAAGAAAAATAACAAAAAAAATGGCAACTATCAGATTTATCCGTGAGGACTTAGAGGTTCAATGTAATCCTGGTGAAAATTTAAGGGAATTGGTAATGAAAGAAAACTTACAGCTTTATGGTTTAAAAGGTATTTTGGGTAATTGTGGAGGAGCAGGACAATGCAGTACTTGCTTTATTTCAGTTGAAGGTGGAAACAAAAATTCTTTGAGTCCTCTTACATCTGTTGAAGAAGAAAAACTAAAAAATAGACCAGAAAATTGGCGCCTTGCATGTCAAACATTGGTAAAATCATCCGCCGTAATTTTAACAAAACCACAATCTCCCCCTTCAAATTTGGAAGAACTAAAAAAAATTAGTGAAAATAAAAAATTACCGCGATAAATTGTTTAAGACTGTTAATCAGTTTATAAAATTTGTTTATTTTTCCACTTTATTCCAGGTTATATGTTTATAGTTTTAATACCTAATATAGAACCACCAATTAAATGGAAACAACAAACTTTGGATTCGTAGCTAGTCTTTTATTTGTAGGGGTGCCAACAATATTCCTGATAGGTTTATTTATTTCTACACAAGACGGAGAAAAATCAAGCTTCTACTCTGACTCAAGTAAAGGTAGGCTTGGGCCAAAACGCTAATACTTTAATAAATGCTTTGCATTTCTGTAGAAGAATTTTTATTTTGGAAAAAAAAGCAACTTTCTAAAGGCGGGGATCAACCATCTTTTGCTGTTTTACTTGATTGCCTAGGCGGTGTATCGTCTAGTGAACTAAACTTGAAAAGTATAAATCCTAAGGAAGACATACATTTAAAAAAAAATTTAGAATTTTTAGAATCCCTTTGGGATTATCATTTACTAAAATCTTGCCCAATTCAGTATGTCTGTGGAATAACTTTTTGGAGAGACTTAAAATTAAAAGTTACAAACAAAGTACTCATTCCCAGACCAGAAACAGAGCTCATAGTTGATATCGTCTTCAATATATTTCGAAAAAAATCAGAAAAATTATTTTTTGCTGAATTAGGTACTGGCTCAGGTGCAATTAGTATTGCTTTGGCATTGGCTTATCCATTTAGCGAAGGAGTAGCAACTGATATAGATCAAGATGCATTAGAAATTGCCAATAAAAATTTTACAAATTCTTCTAAAAAATCAAATTTGAAATTTTATTGTGGAAATTGGTGGTCACCTCTCGAAAGTTTTAAAGGAAAATTAGACCTCGCTATTTCAAACCCACCATATATTCCCACAGATACTTATGAAAAATTACCCATAGAAGTTAAGAATTTCGAACCTAAAGTCGCTTTACTAGGTGGCGAAGATGGTTTAAAACATATCAGGAAAATAATAGATAAAGCACCATTATTCTTAAAAGATAATGGTTGGCTAATTTTAGAGAATCATTTTGATCAAAGTGAAAAAGTAAAACAACTACTTATTAAAAATAAATTTACATCAATAGAAATTGTGAAAGATCTTTCAGGTATTGGTAGGTTTACCATTGGAAGATATAAATAAATTATTATAGGTTCTTAATCTAAATGAATTTAATAGACTGCAAAACTGCTTGGAGGACCCTTAAAAGTGGTTTGCCTATAATCTTCCCAACGGACACTTTACCTGCAATTGGATGCTTACCAAAATTCTCAAATATTATTTATTCTTTTAAAAAAAGAGATAAAAACAAACCCTTAATTCTTATGGGATCAGAACATAAAGATTTAATTGATTATGTTCACGAATCAGCAAAAGAAGATTACGAAAATTTAGCCTCAAAATATTGGCCTGGAGCTCTGACAATTGTTATTCCTGCTTCGGCAAAGCAGTCTGCACACCTTACCAGTGATGATCGGACTATTGGGTTGAGAATTCCAAATTCAAATATCGCACAATCTCTTTTGAGAGAAACAGGCCCATTGTTAACTTCAAGTGCAAATATTTCAGGTTTCAAAGGATCAATTACAGCTGAAGGTATTGCTTTAGACTTCCCTTCTATAAAAATTTTGGGTCCCATCCCCTGGGGGGAAAGTAGTGGAAAAGCTAGTACTATTATATTCTGGAAGAACAGTGGAAATTGGAAACTGATTAGAGAAGGAGAAGTAATAGTTAGGGAATTGTATTAATGTTTTTATTATTATTTTTTGTTTTATTAATTCAATTTTTTACTTATTGGATATTTGAACCCCTTGCATCTTTTTTAGAGTATGTTCTGGAAATAAGATCTTTTCCTATTCTTGCTCTGATAGGTTTAGTCTTTTTATTTTCAGCAAAGAATATTGAACAGAATTAAATAAATCAAAATGCCGGCTAACAGATTTGAACTGATGACCTTCGCTTTACAAAAGCGCTGCTCTACCGCTGAGCTAAGCCGGCGATCTCCTCATCTTACAATTAGGGAGGGTCAATTATCAGTATTTTTTTAGCTTTTTTTAAATTTATTACTTTTTGATATCTTTGTTAGCTTTATCAGTCTTATCAGTTTTTTTGAATTTTATTTCTCCTGAAATAGTTCTTTTGATTGGCAAATTGGCAACTAATGCAGTCATTCTATCCTCAGTCTCCAAACTTACTGCCACCTCCTCAAAATCAATTTCAACATATTTAGCAACAACATCAAGGATCTCTTTCCTCATTTTATCTAGAAGATCTGTTGTTAAGGAACTCATATCAACTCTGTCATGAGCAAGTACAAGTTGTAATCTTTCTCTAGCTGTATTCGCACTAGAAGTTTCTCTGCCTAGTAATTTATTTATAAGATCTCTGAGAGTCATCATTTTAAAAAACCTTTGTTTGCATTAATCTCATGAATCTATCTTTAAGACTTTTGCCTTCTTTTTTAAGATCGATAATTGGTACATCTTTATTTGTAAGTCTTTGAGAAACATTCAAATAACATTTTTTTGCAGGAGATCTACCATCTGAAAGTGTCAGTGGCTCTCCTCTATTTGTACTTATTATTACCTGTTCATCTTCTAAAACAATACCTAATAAAGGCAAAGAAAGGATCCCTTGAACATCTTCGATGGATAACATTTCTTGACTGGCCATCATGTTAGGGCGAACTCTATTGATTACAAGTTGAATAGGCTCAATATCTGAAGTATTAAGAATCCCTATTACTCTATCCGCATCGCGCACTGCCGATAATTCTGGGTTCGTTACAACAATAGCTTCTTTACAGGCTGCAAGAGCATTTTTAAAGCCATCTTCTACACCAGCAGGACAATCTACTAGGACAAAATCGAATTTCTCACTAAGTAGCTCACTAATTTTTTTCATATCTTCGGGTTTCATCCAATCCAACATCCTTGGATCTCCAGCAGGTAGAAGAGCAAGATTAGGTTCCTTTTTATGCCTAACCAATGCTTGGTCAAGACGACAATTTTTGTCTAGAACATCTTGAGCCGTATAAATGATGCGATTTTCTAATCCTAAAAGAAGATCTAAATTTCTTAAGCCAAAATCAGCATCTAATACAGCAGTTGTTGCTCCGCTATTAGCAAGTGCTATTCCTAGGTTTGCAGTTAAAGTTGTTTTGCCAACTCCTCCTTTTCCTGAACAAATTAATATTGTGCGAGTATTCTGCCCCACGATTTTTAAGATTTTACAAATAATAAAGCCACTTGCAGAAAGTTAAATATTTTAAAGATTAAGTAATTCTTAAATTTATCTATTTTGAATTAATTTATTGCAAATTATTGATTAATTTTTATTTTCGATTACGTGTGGTTTGATAATTATCGTTTGTTTATCTATTACCGCAATTTCTGGATAATAATTTTTGGGTTTATCCTTTGGACCAATAGCTATTACATCTGCAATTCTCAACTGTAAAGGGTTTAGATAAAGTGATGCAATTGATGCATTTTTATTTCCACTTTTACCTGCGAATGCGATCCCTAGTAATTTGCCCCAAACATAAATATTATTCTTAGCGGAAACTATAGCTCCTGGATTAACGTCTCCAATAATGCATAGGTTTCCATTTGAAGATATTCTTTCGCCGGATCGTACTGTTCCTTTGTGAAGAATATCGTCTTTCTTTTTTGAATTTAACGATAGTAACTTTTTTTTAATCTCTTGTTCTTTAATAAAAACTGAATCAATTTTTAAAGACTTCGCACTTAATACTGTATTTCTATTATTTGAGTAAATGCGCAAAGAACAAATATTAATTTTGTTAAGGTGGGTTTTTAATTTTGCTAATTGATGAGAACTTATTGACTCGCTTTCGGCAAAAATTTTTGCTTCTAAGGGTTCCTTTATTGAAGAAAACCTTTTGAAAGTTTCATGGATATTATCTAAATCTAATAAAGAAAAAATCCCTAAACATTCACTTTTAGTATTTTTTAAAACGATTTTCATTTTATTAAGTCTAGGAATGGTTTTTTATTAATGAAATTTCGTTTTTAATTTCATTTTTGATCATATCTGGATAAATAATAAAAGAGCTTTCCTCAGATCTCATTAAAGTTTTTATTAATGCAGAACTATTTTCTAATGCGCTTTGATGAGTGCCGTCCCATATTTTTAACGCATTATTAGATTCAAAACCTTTAAAAGACTTTTCCTTAATCCCACAAAATATTTCCGAATCATAACCATTTTTTTCACATAATTTTGTGGCAAATGCAAGGATTTTTAATCTATTCACCTTACTTAAAAAACTTATGTCTGATGCCTTTAATAAATCTCTGTCAATAAACATTTTGCATAGTGTAGAAAGTGGCTCGAAAGATTCATCTTTCCATCTAATCAAATGATAATAAAACGTTATGTCATCATTTCTTATGAAATCATCAAAATCAACCTTTGAAGGTGAAAAAATCCATTTATATAGAGAATTATCTAACCAAATATTCTTTTCATAATTATTTTTTATTGTGTGTAATATTTTTTCTAGAATCCATGTTGATATTTCATTTATCTTGTGATTATAGATAGTTCTATACATTAAGTTTCTAAGAACAAGGAAATGCTCAATAGCGATAACTCCTTTTGGTTTGACTCCAATATTCCCATCAGGTGAAAAGGTAAGAGCTGAAATTATTCTCTCTAAATCTACTAAACCGTAATTAGTACCTGTGTTGTAACTATCGCGTAAAAGATAATCGAGACGATCGCAATCAATCTCACTACTTATCAATGTTTTTAAAGGTTTTGAAAATAGTTGTTTTGATTGAAATAATTCACAAATTTTTCTAGGTAAATCCTTGTCATACTTTTTGAGGATTGAATTTATTGGAGAATAATTTGTAACTAAGTTTTCAGACCATTTTTCGTGATCATGCTCGAATATTGTTTCGCTGGTGTGGCTTAAAGGTCCATGACCTAAATCATGTAGTAGAGCTGCTCCATAAAGAACAAATTTATTTTCACAAAATGAAGATTTACTTTCAATTAATCTCTTAAAAATTTTTCTAGCTATACAAAAAACACCAATTGAGTGAGTAAATCTACTCGATTCTGCACCATGAAAAAGTAATGATGCCGCTCCAAGTTGTTTTATTCTTCTAAGTCTTTGAAAAGCAACTGTATCAATTAATTCCATAATCATTAATTCTTCTGGCTTTCCTGCATCAAATACTATTTCTTTATGAATTGGGTCATGAAAAATTCTTTTAATGCTCATCTTTTTAAGATTTTTTATTTCAATCTTTAGCTATTTAAAGATTTAATTTCTTCATTGTTTAATTGAATTGTTTGAACTGAAACTTCTTCTTTTTCTAGAAGCGAACCTAAAAATAATTCCGCATTCCTTACCCATTTATCGTCAGTAGTGCCAAAATCACTTGCATCCGGTAGATCAAGTAATTTATCAGGTGTTATACCTTGGCCTTGAATATTATTACCATCTGGTGTTAAGTAACTAGCCACCGTTATAGCAATACCACTATCTTCTCCCAAACTTTTTAGGGATTGAATTAAACCTTTACCATAGGTTTTTTCTCCCATAAGAATTGACCTTTCATTATCTTGTAAAGAGCCAGCAAGTATTTCACTGGCACTTGCAGTGCCTTTATTTACTAAAGTCACCATTGGTCCATCAAAAGATGTCTCTTTTTGAGAAATAATTGCATCTTTGATTCCATTTCTATCTTTTGTCTCGACTACCGGTTTCTCACTCAATAATGAGTCCGCAACTGCAATACCTGAGCTTACTAGTCCCCCTGAATTATTTCTAAGATCCAAGATTAAGCCCTCAACCTCTTTCTCTTTTAACTCTTGAAGAGCCTCTTCAACTTTTTTGGGTACGCTTTCGCTAAATTGAGTTATCCTTAAATATCCTATTGTGTGAAAATCGTCTCTTAATCTTTTTGTTCTAACTGGTCTTAGATCTACTGATCTCCTCTCTAAATCGACTTCCCTAATTTCTCCTGATTCCGTAGATAATTCAACTAAAACTTTTGTCCCTGATTCACCTCTTAACTTAGAGGCGGTACTAGCAAGTCCTAATTTTTCTGATGAGATTCCATCCACTGTTTCGATTATGTCCCCGCTTACTATTCCAGCTTCTTCAGCTGGCGAGCCCCCAAGTGTAGAAATAACTTTAACTTTATTGTTATCATCTTCACCTAATTGAAGCCCAACACCATTAATTTCACTCCCAAAATTACTTGATTTCAGTAGCTCATAATCTTTGGGGCGTAAAACTCTCGTGTAGGGATCGTCTAGAGGTCTTAACATGTCTTCAATTGCGGAATAAGCCTCTTCACTTGTTTCAATTTGTTTCTGTAACGTTTTTTGTCTAATTCTTTTCCATTGGATTTCATCAAACTTTTCTGGATCATAAAAACCTTCGTTTACCAAGGTCCAAGCGTCAAGTACTAATTGCCTGCTATCACTGAGAGCATCCACTCTTTCAATCAAAAAAAGATTGATAGAAAAAACGATGATCATTGAGGCAGTGATCACAGTTTTGAATGTTAAAAGTTTGTTAAAAGATGAATTCATTGGGTTAAGTGTTAACACCAAGTATAAGAATTTTAAGTAAGCTCTTTATATCAAAGCTAATTTTTTTTTGGATGGCGAATTCTTCATCTGTTTATGACTGGTTTCAAGAAAGACTTGAAATCCAAGACATAACTGACGACGTAACTTCCAAGTACGTACCCCCTCACGTAAATATTTTTTATTGTTTAGGAGGCATAACTTTAGTATGCTTCTTAATTCAATTTGCAACAGGTTTTGCAATGACTTTTTACTATAAGCCTACCGTTACACAAGCTTATAGTTCAGTCAGTTATCTAATGACCGATGTAAGTTTTGGATGGTTAATAAGATCTGTGCATAGATGGAGTGCATCAATGATGGTATTGATGTTAATTCTTCATGTCTTTAGGGTTTATCTTACCGGAGGATTTAAAAGACCAAGAGAATTAACTTGGGTTACAGGTGTTGTAATGGCAGTCATAACTGTCGCTTTTGGAGTGACAGGTTACTCTCTACCTTGGGATCAGGTAGGTTATTGGGCAGTTAAGATTGTTTCAGGTGTCCCTGCTGCAATACCAGTTATCGGAGACTTTATGGTTGAATTACTTAGAGGCGGAGAAAGTGTTGGACAATCTACCTTAACAAGATTTTACAGTCTTCATACTTTCGTATTGCCATGGTCATTAGCAGTTTTCATGTTGATGCACTTTTTAATGATTCGTAAACAAGGTATTTCAGGTCCTTTATAAATTCTTATACTAAAACCATTATTTAGTTTTTCCATATGTCTACTTTAAAAAAACCAGATCTGTCTGATCCAAAATTGAGAGCAAAGTTAGCTAAAGGTATGGGCCACAATTATTATGGTGAACCAGCTTGGCCAAATGATTTATTATATATTTTCCCTGTTGTTATCTTAGGAACTATTGCCTGCGTAGTTGGATTAGCAGTTCTTGATCCTGCAATGCTGGGAGACAAAGCTAATCCCTTTGCAACACCCCTTGAAATACTTCCTGAATGGTACCTTTACCCAGTTTTTCAAATACTTAGAGTTGTTCCTAATAAACTTTTGGGAATTGCACTTCAAACATTAATCCCACTTGGATTAATGATTTTACCCTTTATCGAAAACGTTAATAAATTTTCTAATCCATTTAGAAGACCAATAGCAATGTCTGTTTTCTTATTCGGAACTTTTCTTACAATATACCTAGGTATTGGAGCATGCTTGCCAATTGATAAATCACTAACCTTAGGACTATTTTAGAGTCAAATTTTAAACATATCTAGATCGTTATACTCATTCCTTAAAAAATGATTCATTAATAAAAATCCAACAATTGTCCAAGTTTGATATGTTCTTGATTGTTGTCCAACCCAAGTACCTGTAGGTCCATCAAAATATTCTGCCCATTCTTGCTTAGGCAATTGATTAAGTTGACACCAATATGATTCCTCTATTAAAGATTTCATTTCTTCCATGAGGATCACATCATCTGAACCATATTGTTTTTGATGTAATAGGACAGCTGTACCAAAAAACCAAAGTAAGCTTGGCCAATGACCACCGTTATGGTAACTCCAAGGCCAATTCTTTGGATCGGATCCAGTTTTATTTTGCCATTCCTCGACATCCATATGAGGATGACAAATTCTCATAGGCATTTCAGCCATCAAATGCTGTCTATTATGTAAAACTAACCTAAATAAAGCTCTTTGTTCTTCAGGAGGCAGAACTCCGAACATACATGCTAAAGAATTGCCTAAACTGTAAAATCGAAAGTCAGGCCTTCCTGTCCTAATATTTCCTATTAAGTAACCACCTCTATTCTCTAACCAATCTTGTAGCCATGAGGGAACCACTTGAGGTTGAACGTTAAATTCATTGAAGTGTTGATCATCACCATACTGCTCAGTTGGCCTTCTTCTTAAAATTTGCATTGTTTGGCTGGTAACCCAATAATGCTTTAAAAGAAAACTTCCTAAATCCTTAACCCATTGATTTGTAAGAATAAGTCTTTGGTCTAAAAGTCTACTAACATGATCTGCTCTACTTAATTCCATTAAGTTAATGCAACTTTTTAAACATCCATGAAGTAAAACTTCAACTTCTAGTGGTGCTCCCCATACATCCATAGGTCTATCAATCATAAATGCGCAATCTGGAACAAAAAGTACTGGAGTACCCTCAAATGTTGGATGTAGAACTAGATCTAGTAGAAGTTGAATACCTCTTTGAACTCTTTGACTTTTTCCAAAGGCATAATCACCGCTTTTATTGACATAATACCAACATAAAATGGGCCACCATAAACTTGCATCAGCTGAAGTAATCCGCCCTATTGATCTCTGACCATAGTCTCCAATGAGCTGTCCATTTTCTTCAACGAAACTAGTAGGAAATACACCACGCGTTTGGTAATTAGAGCTTTGCAACTCAAGGCATACACTTAGGAACTTTTTGACAATTTCGTAACGTTTTTGGGTAATGAGGTAAATCATTACAGGAACATTGTCTCTTAAAAATATTTCTCCATAATTTAATTTTTTATTTTTTGTTGGGTGTTCTAGTGCAGCGACGCTTCCCACTAACTCGCCTGATATCTCAACCAAAGTCTTCTCGAAGTGTTTTTTTGCATTTGTTACAATTTTCTCCTCATCAGAACTTGGTCTTACTCTTAAATTTTTTTGACTAAATCTTTCTGCCATTTCGTTTATATCCCTTTATTTAAGCCTAGTTGTTTAATGAGACTTTGATCAAATAAAAAATTAATAAAAAATTTTTGTATAAAAGGTTGCACAATTACAGTGGGATGGTTTAGTATTTTCTTCTGGGCAGAAATATACTTTTTGCATTATTCAGGAAATTATCTTAAATCTAATTTTAGGTAAATAAATGAATTTTTTGGAGATTTGATTTCTATCATTATTTTCAGCCAGAAGAAGGTTTTTACCTTCGAAATGAGTTGATCACTTGTTGTTTAACTCTGCACCTAGAAAATTTAAAAACTTAGGAACTGATGCTTTTATTGCGTCGAGAACAACTAAATTTTTTTAGTTATTTCAAGATGTATATGCAATAAAGGTGTGAGGTCCCGTCAAGAATATATAAATATGTCATCAATTGCTAACTTTTAGCTTTGATGCAAACGGATCTGAGATCTTGGAAAGTCACTTTAGAATATTTTTAATGTGCACTCAATGTAATCCTTAAAATTTAAGGAGGCTGAAACTAAATTCAAAAACTGAAGTTTTTATTTGGATAAAGCAATTCAATTTGAGTAGATTTATCTACAAAAGGATTTGAACACAACGGAGAGTTTGATCCTGGCTCAGGATGAACGCTGGCGGCGTGCTTAACACATGCAAGTCGAACGAACCTTCGGGTTAGTGGCGGACGGGTGAGTAACGCGTGAGAATCTGCCCTCAGGAGGGGGATAACGGTTGGAAACGACCGCTAATACCCCATATGCCTACTGGTGAAATGAATTTCGCCTGAGGATGAGCTCGCGTCTGATTAGCTAGTTGGTGAGGTAATGGCTCACCAAGGCTTCGATCAGTAGCTGGTCTGAGAGGATGATCAGCCACACTGGGACTGAGACACGGCCCAGACTCCTACGGGAGGCAGCAGTGGGGAATTTTCCGCAATGGGCGAAAGCCTGACGGAGCAACGCCGCGTGAGGGACGAAGGCCTCTGGGCTGTAAACCTCTTTTCTCAAGGAAGAAGATATGACGGTACTTGAGGAATAAGCCACGGCTAATTCCGTGCCAGCAGCCGCGGTAATACGGGAGTGGCAAGCGTTATCCGGAATTATTGGGCGTAAAGCGTCCGCAGGCGGCTTTTCAAGTCTGCTGTTAAAGCGTGGAGCTTAACTCCATCATGGCAGTGGAAACTGAAAGGCTTGAGTATGGTAGGGGCAGAGGGAATTCCCGGTGTAGCGGTGAAATGCGTAGATATCGGGAAGAACACCAGTGGCGAAGGCGCTCTGCTGGGCCATTACTGACGCTCATGGACGAAAGCCAGGGGAGCGAAAGGGATTAGATACCCCTGTAGTCCTGGCCGTAAACGATGAACACTAGGTGTCGGGGGAATCGACCCCTTCGGTGTCGTAGCTAACGCGTTAAGTGTTCCGCCTGGGGAGTACGCACGCAAGTGTGAAACTCAAAGGAATTGACGGGGGCCCGCACAAGCGGTGGAGTATGTGGTTTAATTCGATGCAACGCGAAGAACCTTACCAGGGTTTGACATCCTGCGAACCTCTTAGAAATTTGAGGGTGCCTTCGGGAATGCAGTGACAGGTGGTGCATGGCTGTCGTCAGCTCGTGTCGTGAGATGTTGGGTTAAGTCCCGCAACGAGCGCAACCCACGTTTTTAGTTGCCAGCATTTAGTTGGGCACTCTAGAAAGACCGCCGGTGATAAACCGGAGGAAGGTGTGGATGACGTCAAGTCATCATGCCCCTTACACCCTGGGCTACACACGTACTACAATGCTACGGACAAAGGGCAGCAAACTCGCGAGAGCTAGCAAATCCCATAAACCGTGGCTCAGTTCAGATCGTAGGCTGCAACTCGCCTACGTGAAGTAGGAATCGCTAGTAATCGCAGGTCAGCATACTGCGGTGAATACGTTCCCGGGCCTTGTACACACCGCCCGTCACACCATGGAAGTTGGCCATGCCCGAAGTCGTTACTCCAACCCTTGTGGAGGAGGACGCCGAAGGTGGGGCTAATGACTGGGGTGAAGTCGTAACAAGGTAGCCGTACCGGAAGGTGCGGCTGGATCACCTCCTAACAGGGAGACAACAAAATGTTTAATATTATTATTTTGTCACCTTAGGTCGATCGGTATCTCACGTTCTTAGTTTGTTAAGAATTTCATTTCCTAAGTTTTTCTAGGTCACACCCATTATTTTCCTGGGCCATTAGCTCAGGTGGTTAGAGCGCACCCCTGATAAGGGTGAGGTCCCTGGTTCAAGTCCAGGATGGCCCATATCTCTATGTTGGGGGTATAGCTCAGTTGGTAGAGCGCCTGCTTTGCAAGCAGGATGTCAGCGGTTCGAGTCCGCTTACCTCCACTGATCACCACCTCTACCATAATCTGTAGAAAGGAAAATTTTGTGTTGTGATCATCTTTCTGAACGAATCTAGCTTCCTAATAAAATCATTAAGATGCTGGACTCATTGAATTTATTTCATTGTTTTCAGAGAACCTTGACAACTGCATAGATTTTTTTAAAGACAATAAGCATCTTTATGATGCAGATTTATTATTTGTGCAAATGCATTAATAACAATTCTATTAAGCTGATGCTTCAATTTTGAAGTTATTGGTCAAGCTACAAAGGGCTCATGGAGGATACCTAGGCACACAGAGGCGATGAAGGACGTGGTTACCTGCGATAAGTCTCGGGGAGTTGGAAGCACACTTTGATCCGGGAATTTCCGAATGGGGCAACCCCATGTACGGCCAACTGAATATATAGGTTGGTGCGAGCTAACCCAGCGAACTGAAACATCTTAGTAGCTGGAGGAAGAGAAAGTAAATAACGACTCCCTCAGTAGCGGCGAGCGAACGGGGAACAGCCCAAACCGATAGTCTTGACTATCGGGGTTGTGGGACAGCAATATGGATCAATAAGTCTAGAAGAAACGTTTGAATGGCGTGCCACAGAGGGTGAAAGCCCCGTAATCGAAAGATAAGTTGACCTAGCTGTATCCCGAGTAGCACGGAGCACGTGGAATTCCGTGTGAATCTGCGAGGACCACCTCGTAAGGCTAAGTACTACTGTGTGACCGATAGAGAAACAGTACCGCGAGGGAAAGGTGAAAAGAACCCCGGGAGGGGAGTGAAATAGAACATGAAACCGTGAGCTTACAAGCAATGGGAGCCCGACTAATCGGGTGACCGTGTGCCTGTTGAAGAATGAGCCGGCGACTTATAGGCACTGGCGGGTTAAACCGGAAATGGTGGAGCCACAGCGAAAGCGAGTCTTAATAGGGCGTTTGTCAGTGTTTATAGACCCGAACCCTGGTGATCTAACCATGGCCAGGATGAAGCTTGGGTGATACCAAGTGGAGGTCCGAACCGACTGAAGTTGAAAATTCAGCGGATGAGCTGTGGTTAGGGGTGAAATGCCAATCGAACCAGGAGCTAGCTGGTTCTCCCCGAAATACGTTGAGGCGTAGCGTCTAGTGCTCCAGCAGGGGGGTAAAGCAACCATTTCGGTGCGGGCTGCGAAAGCGGTACCAAATCGATATGAACTCTGAATACCCTGTGTGTAACTAGGCAGTCAGACTGTGGGGGATAAGCTCCATAGTCAAGAGGGAAACAGCCCAGACCGCCAGCTAAGGTCCCAAAATTAACGCTAAGTGATAAAGGAGGTGGGATTGCCCAGACAACCAGGAGGTTTGCCTAGAAGCAGCCATCCTCAAAGGAGTGCGTAATAGCTCACTGGTCGAGCGATCCTGCGCCGAAAATGAACGGGGCTAAGCGTTATACCGAAGCTGCGGATAAATTTATTTATGGTAGGGGAGCGTTCTATGTAGGGTGAAGCGTTAGCGTAAGCGGGCGTGGACAGCATAGAAGTGAGAATGTCGGCTTGAGTAGCGAAAACATGGGTGAGAATCCCATGCCCCGAAACCCTAAGGGTTCCTCCGGCAGGCTCGTCCGCGGAGGGTTAGTCTGGACCTAAGGCGAGGCCGAAAGGCGTAGTCGATGGATAACAGGTCAATATTCCTGTACCAGATGTGTTTTGAGAAGGGGGACGGAGAAGGCTAACCAGGCCAGATGTTGGTTACTGGTTCAAGCGTTCGAGGCTTTGAGAGATGGAGAAAACATCTTGAGCTAAGGCGTGAGTACGAGCTGCTACGGCAGCGAAGTTGGTGATGTCATGCTTCCAAGAAAAGCCCTATACTCGTTAAGACACAAATGCCAGTACCCGAAACCGACACAGGTGGGGTGGTAGAGAATACCGAGGGGCGCGAGATAACTCTCTCTAAGGAACTCGGCAAAATGGCCCCGTAACTTCGGGAGAAGGGGTGCCAGCGAGAGCTGGTCGCAGTGAAGAGGCGCAAGCGACTGTTTACCAAAAACACAGGTCTCCGCTAAGTCGCAAGACGATGTATGGGGGCTGACACCTGCCCAGTGCCGGAAGGTTAAGGAAGCTGGTTAGCTTTTAGTGAAGCTGGCGACTGAAGCCCCGGTGAACGGCGGCCGTAACTATAACGGTCCTAAGGTAGCGAAATTCCTTGTCGGGTAAGTTCCGACCCGCACGAAAGGTGTAACGATTTGCGCGCTGTCTCGGAGAGAGGCTCGGCGAAATAGAATTGTCTGTGAAGATGCGGACTACATACACCCGGACAGAAAGACCCTATGAAGCTTTACTGTAGTTTGATATTGTGCTCGGGCTCTGAATGCGCAGAATAGGTGGGAGACGTTGAAATAGTGCTTGTGGGTATTATTGAGTCATCGGTGAGATACCACTCTTTTAGAGCTAGGGTTCTAACGCTTACCCGTTATCCGGGAAGCGGACAGTATCTGATGGGCAGTTTGACTGGGGCGGTCGCCTCCTAAAAGGTAACGGAGGCGCACAAAGGTTCCCTCAGGCTGGTTGGAAATCAGTCGTTGAGTGCAAAAGCAGAAGGGAGCTTGACTGTGAGACCTACAAGTCGAACAGGGACGAAAGTCGGTTTTAGTGATCCGACGGTTCTGCGTGGAAGGGCCGTCGCTCAACGGATAAAAGTTACTCTAGGGATAACAGGCTGATCTCCCCCAAGAGTTCACATCGACGGGGAGGTTTGGCACCTCGATGTCGGCTCATCGCAACCTGGGGCTGAAGTCGGTCCCAAGGGTTGGGCTGTTCGCCCATTAAAGCGGTACGCGAGCTGGGTTCAGAACGTCGTGAGACAGTTCGGTCCATATCCGGTGTATGCGCAGGAATATTGAGAGGATTTCTCCCTAGTACGAGAGGACCGGGAGGAACGCACCTCTGGTGTGCCAGTTATCGTGCCAACGGTAAACGCTGGGTAGCCATGTGCGGAGTGGATAACCGCTGAAAGCATCTAAGTGGGAAGCCCACCTCAAGATGAGTATTGCCATGGCTTAAGCCAGTAAGGTCACGGGAAGAACACCCGTTGATAGGCTCTACGTGGAAGCTTGGTAACAAGTGCAGCGGAGGAGTACTAATAGACCGAGGGCTTGACCAAATAAACTTAATTTATTGTTTTTAATTTATATAATTTCTATGCAGTTCTCAAGGTTCACACTATCCTGGTGTTCATGGCGATGTGGAACCACTCCGATCCATCTCGAACTCGGTTGTGAAACGCATCAGCGGCGAAAATATTTAGGGGGTAGCCCCTTGAGAAAATAGCTCAATGCCAGGTAAAATATTTAAAAGGGTTTACTCTCCTTGAGTAAGCCCTTTTTTATTTTTGGCATTTAGGGCACCAATGGGTACTTCTTCCAGTAATTTTTTGTCTTTCAATTAAACTTCCACATTTACGACATTCTTTTCCAGTTCTCCTATAAACATTTGTCTGTAAACCAAAATTCCCATTCTCTCCTTCCAAGTCCCTAAAATCACTAAATGTCGTCCCTCCAGAGCCAATACTTTTTTTCAATACAGTTACGATTGATTCTTTGAGCTTGATTAATTCATTGTTCTTTATTGTTCGAGCTTCCCTAAAAGGTGAGATGCCAGCAGAGTATAAACTTTCATCTGCATAAATATTACCTATACCTGCCACTATTGTTTGATCTAATAAGATAGCTTTTATAGATTTTGTTCTTTTTGAAATAACTTTCTTAAGGTAATTTGCATCAAAGTCTTTAGAAAATGGTTCTGGTCCTAATGAACCTAATCCTTTAATTATTTTGTTGAGTGATAGGCCTTTATTAATCCACCACATTTGACCAAAACTTCTTACGTCAATGTACCTAAGCTCATTATTATTTTTATCGAAAAATCTTATTCTTGTATGTTTACAAGGATGAGTTGATTTTTCAATGAATTTGAAATATCCAGTCATTCTTAGATGAATTACAAGAAATCCGTTATTTTGTGAATTATCTAGAGGAAATTGAGCATGCTCATTTTGAACTTCTTTTAATTGAGCTATTAAATATTTTCCTCTTCTATCCCATTTATAAATAAGTGAGTTCCTAAGTCCTTTAATGAATTCTTCTTTGTTTGATGGGAATGCAACAGTTGAATCCCTACAGACTTCTACTTTTTTAATAATAAAGTTATTTAGTTTTTGCTCTAAACCTCTCCGAACAGTTTCTACTTCAGGTAATTCAGGCAATTATTTAAGCTTTCTCTAATTCACTTTCAGCAAAATTGTTTGTATTAGCTCCACCATCAGTACCGCTTATCCCAGCGTAATTTACTTTATCGAATCTTACTACACAGTTATATTTAATCCCTGAGGTATCAACTGAAGCTACTTTACCTATCTCGTTATACCAATATGATTCTGGTCTTTTTACTCTTACGAGATCTCCTCTTGAAATTGCCATTACTATTTATTTAACTTTTTTTAGAATAACCCATCAATAATATTCTTAGACAAATTATTCACACATATTAATTAAAAGTTTTAACAAAAATCATTTATCAAATTATTTTCGAATTCTTCTTTAACAGGCTTACTTCCCATCCATTTCCTGCCAGGTATTCTTACATCTAATTCATTCGTATCACAATTGATTGAAAGAATAAGTTTTTTATTATCTTGATTTAGTACGTTTAAAACTTTTCTACCTTTAATATCTTTATATGATTTACTTTGGATAATTATAGGACCGTAAATTTTTTTATCTAACTCAAATGAGTCATTATTTTTTTTATATTCAGTTGTTTCATATTTTTCTGAATTAATTGTGTTCTTTTTTCTTATTGTGAGCTTTTGACCAATTTTTATTGAATCAGGATTATTGATGTTATTAATCTCTATCAGTTCTTTTACTTTTAAATTATATTTGTTTGATATTTCAGTAAGATTTTCACCAGTTTGAACAATATGATAATTTTTAATTAAATCTGATTGTTTTGTGAGATTTTCAGAAGATTCTGGGATAATAAGATTTTGGCCAACAAAGATATAATTTTCATCTTTTAAGTTATTAAATTTAATAATTAAATCTTTATTAATTGAATAGAATTTTGAAATACTTGATATTGTATCTCCACTTTTTACAATATGAATCTTTTTTATTTCAGTTTTTTCTTCAGTAATTGATTCTTTTCTAGCAATATTCTCAATTTTATTTTTTGATGAAAATATTTTTTCTTCTGATTTTATCAATGAGTGATTAAAAAAATTAATAAATATTGCAATTATTAAAAATGCAAATTTCATAAAACTCACTATTTATTTAAAGATAATCTTTAAATTTAAAATTGCTAGGTTTTTGAAAACAATTTAAGTAATTTAAACCTGAAAAATAAACTTTAAAAATTTCTTTACTCTTTCATAGGGGGGATACCGCAGATTTGAATCAAATAAAAAACCTTTAAAAGTAATAGATTTTTGATTTGAAAAATTTCGAAAACCTTCTTCCCCATGAAATTTACCAATACCACTTTGCCCAACGCCTCCAAACGGTAAATTTGGAATAAGGACTGGCAACATCACATCATTTATACAAATTGTTCCAGAGCTGGTTACTTTTGAAATATGATTATGGATTTTTTTATTGCCTCCAAATAAGTAGATTGCTAAGGGTTTTGATGTTTGACTAATCTGTTTTAAAGCTAATTCCTTATCATTAATTCCAACTACAGGAAGTAGTGTACTGAATAATTCTTTCTGCAAAATATCTGTTTCATTTAATTTAGTTCTCAAGATTGTAGGAGATATTTTTAACTTTTTTTTACTAAAAGTCCCCCCAAATAAAATTCTTTTTTCTTTTTCATATTGTTTGAGAATTTCCAAAGTTGATGTAAATTGTTTTTTCTGCAATTTTGATAGGTTATCGGAAAGAATTGGATTATCTCCGTAAAAACTTACTATGTATTTCTTTAATTTTTCTATAAAAACATTTTCAATTTCTTTATCTACAAAGATATGATTCGGAGCCATGCAGGATTGACCAGAATTAAAAAATTTGCCCCATACAATTCTTTTAGCAGCCACTTCTAAATTTGCATTCTTGAAAACAATTACAGGATTTGTTCCGCTTAACTCAAGAGTTAATGGAGTTAAGTTTTTTGAAGCTAATTTCATTATAGATTTTCCAGTTTCAGTACTTCCTGTAAAAAAAATGTGGTCAAAATTTTGTTCAATTAATTTTATGGATTGTTTATTATCGCCCTCTACTGTCATTAGGACATCTTTATGGAAATATTTGGAAGTAAGCTTTTTAATAAGTTTTGAGGTCGCAGGACATTTCTCTGAAGGTTTTATAACTGCAGTATTTCCTGCTGAGAAAATATTTACCAATGGCTTAAAAACATAAAGTAATGGATAATTATAAGGACCAAGAATTAAGACACACCCAAGAGGTTCATAAATAACTTGGGATGATGATGGAAATAGATAAAAAGGTGTATCAATCTTTTTTGGCCGCATCCAAGAATTGAGTTTCCTTTTTATGAGGGAAATTTCTTCTTTTACTAAAAGGATTTCTGAAAGCCCTTCAATTTCAGATTTACCGAGATCAACAAAAAGTGATTTTATTATCTCTTTTTTATTCTCATCCAAAAGTTTAGAAACTATATTGATATGATCGATCCGCCATTTTATATCTTCAGTTTTACCAGTGAGAACTGTATTTTTTAATTTATAAATGTCTTCTAAATGAAATTTATCAGAAATTTTCATTTTTTACCTTTGAATAGTATTAAATATATCAGAAGATAAATTGTAAATAACTAAGGTTTTTAGCCAATTAAATCACAAAGAATTGTTTAAGAGAAATAATTAAATTTATTAATATTGACTTTAAAAATTCAAATTTTTCTTGGTTAGTATGTTTCTATGAGAGAAAATTTTTCAATTAGATTGATATCTATAAATGAAATACCAGAAGTCACAAACTGGGCTAGGTTAGAAGGATTTTCTCCTGGAATGGATGATGTATCAATTTATAGAAATACAGATAAACAAGGGGTATGGGTAGCTTGTCTAGACGATAATCCCATAGGCTCTATTGCGTGTATAAAATATAATTCCTCGTATGGCTTTATAGGTTTATTTATTGTTAAAAAAGAATTCCGAAATAATGGATACGGAGTGAAATTATGGAAACATGCCCTGGCATATTTAAATAATATTGATTGTATTGGTCTTGAGGCTGCCCCAGATAGATTAAATGATTACGCAAATTGGGGTTTTAGAACATCTTCCATTACAAATCGATGGAAATTAAATGGATCTCAAGATTTTCCATTGAGAAATTTCTATAAAGATCAATTTCATTCTTTTAAAGTTGTACCGGGTAATAAAATTTCTTCTGAAGCAGTTTTAATCTATGATGATCAAAGAGAACCCAGTCCTAGACCACATTTTCTAAATGATTGGTTGAAAAATTCTCATGGTAATGTCAGTGCAATTGTAGATAATAATGGGATGTGCCATGGATTTGGAAGAATAAGACCTTGTGTATTGAAGGATAATGAACAAGGTTGGAGAATCGGACCTCTTTTAGCGGATACTCCACCACTTGCTGAACTGCTAATAAGGGAGTTAGTTGGTGATTTAGATTCCCAAATCTTATTGGATTGCTCTAATCTGAATCCTTATGCAAATTATCTTTTGTCAAGTTTGGGGTTTGAGGAAATATCAAAAACTTACAGAATGTATAAAGGCATTCAACCTCCCTGCCCAATGAATCAAGTATACGGACTTGCCTGCTTGGAACTAGGGTGATTTCCTTGAAAGCGTTCAATTTATTTTATGTTTCTGTAATACCGAAAGAAGCTTGTTTGATTATTAATAAGCTTAACTTTCAGAAGGTTTCAAAATTTTTTCTACAATATCGGCGTTGATTATAGTAATCTCTCCACTATCAATATTGGCAACTTGAAACAAGGTCCATGAATTTGGATTTCTAGCTCCTCCAATACAGTCGATAACTTGACCGACCCAATAATTTTTATTCTTTTCTTCGGTATTTTCGCAATTTTCTTTTTTAATTGCGACATAATCACCAGGCTTAACGAAAAGAAACTCAGGTCTTGCCGAGCTCACAATAAATAGCTAATAGTATATATGTACTATAGCAAGATATTAGTTTTGTTGCCGAATTTTGAATTATTTCGCAAAATAGGGGTAATTCAACAATAAAATGGAATCAACTGAAATTGCTATATTTTCAACATTATTGGGTTTAATTTTAGCTTTAACTGACGCCTATATAGAAAGAAATATTCCTGGATAATATTTCCAATTCATTTCTTAAATTAAATAAGATTTAAGCTGGTCTAATATATCGGCACGGTTGGAGACTAATTTTGTAAAAACTAAATATATCAACCCTCCCATTGCGAGTCTTCCATTAATTTTCTCAAACTGTTTTAGTTTTCTCAACAGATTAATTTTGTGGTTAAACAAAATTTAAAGGGTATTAAAAATAAAAAAGTATTGATTAATTCAAAATTAAAAAGAATTTTTTAAAAATTTATAGGAATATTATTTCAAGCACGAATTAAATTTAAAGCCAAGCCTCTTTCATTTCAAGATAAAGCCTTTCGCTCTCAGCAGAATTAATTTTGCTTTCCGAATAGGATTGTTGCTGTTGCTGTTGCTGCTGTTGAGTTGAGTTAGTATTAGAGTTTTGGGCTTCGCTCATTAGAGGGCTAAGAAATTGTGTTTATTCTCTCATATTTAGAGCTTTTTTTGTCAACATAAATTCTTAAATTTTATTTAAATTTTCTACGTCTTAAATTTTCCTGTTTTGAGTGAAGTTATTTCGCTACAGTTGTTTTAGTGTATAGAAATTTAACTTCCCAATATACAATTCCTAGGAAGATAGCACTTGCAATAATAATTTCAGAAATGGCTAACATTTTATTTTTCAATACTAATTTAATTTTGGTATCAATTTACACAGAATGCAATAGGTACTAATTACATTTAAGATTTTAAAAAATTTTATTTAATAAAATAACGCGTCGAAATAATATAAAATTTTAAGTTAGATACATATTATTTTCGTGGGAAATTTCATAAATTCAACAACTCTTATACCATTAATACCTTTATTAACCTCTTTATTTATTTTTATTTTTTTGGTAAGTTTCAATAGAACAATTAACAGGTTAACAAAACCAGTTACTGCACTGGTTGCATTATCTTTATTAAGTTCTGCTTTTATAAGCTCATTTGATTATTTTAAGAAAATAGAAGATGAATTAGTTATATCTGAATTTATCAAATTTTTTGAAGAAAAAAATTTAGTTATACATCTCAATTTAGTAAATGAAAAAATTATTATTTTTTTCTTATTAATAATGACATTAATTATTGGAATATCTTTTTATAAATTGCCTAGAAAAAAAGGTTATGTCTCATTGATGATTAGCCTAGGATTAATATCTTCTTCGGTGATACTCTCAATATTGTTAATAGATTTTTCAGCACTATTCTAAACTGTAATAAACATTGACAAAGCTTCGTTAAGTTCTTGGACATGATTAAGTTCATCTTGAGCAATTTCTTTTATTTTTTGATCATTTGGATTATCTATTAAATATTTGGAATAAGTTTCAAATGCATGTTCTTCGATTTTTATGTTGACATCATAAGCATTAGCTGGAGAAAAGAAATAATAAAAAACCATGATCCAGTAATAAACAAGAACAAGGTGTCTCGCAAAAAATCTATCAATCCAAAACCTATCTCCTCCTCTTTTCTCCATTTCTTTAAGATGCTCAGTTTCGTTAATAGCTTGATAAAAATGTCCTTTCATTAAAATCATTGTTTTTTCATTTTTAATTCCTAGGGATTCTTTAAAATGAAGAACTGAAAGAAATGCAAAATAAGGTGATCTCGCTATGACTTCTAAAACCCAAAATCTTTGTAAAGATCTACCAGAGTATATGAAATCTAAAAAGTTAACACTACTATTCAAAATCAAAGAATTTAATTTCTTCATAAATTTCTTTTTTCTTTAAGTATAATTACTTAGCCGCTCAGTGACTATAATTCATTCATGTAATTAACCAAAAATTAATATTTATAGTATAAAAATTGTTACTTCCATTGCAATATTTTTTTTTCATGCATTAATTGGGTAGATAAAATTTTATATGACAAATACTGAAAAAATTGCAAATGCCCAAAAGAGGATTGATGAATTAGAAAGACTTATAAAATATTGGAATGATTCAGATCATGATGAGGCAAAAATTGTAAATTTTACAAGGAAGATTGAAAATAAAGTTGCTTAAATTGTGATGATTAAGGCTGATTAACTTTATCTACTTAAAGAGATTTAATATATTTGAGATTTAGAATATTGTTTAATTTATAAATAGAGCAATTAAACCTATTCTCAAAAACGGTAAGGAAGAAATAATCTAAAAGAAAAAATTTATATGAAAACCTTTTCAAAAAAATATTTAGTCCCCATTAAATTTATACCATTGGTTTTTTGGGTATTCATATTTTTTATGAGTATATATTTGTGTAAGATAGCCTGGGTAAATTGAATAATTATTGAATCTAGCTTCTCCTTAGCCAACCAGGAGCACCGCCAAACCAATCCGATATATCATCTTCATTTGGGTTGAAATGATTTTCTTTATCTAGTCCATCTATCCCAAATGATTGTATGAGATTATCAATACCCCCATCATTTTTTGTACCATTTCTTCTAAAGCTGTTAGCTTTTTTCAGCCAAAGAGAAATTGTCGAATTATGGTGTGCAAATTTCTCCACATATATCCTTTCTTCTAATGTAATTGATTTATCTTGAGCAATTCTTTTTATTATTCCTTGGATCTTTAGTCTTTTTTCATTACTGAGGAGCATTTTTAATTAATTCATTATTCTTTTTATAGGAAGGATTATTAAATATATCTTGTCAATGTTAATTTCAACAAATTAACTATATTAAAAGGTATTTAAGCGAGAAAAGTCTTAAGACACTAAAAAAAGGGATCAACAAGTTACTAATGATATGTTTATTCATTTATCAAACTTATAATTGCTACAAAATAGATAAAAAAAATCAATCCATTCATAAGGACATTTTGAATTTATGATAGCTGGACGCAGTTGTTGCACTATAGTAAAAATGTACTAAAATTAGTACAGATGTATTATTAAGATATGAAAGTTATTTCATCTTCTCCTTATGCCCCTTTTAATTCAAAAGAGTGGAATTCTTTAATAAGCAAAAATGCAAAGTTTGAAAATACTCCAATAAAGATTCAAAAAAAATTTTATAGAACTTTTACTCTAAAAAAGATTGAAAAAGATGAATTTTTGCAAGAGAAGTATGAATTGCATCAACAAATGCAACTTGTATTCAGATAAAAAAATATTAACTAACAATCTTTTTGTTGAATATTATTTTACGAGATCCAATTTTTTGTTAGATTAGTAGAAATACAAGAAGGATTTAATTTGGCAGTAGATCGAGAACTTTTAAAAGAAGTTACCCAAGAACTTTGGAATACCGTAAAAAAACTAAGACCCGAAATAGATCGGCAAACTCGACTTCAATTAGTTTTAAAGGCCTTATTAACTATTGGAGATTTACCAGATCAAATGCAAGCTGCTATGGTAGTAGGTGTTTGCGCAGAAATGGATAAAAGTGATGTTGATAATGTTGAAACTAATTCACAAACTAAAAATTCAAGCGGAGTTGATACTTCTACGGGTAGAAAAGTAGTTAGAAGAAGTTCAGCTAAATAAAGCTAAAATGATCATCCTTTAATTTTCTTTGATTCGTTTTTGTTAAGTCTATTGAATAGGTAATATGAAATTACAAGTAAGAGAGGAACGAATATTGAATGCAAAGTCATCATTAGTTCTGTTTGGCCCATTCCTATGAGATTTGACTCGTTTGGAAGTTGTTCTGACCAAGTGCCAACTAAATGCCATGCTTGAGGAATTGATAAGAAAAACATATAAGAACTATAAGTTAAGTTTATGTTCAGATAAAGATTATCATTATTGAACGTTTTTGCTTTCTTTATTCTTATTTCTTAACTAATTATTTGTAGAGTTATAAAAAAGAACTTGATTTATAAATTTATTTTCTTAAGAAGAGTTTTAAATTCTTTTTTACCAATAATTTTTTCAGCTGCGTAAGCCCCACTTGCTGAAACAGCAGGAATTCCAATACCTGGGAATGTACTTGCGCCGCAAGTAAATAAATTTTTCACTGGAGTTTTGCAGCCTGGGAAAAGACCTTTTGCTGCAGATAATGCAGGGCCGTAACTACCGCAAAAGGTATTGGTGAATTTTTTATGAGTGATTGGGGTTCCTAGCATCTTTAAATCAATCCTTTCATCTATATCAGGGATGAATTTTCGCACTGCATTAAGGAATATTGAACATCTTTGTTCTTTCAAATTCCTATATTCTAATTCCTTTGGATTTAGATTTTCCCAAATTTCCCAAGGTTCATTTGCGGGAGTATATCCATGAAGAACATGTTTTCCTTCAGGGGCCATATTTTTATCTAAAACAGAAGGGATTGAAAATACGGATATATTTCTTTCTGCGGTTATGCCTTTTTCCCACTCATCAACATGTATCGCATGTATTGGCAAATTTTCAAGACCATCAGCATCAAAACCTAGATGTATATGAAGGAAAGAATCACATTTATTAGGGTTCAAAACTTTTGTATTCCATTTTTTTGAAATTTCATTTGGAATTAACTTTTTTAAATTCCAAACATCAGTATTCGTGACAACAGATTCACTATTATAACTAGAACCATTATTAAGAGTTATGCCTGTGGCTAAATTTTTATTGAAGTTAATTGTCTTTACTCTCGAAGAAAGAATTAATTCTCCTCCATTTTTTTTAAATCCATTAATTAAAGCTTTTACAATAGATTCACTACCTCCTTTGGGGTATTCAAGGTATGAATTTGGTTCAAACCATTCGTTAAATAAAGTAGCCATCGCAGCTGTATTTGTATCATGCATCGACATACCACTTATCAAAAAGCTCAATAAATCAACCCAATTTCTGAGGAAAGGATCCTCTAGATGATTATTGACTAAATTCCCAAAGCCTTTATTAATTTTTGGTATTTGATTGATATTAGGTAAAAATTTTGAGGTTAAATTTATTAGATCTAAGAAATTTATTGATTCGGGAGAAAATGAGAGTAAAGGTATTTCATTTATTATTTGGCTAAGAGGTTTTATTCCGGAAATAAATGATTCCCATTCTTTAACAGATTTCTCACCTCTTAGAGTTTTAATAGTATGTTTAAAAGGTTCTTCCCCCACATCAAGATTAAAATTGCCTTCTGGGACAATTACTTGCCAACCTTTGTATTGAAATAGTTCAACTTCTTCATCAAGTAATTTAAGAATTTGCCCTAGGGGATTAGTTGTCGGCCATTTACCTATTCCACTCCACAATGAAGGTCCTGATTCGAAAGTGTAACCATTTCTTTTGAAACTGTGGGCAACACCTCCTGGGTGGCTATGAGCTTCACATATAAGGACTTTTTTGCCTGATAAAGCGAGAATTGAACCGCAACATAAGCCACCTATTCCACTACCAACTATTACAACATCGTAATTTTCCATAAATATTTACTTACTTCTTCTCGAAAAACTAATTAGTTTTAAACGAATGTATTAGTTGAAGTTGTAATACTTAGTACAACAGCTAGGAAAAATATGTAAGGGACTGCTTTAAGAGGGATGTAACCTTGGCTTTTAGAAATAAAATCCATTAATTTAGTAACTTTATGTAAACATAATAACGAGATCTTGTTCCTTATGTGTGCCATGAAATTATTTTTTTGGAAATATTTTGAAATAAAGAAATCTTTTTGGAGATATTTTTAACTAAGAACATTTTTTATAGAGTTATCTTAGTATTTGATTCTTAGATTAAAATATATTATGAAACACTTTCCTGATATTAATGAGATAAAACTTTTAGAAAAAAATTCTCAAAAAAACGGTAGCGGAATTTTATATGAGGAATTGTTAGGAATATGGAATTTTAAGTGTGTATGGGGAAAGGAGTCAGATGAAATCAAAAATATACCCAGTTCTATTCTCCAAGTATTGTCGGCAAGACTCGAATTAAAAAGTAAAAATAAAGAGGATCAAATAAATTATGAAATAAAAAATTCAATTAATTTCGGATTATTAAATATTACTTTTATAGGCAGTGCAGAATTAAAAGGGCTTAGACCTTTATTGGCTTTTTATTTTGAAAAATTGAAAATTAGTATTAGTAGTTTTCCAGTTTTTAATAAGGAATTAAAAAAACCAGAAGAAAAAAAAATGCCTTTTTTCTCTCTTGTAGGAATTAGCACTAAAGATAATTGGTTATGTGCTCGAGGAAGGGGCGGAGGGCTTGCAATATGGGTTAAGTCTTAATTTAGTGATATTCTCCTGGATGATCTACCTTTCTTACGGTAACTTTATCAACTTTTTGTCCATTAAATCTTAAGAGATCATCTCCTGAAAAGTTATAACCTAAGCGTTGACCAATTTGGGCTACATCATCCGCTGTAGAGGATGCTGTAACCTGCTTTTTTAAGTCTTCATCAGATTGCATCTTGATTAAAAATTTTCTTATTTCAGAAAAACTCATTACTAGAATTTGATTGATTGATGTAAAAGAAATTTATAAAATCTTTTTCTTAGTAAGAACAAGATAAATAGATAATCATTATACTATTTTTATGACTTACTTATTCCTCTACATAGTTGGCATAATTTTAATTTGGTGGATATATCGTGTTGGTTGGCTTGAGGCCCTCAAAACAGTTGTTAAAGTTATGGTTCCCTCAGCGCTTATTATTTTATTTAATATTAAAGCCGGAAGATTACTTTTTAAAAGTCCTTTAGTCGGTTTACTAAGCGCTTTGCCTACCTCTATTTTTATTTTTAGAGGTTCATTGCCTTTAGTTAGTTATATAAATAACTGGATTGAAAATAAAATAAATAAGTATGATGATTCGGAAGTTATAGATACTGATTCTGTGCCTTTAGATGATTAATTTAATTTAATTCAATCAAAGCCAAGAAATAATTCTTTGTGGACAACAAGAACATCAAATAAAGTTGTTCCATGAATAGGACTTAATGGGATTTTGTCTATATTCAACGCTTCTGCGCAAATTAAATGAGCATCCCATTTTGTATCGTGATCACTTATTTCAATTGACCACTCAATTACTTTTTTGAAATGATCTGGCATCTCCGAACCAATTTTTCTGCAAATTTGACATAGAACTGACAAAAGAGGAGGCTTTGATGGCCTTTTTAAATCTTTAATAAGACTAGTCTGCGTAAAAACACTTGTATAGCGGATGTAATCTATTAATTCAAATTCTTCTTCAGTAAGAGCTGCTTTATCTAATGCTCTTTCAATTTCGTCTATGGGGGTTATGGGCCTATCCAAGATATTATTTTTTGCTGTTTTCTGAATCTATTTTTTCTTGATTAATTTCATTGGTTTGATTGCTTTCTATAGATTTAGGAGATTCAGCTTTATCTTCTTCGTTCATAACTTGATCGATTTCATTTTGAAATTCATTCGACGCTTTTTTAAGACTTTTCAAAGTTTTACCAAGCTGTTTTCCTAATTCTGGAAGCTTTTTGGGACCAAAAATTAAAAGAGCTAAGATAAGTATTACAGTAACTTCAGGCAAACCTACACCAAAAATATTCATAACTGATAACTATTTAACTAATTAGGAAATCTACTATTAAATATAGTCAAATCATGTGAAAATTTCATTCTTGGAAAAGCTTTTTTAATATTAAAAAATTTTGAAAAATATTATTGTTATTAATACTCCTTTAAAGAAAACTAACCAAAGTAATTGATAATCACTCAATTTGAATTTTTTTTGGTACCAATTTATAAGAGTTTTATGTTTACCTATTAATTTTCTCATTTTCACCGAGATTATTTATTCCTATCACTTATTTTATCTTAATTTCTTTTATTATTAATTTATAGAAATCCTAGATTCTCCCCAAATTAGGTTATTCTATTAAATTTTAATCTTTTTCTAAATTAATTTATTTCTAAATTATTCAAACTATTCGATTAATATCTACTATAAAAAAAATGAAGTACTTATTTGTTGTTTTTTACCTTTTTTTTCTAATTTATCCAACTGAAGCTGTTACCACAAAAATGTTTAAAGTATTGGATACTTGTGCAAGATATCGACTCGGTGAGATTAACGCTAATGAGGCTATAGAAAAACTAAAATTAAAATTAACGAATTCTTCCACTAGTGAGCCAAAGGACCTAGTAAAAAAATATTGCTCAGTATTTACTCCAAATGAAAAAATTGAATTTTAATCTTAGTTATACATATTTAATTATTCTTTTTTGAATAAACTTTAGCTTTGTTTCGAATTTCTTTAACTTTTTTGAAATTAGTTATTTTTAAATTAAAAATAACTCCTAAAAAAAGAAGAAGAAATAAAAAAATATAAATTATTAATTCCATATTATTGAATTAATAAATTCACTATAGTTAGATTCACCCTAGTTTATTTCAATAATTTTTTAGTATCTTTTAAAACAAAAAAACTGAATTTAATATCAGTTATTTACTTTAAGACCACAAAAAAAACATATTAACCTCTAATATGGAATTTTATAAGAATCATTGTGCAGATTGGAGATAAAATTCCAGAATTTTCTTTACTGGATCAAAATGGAGTTAAAAGATCAAATAAGGGTTTAAAAAATCCCCTTGTTTTGTTTTTTTATCCAAAAGATGATACGCCGGGTTGCACTATAGAAGTTTGCGGATTTAGAGATAAATATGATTTATTTAAAGTATTAGGTGCACAAGTTTGGGGAGTAAGTAATGGAAGTACCTCAAGTCATTTAGCATTTGCTAATAAAAATAAATTACAATATCCATTACTTTGTGATAAGAATGACTCTCTTAGGAAAACTTTTAAAGTTCCCAAAGTATTAGGTTTTATGGATGGTAGGGTAACTTACGTTATTGATCGCAAAGGGACAGTTAGGCATATTTTTAGAGATTTATTGAATGGTCCTGAACACATTAAAGAGGCTATTAGAGTACTTAAGGAAATTCAAAATCAATAAATTATTATTCAAAGAATTTTAGATTAATAAGTTTTGTTTTAGTATAGTTTCAGCTTTTTTTTAAATATATGAAGAAAATGGGAATGCAGGCTGTTGATCTTGCTATTGAAAATGGAGTGGATCTTGACGGTACTCCAATCCCTCAAAAGATGCTAGATCTATACAATAGAATTATGAATGAGGAGAATAAAAGACAAAGGAGTGGTGTTAAAAAATCAATGAGAAATAGATGCGTCAAAACGGGTTCTAAGCATTTTGATAAAGAAACATTGAATCAATTATTAATAGACTCTGGATGGGAAGGTCTTAAAGAAAAGGAAATTTTATTTTTTTATAATTAAAGAAATTTTTTTTAATTATTTTAAATATCATTTATGGTAATAATTTTAAAATTAAATAAATAAATTGAGAAATAAGTAAATATTTTTAAGATCTAATTTTTTGAATTATTTAAACCATCCTTTTTTTTTGGAAGAAATTATTTTCTCTTTTTCAGTTTTTGTTTTATTACTTGCTTTTTTGAAAGCCAAGTTGGCTTCTATAACTGTAACTATTGATATAAAAAAAAAGACCAGAAATTCCAATTATTTGTTCACTTTGAGAGGGTTCTGAATCTCCTTGTAAAAAAAACCCTAAAGCGAACCATGCAGTACTAGCAGTGATGGTAAAAAAATAGGGTTTCCATCTTCTTTGATATAAGTAACCCGATCCTAAACCAGGAAGAAAATTTAAAAAAGATGCCACCCACCCTTTTGAAGATGCAAGTATTTCGTCTCTTGAGGGATAAGACATCTATATTAGGTATTTATTAAATGTGAATTTATATAAGCAAAAGAAATTGCTGCACAAATAACCCAGCTAAAGGGTAAGAACATTCTTATTTTTTCTTTATTGTTATTCATTTTTTAATTATGGAAAATATTTTTAAAATCTGTGGATTTAATGGATTCCTTAAGATTAAAAGAATTAAAAAAGACGGTTAAAAACCGTCTTTGGAAAAAATAATTTCTCTAAAATAAATTATTTATTTTTTGAAGCTGAGAGTACTTTAAGTTCTTTTTTTACTTCTTTTTCTCTCTCTTCAAGATGTTTTAGTTGAGCTTTAAAAGCATCTTCAAGTCTTACTTTTTGTTTTGTAATTTCATCAAGCTCTTCTTGATGTTGGTTTTTCTTTAACTCCTTCATTTCACTATCAGAAATAACATATACTGGGCGATATGAAGGTGTTTCAAAAAGAAGATCAAACATTGAATACATAAGTGACCTTTGAATTAGTACAAAATCAATATCGGATAATTTTTTGAAATATGAAAGGATAAATACCGAAGATATTGATACGGCAAATACACCGAATTTCGGTTTACCTAACTTAACCGCCCAGTATTTACCGATCAAATTTCAAGATATGTTTTAAAGTATTAAGGAAATGATTCTAAAGATCTAATACAAAAAGAAATAAAAATGGATTTAAAAATTACTAAAACATTAGTAATACCATCCAAAGAAATTAAGTGGCGATTTTCTAGATCCTCCGGTCCTGGAGGACAAAATGTAAATAAAATTGAAAGTAGAGTAGAGATCATTTTTAATTTAGATGATTCCAAAGTATTAAATGATTATCAGAAAGAAATTCTTAAGAGAAACTTGAAAACCAAATTAGTGAATAATAGCTTACGTTTAGCGGTTCAAGAACACAGAAATCAATCATTAAATAGGCAGCTAGCTTTAATGAAATTTAGTTCAATCCTAAAAAATGCTTTAAATAAACCATTTAAATTAAGAAAATCTACACAACCCACTAAAGCATCACAAAAAAAAAGAGTTGAGGTTAAGAAAAAACGTGGCGAATTGAAAAAAAGTAGACAAGAAGAAAAAACGTATCAAATATGAATAAACTAAATAAATATTTTCCTCGCAGATTGCAATTAAACATGTGATAAATTTAATTTAATTTTTGTTTTATTGAATTCAACTAATGATTTCTGGTTAATAGACTCCAATTTTGTAGGGGTAATGCGTTTCTACAAAGATAATGATCATTCTGATAAATCTATTGATTATATGTTTATTGAAGAAGGAATTATTATGGGAATACATGGAGAGAATCCTCCATTGATGAAAACTAGAAAAAAAATTTTTATAGAAGAAGCAAGATTATTGTGGCAAAAATTGTTAAATCAAGGTTGGCAAAAAACTAACAAAAAATGGTGAGTAGATTTTACAAAAACTTTTTTAATTTCAGAAAATAAATGAACCTTTAGGGTATAGCCTTGAAATTTTTTCCTGTTGTAAATATTTCTTTTTTTTGATGTCGTTTTCATATCTTCTCAACATCATTAGATAGTTTGTAACTCCAAAAATTACTAAAAAGACAATAAATCTTATTCCTGCCTCAAAGTTCATATGAGAATTAAGCTTTATTTTAATCTGACAATTACTAATCAAAAATCAATCGGTATTTATATCTAATTAAAACTTCTAAGTAAATTTTTTTTTGATTTTAGTCCATAAAAAATACATAACAAAAGTAATATTAAAATTGCACTAAAGCTTCCGATTGGGTTTGGAATATTTTGTGTGAAAGGACCTGCTAAAAAAGAAGGTGTATTTTCTTTGAATTCTATTAATCCGTTATTTATTAAAAACCAAATACCCACAAGTCCCCCATGAATTCCTATGCAATTCCATAGAGAACCTTTATCTCTAATTTTGACTAATGATAGAAATATCCCAAGTAAAATAAAACCTAAACGTAATCCTATTATGTTCCAAAATATGTCATTTGATAAATTATGAACAAAGCTAAAAACTATAGCTTGTAAAGCTATTGATACTTTTGTACCATGTTCAAATTTTAGTTCTTCTAGTAACCATCCTCTAAAAATTATTTCCTCTGCGAATCCAACACCTAATCCCAGTACAATAGAATTTAATAATATTATTGGCGATAATTCACCTATCCAAGAAATATAATTTTTTTGCAGTAGTGGTACCATAATTAGAATTATTAAAAATAAGGAAAATAAGATACCTTTAGAAAAATTGACAAAGTTTTTTAAAAATTTGTCCTTAGTTATCCCAAGAACTACCCAAGCATTTGATTTGTTTCGTTTGATATAAAACCAATATGGGAGTAAAAAGATAAAAAGAAAGAAAGTAATAATAGTTCCAATTAAGGATAAATTTTCTTCTTCAAAATTAAACAATAAAAGTGGCTGAGATAAAGCCCAGCCAATGCCATAAAGAATTGGAATAAAAAATATAGTGGATAAAAATCTTGGTCTTAAAAGAAAAAAACTTTTAATTAATATCATTAAATTTTTCATTTTAGTTTGAATATTAATTAACCCCAGCTTTTGTCTTTTATTATTCTAACTACTTGTTCAAAAAGTTTTAACTTTTTCTTTTTACTATAGTGTATGTTTTTTGAAAGATCAGATAAATCTTTATAAAATTGCCGAGTTATTTTATCTTCTTTATCACTAGGCCAAAATAAGTCTGAACCCTCTTCATATTCTTCTTTATATCTTTCTTTATTCAAATTTTTTTATATCGTAATAATTTAAATTTTACTTATTGCAAATGCTTAAAAGTGATGTTTATTAAATTTGTTTATTTATTTAAAATTTATGCAGATTAATCTTTCAACTTTAATTTTTACATTATTATCTCCATTGCTTATTTTTGCAGTAATAGTATCGGTTTACTTATTTCATTAGGAAGTATTTAACAAATGAAATTAATTATTTTAAGGGTGTATTATGCCTACTTTTTCTAATGCAAATGATAAAACTGCAATTACGGCCATTACTGTTAAGATCTTGTTCTTTTTGATGAAATCCATAATGCATATTAATAATCTATTTATTAAATTCTTATATAAAGAATAATTAATTTAAATTATTATAACAATTAGAATGGAACCCATATATGTAGGAGATTTACTTCCCTCAATAGCTTCTTTTGAAAAGATAATTGAAAAATATGATAAAGGTATAAAAGAAGGGGAATTTTATGAAGAAGCTATAGGCGGAGATTTTAATTACCCTGATTGGTAAATATGCTTACTACAAAAATAACTTTTGCCTTGGCAGATTGGATTAGAGAGTGGCGTAAGTGCCGGGATAAGAATCCTTCTATTGATGAGTGTGTAAAATTTGTTGAGTGGAAATTGGAAGATTATAAACTTTCTGATAGTGATAAAAGAATAATTGAATCTATTTTGCTCTATGAATCTGAATAACTAAGAGATTATAGACTTTATTATTTTTATTTATCTATAAAAAACAAAGAATCATTAAAATCCTCTTACAAATTAAGAAAAAAGTAAATCAGCATATTTACGGATTTACTGAAAATATAAAAAGGAGTAATTTATAAATGTTGAGTTCGGAGGCAATCTAAATGATTGATAGTCCGCCTGAAATTTAGCAAATTCCAAAATATAGGAAGTGTATTCCTGAGAATGGGATTATTCGAAAATTAAAGTTCAATCAATTAGTCTGATAAGACTTCGCTTTATAATTACTAGCGACAATAGGGACTGAGATTATCGAGAGAAATCCCCGAATTCACGTATTCTAGGTTTATGAGTAAATAGACTTTAAAATATGTAATTTTATATCCTTAGAAGGAAATCAAATATTAAAAAGGACTGTACCATCAGTCCTTTTTTTTAATAAACTACTTCTAAACTAGACTTCTTTTTGGATAATATGGATTTTTAAGTGTTTAAAAATATTTCACAATGAAAGATCAATCCTTGTTCCCTAAAATTGAAGTTCGTGAAAAGGGTTTTTTACAAGTAAGTGATATTCATACGATTTATTGGGAAAGATCTGGCAATCCAAATGGTAAAAAAATACTAGTTATTCATGGAGGCCCAGGAGGAGGAAGTCAACCAAGATATAGAAGATACTTTGATCCAGAAAAATTTGACATTATACAATTTGATCAACGGGGTTGCGGTTCTTCAACTCCTTTCTCCGAATTAAAAGAAAATACGACTAATCATTTAGTTGATGATATTGAGAAATTAAGGATTCTATTAAAAATAGATAGTTGGCATTTGTTTGGTGGATCCTGGGGCTCAACACTTTCACTTATATATGCAATTAAAAATCCCTCAAGAGTTAAGAGCTTAACTTTGAGAGGAATATTTTTATGTAGAAAGTTTGAATTATTATGGTTCTATCAATATGGTGCAAGTGAGATATTTCCTGATGCATTTGAAGAATATATTTCTGTAATACCAAAAGAAGAAAGAAATGATTTAATAAGTTCTTTTTATAAATATCTAACATCTTCAGATGTAAATCTTAGATCAAAAGCAGCAGCAGCTTGGACAAAATGGGAACTCTCAACTAGTCATTTAATAAATAAAAAATTTGATTTTGATAAGTCTCAAGTTAATTCTTTTTCAGATGCCTTTGCAAGGATCGAATGTCATTATTTTATTAATAATATTTTCTTAGAAGGTGATTTTATTTTGAAAAATATAAGAGCAATAGAATCGATTCCAACAAAAATAATTCAAGGGAGGTATGACGTTGTATGTCCTGTTAGGAGTGCTTGGGATCTAAATAAGAAATTAAAGAATTCTGAATTAATTATCGTTAATGATGCTGGTCATTCAATGAGTGAAAAAGGTATTACTATCGAATTAATAAAAGCTGTAAAAGGTATTCAAAATCTCTAAAAGAGAGAATATTCCTTTAAAAATTAAAGGCCATTATCTTCAATATTTTGTGCGATACTCCTAAGAAGTTCGACGATATCAGAATCTTCGCATTGAGTATCTTCTTTAAGCAAAATGCACTCGTCCATAATACTTACATTAGTACTCCACCATATACCTGAACTATTGGTATCGTCCCATTCAAATCTTTCAGACATAAATTATAAATTCTACTAAATACATTAAAGCTTGCATTACTTCATCGTGGATTTATATATTCAATTTCAAAATTTAAAAAACTTACCTATTCACTAAAAAGAATCTGGAAATTTCTGACAATAAAATTTAGAAATCTAATTTCAGTTCATATTGTATTTCCTTTTCTTTAGAAACAATTTTTTTATTACTTATATTTTTTCTAAGCCTTTTTCTAGAACCATGTTTTAAATAAATTTCTTTTGAAATATCCCAATATCCATCCTTTTTAGTGATTTCCTGAATTTTCTTCTTTGCAGTTTTAGTGCTATTTGGGATATCAATTATTGGTCTTATGTAATTAATTTGTTCATATTCTTCTTTATTAAATCTGGATAATAGCCATGGTTCATGAATGAAATTAATTGATATATCCTTTAATTCTGGTATCCATTTTTTTATAAATTTTCCTTGAGGATCATGATCTTTTCCCTGCTTAATAGGATTATAAATTCTATTGGTATTGATAGATGTAGTTCCAGATTGCATTTGGCATTGGTTCCAATGTATTCCAGGCTCATAATCTACAAATTTATTTGCTAATTCTGAACCTGAATCTTGCCATGGTAGCCATAAATTATAGCTAGCAAAAGACATTAACATAGCTCTCATCCTGAAGTTAATCCATCCATTGAAATTTAATGAGCGCATACATGCATCTATAAAAGGAAAGCCTGTATTACCTGAACTCCATGAATAAAGTAATTCATTATTTTTTTCTCTAATGTTTTTAAAAAAAGGATGGAATTCCCTAAACTCTAGTTCTGGTTCACTTTCAAGTTTCTGAATAAAATGACAATGCCAAGTTAATCTACTTTTTAACATCCTAGAATTATTGTTTTTTGATATATTTGCTTTATAAAATATTTCTTTTAATGAAATGCATCCCCAACAAATATATGGGGATAGTCTTGAACAACTATCAAATGATTTTTCTGGGCTAGAAATATCTTTTGAATAAGAATCTAATTTTTTACTAAAGAAGTATTGCATTCTCTCTAAACCTCTCTTTCTTCCACCTTGCATTCT
Organism: Prochlorococcus sp. AG-355-I20; assembly: GCA_003280895.1. Taxonomy (GTDB): domain Bacteria; phylum Cyanobacteriota; class Cyanobacteriia; order PCC-6307; family Cyanobiaceae; genus Prochlorococcus_A. The sequence goes on along the minus strand of QCDM01000002.1, from coordinate 33,633 downwards.
TCCTGGACAAGTTTCTTTTTTAAAGGGAAAAATTTCGTATGAGGGTATTTCTCCAACATCAAAGTTAATAGAATTAATTCTTAATGGAGCCTTAAAAAAGTTTTTTTCGGCATTTTTTTGCCACTTTTTAGACCAATTATTCCTATCTAAATTTCCTCTAAAAACTGAAAATTGTAGAAATTCCTTCCAAATAATATTTTTGCTTAAAGCCCATTCTCTTACTTTTTGATCTCTTTTATAAGTTATCCAATCTCCGGTTTCTTGATGGCTATATATACCTTTGATTTTAAATTTTGAACTAATTTCATCAAATATATTAATAACATCCCCAGTCCTAATAATTAATGGTTGTCCAATCTCAGCAAGTGCACTTCTTAAATCTATTAAACTTTCTTTGCAAAATTGCCATTGTCTATCTGAATGAGTATTTTGGCTCCAAATATCTAACTCAATAATATAAATAGGTAAAATATCATTATCTTTTATAGCCTCACAGAGAGCTTCGTTATCAAAAATTCTTAAATCTTTCTTAAACCATAAGATATTTATTTCTTTCATAATTTTTTCTTTTAATCCTAGAAAAATAAGATTAAGTTTGTAGGTAAAAAATATTAAAAATTTTAGAATAACTAAAAATCAAAAAAATGAAAATAACAAAAAAACTTTGGGAGGATAATTATGAGATTGCTTTACTAAGTTTAAATACAAAATTTGTTCAAGGTTTAAAGAATGGAAGTCTCCCTAAAAAAATATTTCAAGAATATTTAGCTCAAGATTATTTCTTTTTAGAGACTTTTGCTAAGGCTTATGGGCTTGCTGTTTCCAAATCGAAAGATAAGTACTCAATAAGGAAGTTAAGTGAACTGTTAATGGGCGTTTCAGAGGAGTTAATACTTCATGAAACGTATGCAAAAGAATGGGATATTGATTTGTCTAATAACTATATAAAAAAAGCCACTAAAAATTATACAGATTTTCTTGATGATACTTCTAAAAGACTTAGCTCCGTTGAAATAATGTTTGCAATGACTCCATGTATGCGACTTTATTCTTGGATAGGAAAAAGTTTGTATGAAGAGTATTTTGATATTAAATATAAAAAATGGATAATTACTTATTCTGATGAGAGCTTTGAAAAGCTAGCAGCTTCACTTGAAAATCTTATTGAGACTAATAAAGAAACATATGACATTAATCAGGCCAAATATTTATACAGGAGAGCTATGGAATTGGAGTTAGATTTTTTTAATGCATATTCAGACTTCTGATTTAAATTAAAATTTATTTATAGTACTTTCAAAAACGAGTTAATAAATTATGTATTCTAAAATTGCACTTTCAATAGGCGGTAGTGACTCCGGGGGTGGAGCAGGCATACAGGCTGACTTGAGAACTTTCATGGCCCTTAAAGTACATGGATGTTCTGTTATTACATGTATTACCGCACAAAATAGTATAGAAGTTACATGCGTTCAACCAGTAGAAAAGAATACTTTATTAAATCAGTTAGATACTTTATTTGCTGATTTTGGTATTGATGCCTTAAAAACTGGAATGTTATTAAATGAAAGAATAATTAATGATACTGCTTCAAAATTAAATACATACAAAATAACCAAAATTATTGATCCAGTAATGGTTACAAGAACTGGGTCTAAATTACTGGAAGATTCTGCTATTAATGCTTATAAAAAACTCTTATTACCACTTGCTGATTTGGTAACTCCAAATATTTATGAAGCAAATCTACTTTCTGGTTTAGAAATATGGAGTAAAGAAGATATCGAAAATTCAGCAAGAAAAATTATTGGTCTTGGAGCTAAAGCGGTACTTATAAAAGGTGGCGGTTTAAAAAATATGAAAGGGAAGGATTTTTTCCTTGACTTAAATGGTAGAAAAGAGTGGCTATTTAATAATTTTATAAATACAAAAAATACCCACGGAAGTGGCTGTACTTTGAGTGCTGCTATTTGTGGTTACAAGGCTTTAGGTTTTGATCTATTTGATTCCATACAAAAAGCGAAAACATTTGTTGAGAAATCTTTAGACAATTCTTATAAAATAGGCTCTGGCCCTGGTCCCTTAGGCCATTATTAATTAGTTATAGAAGTGGAGTTAGAACCACCATTTCCTGTAGGGCTTTTTTAAAAATAAGATTTCTTCAGTCTCCCATCCTCCCTCCAACCACTCAAGATGCTCAAGTAATAAAGACTCACTTTCCCTTTTGCTTAATTGCCCAATTCTATTAGCAATACCATCAAACCTTACTTTCATCAATTCCTCAATCTTGATGTTATTCATAGGTTAAATAATAAATTTTTTCTACTCTTACTTGTATACATTTTCTTGTCAACGATTTAATTTTATTTGTTTACTAGCATTTCTTAAATATGTATAAAATGCAACTTTTTAAAACAGATAGTAATTAAGACTTATTCACATAGATTTAATTAAAGACTAATTTATATAAAAATACTTTAACTATGAATAAAAAAGAAACAGCAAAGCAAAAAACTATTTTAAATGTAGGCTATTGTGAAACAACCTCTGAATGGCTCAATAGAATCATTACTGAACTGGCAGATGAAAATAAAAATTTTGTAGATTTGTCAGTTATTTGTGCTTAATTTTTTAGAAAATATAATTTATTTTGATTTTTCAGATAGCTTTTAATTATAAGAGAAATTTAAAAGATATTTTGTGATGTGATTCCTAATAAAAAAAACTTAGAAATAATTAAACAATTCAATTTATCTCCTCACCCTGAGGGTGGATGGTTTAGAGAGATAGTGAGGAGTGAAAATTCTCTAATAAGAGAAGATGGCCAAAGTAGAAACTTTATTACGGGAATTTATTATCTATTGGAGAGGGACGCAAAAAGTGCTTGGCACAGAGTAAAAAATGCTGATGAAATTTGGATTTATTTAAGGGGCGATCCTCTGCATTTATGGTGCCTAGATAATGATAATAAGTTAATAAGAAATTTAATTTTAGATTCCAATAATCCAGTAGAAATGATCCCATCTGGATGTTGGCAAGCTGCAAAAAGTACAGGCGAATTTACTTTAGTGAGTTGTTGTGTTGGCCCGGGCTTTGATTTTAAGGATTTTGAATTACTCAGAAATACAAATCATACTTCTAGATTGGATAAAGCAATTAATGATCTTATTTGAGACATTTTTTTGTTTATATTTTTGAAATTATCCTCTAGATTTATAAGGCTACTCAATCAATCTATATTTAATGAATCAAAATTCTGTCAATACAATTGGTATTAATGATGAACCAAGAAAAGATTCATACTTAGTATATGTAAATCAGGCTGATGGATTAAAAGGCATCCTTAATAGGGATTTTGATGAATGGTCGAATTTTGATGGTTGGGAAAGTATTTCAGTTCAGCAATGGATTTTTTCTAGAGCTTTGGAGGTTTTCAGAGGTAAGAAAATTGATATTAAATGCGACTGTTGTAAACATAATGATTTAATCCCAAATGATTTTGAAAGTATTAAAAAAGAAAAATGTTTTGGTAAAAAAAGTGCTTACATGATTGAAAAAGTTGTAGATGAAATTGTATTAGCTAAGGCAAGAAGAGAAAGTGATGGAACATATTCTGCGTAAGATTCATAAATATATATGGAGTGAAAAAACTTTTACTTACCAGTGAAAATTATCAGAAGAACCAATCGTTAAATTTCTAGTGGACATCTTATGAAACTTAAAGTGTACCGAATCACTGAACTCCTTTTCATCTGAGTAATTAACAAGATCCATTGGGTCGATGTTTTCATCGAACCATGCATCATATTCAATATGGTTTGGCTCAGCAAAATAACTCATATCCAATTAATAGCTTTCAAAAAACATATAAACGGTACATGCGATACCAAATTAACATTCTTAATTTTTAGATAATCCATATTTTTAACTTTTTCATAAAGATTAGTTGCTAGAAAGATAGGAGAAATATTTATAAATTAATGTCTCTAGATACAACCATGGTTTCTATCCATCCCCACTTCACAATCAAGGATGGGAAGATGGACCAGTGCATAGCTCTTTTAGAAGAAATTTTGGTACTGACAAAAGCTAATGAACCTGACTGCCTTTTTTTTAATATCACTACATGCGGTTCAGATAAGGCTTATGTAAGAGAGGCATATAAAGATGGTGCCGCCGCTTTATTTCATCTCAAAAATATGGGACATATGATTCCCAAGCTTTTTGAAGTGTCAGATATTACTGTCCAGGTCCAAGGCCCTCCCAAGGAGATTGAACCCTTGAAGGAAATACTGCCAGACGCTGATTTCTATGAAGCAATATCTGGATTCTGATTTAGATTGTATATATTGACAGTCGATCGCTAGGGGCTTTTAGCCCCCTTTTTATTTAGGAATTCAAAATAAAATAATCATCTCTTTACTTATATCAAGTAACTTTATTATCAGCTCAAATATTATTTTTATGGCATCCACTTTTTATATCGTTCATCATGAATTTAAGGCAGGAAAAGCTGAAAAATGGTGGGAAACAGCTTATGCGGCAATGTCACCTGGTGGTGGATGGGATGATGCGGTAGCAGCTAATAAAGAAAAAGGATTTTTTAACCATTCTGCAAATGCCGTAACTAAAAATGGTCCTTTATATTGTTTTTGGGAAGTAAAAGAGGGTATTTCAGCTGAGGAGTTTCAGGAGTTTATAGACGGTCCCTCTGGTCCAGGTTTCGGACAAGATGCTCTGATGAATATCTGTAAACCAATTGACAAATCATTAATGAATGGACAAACACCTTATCCACCAGTTTTTTCTTAATTATTGACATTCTATCTAGAATAGGGAGCAATTAGCTCCTTCTTATTATGTCTCTTGAAACTACCGTTTTCACATTCAAAATTAGCGTCCCTTTTGAAAAGTGGGCTGCGGTTTATGACAGCGAAGAAAATATACAAATGAATAAAGAGCGCGGAATTATTTGCTTATACAAAGGTGTAAATAAAGATGATCCAACAAATGTAATTCTAATTGAGCAGGGTGAAGAAGGTAAATCAATAGCTATGTTTGAAGATCCTGCAGTGAAACCATTAATTGAGAGTGCAGGTCATATTTACGATTCAACGGTTATATCCAGTTATTTTTAAGTGAAAAGCTTAATTTTTCCTGCAATATTATTATTATTTCCTTTTTCTGCTCAAGCTGGTTTTCGAGAAGGTGAGAATGGATATGATCTAAAAAAAATTGAAGAGTCTTTTAGATTAACTTGTAATGAAATTGGAAATGATGATTGCATTGCAAGAGCATTAGGAGTTCGTGCCTGTACCTGGATATTTGGAATAAACAAAGATAAAGAACCTGCGGAGCTTTAAAAATTTCAGATACTGTTTTAATTGCTCTTATCAAAGGAAATAATCTTGATTTAAAATCAATGCTTGAAAAAGATGGATTAATTAAAACGAATATAAAAAAAGAAGCTACTTTATAGAATTAATTTTTGCAGAGAGGAAACAAAAAAAGCTATTCCAAAGTTAATTAAGAAATTACCAGAGGGTGTTGTATTGGATGAAGAGAGAGAGTAGAAAATTTAACCGGAGTGTTTCCTTTGCAGTATTTAAGTATGTTTGAGCAATTTAGCAAATAAAAGCAATGAAACTTTTATTATTGATTCCTATATTCAAACGTTTTAAAAAAAGTGCTTTTTTCTCATCACTTAATCAGAATACTTTTCCTGTTTATGATGCTGAAGAAATAAAAAAACAAGAACAACAAGAAGCTATTAGAAAATTATACCCATAAAAAAAGGGCGATATCTTCGCCCCAGTCAAAAAGCAGGATAATCCCCATCACCCGGCCTTTTTAAAATCCTAGCACTACATATAGTGTTTGTAAGTAATAAAAATTTACTATTGGTGGAGTTGTTTGTTTCTAATTAATTTGTCATGATGGAAATCCCCATCACTCAGGCTCGCAAGAGTCTTTTTTTTATGTCTAGTTTTGGATCAGACACTCCATTTATACTTCTTGCAAAACTTAAAGTTAAGGAAGATAAGGTTGCAGAATACTTAGAAATTGCAGATAAGACAGATAAAGCTGTTGAAGCTGACGAACCAGGAATGCTCCATCATACTTTTGATCAAGACCCTGATGATCCTCTTCGTTTCGTATGGTCAGAAGTTTATAAAAATGATGATGCTTTACTAGCTCATTTAGCTAATCCAGCATTAGGTATTTATCTTGAGGCTCATGCTGAACTGGGGTCTGATCTTTCTGTTGAATTTTACGGAACTGTGGGAGATAAAGTTATTGAAGCCATGAACAGAACAGGAGTTCCATATAAGATCTTTAAAACAAAATTTGGTTATAGCAGAGTTTAAGGATAAGGGTATTTACTAACTAGTTCGACTAAATTATTAATAGAAATCTGAGTGATAGAGGTAACCACAGACATAAAAGAAGCAATAGTAAAAGGGTAATTGCATGAATATTTGGAATGTATTGCTCTTTTAAAATTTGTGTCTTCATAATCTATCTAGCCTTCTTAAGTTTGATTTCTCTTCTAATAAGCAGAGCTATAACTACAACACACATGTTCATTAGAAATACGTCTAATGGCATTTGATAAAAAAGTCTCTAATCAATTAATAGCAAGATTTTTGATCTACGAATCAAGAAATGAATACTAATATTTATTGGCTTAATAAAACGAATTTAAAAATTAAATTTATGCTTAAATATCTCAGAACTTTTAACTATTAAATGGCTTATTCAGAAACAAGAATAGTAATAGGTGGTCTAGCCCATGTACCTGTTCTTATTTTTATAGCCAATTTTATAAAAGATAAGTTTGGAATTAAAACTGAAGAGAAAAAAGATACCTTAATTAAAGAAAAGCCTGTTAAAAATATTGAACTAAAAAGTAAAGTAATTAAAGAAGGAAAAGCAGAAACTTTAAAGGAACTGTCAAATAAGCTGGATAATATTGAACAGAAGGCTGATGAGGTTTATGAAAAGGTAAAGAAGAAAAAAAAGGATAAGAAGAAGAAAAAAAAGAATAACTAAATTGAGATCCTATCAAGCATCAATATATCTTGAGCTTGGATTGTATCTCTCTTATCTTCATCTTCGGGATCTTTATAGGATTCAATTTCAGCTTGAATTTTTCTCTTGTAAACTCCTTTGATATTGTCAATTTCTCTACTCTCTTTATTCAAGATTGAGAATGGTGATGTTTTTAAGTTCATAACTTTCTCCTAATAAATAAGTTTTGATCAGCTCCAGTTCTTATCAGATTCAACAAAGCTATCCAATGTTTGCTGATTCCTGATTTCTTCCTCAAGAAGTTCTTCTTCTGATCTTTCTTCAATCTCAGATTGATGATCTTCTTTTAGAGTGGATTTAGTAGACATTTGCTCATGACGACTACAATCACGTTCTAACTAGTCAGGCAAGCTATCCGACTAATAAATATGTACGGTTTGAGGAACCCCCTTATACGGATAAAGGATCAACAATTGAATTTGAATATGGTTAAAATCATAGATAGTTTCGATTAGTTTTTTTTCCTCTAAAAAACATCAATAAGGGCAGACCAACAAGCATAAGACTCCCATCAATTAATAAAAAAGTATTTAGGTTCATGTATCTATTTCTTCGGGTTATCCCAATTAAGAGGTATCCCTTTTTTTACTGGCTCTTTTTTCATATAATCCATCTCTTTTCTGATTTTGTTGTAGTATGCCAACTCTTCTGGATCATCAGAACCAAGACCATAATTCATGGTCGCTGCAAGATATATTCTGTGCATCCTGTATGACGATAATGCCATTTCTTAAAAAAATACTTTTAGATTCTAAAATATATAAATGTTATTTAATATTAATTAGTTTTATTGGGCTATAAACTCGCCTAGAACTCAACTTAGGTACTCTCCCTTACCAAGCGAAGTGAATTATTTTAAGAAATAATTATGCTCTAATTTCTGCTCTAGTTCGTTTACATTTAGTGGTCTTAAAATTATTTTATTTTTTCAAATTCATATAAACTCAGTTATGGAGATACTTCTTGTTCATGCCCTCGTCGGGACTTGAACCCGAGACCTCTCCCTTACCAAGGGAGTGCTCTACCGCTGAGCTACAAGGGCAATTCTAAAGTGGGCCGGGTTGGATTTGAACCAACGTAGGCAGAGCCAGCGGATTTACAGTCCGCCCCCTTTAACCACTCGGGCACCGACCCCCACTATTTGAACTTATCAGTTAATGGTCACTTTGTGTGAAAATGTTTTGGTTTTTTTGTTTCTTTCTAGATAGCATTTAATAGGAAAGACTTTATTGCAAATGAATATTTTATTGATAAATGGCCCAAATTTAAATTTATTGGGAACTAGAGAACCTGAAATATATGGTAATAAAACATTGCATGATATAGAAAAAGATCTAACAAAAGTTGCCCAAGAAAAGAGTATTAATCTTGAATGTTTTCAAAGTAATCACGAAGGAGAAATAGTAGATAAAATTCAGGAGTCTGTAAAAAGTATCCAAGGTATTCTTATCAATGCTGGCGCTTTTACTCATACCTCGATTTCTATTCGTGATGCTTTAATTGGATCGAAAATTCCGTTTGTAGAGTTACATATTTCAAATATTTTCAGTAGAGAAGATTTTCGTAAAGAATCTTTTCTTACAGATAAAGCTATAGGAATTATTAGTGGATTTGGTATATCTAGTTATTCCTTAGCTCTTGAAGGAATCATTGGATATTTAAGTAGTAAAGATTAAATGCTAGTCGATTTCAAAAGACCCACTTCTCATATTAAATATTTATCGTCATTTACCTCAGATGAGTGGATCAAACTCGCATTATCTAATCCAATCGATATTCTTATTGACCATGCTCATTGTGAAAGAAAAGCAGCAGGAGTAGCTATTCAATTGATGTTTAGATATCCATCAGAACCAAACCTAGCAGAAGTCCTTAGTCCAATAGCGAGAGAGGAATTAGAGCATTTTGAAAAAATAATTTATTTTTTAAAGGACCTTGGACATTCTCTTGAGTCCTTAAAACCCCCTCCATATGGAGCTGAATTGTCCAAGAATATAAGAAAGGAAGAGCCCAATAGAATGCTTGATAGTTTCTTAATAGCAGGACTTATTGAAGCAAGAAGTCATGAAAGATTAAGCTTGCTTGCCCTGAATTCTGAAGATAAATCGTTTAAATCCCTTTATGAGTCTCTGCTTGAGAGTGAGGCAAGACATTTTGGAGTTTACTGGAAACTAGCGCAAACTAAATTCTCTAAAAATCAAACTTTCAAAAGGTTAGAGGAATTGTCTGAAATTGAGTCATCAATACTAGCTGAAACTTTTTTATTGCCAAGGGTACATAGCTAAAGTTAATAAAATAAAAATGATAATAAACAAGTTCTTCAGTTTACTTAATAGATATAAAACTGATTTACCAACATTCACCATCGTTGGCGTAGGTCCTGGAGATCCATCGCTTTTAACAATTGCTGCTGTGGATGCAATAAAAAAAGCGAAAGTTATAGTTTTCCCAATTTCAGATGATAATAAAAAGAGTTTCGCTGCGGAAATAGTCAAAAAGTACATCAAATTTAAAAAAAATATTCCTATCATCTTTCCAATGGCTAGGAAGGATTTTGATCCAGATGAAATATGGTCTAATGCTGTAGAAAAAATTGTGAAATTTATACAAAATGGCGAATCAGTTGTTTTACTTTGTCTTGGAGATACTTCACTATTTGCAAGTTCTTCTAATATTTTGAGGTTAATAAAAAATAATCATGCTGAAATTATTACCAAAACAATACCTGGTATTTCCTCTATTTCAGCAGCAGCAGCTTTGAATGATTTTGATTTGGTAAAAAAAGGCGAGACATTGATCATCAAAGAATGCCCTTCTTCAGAATCTGAATTAACAACCCTAATTAGGGAAAGTAAGGCAAATAAAACGGTATTGGTAATTATGAAAGTTGGCAAAAGATGGAATTTAGTTAGGGAAATTTTAAAAAAAGAGGATATCATCAATACAACATTAATAGCTTTAAGTGTTGGGATGCCTGATCAAATTATTCAATATGCATCACAATATAAAAAGGAATTTATGCCTTATTTCTCTTTGATTTTGATAAGGTTCGATTAGTGTATAAAAAAGAAAAATTAGTTGAAAATCAATTTACATGGCCAATATGTAAGGATCTATTATTTCTTGTTCTCGAAGATAGGGTTAGTGATATTTTTGTTTGTGAATTGGTTTGGGAAAGACTTTTTTATACTAAAGAACTATCTATAAATGATTGGGCCTTCAGCGCATTAACTCCTTCTTATTGGTCAGAAAAATTTAAAAATGCTCCTCAAATCATTTCAGAGCGACCAGCCTCAGTACATTTGACTCGTTCAATTCCAAAAAACTATAAACAAGGATTAAAAAATTTTCTCAATTTCAAAGGTTATAAGATTAATGAACTCTATCCAAGAAGAACTAGAAGAGCGACGGCAGTAAATTGGTTGATTTATTGGGCGATTGAAAATGATTGTTTTTCAAAAGATTGTGAATTATTGCCTAGTCCTTGTTCCCCACCTGCAAATCCAGTTAAAGGACATTTTGGTGATCCAGAAATTAAATAAGTTTTTTTGAAAAAGATAAATGATTCTTTTAAAGGTATAGTTGTAGTGGATACTACTTTCTTTGGAGTGAAGAATTGATTCTTCCTACAATAGCAATTATCGGAAGACCTAACGTTGGGAAATCTACCTTAGTTAATCGTCTTTGCCAAAGTAATAATGCAATAGTATTTGATAAGCCTGGTGTTACAAGAGATAGAACTTATCAAAATGCTTCATGGGGAGGTAAGGAATTTCAAATAGTTGATACTGGAGGTTTAGTTTTTGATGATGATAGTGAATTTCTCCCAGAGATAAGGACACAAGTCTTCTTGGCTCTAGAAGAGGCTTCACTCGCGTTGCTGGTGGTAGATGGAAATCAAGGCGTTACTAATGGTGATTTATCAATAGCAAAATGGTTAAGAAACTCGAGCTGTAAAACAATTGTTGCTGTTAATAAATGCGAATCGACTAATCTAGGAATATCCCTAGCTTCAGAGTTCTGGAAATTAGGATTGGGCGAACCTAACCCTGTTTCAGCTATTCATGGTTCAGGTACTGGAGATCTTTTAGATCTCGTTATTGGCGAACTTCCTGAAAATAATATCCAGGATGATGAAGAAAAGATAATGATGTCAATCATAGGTAGGCCTAATGTTGGTAAATCTAGTTTGTTAAATTCAATCTGTGGAGAAAAAAGAGCAATAGTTAGTGATATTAGTGGTACGACAACTGATTCAATAGATACGCTTATTAAAAAAGGTGATAATCATTGGAAAATTATTGATACTGCAGGAATTAGAAGAAAGAAAAATGTTAAATATGGTACTGAATTCTTTGGTATTAATAGGGCTTTTAAATCCATAGATAGAAGTGATGTTTGTGTTCTAGTTATAGACGCTGTAGATGGAGTAACTGATCAAGACCAGAAGCTGGCTGGGCGCATAGAAGAACAAGGCAGAGCTTGCATAATTGTTGTTAATAAATGGGATCTTGTAGAAAAAAATAGTTCAACAATTTATCAAGTAGAAAAAGAACTTAGATCTAAACTTTATTTTTTACACTGGTCAAAAATGGTTTTTATATCTGCTCTAACTGGTCAAAGAGTTGATAATATTTTTGAGCATGCTCTTAATGCTGTAAATCAACATAGAAGAAGAGTTACAACATCTGTAGTTAATGAAGTACTTAAAGAATCAATCAGTTGGAAAAGTCCTCCAACGAAGAGAAGCGGCAAGCAAGGTAGGCTTTATTATGGTACTCAAGTAAAGAACAAACCTCCCACTTTTACTCTTTTTGTAAATGACCCTAAATTATTCGGAATAACTTATAGAAGATATATTGAAAAACAAATTAGGGTGAATTTAGGCTTTGAAGGCACACCTCTCATTTTACTTTGGAGAGGAAAACAGCAAAGAGCTTTAAATAAAGAAGTCGAAAGAGAAAATATTGAGTTAATTCAAAAAGATTAATGAATTTGCTAACCAAATTTTCTCTTGGTCAATACGTTCATGGTAATAGAAGTTGGCTAAGAATTATAGATAGTAGATTAAAAATAATTATCGTAATGATATTTTTAATCACTCCAATTTGGGCAGGTCCAATATGGAGATTGAGTTTAGTTGGGTTTTTACTATTAATTACTTTTTTAAGTTTATTGCCATCTAGGGTATGGTGGCGATCGTTATTTTTTCTCTCATGTTTATCACTATTAATTGGATGTATATCAATACTTGCCTCGTCTGATATTCAATCTCTTGATGGCTACTTAAGAAATCCCAATGAGTTGCAAGTAGTACTGGAAAGCCAAAAAGAATGGAATATTTTGCAAATTCCTTCGCAAAAGATATGGTTTATTAATTTTGGTCCCTACAACTTATCAAGAAAAGCATTTGAACTAGGAATAAAAACCTCTACTTTGATATTTACCGTTATCCATAGTGTGAATTTGATGCTTTTAACCACATTGCAGGAAGACATTGTATGGGGATTAAGTTGGTTTATGTATCCATTAAGAAAGATTGGATTGCCAATTAGTAAGTGGCTTTTTCAGTTGTTAATTGCACTACGTTTTATTCCTCTAGTGCAGGAAGAATTTCAAAATATCATTAAATCAGTGTCAGTTAGATCAATAAATTTTCGAAATTTAGGATTAAAGAAATCCTTTAATGTTTTATTAATCTTAGTAGAAAGGTTATTTCAAAATATATTTCTGAGAATTGATCATGGAGCAGAATCATTACTTTCAAAGAAAAAAATTATTATAAAAACCAACAGATTTAGAACTCTTTATCCTTCAAAATCTCTCAATGTAATTGTTAATACATTATCGATTTGTTTTATTTGCATAGCAATTTTTCTTAGAAAACTGTATGGTGCATTATAAATAACATAATATTTTAGGTTTGAGTTCTGAGCGTTATTTAAACCATCCAACATTTGGTATGCTTTACCAAGTTTCTCCTGGAAATGATGGGAGAGATATTTATGCGACTTTATATGCTCAAAAAATGTTTTTTTTGGTAGAAGTTCGACAGAGAGAAGTTTTTTTTGAAGTTATACCTTATTTAGATGCCCGTAATCAGGCCGAATTAAACCTTCAAAAATCTAGAAGAAAAGGATCTGAAGAACTATCTAAATGGGAGAATTTATTTACGCAAACTTTCTTGTAAAAAGGTGAACCCTGAAAATTTTTTAAAAATAAAAAAAAAAATACCATCAAAAGTAAATATTCTTGCCGTAAGTAAAGGATTTAAAAGTCAAGAAATCAAGACTATTCAAAATATAGGTCAAAACGATTTTGGTGAAAGTAAGGTTCAAGAGGCGTTTGAAAAACAATTAACCCTAAAAGATCTTAAACAAATAAATTGGCACTTTATTGGAAGAATACAAAGTAATAAAATAAGAAAAATAGTTCAAAATTTTAAATACATTCATTCAGTAGATTCATTTGAAAAGTTGCAAAAGATTTCTAATATTTCACGTGAAGAGAAGAAAAATCCATTAATAATGTTGCAGGTTAAGTTGAGTGATGACCCAACTAAAGGAGGCTTTAATCCTGAATTTTTGATTTTGAAATGGAGAGAAATTCAAGAGTTGAAAAATATTTCATTAACCGGTTTGATGACTATCAATCCTAAAGGACTTAGCTCTAAAGAAAATTCAGGGTTGTTCAAAAAATGTCGAGCTCTCGCTGATTCTCTACAACTACCAGATTGTTCCATGGGGATGTCAGGTGATTGGGAGGAAGCTATTGATGCTGGATCAACTTGGTTAAGATTAGGATCATTGATTTTTGGAGGCAGATCCTAATTAGTTATTTTTTTATAAAAATCTTATCTATAAACTTGCAGTAAAGTTCAACTAACGTTATTTAAGTATAGGTAGTTTATTCATTTAAAAAATGAATCTATTACTCAAGGTTCTTAAACCTTAGTAATCAATTTCATGAGGATTTAAAAGGTGTCACTTATTTCTAGATTAAAGGCAGTTATTGCAGGGGATGAGTATCTCGATGATGATTTTGATGAGTTGGATTATGCTTCGGAGGATGAATTAAATGATATTAATAATTTCAAACAAAATCCAAATAATGCAAATGCACTTGCAAATTCAAATCCATTCGATTTTATGAATAACAACAGATCATCAAAAGTAGTTGGTATGCCTGGAATCTCAAATTCATCCTCAGAAGTAAGCCTAATGGAACCAAGAAGTTTTGATGAGATGCCTCAAGCTATACAAGCATTAAGAGAGAGAAAAACTGTAATTCTCAATTTAACTATGATGGATCCTGATCAAGCTCAAAGAGCAGTTGATTTTATTGCTGGGGGCACATATGCAATTGATGGACATCAAGAGAGAGTAGGTGAAAGTATTTTTCTCTTTGCTCCAAGTTGTGTAAATGTAACTAGTTCTTCCCCTGAAGAAGCTTCTCCTTCTTCTGTTTCTACAGAAACCACACCACAATATAGTTTGGGCAAAAATACTACTCCTGAACCAGCATGGGGTAATTCTAAATTAAGTGCTTATTCATGATTAATCTGTGACAGATAAAATTGCGATTATTGGCTTTGGAAATATTGCAAGTGCTATAATTACCCCTATTTTAGATAACAAATTAATTCAGCCAGAGAATGTTTTTTGTATTGTAAATACAGAAAAAAGTTTAGAAAACATAAAAAAAAATTATAGATATAATATAAATGTTTACAAATCAGGTTCTGAGGAGTCAAAAATAATTTGGGATTGTCAATATAAGCTTCTTTCGATAAAACCCCAACAATTAAATGATATAAGTGAGGCTTATCATGTAAAAAATAAGGACAATTTAATAGTTTCAATTCTTGCCGGGGTTTCAATAAATAGACTTTCTCAAAAGTTTCCTAATCACAAATGCGTGAGGGTGGTTACAAATATTCCAATAACTATTGGAAAAGGTTTAACAGGTATTTCTTGGGGAGAAGAAATTACAAAAGATCAGAAACAATTTACAAAAAAATTATTTGAAAATACTAGTAAAATTTATGAATTTCCCGAAGATTACCTTGATATATTTTTAGCTTTAACTTCATCAGGTCCTGCAATTATTGCCTTAATTATAGAAGCATTAAGTGATGGAGGATTAAGCGGGGGATTACCAAAAATAATTTCAGAAGAACTTGTTATGGAAATGATACTAGGGACTATTTGTCTAATAAAGGAAAATAAACTTACTACCTCTGAACTTAAAAATTTAGTAACCTCTCCAGGTGGAACAACTATTTCTGCTTTAAGGGTTTTAGAAAAAAAGAGTGTGAGGTCAGCATTAATGGAATCAATAGTTTCAGCTAGTAATAGAAGTAAAGAGTTTCGTTAGGTTTTTCAATTATCTTTTAAGTTCATATAAACTTTTTCAAGTAAATTTATATTTTTAGCAATTGTGTATCTTTCAAGTATACGTTCTCTAGCTTTTTCTCCAAGATTTTTTGTAAATGAAGGGTGTTCTACAAGAATTGGGATTATAGTTTTTAATTGTGCAGCCACATTATCAGTTGAAATTACTATTCCTGCTCCGTTATCTAAAACTTCACCATCAGCTCCCGCATCTGTAGCTACACAAGCAGTACCAGCAGACATTGCCTCTAAAAGCGATAATGATAAACCTTCTACTAAGCTTGGTAAGAAAAATACTTCTGCTATTTGCATTATTGCTATCCTGGTTTCTAAATCTAATTCAGCACCCCACCAAATTAATTTCTCATTACCAACGTTAGAAAAACTATTTTCAAGTGTTGGCTTCATTGGGCCATCCCCAACAATAATTAATTTGCAATTTTGAGTTTTTGTTTGGCGCCAAGAACGTAAAAGTGCCTCGATATTTTTCTCATTTGCAATCCTTCCCATATATAAAAAGATTCTTGCATTTCCAAGTTTGTTTTTCACCTGATCATATTTTTTACTTTTTCCAGAAAAAGGTTTCCAAATATTTTCATCAACGCCGTTTGGAATAATTATTTGTTTTTCTTTAGGTACTCCTAATTTCTCAAGAACATTTTTTTGAGGTTCAGAAAAAATTATTATTTTGTCGAACTTTGCTAAAGAGGGAGCATAAAGTTGATATGTTAATTGTTGAGTGCTCGCAGTTAGAGTTCTATTTTTTGCATCAAATGGTGGATGAAATGTTCCTATAAGAGGAACATTAATTTTATTACAAAGCTCTGGAAGTCTAAAGTCTAAAGGAGATAAAGTTAGGCTTGCATGAACTATGTCAGGTTTTAATCTTTCCAATGATAGCCTTAGCTCTTTTTCTGCCCTTGGCGAGGGTATTGTATAAACTTGAGACTTAATTAAATATGGGAGACTTACATCAGGATCATTTGCAAGAAATAATGGGTTTGATGAATTTGAACTAGACGGATTGTCGAAATGAATAAAACTAATTTTATGCCCTCTGGACTTTAATTCCTTAGTAGTTAACTTACCGTAAGTTACATTTCCGCAAAAAGGGGATTTTTTCCCCAACCAGGCAATATGAACCACATTAATTTAATTAACTATTTATAAAGTTAACAGGCAATGGCGCCATGATCATATTTTTAAATTTTTTAATGCTTCATGAAAATGCTAACTATATATTTCTCTCAGCATTTTTAGTGAAGATAGATCCTTCTCTAATTGAGCAGAGATCCATGTCTGAATAATGAATAATATTTTAAGCCAGACTTTTTTTGGACCCAACAACTCTCCATTAGATTTTATTGGTAATTCTGGGAAAAGAAGTCTCTGTAATAGAGCAACTTCAGATGCATTTATTTTTAGATTACTTTGAGGATCTTCTATGGATGAAAACCCTTCACTTGGTAAATAATAACAACTCCATTCCCAATTTCCTATAGGTGGAATAATAGGTTCTCCAGTTTTACAACAATGATGAATTGGTAAATTAATACCCCCGATGGCTAATAGATGGATTAAAGATTGAATACTCATTGAGAGCATTTTAATATCTTCTTCTTGAGACTCTTCATACAAATAAATCCTATCAAGATGTGCAAGAACGCAAGATAGATAGTCTTGTTGCTTGTCATTATTACCTACTAATAAAAATGTTAATTCAGTTATTGCTTGTGCGGCTGCAAGACATTCAATATTTTTTCCTAGACCAGAATAGCTTTTTAATATTTTAATTTGACGTACAGATTTAAGATTTCTTTTCCCAAAAATATGTAGACTTAAGTATGTTAAGGGAGTAGCTGCGGCAAGACTACTTTTAGGACGCCTAGCACCAGGTACCGCTAATCTAACAATCCCTTGCTCATCAGTAAGAATAGTAATTAATCTATCATTCTCGCCTAATGGAGAAGCTTTAATACAAAGACCTTTTAGTCTGCACTCACCAGAACCAGACATTTAAATAACGTTTACTTCTTGAAAAATTTCATAAAAATTGGAAGTTCCAACGCAACTAATTCCATTATCAAACAAATCAATTACTTGCGTTAGTTTTTTTATTCCACCTACAACTTTGATTTGATTTTGTGAGCCTGTTATTTTAAGTATTTCGGAGATGTCATTTAATGTAAGAGGAGGCCCAAACCCGTCTCCGAATTGAAAATTTTTTATTCCTAATTCCAAACATATTTCTATCACATTAATAAAAACTTCTTTTTGTAGTTTTGATTTATTTATGATTATTGAAACCGGTAATCCAGATAATTTAACTTGCTCAATTTCAGCAGCGAAAGTTTCTAAATTTCCTTTGGATAAATTGATAAAGTTTGGGATATATTCAATTCCTTTTGCACCCTTATCTTTTGCAAAACAAACTAATTCTTCAATAAATGAAACTGGTAAATCTGCTAAAGGGTAAGAAATAAGTGCGTTTATACCCGCACTGTAATTACCTAAACAGTTTTTAAGATCAGTTAAATAATTTAGTGAAGTAGAAATATTTTTGATATTGTGTTTTCTTATTAAATCGCAATTTACACAGAAATCTTCCCAGGATAGATAAGGGTTAATAATAATTGCATGAATTTTCTCGTTTAATTCATATTCAATATTAGGCATGTAAAAATTATTTAGATTGAATCAGTCCATAACCTCCATGATTCCTTTTATATATAACTTGAAGTTCATTATTTTTCTTGTTTCGAAAAACATAAAAATCATGATCAATTAGATCTAATTGTTTTCTTGCTTCTTCTGATGAAATTGGATGCATTTCAAAGTATTTATTTTTTATAGATGGCTCAGGCAAACCTGCTTCCATTCCTTTCTTGAGTAAAGCTTTATCTAAAAATCCTGGTTCCATACTTTCAATTGATAAAGACTCTTTATTTTTAAATTGATTATTATGAATTGTTTTATTGTTTCTTTCTTTGTATTTACGTAATTTTCTACAAAGTTTGTTTGAAACTAAATCAATGCTTGAGTATAGATTTTCAGTTTTTTCTTCAGCTCTAATTACGGTACCATTTGCAAAAATTGTAACTTCTGCAGTTTGGAACGAGACTCTTGGGTTCTTTTCAATTGAAAGGTGTATGTCAGCTTCTTTAACGATATCCTTATAGTGATGCGTTGCTTTTTCTATCTTTGCCTCAGTATATTTTTTTAATGCTCCAGTGAGCTCAAGATTCTTTCCATGGATTAAAATTTTCATAACAAATCTAAAATATTTACTTACTTTCTAAATCTACTTAAATATGGAAAATAGAACAGCAATAATTAAACAACCTGATAATATTTCTTCTTTTAATGATGTTTATAAATTACAAAAAGAATATCAAGAGGCATTGATTTTAGATAATTCTAACCCTGACTTTATTTGGATAGGGGAGCATCAACTCTGTTATACGTTGGGTAGAGGATCTAATTACGATAATTTACTATTTCCTTTGGGTGATGATAAATATGATGTTTTTAAGATCAATAGAGGTGGTGAGGTTACTTGTCATATGCCTGGACAATTAGTAACTTACTTGGTTTTAGATTTGAAAAATTTTAATAAAGATTTAAATTGGTATTTAAGAAAAATTGAAGAAATTATTATAAAAATTCTTGAAACTTTTAATATTAATTGTCATTCAAGAGAGGGTTTAACTGGTGTTTGGATTGGAAATAAGAAAATTGCTTCAATTGGAATTGGTTGTAAAAGATGGATTACAATAAATGGATTTTCAATAAATATCGACTGCGAATTAGAAAACTTTAGTAAAATTGTTCCTTGTGGGATAGAAAATTGTCTTATGGCAAATATGATTGATTACAACAAAAATTTAAATATTCAAGAAGTCAAGAGAATTGTTAAAAAAATCATTCAGGAAGAATTTAACTTTGATTTTGTATCAAAATAGAAATTAAAATTTCAAAATTAATTTAATATGGGTGATTTAGCATACTGGCCTTCAACCAAACTTCTTTCTAACAAAGATAAATTTGCTAAAAATAGAGATTTTATTAAGAACCTACATCATATAGATCAAATTTGGGAAAAATTAAAATTTAAATGTGGTGATACTTTAGCTGTTTGTGATTTAAGAGGGAAATACAAAGAAAAAATTTCTTATTCTGAACTCGCTGATTTAATAACAAAAGTTTCTTTTTCTTTTAAAAATTATGGTTTAGTAAAGGGGGATGTAGTTACTATAATTTCAGAAAATTCTCCAAGATGGCTAGCAGTTGACCAAGGCCTAATGCGTTTAGGAGCTATAAATGCAGTGAGAGGTATTAATTCTCCTTCAGTAGAATTAGAATATATTATTGAGCATTCTAATTCTGTAGGTCTAATAGTTCAATCTAAGGAGATTTGGCTAAAGTTAAACAATAAAGAAGAATTAAAAAAAAGACTGAAATTTATAATCAATTTAGAAGATGAACAATTTGAAAGTTTAATAAGTTGGAGCAAATTTATAAGTTCAGTAGAAAAAGAAAATTCACAAAATAATAATTTTGAAAAATTTAATCAAGAAATTGATGACGTCGCTACTATCCTTTACACTTCTGGGACAACAGGAAAACCTAAGGGTGTCCCTTTGACTCATGCAAATTTTTTACATCAAATAATCAATTTAGCTTATATCGCTGATCCAGAACCAGGGACCTCTGTATTAAGCGTTTTACCTATCTGGCATTCTTATGAGAGGAGCGCTGAATACTTCTTTTTTTCATGTGGTTGTTCTCAATACTATACAATTCCAAAATTTCTGAAAGATGATATTACACGAGTAAAACCTGTTGTCATGGCTACTGTACCAAGACTATGGGAGGCAATACATGATGGTTTTTTTCAGGCGTTGAAAAAAATGCCTTCCAAAAAGCAAAAACTTATTAAGTTTTTGATAAGTAATAGTTCATTTTTCAAAAGAAATCTTAGAAAGATAAGAAATTTAGATATCAATCAAACAACTTTTAAATCAAAAGTCCCCTTACTGGGTTCTGTTATTGGCCGATATCCTTTACATAAATTATCTACTATTTTTTTGTGGCCGAATATTCTTAGACAACTATGCGGAGAAAAACTGAAATTTCCCATTAACGGCGGAGGTGCATTGCCAGAACATGTTGATCTTTTTTTTGAATCTTTAGGTGTAGATGTTTTGGTAGGCTATGGCCTTACAGAAACTAGTCCAGTATTAACTTGTAGGAGAAGAGAATTAAATGTTAGGGGATCATCCGGTCAGCCTCTAGCATTTACTGAAATCAAAATAGTTAATGATGATAAAAAAAAGATTCTGAAGTTCAGAGAAGTCGGAAAAATTCTTGTCAAGGGACCACAAGTAATGAAAGGTTATCTTAATAATGAATTAGCTACAAAAGATGTTTTATCCAAGGATGGATGGTTTGATACTGGTGATTTAGGTTTCCTAATACCTAATGGTTCTCTTTTCATAACAGGAAGAGCCAAGGATACAATAGTGCTTTCAAGTGGCGAAAATATAGAACCGAATCCGCTTGAGACCGAAATCCTTAGTTCTGAATTTATTAATCAGATTCAACTAGTAGGACAAGACAAGAAATGTTTAACAGCCCTTGTAGTGCCTAATGTCGAATTGGTTAAAAACAAGTTTTTTGAAGAAGACCTTTCGAAATTAAACCTCAATAAGAATATTGGTACATTTTTTAAATCACAAATTAATAATTTGCTTAAAAGTCGATTAGGAGCAAGATCAGAAGAACAAATATTAGATTGTTATTTTGTTGATGCCTTTACTTTAGAAAATGGTTTGTTAACACAAACTCTTAAACAAAAAAGAAAAGAAATAGAAAAAAAGTATTCATTACAAATAGAAAATATGTATGAAAACAAATTTAGTAATAAAATTTGATTTGTTCTATCTATATTGAAAGGGTAATTTAATTTTTTATGGAAACAAAAAACCCAATATCTATAAAGCGCTCAATAGCTATTAAAGCTGTAGTTACACCAACTTGGAAAGAAGATGCTGAAAAAGAATTAAGTAAAGCAATTTCAAACATTGACCAGCAATTATCTCAACTTGAGCAGGAGGGGCAGCAAATAGTAAATAATATTAGATCCCAATCGGTTAATCCTCTGGATCCAAGAGTCCAAGAACAGGTTAGTCAGGTGCAACAACAAGTGGCAGCAAAACGAAATGAAATTGAAGAACAAAAAAGAAATCTACTTCAACAACAGAGTCAAGTTCGCGAATTAAAAATGGACGAGATTGTTGATCAAGGACAAGTGGATAGTTTCTGTGATGTCAATGTGGGCGACAATCTTATTGAAAAAATGCAAGTCTCAATTACTGTTAAAGATGGAGTTATTCAATCTATAGATAATAATTAAATAAAAAGATTTTGTATTTATGTCAAAAATAAGTAAATCTTAATTGCGAAAAGTTTTAAATTCTAATCGATCTAAATTATTACTTTCTTAAGTTTTAAGAGTTCCCACTGTGAACATGATTTCGTATAATTAGATTAAAAGTTAAAAGGGTTTTTAATCATAAAAAACTTTTGAAAGTTTGGTAAAAATCCCTTAAAACTTATGCAATAACAATTTTCTTATGTCTCACGAAATATTCATGCCTGCCTTGAGTTCTACTATGACGGAGGGCAAGATTGTGGAATGGTTGAAAAATCCGGGAGATAAGGTTGAAAGAGGCGAATCTGTCTTGGTTGTTGAATCTGACAAGGCAGATATGGATGTTGAATCTTTTCAAGATGGATATCTTGCAGCAGTTTTAATGCCTGCTGGCAGCACTGCACCTGTTGGAGAAACTATTGGTCTCATCGTAGAAAATGAGGATGAGATAGCTTCTGTCCAAGAAAAAAATAAAGGAAATCAACCCAAAGTCTCAACTTCAGACCAACTTGAATTGGTAAGCAATAAAAATGAAGAGAAACCAGTAGTCCAGACTGAAAATATCAAGAAAGAAGCTGAAGAAGTCGTCTTAAAGAGTGAAAAGACTGTCCCATCTCTTCATGTCAATCAAATTAATGCCGCAATAAGTAATGTTTCTTCGAGGATAATTGCATCTCCAAGAGCTAAAAAACTTGCCTCTCAAATGGGTGTTGATTTAGCAAAGGTTCATGGATCTGGCCCTCACGGAAGGATTCAAGCCGATGATATTTTAAAAGCTAATGGCCAACCTGTTTCTATCCCATGGATAGGAGAAGGTGGTTCTCCTGCAATTATTCTTGATGCAAATTTGGGAGTTGAAAGAAAACCAGAAACTTCAGGAAATAGTTTTGGTAATCCTGGAGAAACAGTTCAATTTAATACTCTTCAAAAAGCGGTAAATAAAAATATGGAATCTAGTTTAGATGTTCCATGTTTTAGGGTGGGTTACTCTATAAATACAGATAAATTAGATAATTTCTACAAAAAGGTTAAACAGAACGGAGTTACTATGACTGCTTTACTTGTAAAGGCAGTTGCAAAGACACTAAAGAAACATCCTCAAGTTAACTCAAGCTTTTCAGAAAATGGAATTTCTTATCCAGAAAATATAAATATTGCTGTTGCTGTTGCAATGGAAGATGGGGGACTAATAACTCCAGTATTAAAAGAACCATGCAATACTGATTTATTTGAATTATCTAGGGAATGGAAAGATCTCGTAAAAAGATCTAGATCAAAACAATTAGAACCAGATGAATACTCAACGGGGACATTTACCTTATCTAACCTTGGTATGTTTGGTGTTGATAGATTTGACGCAATACTACCCCCAGGGACCGGTGCGATCTTAGCGATAGCATCATCGAAACCAACTGTTGTAGCCAATAGTGATGGTTCAATATCTGTTAAAAAAATAATGCAAGTAAATCTTACAGCTGATCACAGAGTGATCTATGGAGCTGATGGTGCTTCATTCTTGAAAGACTTGGCTAACCTGATTGAAAATGAGCCAGAGACACTTGTATCTTAAATTTAATTGATCTATCAAATTAATAAAGAAGAGAGAGATTATAGGCTTGAATCTTATGATTATTTACTTGATCCTTCATTAATTGCTAGTAAACCTTCTGCAATTAGGCATGAATCAAGATTGATGATAGTTAGAAATAGTGTTTTAGAGGAAGACTGCTTAACTAATAAATTTACCAAGAATCTTTTAGATGAATTTAGAGAAGGCGATCTTGTAGTTGTAAACAATACTAAAGTAATGAAGGCAAGGTTAAAGGTTGAATTAGAAAATGGGACGTTAATCGAATTATTAGTCTTAGAAAGATCCCATGAATGTGTTTGGTTATGTTTGGCAAAGCCAGCGAAAAAGTTAAAAATAAATAGAAAAATAATATTAAAATCTCCTTCTGTACAAGATATTAATTTGATGGTTGATGGGGTTGATGAAGAAACTGGAGGGAGATTTATTAAATTTCCTGAAAATATAACTGATCTCAATTCAATGAATGACCTTCTTGATAAATACGGGGAAATCCCTCTCCCGCCATATATAAAAAATGCCGAAGAAGAATCTTTTCATGAGAATAGTTATCAAACTGAGTATGCAACTAATCCAGGGGCTGTTGCTGCGCCAACTGCTGGTTTACACTTAAGCAAAAGTCTTATTTCCAATCTAAAAAAAAAAGGAGTAATAATTTTACCGATAACTTTGCACGTGGGCTATGGAACATTCAAACCAATTGATCAAGAAGATCTGAGTAACTTAAAACTTCATAAAGAATGGGTAAGTGTTAATAAGGAAGTAGTGGAGGAAATAAAAAAAATAAAGAAAACAGATAGAAGAATAATTGCTATTGGGACAACTAGCGTGAGAGCTCTTGAAAGTTGTTATTCTCAAGAAATTAATGATTATATTCCCATAGCAAAGTACGTGGATTTAGTTATTAAGCCAGGTTATAAATTTAAGGTAGTTGATGGATTATTAACTAATTTTCATCTTCCTAAAAGTTCATTATTACTTTTAGTAAGTGCAATGATTGGTAGAGAAAGATTATTAGATTTGTATAAAAAAGCCATAAAAGAAAAATTTAGATTTTTCTCTTATGGCGATGCGATGTATATTTCACCAGATTCATTACTGGAGAAAAAATAGATTTAGGCTTTGACTGGTTCTTGAATGATTCCGCTTGGAACTTCAGTAAACATAATTGATGATAAATATCTCTCTGCCAAATCAGGTAGAACAACTACAATAGTTTTTCCCGCATATTCATCTTGTTCAGCTAATCTAACAGCAGCAGCTGCAGCAGCTCCACAAGATATTCCTACTAATAGACCTTCTTCTTTTGCTAATCTAAGAGCCATCTCGATTGACTCGTCATTTGTCACCTGTTCAACCTTATCAACAATTGATAAGTCAAGGTTCTTAGGAATAAATCCTGCTCCAATTCCTTGAATTTTATGTGGTCCAGATTTAACCTCTTCTCCATTCATTGTCTGTGTAATAACAGGACTATGTGATGGTTCTACAGCTACAGAAGTAATATTTTTCCCCTTTTCTTGCTTAATGTATCTTGAAACTCCTGTAATTGTGCCCCCAGTTCCAACCCCTGCAACTAAGACATCAATTTCACCATCGCAATCATCCCAGATTTCTGGTCCAGTAGTTTTGAAATGAATTTCAGGGTTTGCTGGATTATCAAATTGACCTGGCATGAAATATTGAGAAGGATTACTTTCTGCAATTTCTTTAGCCTTAGCTATTGCTCCAGGCATACCTTTAGATGCTTCTGTTAAAACAATTTCAGCACCCAACACTGCCATAACCCTTCTTCTTTCAATTGACATGGATTCTGGCATTGTAAGGATGAGTTTATAACCTCTTGCTGAAGCAGTAAAAGCTAGAGCAATGCCTGTATTTCCAGAAGTTGGCTCAACAATAGTTTTGTCTTTTGTAAGCTTCCCACTTTTCTCGGCATCCCAGATCATGTTGGCGCCAATCCTGCATTTGACACTATAAGCAGGATTTCTACCTTCAATTTTTGCAAGTACTGTAGCTTTCGCGTTTTTAGTAACTGATTTTAACTTTACTAATGGAGTGTTTCCAATAGCAAAACTGTTGTCCTCATAAATTTTTGCCATTTATATATTGAGAAAATATATTTTTATACTAACTATTATTCAGAAAAAGAGTATATAAGTTTCTATACGGTAAATACTAGGAATTTAGAAATTATTTAGTGCTTCAGCAAAGGTTTTCCATAATTGATCTTGGTCTTCTAATCCAACTGATACTCTAATAAGGTGCGATGGTATACCAAAACTTTCAGCCCAATCCAACTCGTCATAATGAGCTAGTAAAACATAAGGACAAACCAGAGTAAACTTTGTACCTAAACTAGGTCCTTTAGATACTTGTAAAGAATCATAAAATTTTTTAGCTTTGTTCAATCCTCCAGTTAATTCAAACGATAATAAGCAGCCGTATCCTCCATCAGAAGTGAGTAAAGAATTAAAGTTTGGACAATTTTCAGGGTGGAAAATACTTTTAATCTCGCTATGGGTCTCTAATCTTTTTTTTAATTCTAAACATGCTTTATTTTGTTCAAAAACTCTATGATTTACATCTCTACTAACTTTCTCTAGATAAACTGTATCTCCATCGGAAAGTGTTGGAAGATTAATCTCGTTTAATGCATTTCTAAATTGATCAATCCATTTGCTTTTTGGATTTAGTATTAATGATCCAGCAAGAATATCACCACTACCTGAAAAAATTTTTGTAAGTGAAGTAAAAACTATATCTGCATGTTCTAGGGAATTTATATTTAAATTCGAACCAATTGTATCGTCAACAATTAAGGGAATATTTAACTTTTTTGCTATTTTTGAAATTTTTTTAATATTTACACATTTGAGCATTGGATTACTCGGTAGTTCAATAATTAATGCTGATGGATTTATGCTTTTGATTTCTAATTCAATATCCTCGCAATTATCTTCTGTAATCAACTTGGCTCCATGAAAGATATTCATTGGTAATTTAAGTACATCTACATATGGAAAACCAATTTGTAGCGTTGGTCTAGCTGGAAATAATTTATATATCATTTCTAATGATGTATGCAATGCAGACATTCCAGATGACGTTAAGTGAATATCATTAGAGTTTATTTTTGTAGATTTAGAAATTCTATTTTTTATTCTTTGAGAACATTCATTTACGTATGATTTTGGAGGGCAATCTTCAAGACCTAGTTCTATAGCAGCAGTCCTTGAAGATATGCCAAGACCAGTATGTTGCCAAAAAGATTTTGCATAGATACTTCCTTCTTTTTCAGTTATTAAAAGAGCTAAATTATCTCTTTTTTCTATTAATGAGAATTGTTCAGAAGTATTTCTATCAACGTAATTTTTGGCTTTAAAAGCTATGCTTTCATTCGGATATGGCCAGATACTTTTATTGTTGTAGTAATATTGCTTTTTTACTTTTTCGCACAATCTTTTCACTATGGGGTTTAGTCCGAATCGTGGGTAAATGGACTTCAATAAATTCATGCATTCTTGATCTTTTTCCTCGTAATTTATTACATCATTCCAAGTTGGTAATGCTACAGAAACGGCATGAATACTATCAGGAATTGCATATCCTAACTCTAAATTTTTCCATATAGGGTTTTTAAGTAAATCTCTCAATTTTCAGAATTTATTTAAAGCAAATAAAATGTCCGATATTAAATCGTTTGTTTCTTCACATCCAATTGATAATCTGACAAGAGAATCATCTATCCCAAGTAGATTTTTTGTTTTGTCATCAACAGAAGCATGAGTCATCGTTGCAGGGTGACAAATTAAACTTTCAACTCCTCCAAGGCTTTCTGCTAGAGAGAAATATTTGAGAGATTTGCAAAATTTAAAAGTATCTTCTTTTTTTAAATTTAATTTTAGGGTGATCATCGAACCTCCAGATTTCATTTGCGATTTTGCTAAATTAAATTGCGGATGTTCTCGATTAAAAGGGTAAATTATTTTACTAATCATTTTATGATTTCCTAATTCTTCAGAAATAAATTCTGCACTTTTAGTATGTTGTTCGATTCTTAATGGAAGAGTTTTTACTCCTCTCGTAATGAGCCAACTATCAAAAGGAGAGGGTTGAAGCCCGAGAGCTTTTTGTGAGAAAAGCATCTTATTATTCCATTCCTCATTATTTGTCAGTACTGCGCCCCCAAGTGCGTCACTATGTCCATTAATGAATTTTGTGGTGCTTACAACCGATAGTGTTGCACCAAGGTCCAATGGTTTTTGAATAAGCGCTGTAGAAAAAGTGTTGTCTACAACTACTGGTATTTCGAGTTTATTCGCTTCATCACAGATCGCCTTAATATCAAGTACCTTCAAAAGTGGGTTAGTTGGACTTTCTAGCCATATCAATGTTGGCTTGAAGTTTGAAATCTTTTTGATATTATTTTCGTTTGTAAAATCTGTGTATAAAACTTCTAGTCCAAATTTCTTGAAAACTTTTTCGAACATCCTCACTGTACAACCATAGAGATTTGACTCGCAGAGAATCTTGTCACCTGATTTTAGTGTTGATGAAATAGCAGTAACCGCGCTAATTCCAGATCCAAAAACTGTACAGTATTTTGAATCTTCTATTGATTTAAGTACGCTTTCTAGAATTCTAAAGTTTGGATTACCTGATCTTGTGTAGTCGAAATTATCTTTATTTCCATGTTTGAAAGTAGATGTAGAAAAAATAGGAGGCATAACGCATCCAGTCTCTTCTGCAAATGTTTTCCCATGGTGAATAGATAGGGTCTTAAAACCTGGCTTTTTGATATTATTTTCCTTATTTCCCATTATTTTTAAAAATAAGAATTAAATTAAATCTCTCTTTTTTAAAAGAGAGATTTAATAATCCAAAGAAAAGTAGTATTAAACTTTTCTTGAATAATATTCAACAACTAGTAGTTCGTTTATTTCAAGAGCCACCCACTCTCTATCGCATTTCCCATTTATTTTTCCTGTTAATTTAGGTTTGTCTAAATCAAGATGAGGTGGGACATTTGCTAAACCAGGGAATTCTATATTACCTTCTACAAGTTTTTTGCTTGCTTTGTTTTCTTTAATTCCGATTACATCGCCTGATTTGCATTGATAACCAGCAATATCAAGAACATTTCCATTAACGGTTACATGGCCATGATTTACTAATTGTCTTGAGCCTGGGATTGTACCTCCAAAACCTAATCTAAAACAAACATTATCAAGTCTGTTTTCTAAAAGTCTTAGTAGGTTAGTTCCTGTAGATCCTTCTTGAGCTCTAGCTTTTTTTACATAACGTACTAGTTGTTTTTCAGAAACTCCATAATTAAATCTAAGTTTCTGCTTTTCTTCTAGACGAATTGCATATTCTGATCGCTTGCGACGGGCTTGGCCGTGCTGACCTGGAGGATTAGACTTCTTTGAGGCTTTCCTGGTGAGACCTGGTAGTTCTCCCAAGCGACGCGTAACCCTTAATCTGGGGCCGCGGTATCTTGACATAATTTTAAATTAAATAAAAATTTGCAATAAATTGGATAATTGATTAAATTCAATTAAACTAATTACTACTGGAAATAATATTTTACATCATCAAAGTGTTCAAAACTATTAATAAATTAATTACTTCTATACTTCTTTTTATGATTTCTTTTTATCAAAAGTGGTTTTCACCTTTTTTCGGACCAAGATGCAGATTTATTCCAAGTTGCAGCTCTTATGGATATGAGGCAATTACTAGACATGGTCCTTGGAAGGGAGGTTGGTTAACTTTAAGAAGATTAAGCAGATGTCATCCTTTAACTCCCTGTGGTTGCGACCCTGTGCCTGACTAAATGAATGAAAATATTTATTTTTGTTAGGCAGGGATGTTGCCTTTGTGATTCATTAAAAAACAAACTGGCAAAAATAAATCTTAATGAGTTATTCCCTAATCTAGAGGAGCTTAAAGAAATTGATATTGATAGGGTCGATTTATATAAAGATAAATATAAAAAATATAATTATGAAGTGCCTGTTATTGCTGTTGGAGGAATTAGATCCGAGGAGGTTATAGAATTGCCTCGCATTTCTCCTAGATTAAAAGATAATCAATTAAAGAATTGGTTTCAAAAAAATATTAGTACCATTCTGGAGAAATAATTTTTTTATATGAGATCTATAAAATTACATAAACTTTTAGATTTGGTAGGAATTATTCCTTCATTAGATTTAATCGATCATGAAATCAATAATATTTCCTTTAACTCTAAAGAAGTACAAAAAGGAACTTTATTTTTAGGTATGCCTGGTTTAAATGTTGATGGAGGAAAATATTGTATTGAGGCAATTGAAAATGGCGCTGAGGCTGCCATTATTGGGTCTGCTGCAAAAAAGAAAATTGGATCTATTGATCGAGAAAGGATTTTGGTTATAGAGGATAATTTAGATTATATTTTTGGTCAAATAGTCGCTGAGTTTTGGAATAGGCCTTCAAGAAAACTTAAACTTATTGGTGTTACGGGTACTAATGGAAAAACGACAATTACTTTTTTATTGGAATATCTTTTAAAAAAATTAGGAAAAAAGACTGCATTATTTGGGACCTTGCTCAATAGATGGCCTGGGTTCTCAGAGGTGGCAACTCATACAACTGATTTCGCCGATAAGCTTCAAAAGAAATTAAATGCTGCTGTTGAGGCAGAATCTGAATTCGCGATACTAGAGGTAAGTTCTCATTCTATTGCTCAAAACAGGATATCAGGATGCGAATTTGAGGCGGCTATTTTTACTAATTTAACTCAAGATCATCTTGATTATCACTCAGATATGGAATCATATTTTCATACAAAAAGAAAATTATTTTTCCCACCTTACTTAAAAGAAAAAGATGGAATTTGTGTATTAAATCATGATGACCATTGGATATCTAAATTGTCATCTGATCTTGAAAAAAGATCTTTTTTAGTCTCTACAAAGATTACTGAAAGTGAATTTGAAAATGATGATTTTTTTTTCGTGACAGATAAAAAATTTACTGAAAGTGGTTCCACCTGTATATTTCATACACCTAGTGAAAAAATTCAACTTTTTGTTCCACTTGTCGGCGAATTTAATTTAATGAATGCTATTCAAGCAATAACAATTTTGTATAAACTTAATTTTTCTTTAAAAGATCTATCAAAGTTAATACAATCTTTTCCTGGCGCTCCTGGGAGAATGGAGAAAATTCAACTTGATAATGATGTCGTTTTAAGATCACTTCCAACAGTAATTGTTGATTATGCCCACACTCCTGATGGATTAAAAAAAGTTTTGCAATCAATTAAAAAACTTTGTGAAGGGAAACTTATAACTGTTTTTGGCTGTGGCGGAGATCGAGACCGTAGTAAAAGGCCTTTAATGGGATCAATAGCTGAAGAGTTTTCTGATCAACTTTTTATAACTTCAGATAATCCAAGATCAGAAGAACCCCAAAAGATAGTAAATGATATTTTGATTGGTATAAAAAAAAGAGAAAAAATAACAATTGAGATTGATAGATTTAAAGCAATAAATGAATCTATTAAATTTGCCAATAAAGAAGATATAGTTTTAATTGCAGGAAAAGGACATGAAGACTACCAAATTCTCAATGATAAAGTTATTAATTTTGATGATAGAAAAATAGCTTATAAATTTTTAAAAGAAAAAAGTAAATTACAATAAATTTCCTAATCAAATCAGAAAGATTTTTACGCAAATCACAAGAAAAGTTTCTTAGAATCAAAGCAATTATCTTTAACAAAATGAAAGGCTTAGCCTTAGTTGTAGGGGCAGGAGGGATTGGAACACAAATAGCTAAAGATCTGAATGAAAGTGAAAAAGATTTAGATGTTGTTTTGTGTGGAAGAAAAAGTGAATTTAATTCTTTTTGGAAATTAGATATAGAGGATTCTCAATCTCTTCTGCAATTGAAAAATAAAATATCAAATCATCCTTCAAAATTAAGACTAGTTGTTAATGCTACAGGGAGACTTCATAGTGATTCTTTGCAACCAGAAAAAAGATTACAACATCTTGATAAAAAAAATATGATGGAAAGTTTTTCAATAAATGCTTTTTCTCCTATTTTATTAGCTAAAACTATTGAAGAATTTATACCAAGAGATTTTGATTTTAATTTTGCAAGTATAAGTGCAAGAGTAGGAAGTATTGGAGATAATCAAACTGGAGGATGGTATTCATATAGAGCTGCAAAATCTGCCCAAAATCAGTTTTTTAAATCTTTAAGTATTGAGTGGGCTAGACGTTTCCCAAAGGCTACTATTACATTGCTTCATCCAGGAACAGTAGATACTGATTTATCTAGACCTTTTCACAAATTTGTTCCAGAACATAAATTATTTAGCAAAGAAAAATCATCCCAATTTTTGATCAATATTATTAAGAATCAAACTCCAGAATCTACTGGAAAATTTATTGCATGGGACAGCTCGGAGATACCTTGGTAAATAAACTTTATCTTTATAACAATAGATTTTTAATTTAATATTTTTTTTATTTCTTTAGAAAGTAAATCAATCTCAGCTTCTGTAGTCATTTGATGTACACATGCTCTAAACCATTTTGGATCTTCTAAAACTCTAATCCAAATTTTCTTTTCTCCAAGTTTCTTAACAAATTTATCCTTATCTTCAATATTTTCTATATTAAAACTAACTATCCCATTTAAGTATTTTTTTTCTAAAACTAATTCAACTCCGTTTAATTGATTTAATTCATCCCAAAGTTTCTCACTTAATCTTTTTATATTTTTTCTCTTTTCTTTTTCATTACAGTCTTTATCCAAAAGATCTAAGGAATTACGCAGACCTGCAAGTAAAGGAATACAAGAGGTAGCTACTTCAAACTTCCTTGCATCATCATGAAAAAGATTATCTGAAGGCTCATAGATTCCTTGTTCTTTTTTTAATGATTTCCAACCAATTATTGTTGGATCTGTTTCATGAATAAATCTATCTGAGACATAAATTGCTCCAAGACCTTCTGGTCCACATGCCCACTTATGAGAAGTTATTGAGTATAAATCAGAATAAAAAACTTCTTCTTCAATTTTTATGTGCCCAAAGGTTTGAGCACCATCAACAAGTAAATAGGAGTTTTCTCGATTATTTTTTAATTCGATGGAAATTTGTTTTAAGGGAATTTTATATCCAAAGTTCCACAAAATATGAGAAATAATTAGGATCTTAGTCTTACTATTTAGATTTTTTAAAATCTCTAAAATTAAATTTTCGTCGTTAAGATTTTTAATTTTTTGGATTGGCAAAATTTTTAGTATTAATTTATTTCTTCTGCAAAATTCACGACTTGCAGCTACTACTCCGGGATGTTCACAGTCACTTATTAACAACTCTTCTCCCTCTTTTACCTTTATTCCCCAAAAAGGCAAAATCATACCAGAAGAGATATTCTCGGTTAAAGCTAGATTCTTTGAATTGACACCTAACTTTTGCGCAATGATTCTTTTTGTGGTCAATATTTCTTTGTAAATAAAAGGCCACATATCATTGGTAAATGGTCCTAAATCTTGAATAATTTCCCAAGTTTTGACTATTGCTTCTAGAGAAGATTTTGGTAATGGTCCTTGACCCCCATAGTTGAAATAATACTTATTTTTTAAAGCTGGTATTTGGTCTCTTAAATTATTTATCATGAAAAATTTAAATTATATTTTTAAATTCTTGAATTTTCTAAATATTGCCTACTAAAGTTACTGTTCTAAATTCAATATTCTCAATTATTTTCCAAGGTTCAGCACTCCTTTCTGCAAATTCTAAATTTTTAAATCCTAGTTCTTTAAAATCACTAATAAAGTCCGGCTCATACCATGCTCCACTAATACATCCTGTCCATAGGTCATGATCATTTTGTAATCTTAAGGGAACTTTTTTGTTAGAGACAATATCGCTAATTGCAATTCTTCCATTATCGTTTAAAACTCTTTTTATATTTCTTAGAAGGTTGCTTCTAGATTCTGGACTTACTAAGTTTAAAACGCAATTACTTAAAATAATATCAACTGATTTATCAGCGATTAATGGATTTAGATCCTTATCTAATTCATCAAGTTTTTCAATTGATCCCTCGAGAAATTCTGTA
>QCDM01000001.1 GCA_003280895.1 Prochlorococcus sp. AG-355-I20 | reverse complement strand
CATTATTATTGTTTGATTTGAATCATTATTAATGTAATCAAATCTATATGTATTATTTAAATTAAAATTTAAAGGATCTGATTTTTCTTTTAAGATTTTTTTTTCAAGTGTTCCAAAATTTTCTCCATTTATTTCGGGATTATTTGAAATTAAATACTTTTCTCTATTTTTAAAATTTTTAAACTCAAGCAAAACATCTTCATAGGAAATCTTTGAGACATCATTTGCATTGCCTATTGTATTAAAAGCATAAGGATGATTTGAGTAAACAATTTTTCTCCATTTTTCAAAACAGATATTGAATGGATTCTCTTTATCTTTTTTAATGTGATCAATAGAAGATTTTTTTACTTTTTTAAATTCAGTTTCCGACAGGATTGGCTTTTTAATTATTAAATCTAATAAAGGGAATAATTTGCTGAAATGTTCATTTAGGGATTTAATACTTATTGAAATACCATCTTCAAATATTTCTTGATTTAATTCTGCTCCATAGGACTCAATATATTCAGAGAGAGTGAGATTGTTAAAACCTTCACATCCTCTGGTAAGTAATGAACAAAGGATCTTGTTTATCCCTTTTTTGCCAGTACTATCCATATCACTCCCCCCTTTAATCCAAATTGAAGCAGTTGAAAAATTTCTTTTTTTATTATTTAAAAAATATCTTTTTAACATTTACCAGGGGATGCAACTAATGTAAATTTCTCTGCACTGATATATTCTGTGATCTCTTTGAAGTTATCTAAGTCATTCCAATATTTTAAATGACTCTCTAAATTATTTATTGAAGATTTTCTCCCCCAAAGAAGTTCATTTCCAAAGAATGATGTGAGTTGTGTAGATGTCTCTAAATTAAAAATATAATTACTTTTCACAATATTTATTGCTTTTTTTATTTCATCCAAAGCCAAGTCTTTACAATTTGAGATCTCATCAATTGTTTTATTAATTTGCTTTTCTACTAAATCAATATCTTTGGGCTCACAACTTGCTTCCATTATAAATAATCCTCCAAATTCTCCAGCGTTTACATCTACATATACCGATTCAACAAGATTAGTATCTTCTTTTAAAATTTTAACTAATCTGCTGTTTCTTCCAACAGAGAGGATGGATGCTAATATCTCAAGTCCAATAATATTTTTTTGATCATTTAGGTTGGGTATAAACCAAGCCATAAATATTCTTGAAAACTCTAAATTATCAAACTTAACTAACTCTCTACCATTCCTTATTTTTAAAGAAGGTTTATTTTTGTGATTTATTAAATTTGGAGTTTCTTTTATGCCAGATAGATCACTTTTTTCAAAAATATTATAAATTTCATCGGAGAGATTCCCCGCAATTGCGATACAAATTTTTTCGGTAGTGTAATGTTTGCTATGAAATTTCACAAGGTCATTTATCTCTAAGTTTTTAATGCTATTTTCAGTTCCCAAGATCGAATTGGCATAATTAGGACTTAACCAAACCCTTTTCAAAAAATAATTAAATAGTCTCTCTTCAGGCTGATCATTTTGTTGTTTTATTTCATCAATAACTACCCCTTTTTCTTTTATAAATTCATTAGGATTAAAATCTGGAGCAACGACAATATTTGTCAAAAGAGCAAGTGATTCTTTAAAGTTATTGGGTGGAACTAAGACATGGTAATGTACATCATCATAACCAGTTGAAGCGTTACTTACTCCGCCTAGTGATTCAATTTTATGGTCAAACTCACCTGGCATTATTTTGTTAGATCCTTTAAAAATCATATGTTCTAGAAAATGTGCAGTGCCATTTTTATCAACATCCTCAAATGAAGAACCTGCTTTGCACCAAATATCAATGCTTATGAGCGGCAACTCTTTATTGTCCACAAACACACATCTGGTTTTGCTTGAATGGATGTAGTAGTTAACATCTCCTACTTTCATTTTGGTTCTCTCTTTAAATTCTATTTTGGTACTTTTTAGCCTTGTTGTCTGAATCTTTAACTAAAACAAAATTAACTGACCCTCTTATTTTGGATTTGTTACAAAATATTAGAGAGCATAGATCCATGCTTGAGGACCTTAAGAGTATAAAAATTGATCCAAAACTAACTAATATAATATCTAAAGAAATTGGCAGAGAACTTTATATTGAAAATGAATTTCATAAAGCAAAAGGTTTTAGAAAGTTACATATTGAAGTGGCAGAATTTTCAAAGAATCTTAAAATATTACACTGCGTTTTTTTCCCTGATCCAAAGTTTGATATCCCAATTTTTGGGATGGATTTGGTAAAAATAAATGATATTGTTTCTGCTGCCATTGTTGATTTATCCCCGGCATCACAAAATCAAGGTTTGAAATACGAAAAATTACTTTCTCAAGTTGATAAAAGTTCTTTTACCTCTTTGAGAGAGATTCCTAAATGGGGTGGGATTTTTTCTAATAATGTATTTTTTGCTTCCTTAAAAAGTAAATCTGAAAAAAATGATTTTTGTAGTGTTGTCGATCAATACCTCACTATTTTGATCAAATTAAGTAAGAGAGCTAAACCGGAAGTTAATGAGGAAATTATCCAAGAGAGAATAGATTTTCAAAAGAATTATTGTGTTCAACAAATGAAAAATGAGAAGACTAGCATGGTTCTTTTAAAATATTTTGATGAAAAATGGGTCAATAACTACATAAAAACAGTACTCTTCGATTTTTAATGAAATTAAAAATATTAAAAAATTTATTTATTTATTTTTTATTATTTACACCAATATCTCTTGGTG
This sequence comes from Prochlorococcus sp. AG-355-I20, assembly GCA_003280895.1. GTDB lineage: Bacteria > Cyanobacteriota > Cyanobacteriia > PCC-6307 > Cyanobiaceae > Prochlorococcus_A. Next base: position 177,437 of record QCDM01000001.1, on the reverse strand, counting down.
TTATTTCCTGTTCTGGAAATAATAAATCTAGTTCAAAATTTAAAGAGGAAATAACTTCAGATTTCATACCTCCTATTACAGCTGTCGCCGCACTTGGTCAACTTTCTCCTTCGGGAGAGATTAGACAATTGGCATCTCCAATAAGTCAGTTTGGCTCTGCCCCCCGAATTGTCGAAATTTTAGTAAATGAAGGGGATTTCGTAAAAAAAGGTGATATCCTCGCAATCTTTGAAAATAGAGAAAAGTTAAACGCTGATTTTGAAAGAAACGAAAATCTAATTAATACTATTAACGAAGAAATTTCCCTAAAAAAAGATCAAATTCAAAGGTATGAGCTGGCTTTGAACAAAGATGTATATTCTTTTGTGGAGTTTTCACAGAGAAAAGATGAATTATTAAAATTGCAAAAACAGAAAATAAACCTTATCGGAGATCAAAAAATCATCAAGATAGATCTATTTAATTCAAAACTGAGGAGTCCAATTGATGGTTTTATCCTAGGAATAAACACGAGAGTTGGTGAAAGGCCTCAAAATGAAGGGATTTTGGATATTGGTTCTAGTCAAAAAATGGAAGCTTTGATAGAGGTTTATGAATCTGACATCGATAGGGTCTTTATCTCTCAGAATGTTGAATTGAGCAGTGAAAATGGAGGTTTCCAAAAAAATCTTAAGGGAAAGGTGATTAGGATTAGTCCTCAGGTAAAACAAAGAAAAGTTCTATCTACTGATCCAACGGGGGATGCCGATTCACGAATTATTGAGGTACTAGTAAAACTAGATCAAGATTCCATAGATATCGTTCAAAACTATGCAGGAATGAAAGTAATTGCAAAATTTATTCCCTAATGAGTTTTTCTTTTTTAAAATTTAGAAAAATACCATTAGCTTGGTTGTTATTAACTAGGCAACCATTAAGGTTAGCAGTTGCCATAGCTGGAATCAGTTTTGCAGGGATTTTGATGTTTATGCAATTAGGTTTTAGAGATGGTTTATTTGACACGAGCGTAACTATTCATAAACTTCTAGATGCCGATCTTGTTTTGATAAGTCCCAGATCAAAAAGTTCTATAAGCATGAGTGGATTCCCAAAAAGAAGATTAATTCAAACTCTCGCAGTTGAGGATGTTGAAAAAACTGCGCCCGTTAATCTAAATTATTTACTTTGGAGAAATCCCGAAAATCTTAAAACTAGATCAATACTTGCATTAGGTTTTAATCCCTCCGATTCACTTCTTTTAGATGAGGGATTCTCAAAGAAAGCTTATAAATTGAGAAATCCATCAAGAGTTCTTTTTGACAAACTATCTAGACCTGAATTTGGACCGATTGAAGAATGGTTCTTATCTGAAAAAAAAGTTGAGACTGAGGTTGCTGGTAAAAGAGTTATTGTTGAGGGCCTTGTGGAGTTGGGACCATCTTTTGGCGCAGATGGTAATTTGATAACTAGTCGAGAAACCTTCTTAAGACTTTTTCCTGCTAATCCTCCTGGCAGTATAGAAATTGGTTTGGTAAAGCTAAAAAAAGGATCTGATCCTGAATTGATTTCAAGGATATTAAATAACTCACTCCCAAATGATGTTAGGGTTCTTACAAAAAATCAATTTATAGAATTTGAGAAGAATTATTGGAAAAATAGTACTGCAATAGGTTTTATTTTTAGTTTGGGAGCATTGATGGGTTTCGTTGTAGGGTGTGTGGTTGTTTATCAAATTCTTTATAGTGACGTTACAGATCACCTCCCAGAGTATGCCACCTTATTAGCAATGGGGTATAGACTTAAGTCCCTTTTCTTTGTTGTAGCTAGAGAGGGGTTTTTGTTGGCATTGTTTGGTTATTTACCTGCTTATTTCTCTGGTCAAATACTTTACTCAGTTATAAGAAGTTCTACAAAACTCCCAATAGTAATGGACGCAGACAAAACTATTTTAATTTTCGTATTAGTTTTAGTTATGTGTATGGGGTCTGCCGCTGTTGCGATGCGTAAATTAGTTGACGCTGATCCTGCCGAAATTTTTTAACATTTGAAGATAAATGGTTAAAGCTAATAGATCAAAAAAAAATGTTAAAAGCCTTAAAACAGTCTCAATAAATAATTTGAGTCACTTTTATGGAAAAAATGAGAATAAAAAACAAGTTCTTAATGACGTTAATTTAAATATTGATAAAGGAGAGTTGGTTCTTTTGAAGGGACCTTCTGGATGTGGTAAAACGACTCTTTTAACATTAATTGGTGCCTTGAGAACCTGTCAAAGTGGAGATTTAACTGTATTAAATAATCAATTAAATGGAGCCTCAAGAAAAACTCGTCAGATTCTTAGAAGAAGTATTGGAATGATTTTTCAAGGTCACAATCTTCTGAGATGTTTAACAGCAGAACAAAATGTACAGATGGGCGCCGATTTAATAAAAGGTTTAACATATTTGCAAAGACGCGAAATAGCACGGAATTGGTTGTCAGCAGTAGGACTAGAAGAACATCATAAAAAGTTGCCAAATGACTTATCTGGTGGGCAGAAACAGAGAGTAGCAATTGCTCGAGCTTTATCTGCTAATCCAAAACTTTTATTAGCTGATGAGCCTACTTCTGCTTTAGATAGTGTCACAGGAAGAGAAATAGTAACCCTTTTAAGGAAACTAGCAAAAGAGCAAAATTGTTCTGTACTTATGGTGACGCATGATCCAAGAATTTCTGATATGGCTGATAGGATATTAAATATGGAAGATGGTAAAATATATAATGCTCATAGTGAGCTAATATAATTAAAAGTTAAAAATTTTATGTCTAAGAGAAGGAATCTAAAAAAAGAAAAGCAGGAACGTAATAGAGCCTATGCTAGAAAATTCAAAAAAAGGAAATTAAGAACTGATGGAAGACCTGATGGTGGAAACGTTACAGGCACAGCAAATAATGGCGGTGCAGCTGATTAGGGAATATCTTTTATTTTTATCAGAGTTTAATATATTCATGCATATTTAAGACATAATTATGAATGTAAGTATTGTTATACCGACTTACAATAGATTACCTATATTAGAGAAATGTCTATTTGCGCTTGAGAATCAAAAATTAAATACAAATATCAGTAATTATGAAGTAATAGTAGTTGATGATGGATCAACTGATGGGACAACCTCATGGATAAATGAAAACAAAGCTAATCTCCCACACGTTATTCTTTTTCAGCAAGAACATGGTGGGCCTGCACTTGGAAGAAATCTGGGAGTAATTAAATCAAAATATGAAATTATTATATTCATTGATAGTGATCTTATTGTTTTAGATAATTTTATAAATTGCCACGTAGAAAAATTACTTGCCTCTTGGAGAAAAAATGATAAAAAATGTTTCACCTATGGCTCGGTAGTCAATACATCTAATTTTCTTAATCCTCAGAGTGAAAAACATAAAATAATGGACACTTCTTTTGCATACTTTGCTACTGGGAATGTAGCGATATCAAAAGAATTGATTTTAAGTGTGGGATTATTTGATACTTCTTTTAGTCTTTACGGTTGGGAGGATTTAGAACTAGGAGAAAGATTAAAAAAAATTGGGACAAAATTAATTAAATGCCCAAATGCAGTAGGTTTTCATTGGCATCCGCCATTTAATTGTGAACAAATAGATTCACTAATAGCTCAAGAAAAAGAGAGAGCAAAAATGGCTTTAGTGTTTTATAAGAAACACCCAAATTTAAGGGTTAGATTTATGATTCAATTTACTCCTCTGCATAATTTGCTTTGGCAAATTCTTTGCTTGGGAGGACTAATCAGTGTTGTTAGAATCCTTCCTTTATTAAGATTCCTTGTAAATATAAGAAGAAATAGACTTGCACTTGAGATACTGAGGATCCCACTAAATATGATATACATTAAAGAGTTAACCAAATCAAGATAAAAAACTTTTAGAAATACACATCACTTGCTAAAATATTTGAAGTAAATTTCACACATCTGACTGTTTCGGGTGAATTATAAATATTAATTCCCCGTCAGATGGAGGCTAACCCGAAACCCTTTTTAAATTATGGCTGTTGTATCACTATCAGAAATGATGGAAGCTGGTGCTCATTTTGGGCATCAAACTAGACGTTGGAATCCCAAGATGTCTAAATATATATATTGCGCGAGAAATGGAGTTCATATTATTGATCTCGTAAAAACAGCATTGTGTATGAACAATGCATATAAGTGGACGCGAAACGCTGCAAAAAGCGGTAAACGTTTCCTATTTGTCGGTACAAAAAAACAAGCATCAGATGTAGTAGCTCAAGAAGCTACACGATGTGGAGCTGCATATGTAAATCAAAGATGGCTTGGAGGGATGTTGACTAATTGGACAACAATGAAAGCTAGGATTGAAAGATTAAAGGATCTAGAAAGAATGGAAAGTAGTGGTTCAATAGCAATGAGACCTAAAAAAGAAGCTGCAGTATTAAGGAGAGAACTTGAAAGATTACAAAAATACTTAGGTGGACTTAAGGGTATGAGAAGATTACCAGATGTAGTTGTATTGGTTGATCAGAGAAGAGAATCTAATGCAGTATTAGAAGCTAGAAAATTAGATATCTCATTAGTATCAATGTTGGATACAAATTGCGATCCGGATTTATGTGAAGTCCCAATTCCTTGCAACGATGATGCCGTTAGATCTGTGCAACTTATTTTAGGAAGACTTGCAGATGCCATAAATGAGGGTAGAAAGGGCTCAAATGCCGAAAGAAAAAATTAAATTCTAATTTAAAACTTACTATTCACTATTTTTATTACTTCAAATGGGAAACATTACAGCAAAACTTGTAAAAGATCTTAGAGACAAAACTGGCGCAGGAATGATGGACTGCAAAAAAGCACTTAACGAAACTGAAGGGAATCTTGATAAAGCTTTGGAATGGTTAAGAAAGAAAGGCATAGCTAGTGCCGAAAAGAAATCGGGAAGAGTAGCGGCCGAAGGGTCAATTGGTAGTTATATTCATACTGGATCAAGAGTCGGAGTTTTACTAGAGTTAAATTGCGAAACTGATTTCGTTGCTAGAGGTGATATATTCCAATCTCTGTTGAAGGATGTCTCAATGCAAGTAGCGGCATGCCCAAATGTTGAGTATGTATCAATTGATGAAATACCAGAAGATGTTGTGGAAAAAGAAAAGCAGATTGAAATGGGTAGGGATGATTTATCTGGAAAACCAGAACAAATTAAAGAAAAAATAGTTGAAGGGAGAATAGCAAAAAGACTTAATGAGCTTGTTTTGCTTTCACAACCCTATATTAAAGATAGTTCTCTAACAGTTGAGGATCTTGTCAAACAAGCAGCTGCAAAAATTGGGGAAAATATCAAAGTAAGACGCTTTACAAGATATACATTGGGAGAAGGTATCGAAAAAAATCAGATGGACTTTGCTGAAGAGGTCGCATCAATGCAAACAAACTAGTCACTTGAATGATTTGAATAATTTCAATAATTACATAGATTTAGATAAAATTAACTCTCAATTAGAGAGAGCTGAAATACAAAAAAGAATATTAACAAGAAAAATCTATAGGGAATATGAACTTTATCTTAATTTAGTAAGAGATCTACTTTTCATCTCTGTAGAAAAAGGCCTTAATCAAATATATTCTTATCCAACAATTAATGATAATTTCTTAAATGAAAATGAATTCTATAGTCTTTTTGAAAAAAAAATAAGTAAATTAATATTAACGAATTTGCCCTTTTTAACAGTAGAACAATTAAAGATAAATGAAATTGAAAAAAATATGAATAAGGAAATTAATCTTAATATCTTGGATAGTTCCCCAAAAATAAAGGATGATCAAACAGAAATATTTCAATATGAAGATGGTTTTCAATTAAAAGAACCCACTCTGTTTGAGATTACTGAAGACTTTTCAAATACTTCTGAATATTATCAAGCTCATAATTTTGAGAGATTCGTATCAATTGATTTAGATAATAACCACCATAATAATTATTTATCTAAAAACAATATTTTTGAAAATTTAGGAGTTGAAAAACAATTTATTTCCTCCTTACTTGAATTAATTGGAGAAGAAAAAGTGGAAAAACCAAGATATCAAGAAAAAGAAAATATCAATCAGATAGATAATTTACTAAAAAATCAGATTCTTAATAATTTCGATTTAATAGACAAGTCATTGGAAAATTTACTATTGAATTTTTCATATAATATTAATCAAGAATTATTCAAGGCAAATTTAATAAAAAAGATGATATCTAAAGATTCCTTTAATTACTTAGTAGGAAAAAATTTTATGATAAAACATCCATATCCTTTTGTTATTAATTTCGAATTAAACTCAAATCGGTCATCATTAGTAGGCAATAATTTCCCAAGCATTATTTTCTTCAATATATCAACTGTTGAGTTAGAGTTTAAAAATTTAAATCTTTCTATTCTAAGGAACAAAATAAATGAACTAAAAAATCAATTTCAGCGTTTGATTAAAAAAGAGACATATTGGAGGCAAAAAGAAATAACTTTGAATAAGATACATTGAAAAAATAACTATTTTTTCAAATGTGACTATTAGCGGGAATAATAATAATAAATTAATTAAAGATTGGATAAGACCTCTTCAAAAATCTCTTACTATTGAAACTGAAAACAAATTTGTTAATACTTTAGGAAGAGAAAAATATTTTAATGATTATTTGCATGAATCTTTAAAAAAACTAGATAATCTAAATCTCTCAGACGAATATTTAAGGATATTTTATGAATTTTCTAAAAAATATAATGAATACAATAAATTAGATGAAAATCAAAGAAAAAGGTTAATTATAGATACAAGAAAAAATCTTTATAAACTAGGAAAAACTCTAGAAATAGAAAGTTCTTATAATACTTCTAATAATGTTTTTCTGAATAAAGCTGATGCAAGTTTGTCTTTTGATTCAGATATTTCATTAATAAAAAATGTAGGAAAAGTTTATAAAAATAAGCTTAATGAATTAGGGATATTTCATATAAAAGATCTAATTAATTATTTTCCACGAACATATCTAGATTACTCTAATAGAGTCAAGATAATAAATTTAAAACCTGATAATTTATACACTTGCGTCGCAAACGTCAAAAGATTTTATATTCATAAGAGTAAAAAAAATAGTAATTTATCAATAATGAATATTGTCATTTTTGATGAAACGTCCGCGATAAAGGTTACAAAATTTTTTTTAGGAAGAAGATTTAGATCTTACTCCTTCTTCACATCTCAAAAATCTTTGTATACTCCTGGAACCAAATTAGCAATTTCCGGTAAGGTTAAATTGACAGAGTATGGCAAAACTTTTGTAGATCCGCAGATTGAAATTCTTAAGGATAACAATGATAATTTTAATTTTTCAGGCAAAATATTACCCTTGTATTCATTAGGTGAAGCATTATCAAATATGAGTTTTATAAAACTCATGAAAAAGGTACTAATTTATGCAAAGCAATATCCAGAAATTTTAAATAAAAAGCAACTTGATTCATTATCTTTATTATCAAAAGGAGAGTCGTTGATTAATATTCATTTTCCGCCAACTCAACAGGCACTTATTGAGTCAAAAAAACGTTTGGTTTTTGATGAGTTATTCTTACTTCAAATAAAATTCCTACTTAGAAAAAGAAAGACGAATAAAAATGCAACTTCCCAACAATTACCTCAAAAGAAAATTTTATTAAAAGAATTTTTAAATACTTTTCCTTTTGAATTAACAAAATCTCAAGAAAATGTCTTAAATGAAATTAAGAAAGATTTATCTAGTCCCGTACCAATGTCTAGATTGCTGCAGGGAGATGTGGGAAGCGGTAAAACCATAATTGCAATAGCGTCTCTTTTACTTGTCATTGAAAAAAACTTACAAGGTGCATTTATGGTCCCAACTGAGGTATTGGCAGAACAGCATTATAAGTATTTATTAAAATATTTAAACCCTCTTTTAGTTTCTGTTGAGCTACTTACTGGGAATACTCCTCAAAAAAAGAGAAAAGAAATTTTCTCTAATTTGAACAATGGATTAGTTGATATCCTCGTAGGTACTCATGCATTATTTGAGGATAAAGTCATCTTTAATTCATTAGGGATGGTCGTAATTGATGAACAGCATAGATTTGGAGTTACTCAAAGAAATAGATTACTGAATAAAGGAGAAAATACTAACTTGTTATCAATGACAGCAACACCAATTCCAAGAACACTTGCGCTTTCTATTTATGGTGATTTAGATGTTAGTCAAATTACAGAACTCCCTCCTGGGAGAGTTCCTATAACAACAAAAATAATTTCAGAAGATGATTTAACTAACTTGTTCAAGATTGTTGAAGATGAGATCAAAAAGGGAAAGCAAGCTTATGTGATTTTGCCACTTATAGAAGATTCAGAAAAAATGAATTTAAGCTCCGCAAAGAAAACATTCAAACATTTATCAGAAGAGGTATTTTTTAACAAAAAAGTTGGATTATTGCATGGCAAATTAAGTTCTCAAGAAAAGAATGAAGTAATCAATTCTTTTTTAAAAAATGAAATTAATATATTGGTTTCAACCACGGTAATTGAGGTTGGCATTGATGTGCCTAACGCCACAATTATGATTATTTATAATTCGGACAGATTTGGTTTGTCCCAGCTACATCAATTAAGGGGGAGAGTTGGTAGAGGATCAACAAAATCTTTTTGTTATTTGGTAACCTCCGATAAAAATGGATTAGAAAATAAACGACTTTGTGTTTTGCAAAAATCTAACGATGGCTTTTATATTGCAGAAAAAGACTTGGAGCTTAGAGGACCAGGCCAGATTTTAGGATATAGACAATCCGGATTACCTGATTTTGTACTGGACAATTTACCTAACAATAAATTTCTTATTGATAAGGCTCGTGAAGAGGCAATTAAAATTGTTAAAGATGATCCTGATTTAAAAGAAAATATTGTTTTAAGGAATATGCTTATGAATAATTCTGATAATAAATTTATTCATGATTTCTTAAATTGAAAACTATCATTGTAATTTTTGATATATATGCCACTATAAATCAATTGCAAATTTCAATTGAAAGTTTGGAATAAAATACCAATTAAAGATAATGGAGATAAATTAATAGCTATACCCAGCTGCCTAAAGTTTTTAGATCCCCACCCTTACTTACATCTAGGAGCACCTTACAAAGATAAAACTTCTATTTGGAAATTAAGAGAAGAGGTAGTAAATAGATTAATAAAAGTACATGATTATTTGATATCAAAGAGTAGTTTTAACCTTTTAATTTATGACAGTTGGCGACCTTTAGAAGTCCAGGAATTTATGTTTAAAAGAGCAATTTCATTAGAGTGTGAAAAATCCGATATTTATATTTCATTTGAAAATATAAAATCTTATCCATCCATTTTAAAAAAAGTTGAAAAATTTTGGTCATATCCTTCTTATGACACTAGATGTCCTCCCCCTCATTCAACTGGGGGGGCATTGGATGTTTGTTTATTAGATAAAGACGGAAATCTTGTTGAAATGGGAAGCATGGTTGATCAAATGGATGAGACCTCAAATCCTTATTTTTATGCAAACATAAAGAATGAAGAAGCAATTATTTGGAATAGTAGGAGAAATTTATTAAGAGAAATTATGACTAAATTCGGATTTGCTCAACATCCTAATGAATGGTGGCATTTTAGTTATGGTGATCAATTATGGGCTTGGAAAAATAAAAAAGTAAATGCCCTTTATGGAAAAATTTAAATTCTATTTATTTTCATTTAGTAAATTCAATATATAATTTTCATCTTGAGTATTTATAAAATCTCCGAAATCCAAATCCAAATTACTCTTCCAATTATTAAATAATGGTTGAAGAGTTTTTTCTAAATCGTTAAGTTCCATTCTTTGTAAAAATGGTTTAGCAAGCCTTTGTAAATTTTTACTTCCCCCCAACCATAATTGGTATTTGTTTTGCCCGCTTCCAACAAGTGCTAATTCGGCCATATAAGGCCTGGTACATCCATTCGGACATCCTGTCATTCTGAATAATATTGTCTTTTGTATTTCAAGGTCTAATAGTAAATTCTCAATCCTTTTAAGTACATCAGGTAATATTCTCTCGGCTTCAGTCATTGCAAGACCACAAAGTGGTAAAGCAGGACAAGCTAAAGCGTGTCTTTGTATTTCATTGATGTTTTCTAAATTTTCGTATCCAATTTTTGATAGAGATTTTTGAATTTCACCTTTGTATTTATTGGGGATATTACAAAGTAAAATATCTTGATTAGGTGTGAGTCTTAAATCTAAATTATATTTTTTAACAATACTTTTGATGGTATTCTTCTTCTCTCCAGATAATCTCCCTGATAGTAATGGTAAACCTACGAAATGGGAGGTTTTATTTTGTTTATGCCAACCTAGGTAATCAATAAGAACCTTATCAGGTTCTTTTCTAATTTTTTTAATTTCTTTTTTGAAATACTTATCAGAAAGAATGTTTTTGAACCATTTAATACCTTTTCTATGAAGAAGATATTTCATTCTCGAATTTTTTCTTGATTTTCTATCACCATAATCTCTTTGAATAGCCACAATGCTTTGTATTAACTCATAAACATAAGGTTCTTCAACATATCCAAGTGGATCTGCAATTCTGGCAAAGGTCTCCTCATTATTATGAGTGCGACCCATACCACCTCCAACATAGAAGTTGCACCCTTCTAAGTTTCCATCTTTAGAAGTAAAGGCAACTATTCCTATGTCATTGGTAAGAAGATCAACAGAATTGTCCCCAGGAACTGTAACGGCACATTTGAATTTTCTCGGTAAATAAGTTGAGCCATAAAGAGGCTCATCTTTTATCCCACTAAAAACATTATCTTTGAATTGGAGCTTCCTAATTGCTTCAATATCTTTGTCAGGCTTAATGGTGTACTCTAAATCTCCATCAGCCCAAAGCTCTAAAAAAGTACCTTGGCCAGCCATTGGGGTGAGAAGATCTGCAACTTTTTTTGCCAATGCTCTTGCAATAATATAGTCTGGCGAATCAAATGGAGCTGCAGGGGCCATAACGTTTCTGTTTATGTCTCCACATGCAGCTAATGTGGAGCCCATTGAATTTACTATTGTTTGGATTACTTCTTTTAGGTTCTCCTTTCTGATTCCATGCATTTGAAAGGCTTGTCTTGTAGTGGCCCTAAGTGTTCCATTACCTAGTTTGTCAGATAATTCATCTAATGCTAAAAATAATTTCCCAGGGACTTCACCGCCTGGATTTCTTAACCTAAGCATCATTTGCCAATCTTTACTTTTGCCCGGCCTTCTATTTTCCCTATTATCTTGTTGATAACTACCATGAAATTTTAATAACTGAACTGCATCATTAGTAAAATGATCACTTTCATTGACTAATTCCGTAGCAAGTGGTTCCTTAAGAAATTGGCTGCTTTTTTTAAAATTTTCAAATTTAGAAACTTCTAGTCCATTTGCTAAACAAACAGTCTCTTCCTTTGCAGAATCTTTTTTCTTTTTTACTTTCTCAACCTTGATCAAAGGACCAAAACATATCTCTTTTTATACATTAGCGAAAAGCTTATTTAACTGGTAGTAAATTATAGTAAGTGAAGTCATATTTTTTTCTTGTCTAAATATTTACTTGAGATAGGTACAGAGGAGTTGCCCGCAAAATTTTCTCATTCTGTTCTAGAGCAATTTAAATCTCTAATAGAATTTGAATTGGATAAAAAGTTAATCAAATTTGAACATATAGTTGTTACTTCCACACCAAGGAGGATAGTTCTACTTCTCGAAGGTTTAGTTGATTATGCAGAAGATAAGATAATAGAAAGAAAAGGGCCTAAAGCAAATTCAGCTTTTTTAAATGGATGTCCTACTAATGCTGCTTTAGGATTTGCTAATAGCTTAGATATAGATGTAGCTGAGCTAGAAATAAAAAACACAGGAAAGGGTGATTTTGTATTTGGAAAGAAAATTGAGAAAGGACTATCAACAAAAATTTCTTTGTCTTCGATTATCCCAAAATTAGTAAAGAGTCTTCAAGGCCCTCGTTTTATGAAATGGGGTACTGGGAACATAAAATTTTCAAGACCTATTAGGTGGATTGCCTCTATTTATAATGATGAAATTCTTGATTTTGAATTTGATGAATGTGATCCAAAAATCAAAATAACTAATAAAACAAAAAGTCATAGGCTAATCAATGAAGTTTTAGAAGTTCAGAATCCTGATGATTTTTTTGAATTATTGAAACAAAATAGAGTATTAGCTATTCGAAAAGAAAGAAAAGAAAAAATTGAAAGTTTAATAAATCAGGCATCTAAATCTTTAAATCTGAAACCTGACCTTTCAGAAGGATTACTAAATGAACTAACTGATTTAGTTGAATGGCCAGACTTAATTATTGGCAAATTTAGTGATGAATTTCTTGATATTCCGGTTGAAGTTCTCTCAACAGTAATGAAAAATCATCAGAGATACGTTCCTCTTTTATTGAAAAACGAAAGTTTTTCTAAACTAGATTTAAGCTCAGAAAAAAATATTAGTACAACTTTTTGCGTAATTTCAAATGGTCTTGAAGAATCAAATAATAATATTGCCAAAGGTAATGAGAAAGTATTAAGGGCAAGGTTCTCAGATGCAAAGTTTTTCGTAGAAAGTGACAAAAAAGTTGCTTCAATCGAAAGAAATGAAAGGCTTAAATATGTTTCATATTTGAAAGGACTTGGAAATATATTTCAGAGGGTAGAAAGGATAGAGGAAGTTACTAAAAAAATTCTTAAATTTTTAAATGATAAGTCTTTAGAAGAAAAAAAAATAATAGAAGCTGCTAAATACTGTAAAAACGACTTATGTAGCGAAATTGTTTTCGAATTCCCTGAGCTGCAAGGAATAATGGGTGGTAAATATCTTAAATATGAGGGATTTAGTGAGGATGTTTGCTTGGCTGTCGCTGAACATTATTTACCTTCTTTTTATAAAGATGCTTTGCCCTCCACAAAATATGGTGCAATAGTTTCCATAGCAGATAAGGTCGAAACTTTAATAAGTATATTTATTTCTGGTAAACGTCCCAGTGGATCATCTGATCCTTATGCTTTGAGAAGAAATTTGAATGGAGTGATTAAAATAATTTGGGATTATGAACTTGATTTCCCTTTAGATAAATTATTCAACGAACTTATTGATTTTTGGCAAATCGTATTTCCGAATTTAAACTTCTCAAAAGAAAAAGTATTTAATGATTTAAATGCATTTTTAGTTCAAAGAATTGTTAGTCATTTAGAAGAAATATCACTAAGTAAAGAATCAATAAAGGCCGTTTGCTCTTCTGATGAATTATCTCAAAATAGAGTATTAAATATTGTTGATCTTAAAAATAGGATTAAATCTATTATCAATTTTACCGAAAAGGATAATTTTGTTGAAATCCAGAAGGTAATTACAAGGGTAAGCAAATTAGCAAATAAAAGTGATCTTTCAAGAGAAGTTCTCTCAACAAGAGGTTATGTAAACACAAAACTTTTTGAGAAAGATTGTGAATTGAAAGTTTTTGAATTTATTGGAGAATTAGAAAAACTTTTTTCAGAAGGTAATTGCAATTATTTGGAACTTCTAAATTTGTTTGAGATTAATGTAAACACTATCGAGGATTTATTTGATAATGAAAAGGGAGTCTTAATAATGTCAGAGGATTTAAAAATAAGAAATAATAGACTCAATTTGTTGGGTTTAATTAGAAATTATTCTCTAAAAATAGCTGACTTTACACTTTTGAACTCTTAACTTTAATTCCTCCCTTTATTGAATAATTTTCTAGCATTTTTTCTACTTCTTTATTTTCCCTAACAGCACTATCAACGGGTTTATATTTTAGAGGTGCTAGGGCTTTCCCTCTTAAAATCGAACCAAGTGTAAGCATTGTAATTTTAAGTTGCTGTAATGGTTTCATGGAGACAACTCTTTTGTATAAGTAACTATCAAAAGTAAGTCTTTGAACATCCATGTCATCACACATCTCAACAAAGGCTTCTCTAGCAGAATCATTTCTGTAGAAAATATTTTGAAGGATTTCTAGCACCTTATAAGTTGTGCCATATTTTTTATCCCATTTTTTTAGATAGTTTTTTAAATCTTTTTCTGATGGAATTACTTGACCGTTTTTTGATGCTTCAACAATTTCTTCAGCACACATTCTTCCGCTTTTTGCAGCAAAATAAATACCCTCTCCAGAACTTTTTGTAACATAACCAGCTGCATCACCAACCAATGCCATTCTCCCAACTACCCTTCTTGGCCTTGGATGCTCTGGAATAGGGTGAGCCTCTACTTTTATTACTTCACCATTAACAAGTCTTTTCTTTGCCCTATTTCTTACACCCTCTTGAAGTCCCTTGATTAATGATTGATTCTTTTGCATGGTTCCAGTGCCCACCGCAACATGATCATATTTAGGAAATACCCACCCATAAAAATCAGGAGAAACATCAGTTCCAACATACATTTCAGCAAGATCTTCGTAGTAACTCATTTCTTCTTTAGGCAATTTAATTCTTTCCTGAAATGCTATAGCAACTTTGTAATCACCTGCATCCATTGCTTTTGCGACTCTGCTATTAGCCCCATCAGCTCCGATCAAAAGGTCAACAGTAAGCTCTTTGAGTTCCCCTTTTTTATCTCCATTCGTGAAATCTGAGTAGGAAAGCTTATATGGCCCTTGATTCTTATCGCCAGTATCAATAGAAGTAACTAATCCATTTATTAATGTAGCACCAAGATCTGATGCTCTGTTGCGCATAAAGGCATCCATAACTTCTCTTCTACACATCCCAATAAACTCATTATCACTTTTTCCATAAACTCTATCTAAACTTATATCTACTTCTCTATTCGATGGAGATATCATTCTCATATGCCTTACTTTTCTATCAATAATTGACTCAGGTAAATCAAATTCTTCGACCATGCAAAGTGGAATTGCTCCTCCACATGGTTTCGCATTATCTAATTTTCTCTCGAAGAGCCAAGTTTTTATTCCAGCTTTAGCAAGTATTTCTGCCGCACATGAACCACTTGGACCTCCACCAATAACAGCTACCCTCAACATATGAAAAAAAAAATACTGTATATAAAAACTACATCTTTTTTGCTTATAAAAGTGCATTTCTTAAAATAATGGTTAATATCGAAATATCTTTTCCAAATTCACTTCTAAATATTGGAACTAAACAAAGATATCGATCAATTTGATATACCACTTGCCAAAAGAACTTACCTAAATAATCCAAAATCAACACTACTAAAAAAATTATTAATATTTTCTCCATTTCTTTTTCTTATCTTTTCTGTCGCTGCATTGCAATTTTTTAGAAACGTAGAGTTAATACCACTTAATAATCTCAAATTTCAGGTTGAAAGAAATCATGATGCCAGAATTTTAGGCCATCTTCCCTATAACGAAACTCCTAAAGAGAAATTAGTTTTAATTGAGCCTAATATTGAAGTTCATATGGATATGCGTGATTCTTTGTTAGAGATGAGAGAAGAAGCCAAAAAGGATGGGATATACTTAGTCTTCTTGAGTGGATATAGATCAATAAATTTGCAAAACGATATCTTTTATTCTTTAAAATCTATTAGAAATCAAGAAGCGGCAGAAAGAGCTAGAGTTTCAGCCCCTCCAGGGTATTCTGAACATAGTACAGGTTTCGCAATCGATATTGGTGATGCTACTCAAAGAGAGACAGACTTTGAAACGAACTTCGAAAATACTGACGCCTTTAGATGGCTAATAAAAAATGCAGCTAAGTTTCACTTTAAGTTATCTTTCAACAAAGATAATAAGTATATTAATTACGAACCCTGGCATTGGAGATATGAGGGGTCAATTGAAGCATTAAAAGTTTTTGAAAGCTCAAATAGAAAACTATAAATCTAATTGATTAATTTAATTATTCAATAAGATTATATTTTTCAAAGTCTTGGAGATAAAATTCTCATAATAAGCATACTTTGAGTTAGCCTTAATAAAGTCAATCTAATATTTATATAAATTCTATAAATGTCACCTTCGATAAAAGAAATTAGAAATGTTGCAATTATTGCTCACGTAGATCATGGGAAGACAACTCTTGTAGATGCATTGTTATCTCAATCAGGAATATTTAGAGACAATGAAGTGATCCCTACATGTGTAATGGATTCAAATGATCTTGAAAGAGAAAGGGGGATAACAATTCTCTCAAAAAATACTGCAGTTAACTACAAAGATACAAGAATTAATATTATAGATACACCTGGCCATGCTGATTTTGGAGGAGAAGTTGAAAGGGTTTTGGGAATGGTTGATGGTTGTCTGCTTATTGTTGATGCAAATGAGGGACCTATGCCTCAAACAAGATTTGTTTTAAAAAAAGCATTAGAAAAAGGACTTAGGCCTATAGTTTTTGTAAATAAAATTGATAGACCACGAGTAGTACCAGAAATAGCGATTGATAAGGTCCTTGATTTGTTTTTGGAATTAGGAGCTGATGATGATCAATGTGATTTCCCTTATCTTTTTGGAAGTGGCTTATCTGGTTTCGCAAAAGAAGAGATGGAATCTGATAGTGATAATATGATGCCTCTTTTTGAGGCTATTATCAGACACGTTCCTCCTCCAGTAGGTGACTCTAAAAAGCCTCTTCAACTACAAATTACTACTTTGGACTATTCTGATTTCTTAGGCAGAATAGTAATTGGAAAGATCCACAATGGAACTATAAAAAATGGCCAACAAGCTAGTTTAATTAAAGAAAACGGAAAAACTATTAAAGGTAAGGTTAGTAAGCTTTTAGGATTTGAAGGATTACAAAGAATTGATATAAGTGAAGCATTTGCAGGTGATATTGTTGCTGTTTCTGGTTTCGATGACGTCAATATTGGTGAGACCATAGCATGTCCCGATTCTCCTCATCCTCTTCCATTAATCAAAGTTGATGAACCTACTTTAAATATGACTTTTGTTGTCAATGATTCACCATTCGCGGGTAAGGAAGGAAAATTTGTTACTAGTAGACAATTAAAAAATAGATTGGAGAGAGAACTTTTAACGAATGTTGCCCTTAGAGTAGAAGAAACTGATTCTCCTGACAGGTTCTCAGTTTCAGGAAGAGGAGAATTACATCTAGGTATATTGATTGAAACTATGAGAAGAGAGGGTTTTGAGTTTCAAATCTCTCAACCTCAAGTAATTTTCAGAGAAATTGATGATGTTGAATGTGAGCCTATAGAGACTTTGGTTTTAGATGTACCTGAAGTATCTGTTGGTTCTTGCATCGAAAAACTTGGATCTAGAAAGGCAGAGATGAAAAACATGCAGACGAGTTCAGATGGTAGAACTCAATTAGAATTTATTGTTCCATCAAGAGGATTAATTGGATTTCGTGGAGAATTTGTGAGGATAACTAGAGGTGAAGGTATCATGAGTCATTCGTTTTATGAATACAAACGTAAAACAGGAGACTTTGAAACCAGAAGGAATGGCGTTCTTATAGCTTTTGAGGAGGGTGTAGCCACATTTTATGCTTTAAAGAATGCTGAAGATAGGGGAGTCTATTTCATTAAACCTGGAGTTAAAGTTTATAAAGGAATGATAATTGGAGAGAATAATAGACCTCAAGATCTTGAGTTGAATATATGTAAAACTAAGCAGTTGACTAATATGAGGTCTGCAGGGGCAGAAGAACTTGATACTTTGCAGTCACCTGTAGATATTACCCTTGAAAGAGCACTCGAATATATTGGTCCAGATGAAATGCTAGAAGTAACACCGAATTCAATAAGAATGAGAAAAATAAATAAAAAGAAAAAAAACTAGTCATTACTTTAATGAACGAAGAAAGTACAAAAAGTTTTCAAGATTCCCTCTTTACAGCTTTAAATCTCTTTAACAATCATGAGTGGTATGAGGCTCATGATGCTTTTGAAGAAATATGGAATTCCCTAGATGGTGACGAAAGACAAGTTATCCAAGGAATTTTACAAGTATCTGTTTCTCAGTTTCACTTAAGTAAAGGTAATTTAAATGGAGCTACTATTTTGCTTGGAGAGGGTTTAGGTAGAATAAAAACTAGAACCAAGATTGATTTAGGGATTGATCTTGAATCCTTCTGCCGATGTTTGGAAGATTTATTGAGGAAATTACAATATAAAGAACTATTAAACGAGAACGATAAGCCTTTTTTGAAACCTCTTTGATGAATATATCTTTATTTTCAATTAAATTATTATTATCTATTTCATTTTTTCAAGAAAACAAGAAAACTAATCGATCTCAAGAAAAATGAACCTAAAGATTCATAATGTATCCCTTTCAATTAAGGGAAAATTAATCGTAAATGATGTTTCAATAACTGTTAATCCAGGGGAAGTTGTAGGTTTGATGGGCCCTAATGGTGCTGGGAAAACTACAACTTTTAATCTTGCAGTTGGGAATATAAAACCAGATAAAGGTGAAATTTTGATGAATGGGAAAAATATAACCAATCTTCCTCTACCAATTAGATCAAGACTTGGATTAGGGTACTTAACTCAGGAAGCTAGTATATTTAGAGATCTAACTGTTAAGGATAATATAGATTTGGCTTTACACAATTCCCCATATAGTAGAGCAGCGATAAGAAACAGAAGAGAACAATTAATTAATGAATTTAATTTGAATAACTTTGTAGATAATTATGGTTATCAACTTTCAGGAGGAGAGAGGAGGAGGTGTGAGATAGCTAGGGCTCTTACTGTAGGTAGAAAAGGACCTAAATATTTATTATTAGACGAACCTTTTGCTGGGATCGACCCTCTAGCTGTTAATGATCTAAAGAAACTAATTCTTAAATTAAGTAGTGATGGGGTGGGGATTCTTATTACAGACCATAATGTGAGGGAAACCCTTCTAATTACTAACAAATCATATGTATTAAGTTCAGGAAAAATTTTAGCTTACGGTTCATCAAGTGAATTGGCTGATAATCCAATAGTTAAGAAGTATTATCTAGGAGATAATTTCAAACTTTGAAATGCTTTTTTTTAAAAAAATTAAAACTTTATTATTAAAGATTTACTCATATGAGAATGATTTTAATTATTATTTGTTTGTAATTGAATATTAAAACTTGAGAAATTTCTAGAAATGATACTAGATAATTTTTTTAAAAATTTAATATATGAACCGGTTTCAGTTTTAGGTCTTTTAGTTTTTTATTTTTTATTAATTAACTTACCAATATCTTTGGGTGCAGTTTTTAAAAAAAAGTCTTCTTCTGCTGTAAGACTCATTACGATTTTAGTGAACTTGTTAATAACATTACAATTACTTTTTAGGTGGTCAATTTCTGGGCACTTTCCTATTAGCAATTTGTATGAATCACTTTATTTCCTCACTTGGGGTATCACCTTAGGTCAACTATTGGCTGAAAGAGAATACCAAGCTCCAATAATCCCCTCAATTGCTATACCTATTGAGTTACTGACTGTGGCTTTTGCTTGTTTTGTTTTACCTGAGGATTTGAAATTATCAACCAATTTAGTTCCAGCTTTAAGGTCTAGTTGGTTAGTAATGCATGTTAGCGTCGTAATGCTTAGTTATGCAGCATTAATAATAGGTTCTTTACTTTCAATGTCCGTTTTGTTTATTAATAAAAATAAGCCACTTCAAATCAGAAGTAGTTCTACAGGTATAGGAGGATTTAAACTTTCAAATAGCTATCCCGTAAATGATTTAGTTGAACCTATTGAATTTTCTCATTCAGAAGAATTAGATACATTAAGTTATCGTTCTATATTGGTAGGTTTTGTTCTTTTGACTCTCGGTTTGATTTCAGGTGCAGTTTGGGCTAATGAGGCCTGGGGCACATGGTGGAGTTGGGATCCAAAAGAAACATGGGCATTTATCTCATGGTTGTTTTATGCTGCTTATCTGCACATGAGAATAAGCAAGGGTTGGCAAGGACGCAAACCAGCATTATTAGCATCTACAGGCTTTTTAGTTGTTTTCGTATGTTATTTAGGAGTTAATTTTTTAGGAATAGGTTTGCATAGTTATGGATGGATATTTGGGTGATTTCTTAATCATCCAGAATATTTATTGAGGTTCTGATAGAACATTCCCTTTTTGTGCTTCTTTTGCAACTTTTCTCAAGTCATCACATCCTTCTTTTAAAGTTGGGTAAGCAAACATTCCGCTACCCGCAATAAAACAATTAGCACCAGCATCGGCACATTGTGAAATAGTCCAATTTGCTTTTATCCCCCCATCAACTTCAATGTCGACATTTAAGTTTTTTTCGATAATAAAGTTTCTTATTTCTCTTATTTTGTTAAGCATTGTTGGTATATAAGCTTGTCCTCCAAAGCCTGGATTAACTGTCATAACCAAAACATGATCAACCATATCCATTATGTTTTTAATCATTTCAAAAGGAGTATGAGGGTTCAATGCAACAGAAGGAGATCCTCCTAAATCTCTTACTCTTCCAAGAACTCTATGCAAATGAATATTTGCTTCGGCATGAGCTATTACTACTCCTGGTTCACCATTTGCCCCTTTTGTAGCGTTTACATAAGATTCAAGCATTGTTTCACAGTTGTACTGGCTTACCATTAATTGAGTTTCAAAAGGGACATTACAATATTTCCTGCATGCAGCGATCATTTCAGGACCAAATGTAAGATTTGGTACGAAATTTCCATCCATTACATCAAATTGAATTCTATCTACCCCAGCTTCCTCGAGCTCTTTCACACATGCCCCCATATTTGCCCAATCTGCTGGTAAAACTGAAGGAATTATTTGAATTGGTCTATTTGCACCAGTTAAATTTGCTTGATTTGACTCAGTCATTTAATTTTTAAAATATTTAATAAAGATACTATATTTAGTTGTTTATTCCTAATTTCAAGTCACGGCCTGATAAAGTAACAGCTGTAAAGAGTTAAAAAAAGCTTACTAGCATAATAATTCTCATAAAAAATTGCATTTTATATGAGATCATACTCAAAACCTTTTAGAAAATCCTCAAAATTTAATTGTGAATCAAACTTTAATTCAAGAAATTCTCGAAGTTGTCGAGCAAGCAGCTATTGCCTCAGCAAAACTAACAGGACTTGGTCAAAAAGATGAAGCTGATGCTGCAGCTGTAGAAGCAATGAGATTGCGAATGGGCAAAATTGAAATGAAAGGGAAAATTGTTATTGGAGAAGGTGAAAGAGATGAAGCACCCATGCTTTATATAGGTGAAGAGGTTGGTAGCGGAAGTGGCCCAGGGGTTGACTTTGCAGTAGATCCTTGTGAAGGAACTAATCTTTGTGCGAATAATCAAAGAGGTTCTATGGCGGTTTTAGCCGCCTCTGATACGGGTGGTCTTTTCAATGCTCCTGATTTTTACATGAATAAATTAGCAGCGCCTCCTGCGGCTAAAGGTAAAGTTGATATTAGAAATTCAGCTACTGAAAACTTGAAGATACTAAGTGATTGCTTGGGCCTTTCTATTGATGAGCTTACTGTAGTTGTAATGGATAGAACCAGACATAAAGATTTAATTAAAGAGATTCGAGGATGTGGTGCAAAAGTGCAACCGATTTCTGATGGTGATGTTCAAGCTGCGATTGCATGCGGTTTTGCAGGAACTGGAACACATTGCTTGATGGGAATAGGTGCAGCTCCAGAGGGTGTTATTTCAGCTGCTGCAATGAGAGCTCTGGGCGGACACTTTCAAGGACAACTAGTTTATGATCCGGCAGTCGCTCAAACTTCTGAATGGGCTGATTACACAAAAGAAGGAAATATAAAACGTCTTAATGAAATGGGCATAACAGATATAGATAAAATCTATGAAGCAAATGAATTGGCATCGGGAGAAAATGTTGTTTTCGCTGGAAGTGGAATAACTGATGGATTATTATTTGACGGAGTTAAATTTGAAAGGGATTGTGTTAGAACAAGTAGTCTAGTTATTAGTACATTAGATAGTACTGCAAGGTTCACAAATACTGTCCATATAAAAGATGGTGCTAAGAGTATCAGCCTTTAAAAATTCACTTTTAATTTTATGCATATTGTTGTCGTCGGACTGAGTCATCGCACGGCACCTGTCGAAGTGCGTGAGAAGTTAAGTATTCCTGACCAATCCATAACAGAGTCATTGCAAGCATTAAAAGCTTTCTCTGATGTATTAGAGGTGGCAATTTTAAGTACTTGTAATAGGCTGGAAATATATGCGCTAGTAAAGGATAAAAATACTGGAATTTCATCTATCAAAGAATTCATATCAGAATATTCTGGAATTATTTTTGAAGATTTAAATCCACATCTTTTTTGCTTTAGACAGGAAGAAGCAGTTTTGCATTTGATGAAAGTCTCGGCAGGACTCGATAGCCTCGTTTTAGGGGAAGGACAAATCCTTTCGCAGGTAAAAAAAATGATGAGATTAGGTCAAGAGAATCAATCTACTGGACCAATTCTTAATAGATTATTAACTCAATCAGTTAGTACAGGTAAAAAAGTAAGATCCGAAACAAATTTAGGGACTGGAGCTGTTTCAATCAGTTCAGCAGCGGTAGAACTAGCTCAATTAAAAATTGGGCAAGAAAAGGGTTTTGATACTCTTGTAAGTTTGGAATCAGAGAACGTTCTTGTTGTTGGCGCCGGACGAATGAGTAGGCTTTTAATAACTCATTTAAAATCAAAAGGATGTCATAAACTTATCCTTTTAAATAGAAATATTGATAGAGCATTAAATCTTGCTCAAGATTTTCCTGATTTAGAGATTGTTTGTAAAGGGTTAAGTGAATTAGAAGAAAACATATCATTATCTTCGCTTGTTTTCACCAGTACTGCTTCTGAAGAGCCAATTATTGATCTCACAAAAATTGAAAAAATAAATCTGAGTAATAGACTTAAATTTATTGATATTGGTGTACCAAGAAATATATCTAATGATGTCAAACAACACGAATTTGTTAAATCATTTGATGTTGATGACTTACAAGAGGTCGTTTCAAGAAATCAAGAATTTAGACAGAAAATAGCAAAGGAAGCGGAATCATTAGTAGAAGAAGAAAGGATCATTTTTCTAGAATGGTGGGCAAGTTTAGAGGCCGTTCCAGTAATTAATAAACTTAGATCAGATTTGGAGTTAATTAGAAAAGAGGAATTGCAAAAAGCACTTAGCAGAATGGGACCAGATTTTTCGGCTAGAGAAAGAAAAGTTGTGGAAGCTCTGACTAAAGGAATAATTAATAAAATACTTCATACGCCGGTCACCAAGTTGAGAAGTCCTCAATCAAGAGAAGAAAGACAAGTTTCTTTGAAAATCGTTGAAAAGTTGTTTTCTTTGGTAGAAGAGGATAAAAATAACTAATTTTTTTCGATTTATATTAAGTTTTTCCAGTGATTTATCGAAATACCTTTGTAAACTGACCATTTGTATTTCTAAATATGCCCATAATCAGTTACTTTAAATAATTGTATATCTACCTCCATTAGATTGAATGAAGCGTGTGTTGGCCATAATCCTCGGAGGAGGAAAAGGTTCTAGACTTTACCCTCTAACAAAAATGAGGGCTAAACCTGCTGTGCCATTGGCAGGTAAGTATCGTTTGATAGATATTCCGATTAGTAATTGTATAAATTCAGGCATTGAAAAAATGTACGTATTGACCCAGTTTAATAGTGCCTCTCTAAATAGACATATAGGAAGAACTTATAATTTAAATGGACCTTTTGGTCAAGGATTTGTGGAGGTTTTAGCTGCACAACAGACTCCTGATAGTCCCAAGTGGTTTGAAGGTACTGCTGATGCTGTTAGAAAATACCAATGGTTATTTCAAGAATGGGATGTTGATGAATATTTAATATTGTCAGGTGATCAACTGTACAGAATGGACTACAGTTTATTTGTTCAACACCATAGAGATAGTGGTGCTGATTTAACTGTTGCAGCTTTGCCTGTTGATGAAGCTCAAGCAGAGGGTTTTGGCCTAATGAGAACCGATGATGTAGGAAATATAAAAGAATTTAGTGAAAAGCCTACTGGAGAGAAGTTGAAGGCTATGGCAGTAGATACATCAAAATTTGGATTAAGTAAGGAGTCAGCCGCCGAAAAACCATATCTAGCCTCTATGGGGATTTACGTTTTTAGCAGAAATACTCTCTTCGATCTTCTAAATAAATTTCCTAATTATACGGATTTTGGTAAGGACATAATTCCAGAAGCCCTCAATAGAGGCGATACTCTTAAAAGTTATGTATTTGATGATTATTGGGAAGATATAGGCACAATTGGGGCATTCTTTGAGTCAAACCTTGCATTGACTGAGCAACCAAAACCTCCATTTAGTTTTTATGATGAGAAATTTCCAATTTATACTAGACCTAGATTTTTACCCCCTTCTAAACTTGTAGATGCTCAAATTACTGATTCAATTGTTTGTGAGGGCACAATTTTGAAGTCATGCAGTATTTTACATTGTGTTTTAGGTGTAAGAAGCAGGATTGAAAGTGACTCGGTTCTTGAGGATACTCTTGTTATGGGAGCCGATTTCTTTGAATCCCCTGAAGAGAGGATTGAATTAAGAAAAGGGGGCGGAACTCCTCTCGGAGTAGGTGAAGGGACTACTGTAAAAAGAGCAATTCTTGATAAGAATACAAGAATTGGCGATAATGTCGTGATCATTAATAAAGATCGAGTAGAAGAAGCAGATAAGCCAGAATTAGGCTTTTATATCAGAAATGGAATTGTTGTAGTAGTTAAAAATGCAACTATTGCCAACGGAACTGTAATTTAAATCTTTTCCATCATTTTTCGCTGACATAAGTATTTTTTTTTAGCAATTTTGTTGAGTTGCAGGCAGACTATATTTATTGAGTTTTTTAATTTTTTATGTCCAAGGCACATTTTGGTTTGATAGGTCTTGGTGTTATGGGCGAAAATTTAGTTCTTAACGCAGAGAGAAATGGATTTTCTAGTGTAGTTTTTAATAGGACCTACTCAAAAACTGAAGAATTTTTACAAGGTCGTGGCCTTGGGAAGAATATAGAAGGAGCTGAAACTATTCAAGAATTTGTTAATAAGCTAGAGAGACCTAGAAGAATTCTAATGATGGTAAAAGCTGGGCCCGCAACAGATGCTGTCATTGATAATATTTCTGGATATCTCGAGGAAGGAGATTTATTAATAGATGGCGGTAACTCTCAATTTAAAGATACAGAAAGAAGGGTGAATACTCTTGAAAGTAAAAGATTTGGATACATTGGGATGGGAGTCTCTGGAGGGGCCAAAGGAGCTTTAGAGGGTCCAAGTATGATGCCCGGTGGTACTAAGGCTTCATATGATGCAATAGAAAGCTTATTAACAAAAATGGCTGCCAAAGTTGAAGACGGACCATGTGTTGCATATGTTGGTCCAGGAGGCTCAGGTCATTTTGTGAAAACTGTTCATAACGGAATTGAATATGGAATTGAACAAATACTTGCAGAAGCTTATGACCTTATGAAGAGAGTCAAAGGTATGAACGGTCAGCAAATGTCAGAGGTATTTGGTATTTGGAATAATACTGATGAATTAGCTTCTTATCTTGTTGAGATAACAGAGATTTGTCTAAATACAAAAGATGAGATGACTGGAGATGATGTCGTGGAAAAAATATTAGATAAAGCTGGCCAGAAAGGTACAGGGTTATGGACTGTTGTAAGTGCTCTAGAACTGGGGGTATCAGTCCCAACTATTTACGCATCTTTAAATGCAAGAGTAATGAGTTCTTTAAAAGAGCAACGTAGTGAGATTGAAAAAACTATTCCATCTAAAGAGATAGAGGATTTTGATTTAGGAAATATATCAGATGGAATGAAACCTTTATTTGATGCTGTAGTCCTTGCCACAATAGGTAGCTATGCCCAGGGTATGGACATTTTAAGAGAAGCATCTGCAGTATATAACTATGGTTTGAATATGCCGTCAATTGCTCAAATATGGAAAGGTGGTTGCATAATTAGATCAAAATTATTAAGTAAAATTCAAGATGCTTATAACAAAGATCCTAATCTAAAAAATTTAATTTTTGATGATTGGTTCAATAATGAAATTGCCACAAGATTAGATAACTTAGCTAAAGTTGTTTCGTTATCCACAAAAGCTGG
The DNA here is from genome assembly GCA_003280895.1 of Prochlorococcus sp. AG-355-I20. Taxonomy (GTDB): domain Bacteria; phylum Cyanobacteriota; class Cyanobacteriia; order PCC-6307; family Cyanobiaceae; genus Prochlorococcus_A. The sequence goes on along the minus strand of QCDM01000001.1, from coordinate 151,264 downwards.
TATACCAGTCCCATGTCTATCCAGTACCTTAGATTATTTGAATAGTTATAGAACCAATAGACTTCCTCAGAACCTTGTTCAGGCAATGAGAGACTGTTTTGGCTCTCATACATATGAAAGAATTGATAAGGAAGGTAGTTTTCATACTGAATGGATGAAATGATTGAAAAGGTTAAAAATGGATATACACTCAACATTTACAAAGACAAGTTAGAGCTATCTACAGCGGTTTTTAAGTTTATTGAAAGCCACATTATTCATACTTTAAAAAAGAAAGACAGGTTCAAATTTTGTGTAAGTGGAGGTTCAACTCCTAAATCTGTCTATAAGCTTTTATCAAAAAACGATCTTAGATGGGATATGGTTGATGTCTTTTTAGGAGATGAAAGATGCGTTGATCCAAATTCAGAATTGAGTAACTCTTTAATGTTGAAGAATTCATTGTTAACTAATTTTGGATCTAAAGCTTTTTTTTATGAAATTTTCAATGATCTAAGTGCTGATGATGAAGCTATAAAAAATCAATTTATTTCTAAATTATTTGAAAAATGCGGATCAAACCCTCCAACTTTTGATTTAACATTATTAGGTCTTGGTGACGATGGTCATACAGCATCACTATTCCCCTATCAAAAAAATAATAATGTAGATGATTTTGTTATTTTTAATGAAGGTAAAGGTTTAAAAAGAATTTCATTAACTCCAAAGGTTCTTTCAGCTTCTTCAAAGATAGTATTTTTAGTTAGTGGAGCTTCTAAAAGAATTGCTCTTGAGCGGTTATTAGATGAAAAAGAGCAACCAGAAAGAACACCATCAAAATTAATAAAATCTATTAATCAAATTTCAATATTTTGTGATCAGGAATCAGCAAAAGAATTAGAAATTTAGTTAAAGTCTATTAATAATTTAAATTATTTAATGAGTAAGAAAAAATTTTTATTCCAGAAAAAGGAGTTCGATGGTTGGAAAACATTAAATGATACTGTTATGGGCGGGTCAAGTTCAGCTTTTTGTGAAATTTCAAATTCGGGTTTGATATTAAAGGGTAATATTGTCGAGAAAGCAGGAGGATTTGTTAGTTGTAGATCGTCTATATATAAACCTTCTTTAAATGTATCTGAGTATTCATCCTTTGAATTAAATATTGATGGACAAGGAAGAACTTTTAAATTTGCTGTCGCTTGTGAAGATGATCTACTAGGACTAACCGAATTTATTCCGGGTGGACTTAGATGGATTAAATCATTCCCAACAAAAAAATTCGGGACAACAAATGTTCAAATTCCTTTTAGTGAGTTAAAACCTTCAGTAAGAGCTAATAAAGTACGTTTTCCATTTAAATTCAAGCCATCTAAAATTAAAAGATTGCAACTACTACACTCTAAGTTCGGTGATGATGGATTACTTAATAATGAATTTAAACAGGGTTTAATCAAAGTTTTAATTAAATCAATAAGTGTTATTTGAAAATCCACCTAAAAATATAGAGAGCCTAATCGCTAAGTCAGCAGATTTAACAAATAAACCTTTTGTTCATTCTGTAGTGAAAATAAATGGTGAATACGAATTCGAAAATGAAGATATCGATTTAACCGTTAATATCTTATGTCGAGATAAAGAAGGTAAAAGATTAGAAATTTATGATCTTGAATTAGAACTTTTTAAATCAAATAAAGAGTTGGTTTTAGTAATCTCTAAGCTTAACTTCCCTGCTGAACCAATATTATGGTGCGGAGTTAAAACATTATGGATGGATAGCAATAATGGAAAAAAATGCAACTCACCAAAATACAGTGCTAGATTGGAAAATTTAGCAAATAGGATAAAAAGTTTTATTGATTAAGAAAATAAAATTTGAGCTGATTTATAAATCAGTAACAGCCCCTAAACTTGATGTGCTTACAATTCTCGAATATTTTGAAAGAATTCCTCTTTTGTATTTTTGAATAGGTTTTACCCAATCTTTTTTTCTTTTTTCTAATTCTTCGTCAGATAAATCAACTTCAATTAGTTGTTTTACAGCATCTACTGTAATTAGATCACCTTGTTTTATTAGAGCAATATTTCCTCCTACAGCAGCCTCTGGAGCTATGTGACCCACAACAAGACCATAGGTACCCCCACTAAATCTGCCATCGGTAATTAAAGCAACCTTCTCTCCTAGCCCTTGACCAACAATCGCAGATGTTGGAGCTAACATTTCTCTCATGCCTGGACCTCCTACAGGACCTTCGTTTCTAATAACAACAACATCACCAGCTTTGATATCGTTATTTAATATCGATTTTAAACAATCCTCTTCACTTTCAAAAATCTTTGCGGGACCTGTTAATACAGGGTTTTTTACTCCGCTGATTTTGGCTACAGAACCTTCGCTCGCTAAGTTACCTTTTAATATCGCTAGATGTCCTTTTTTATAAAGAGGTTCATCTATGTCTCTTATGACATTTTGATTTGTTGGAGGCTTATCTGGAATATTCTGTAAGTATTCTGAGATGGTTTTGCCTTCAATGTTTTTGCAATCGCCATGAATTAATCCTGCTTTCAAAAGTATTTTCATTACTTGTGGAATTCCACCTGCCTTATGAAGATCCACCGTCACATATTTACCACTCGGTTTAAGGTCACAAATAACTGGTACTTTTTGTCTGATTCTCTCAAAATCATTAATGTTGATATCTATTCCTGCAGTATTCGCAATAGCTAAGATGTGCAATACCGCATTTGTTGATCCGCCAATTGCCATAATTACTGATATTGCATTTTCAAATGCTTTCTTTGTCATTAGGTCTAGAGGTCTTATATCTTTTTCTATTGCAGAGACTAGTATCTCAGCACTTTTATCTGCACTTAATTCTTTTTCAAGATCTTCAGCAGCCATAGTGGAACTGTGAGGAAGACTTAACCCTAATACTTCAATAACCGCAGACATTGTATTAGCTGTAAACATTCCTCCACAGCTACCAGCACCAGGAATACAATTTTTCTCAACTTGGATTAGCCTTTCTTCATTAATTTTGCCTGATGTTAATTGTCCAACAGCTTCAAATGCACTAACAACAGTAAGATCTTCTCCATGCAATTTCCCAGGCTTTATTGTCCCTCCATAAATGAAAATTGAGGGGATATTCATTCTTGCAATCGCAATCATGGCACCCGGCATATTTTTATCACATCCACCTATAGCAAGTACTCCATCCATACTCTGAGCATTGCATGCTGTTTCAATTGAATCAGCAATAACTTCTCTTGAAACTAGGGAATATTTCATGCCCTCTGTTCCCATAGAAATCCCATCACTTACTGTTATAGTCCCAAACATTTGAGGCATCCCACCTGATCTTTTTATAGACTCTTCAGCTTTTAGAGCTAACTTATTTAAACCCATATTGCATGGTGTTATGGTGCTGTATCCATTTGCAACTCCAATAATAGGTTTATTAAAATCTTCATCATTAAATCCAACAGCTCTTAACATCGATCTGTTAGGGGATCTTTGCACACCTTGGGTTATTGCAGATGATCTGAGTTTATTCATATTATTTGAGAACCTATTTTATTCTATTGCCCCAACTCTTCAAGTTGCTTCCTCACATCAGCAATTGCAGAATTAAGTTGCTCAACTTTCTTCTCCAGATTCTCTCCTTCAACTTCATTTATATTTTCATTTGAATCAATCGCTTCTGAGCCGTCTTGAATTCTGGAGGAATACATCATTGCTTTTTGTTTTTTTTCCTCCTTTCTTTTGTCTGCTTCGGATATTAACCACCAAGCTAGACCTGCTGCTCCAATAAAAGCACCGCTTATTAATGATAAAAGATTATTTGAAGACGAATCTCTGTATTCAGACATTGGTAAAATATTTACTCCTATATTCTATATTAGTTCTTATCTTTAAATATAGTACTTAAACGCGATAGAGGATTCCCAATACCCGGTACTAATAATTGTGTTTTTTCGTCTTCCTCATCTATGCAAGAAGTGTAAATTACCTGGTTAGGGAGTAATTTCGCAATTTCATTTAATCCTTTATTTGAGCAAATTGCAGTTATTAAAAGAACCCTATTTGAATCAACACCTAATTCCTTTAATTTAATTAAAGTTTCTAATGTTGCTGATTTTGTTGTTATTTGTTCTGAATAAAATATAAGTCCTTCATTTGATTCAATAGTTTTAGGAAGTTCTCCTAATGAGAGGGTTGAATTAGGAATTACTTCTTTAGATCCAAACCAAAGAGATAACCCTTCGGGCAACATTGCGAGCACTTTTATTGGATAATCATTATTAATAAAGAATCCATCTGCGTCTCCATTACCAGTATTAACTATTTCTTTTTTATATGGCAGCCAATTACGTAATGCTTCATATGTAAGCCATTTCCCTAATTGCTCATATCCTGTTGAGTACAAAATATTTGGAGTATTTTTTTCTCGCAATATTGAAAGCCAATGTTTTATTAATGGATGAGGAGGAACAATAACCTTTAGTGACATTGCCATATATTTTCCTTTAAAATACTCTTACAAACTTTAAATACTTAAGTTCTAAAATACAGTCTTATTATGATTAAATCAATTGTTTTCCCCTCTCTAAAGAATGCACTTATTACTTTGTTATTCGTTGGGATTTTATTTTTTAATTCTGTAAATTCTGCATGGGCTAAAAGACCTCCTGAGATTAGAAACCAGCAAGACCTTAATTTAGAGCCAGATATGCATGGTCAAGATTTAAGCGGTAACGAATACGTTAAGTTTGATTTGAATGGGTTTAATTTCAGTGAAAGTAATTTAGAAGGGGCGGTGTTCAATAATAGTAAATTGCAAAACTCAAAGTTTACTGGAGCAAATTTAAGAGATGCACTAGCTTATGCAACAGACTTTACAGATGCTGATCTTTCGGATGTTAATTTTACTAATGCTTTATTAATGGAGAGTAATTTTGAAGGTGCAAAAATAGATGGTGCAGATTTTACTGATGCTGTTCTTAGTCGTACACAACAAAAACAATTATGTGCGATTGCTAATGGCACAAATAGTTCCACAGGAGAGAGTACAGAATATAGCTTAGGTTGTTAATCATCAAAGATGAAAAAAAAAATTCCAGTTATTGTTGTTTCGGGATTTCTTGGTTCAGGTAAAACAACTTTTCTAAGATATCTATTAAAAGAGAGTAATAAAAAATTTGGTTTAATAATTAATGAATTTGGTGATGTTGGAATTGACGGTGATTTGATTAAAAGTTGTGATAAATGTGATGAATCTGAAGACGACTGCGTTATCGAATTAAACAATGGATGCTTATGTTGTACTGTTCAAGATGACTTTGTTCCATCAATAAAAGCTCTCCTAGAATTTAATCCTCCTATCGAATCAATAATTATCGAAACAAGTGGGTTGGCACTACCAATTCCCTTAATTCAAGCACTTAACTGGCCTGAGATTAGGTCTTCCATCTACCTTGATGTTGTTGTTGGTATCGTTAATGGAGAATCTATGCTAATTGGTTCACCAATTAATGATTTAAATAAAATAATAAAACAATATAATGAAACAGATAAAATTGATCATAACGCCACTGTAGATGAACTTTTTGAGGAGCAACTAGAAGTTTCTGATATCGTTTTAGTCTCTAGATCAGATATCTTAAATGATGATCAGTTTGACGTAGTAAAAAATAAAATTCAAGGAAGTCTAAATTCATCTACACCAGTCCTTAAATCCAAGAATGGCAAAATTGATTTAAATTATCTATTTGATTTTAATTTAAAAAAAGAGACTTATAAAGAATTTTTAACTGAAGAACATGACCATAATCATGTTGAACTTGTATCAGATTCTATTAAATTAAATTATTTCCTTGAAAAAAATTACTTTGAAAAGGAGATGTCAAAAATCTTGGATGAATTAAACATTCTTCGAATAAAAGGACGTATTTGGATACCAAACAAATCATTGCCTTTACAAATACAAATTGTTGGAAAGAAAATTAATACTTGGTTTGAAGAAGCTCCAGACAATTGTTGGAGACCAAATGATAATGCTGGGCTTGAATTAGTAATAATTTCCTTTGATGAAAAATCTATACAAACTTTAAATAAAAAAATTAAAGAGAAATTTAAGATTTTAAGTGACCCAAAAATAGCAATTTGACTTTATAGTTACGTGTCGGGATACTTACTACAGTAGACAATCCAAGATGGAAAATTCAAAAATTGCTTTAAAACAAATAATCTCTAACGAAATTTCTTCAATTGATAAAATAAAATGTTCAAAATGTGGAGGCTCAGGAAATTTTAAAACACCTGAAAATTCAAGAAGAACTTGTTTAGTTTGTTTTGGTAGGGGCTACATAGACATTTAATAACTCAGAAAACCTTAAGGTAAAAAATATTTGTTTATTAATCAATAGTACTTTTTATTAAAATTTAAACTAATCTTCTAGTAGAAATTAATTTTTAATTGGACCAATTTGCTGTAAAAGTTTTTGTAAGACTAAGACCCTCAGTTTTAGATCCAGCAGGGGAAGCTACTAAATCTGCTTCTATAAAACTTGGAGCCGAGGGAATAAAATCATTACGTATAGGAAAAATGATTGAGGTGAAAATAGAAGGTAATGGTGAAAACGAAGTAAGAGAAAAAATTGATTTATTGTGTGATAGGTTATTCGCAAATACTGTTATTGAAGATTACGAGTATTCACTAGAAAAATTATAAGATGGATAATTTTACTGTAGGAGTTGTTGTCTTCCCTGGTTCTAATTGTGATCGTGATGTTTCATGGGCATTGGAAGGTTGTCTAGACATAAGAACAAAATACTTGTGGCATGAGTCTTCAGATTTAAGTGATGTAGATGCAATAGTTTTACCTGGAGGATTTAGCTATGGTGATTATTTGAGATGCGGAGCAATTGCGAGATTCTCTCCATTAATAAATGCCTTGGATGAGTTTGTTAAAAGCGGGAAAAGAGTTTTAGGAATTTGTAATGGGTTTCAAATCTTGACAGAATCAGGATTTTTGCCTGGTGCTCTTGTTGCAAATAAAAATCTTAATTTTATCTGTGATGACGTTGAACTTGATATCATTTCTTCAAAAGGAGGTTGGTTTAATAATGGAGATGAAAAACAAACTATTAAGTTGCCAATAGCGCATGGGGAAGGAAGATATCATTGTGATTCTGATACTTTAAAAAAACTTGTAGATAATGAATTGATTGCTTTGAGATATAAAAATAATCCTAATGGGTCCTCATTCGATATCGCAGGCATAACAAATGAAAAGGGAAATGTTCTAGGTTTGATGCCTCATCCAGAGCGAGCATGTGACGAGACAATTGGTGGGACTGATGGCCTCTTTACATTAAAATCATTAATATTGAAATAAAAAAAGACCCCAATTTAGGAGGTCTTTTTTTTATTTAATTTGGGAAGAAATTAAACAGTAGCTTTTACTTTTGGATCTAAATCACCTTTAGCGTAAAGATCAGCAAAATAATTTGTACTGTTTTGTTTGATCTTACTTGCTTGCCCTTCGCACCAGAACTGTTTGTATCTATCAAGACAAACTTGCTTCATGTATTTTCTAGCAGGTTTGTTGAAATGTCTTGGGTCAAAGTTTGCCTTATCAGCAAATGCTGCCTCTCTAACAGCGGCAGTGAAAGCAAGTCTGTTATCGGTATCAATGTTGACTTTTCTAACTCCATTTCTTATTCCCTCTTGAATCTCTTCAACAGGAACACCATATGTTTGAGGGATTTCACCACCATATTTGTTAATGATATCCAACCATTCCTGAGGAACTGAACTTGATCCATGCATTACAAGATGGGTATTGGGAAGTGCTTTATGAATTTCAGCAATTCTGCTTATTGCAAGAACTTCTCCTGTAGGTTTTCTTGTGAATTTATAAGCACCATGACTTGTACCTATAGCAATAGCTAATGCATCAACTTTTGTTTTAGCAACAAAATCTGCAGCTTCTTCAGGATCAGTCAAAAGCATATCTGTAGAAAGTTCACCTTCAAAACCATGACCATCTTCAGCTTCTCCTTTCCCTGTTTCTAATGAACCTAAGCAACCTAATTCTCCTTCAACACTAACCCCAACTGAATGAGCAAAATCTACAACCTTTTTAGTAACTGCAACATTATATTCGTAACTTGCGGGTGTTTTTGCATCTGCCTCTAGAGAACCATCCATCATTACTGATGTGAAACCATTTATTGCTGCTGAATAGCATGTTGATGGCTCATTACCATGGTCTTGGTGCATTACCACTGGAATATTTGGATATGTTTCTGTCGCAGCAAGGATTAGATGACGTAAGAAGATTTCTCCTGCATAATTTCTTGCCCCTCTTGAAGCTTGGAGGATTACAGGACTATCAGTTTCATATGCTGCTTCCATAATTGCTTGAACTTGCTCAAGGTTATTAACATTGAAAGCTGGAATACCGTAACCATTCTCAGCAGCGTGGTCTAAAAGTAGTCTTAGTGGAACGAGGGCCATAATTAAAATGAGTTAAATGCTATATAAAGCATATGTTTCCGAGAGTTTAGTATAAAGAGGTATCAAATGTCACGTCATTAGATATACAAAATACTAAATTAAAGAAACTAATTTTATGACCCAGAGTATATTTTTAGGATTTTTTTAGTTAGTAAGTGTAGCCTGCCACAAACAATTGCTCATCAGATGAAGGTTGAGATCCTGCTACATAGGCACCTTTTGAAGCTTCAGAGTTTGCTTGGGCTCTTGCTATTAATGCTTTTTGACCTCCTTCAACGTCGCTTCCTTTCCAGGCCTTTAAGCATGAGTGCTGTAATGCTCTTCCATAGGAGAATGAAACATTCCATAAAGCTTTCCTGTAAAGAGTGTTCATGTTATTTAGATAAACAGAAGCAGCTTCTTCGCTTAACCCTCCTGATAAGAAAACTATTCCAGGAACAGATGCAGGAACGCATCTTTCCATAGTTCTAATTGTCATTTCAGCAACCTTCATAGGATCAGCCTTTGTTGGACAATCTGCTCCATTAACAGTCATAGAAGGTTTTAATAGAGTGCCTTCTAGAAAAACTCCATTAGCTTGACAGGCAATATAAACCTGCTTTATTACCTCTCCTTGAACTTCAGCAGTTTTTTCAATAGTATGATTACCGTCCATTAAGATTTCAGGTTCAATAATTGGTACTAAACCAGATTCTTGAACTGATCTTGCATACCTTGCTAATCCCCAAGCATTCTCTTGAATTGATAGTTTTGAAGGACAACCATCATTTGTAATTTGCAGAACTGCTCTCCACTTTGCAAATCTGGCACCTTGTTCATAATATTTTGCAGCTCTTTCAACTAACCCATCTAGGCCAGAGCAAAAAGTTTCTACATCTCCCCCTCCTGGAAGTGGATTTAGGCCTTTATCGACCTTTATACCTGGAATAATACCTAATTCATTTAGTTTCTTAACCATTGACTCGCCATCTTGGTGATTCTGATAAAGAGTTTCTTCGAAGAGGATTGCTCCACTTATATATTTGCCAAGACCCTCTGTAGTAAAAAGCATTCCTCTATATGCCTTCCTATTGTCTTCAGTATTCTCAACGCCAATTCCAGCGAGTCTTTTACCTACTGTTTTAGTGGATTCATCTACCGCTAATATTCCTTTTCCTTTAGAAGCTAGTAATTGAGCATTTTCTTTAAGCTCATTTTTGTAATAATTTAAAGCCATTCTTTAATAATTCAATTCAATTGATTTTTCCAGAATATGAAAAAAAAATAAAATCAATCCAATACTTTATCGGGTGATAATTGCTACTTATAAATGTATAGCCTTAAATTTTGATACTTAATCCACTTTTGGAAGATTCTCTTATGGCTTCGCAAACTTTATGACTAGCAAGTCCCTCGGATAAGCCTGGTATTAAGGGTGTTCCATTAATTATACTCTGAGCCCATAAATTTTGAATTCTCAAAACTGGAGCTATTCTCCCATCAGTCCACGTTTTTTCAAAATTAAAACTTGAATCTGCAGATAGATTTTGTATTTTATTTTCGTTGTTTGAATATTTCAAATTAAAACCATGTACATAATCTTTTTGGTTTTCGCTTTTAAGAATTAGTGAACCTTCGCTTCCATATATTTCTAAACTAAATCCTCTACCATTTTTAGAAATTGATGATAAAGATACCTGACATGGAAAAAGATTTGAGCTGTAGTTTGATATTTCTATATTAGCTAAACATACATCTTCACTCGTAACATCATTTAAATCAGATGAATTAGGTAAAGGTCTTTTTTTTATTGATGTTGCTAACTTGCCAGACACGTTTATTGCTTCTCCAAAAAACCAATTCAACATATCAAATGCATGAGTACCTAAAGCACCAATAACTCCTCCACCTTTTTCTTCCAATGAGTACCAATTCCAGAATCTTTTGGGGTCGGATCTACTGCCCATTAACCAATCTAATTTGACTAAATATATATCTCCTAAGATATTTTCATCAATAAGCTTTTTTGTCTGAAGGAAAAGAGGTACTGCTCTATATTCAAAATCAACACCTACGCTTAAATTATTAATCAAAGATATTCTCTGAAGCTCTTCAATTTCTGAAGAGGATATTGAAACGGGTTTTTCTAGGAGCAAATTTTTATTGTTCTCAAGGGCTTGTTTTGCTAACTTAAATCTTGATTCGGGAGGAGTTGCAATAATAATTCCATCAATATTTGGAGATTTAACTAAGTCTTCCCAATTGTGAAAAAAATCTAAGCCCGTTTCTTTTTCTAATATCGATTTTTGCTTTTTCTCGTAATGATAAATTGCTACAGGAGTTAAGTGATCAGACTCTTTTAATGCCTCTAAATGAACTTTTTTCCCAAATCCTAGTCCAGCGATTGCTATTTTTAATTTTTTATTTTTAGTATTCATTCTTATTTATTAATAAACTCTGAACAGCTATTTTCAATAACAACATCTATAAGTTCATCATTATTAGAAGTTTGCCATTTTGAATTGAATTGAGGAATTCCATTTATTGATGTATCTTTGAACTTTTTTTCATTGCAATTAATTCTCATTACATAAAGTGATAACTCTTCATCATCATCAGAATTAGTTGGATTCTTAAAGAACTTTGTTAACACACTTATTTCGCCATTTGGGAGCGACTTAATACTCCCTTTATCAAGCCATTCCTTCCCATCATCATTCTCTTTTAGGAGAACCCAATCAACATTTCCTATTGCATATGAATAGGAGGTAAAGTTTAAAATAAAGAGTAGAAGGCTTAAAGAAAAATAAAATAAATTAGAAATTATTCTCATTTTATATATTTGATTCTGCGAGTTCTTTTACACCATGAATTTTTAAAATTTTAGTCAGAGTATCCTTGAGATCTTTCCTTTTCACTATTACATCAACAAAACCATGCTCAAGCAGATATTCAGCTGTTTGAAAATTATCGGGTAATTTTTCTCTTAATGTTTGTTCTATAACCCTTCTTCCAGCAAATCCAATAAGTGCTTTAGGTTCCGCCAAAATTAAATCACCTAACATCGCAAAGCTGGCTGTTACCCCTCCAGTAGTTGGATGAGTTAACAAGGGCATATATAGGAGATTTTTCTCTTTATGTTTTTTTAGTGCTCCAGATATTTTTGCCATTTGCATGAGACTTAACATACCTTCTTGCATCCTTGCTCCTCCTGATGCGCAAACAATAAGAATTGGAAAATTTTCCAAAGTTGCTCTCTCAATTATCCTTGTAATTTTTTCACCAACTACTGAACCCATGGATCCTCCCATAAATCTAAAATCCATAACAGCTAATGCTAAAGGCATTGAATTCACAGAACAGATACCTGTTACGACTCCATCTCTTAAACCTGTACCTGCTTGACTTTCTTTAATTCGATCAGCATACGCTCTTCTATCTTTAAAACCCAAAGGATCTGTAGGACTTAGTGAGCTATCAAATTCTTTGAATGAATTTTTATCAGCAATTATATTTATCCTTTCATCGCTATTAATCCTATTGTGGTGTCCACAATTACTACAAACATTGAAATTTGAAATTAGGTCTTTTCTATAGGCTACTTGCGAACACTCTGAACATTTAACCCACAAACCATCTCCTTCGTCAGTATCTTGGGAAACTTTCCCAACAAATTGATCTTTACGCCTTGCGGCAAACCAGTCGATTAATGACACAACTTTTCCTTTTTTTTCTATTTAAATCTATGTAAGGTACTTTTATCAAGAAAGATATATAAAAATTTGAGATCCTCTAGATTAAAAACTTTTCAAAATTAAAAAATAATGATTTAAGTTGATAATCGAAAATTAATTATTATTTGTTTTTCTCCTCAATCATTTTATGAATTATTGGAGTGAGAATTAGTTCCATTGCGAATCCCATTTTACCTCCATTTACAACGATACTTGTTGGACTTGACATAAATGAATCATTAATCATTCCAAGCAAGTATTGAAAATCAATCCCCCATTTCTCTCTTGCCCCTTTTCTAAAATGTATGATCACAAAGCTCTCATCAGGAGTTGGGATATTCCTGCATATGAAAGGATTAGAAGTGTCAATTGTGGGAATTCTTTGGAAATTAATATCGGTTTTGCTGAATTGTGGGCATATATGATTTATATAATCAGGCATTCTTCTCAATATAGTATCTACAATGGTTTCCGCTGAGTAACCTCTTTCTGCATTATCTCTATGGATTTTTTGAATCCACTCTAAATTTGTTATCGGAACAACTCCAACAAGTAGATCGGCATAAGAGGCAACATTGTATCCATCACCTTCTACCCCGCCATGCAAACCTTCATAAAAAAGTACATCTGTTCCCTCAGGAATATCTTCCCATGGAGTAAATTGCCCAGGTTCTAGGGATGTCCCAAGTCTTGTATTATGTTCTTCTGCTTCTTCAAGACTATGTAAATAATATCTTTTCTTCCCTCCTCCAGTTTCACCATAGATTTTAAAAAGTTCTTCTAGCTTGTCAAAAAGATTAGCCTCTGGACCAAAATGTGAGAAATTTTCACCTTTTGAAAGAGCGTCTGCCATAGCTTTTTTCATAGGCATTCTTTCAAATCTGTGGTAACTATCACCTTCAACAACTGCGGGAACAATATCTTCTCTGGCAAAAATATGCTCAAAGGCTCTTTTTACTGTACTTGTTCCTGCTCCTGAAGATCCTGTTACAGCAACTACTGGATGACGTTTTGACATTTTTTAAAAACAATATCTAATGATTCTGACAGGTCATATGCCAACTTTATGTTTTACTTAAAAATATTTTTTTATTTATTAATTTTTTTATTAAATTTCATCCATTATTTTATCTCCGATTTCACTGCAAGATAAAACTTCAGTAGACCCATCAGCTAAATCTGCTGTTCTAAATCCTTTTGATAAAACTTTATCAATGGCAGTTTCTAAATTTTCTGCAGCTTCTTCTTCATTTAATCCAATTTTTAACATCATGGAAGCAGATAAAAGCATTGCAATAGGATTAGCTATGTTTTTACCCGCTATATCAGGAGCCGAACCATGAACAGGTTCAAAAACGCCTGGGCCATTATTGTTTAAAGAAGCAGATGGAAGCATACCAATAGAACCAGTTAACATTGCGGCTAAATCGCTTAAAATATCTCCAAATAAATTACTAGTTAAAATCACATCAAATTGACCAGGATCTCTAACTAATTGCATTGCTGCATTATCAACGTACATATTGCTTATAGATATATTTTTATCTTTTGAGGTGATATTTAAAACTGTATCTCTCCACAATTGACTAACCTCAAGAACGTTTGATTTATCAACAGAACATATTTTTTTATTTCTTTGGTTAGCAATTTTTATTGCTATTTCGGTTATTCTTTCTATTTCAGTCGAATCATAAACCATCGTATTGAAAGCTTTTGGGATTTTTGTATTTGTTATGTGTCCTCTTGGTTTTCCAAAATAAATTCCTCCTATTAATTCTCTTACAACAATAAGATCTACATGCTCAACGATTTCTTTTTTTAATGTACTTGCATCTAATAGAGATTTTCTTATTTTGACAGGCCTGATATTTGCGAAAAGGTTTAGGGCAGATCTTAACTTTAGTAACCCACTTTCTGGCCTTAATTCTCTCGCAAGAGAATCATATTTAATATCTCCAACACATGCTAAAAGTACTGCGTCACTTTTTTTACATTGATCTAGTGTCTCATCTGGAGCAGGAGTACCATATTTTTCATACGCTATCCCTCCAAATAATTTTTCAATAATCTCAATATCGAAATTATGATTTTTTGAAAGCTTTTTTAAAACTTTTTTTGAAACTTCTGAAATCTCTGGTCCAATTCCGTCTCCTGACAATAAAACAATCTTATATTTCTTCATTTAAATTTTTGTTTAATAGAACAATAAATTATTGCTTGTCTAATTGTCTAAGTTTTTTTGCTAATTCTGGTAATTTTTTAAAAATACTTGAACTCCTTAGCCATGATTTATTTTCCATCGCAGGGAAACCACTTATTACCTTGCCATCTTCAATGTCACAATGGATTCCGCATTTTGAACTCGCAATGACATTATTACCAACTTTTACTCTATTATTGACTCCTACTTGCCCTGCCAAAATAACACCATCTCCAATATTTGCGCCTCCAGCGATACCAACTTGAGCTGCAAATGCACAATTCTTTCCAATTTTTACGCCATGACCTATTTGTATTAAATTATCCAACTTTGTTCCCTCATCAATAAAAGTAAATCCAACTGCGGGTCTATCAATACAACAATTAGTTCCAATTTCTACAAAACTCATTATTTTTACACCACCTTTTTGCGGCATCTTTACCCATTTGCCATTTTCAGGAATAAAACCAAATCCCTCAGATCCAATAACAGAATTTGAATTAATTACACAATTATTTTTTAGAGTGGTATTTTCGTAAATAACACAATTTGGATGAATTATATTATTATTTCCTATTTGAACATTGCCTAAAATTGATGATCCAGGAAGAATATGATTATTGTCTCCAATTACGGTATTTTCTCCAATATAGACATTAGGTCCAATATGGCAATCTGCTCCAATTATTGCTGTTTTATCTATAACTGCTGAAGCATGAATTCCTGGTTTGAAATTGATAGTTTTATATAAATAATCCAATACTTCTGCAAATGCAATTCTTGGATTTTTAACGATTATGTTGGATATATTGAGTTTTTTTAGGGCACAAACGATTTCATCGTTGTTAGTAGTTATTATTGCTGATGCTTTAGTTTGATCTAATTTTTCTTTAAGTATATTATTTTCTTCTAAAAAAGATATTTGATGTTTAACTGCAGCATCTAATGAGGCAGCATCATCTATATTTAAATCTTCGAAAATATTAGCACTAATAAAATTTGAATTTCCTTTTTTTATTAGATCAACTAAATCACTTAAAAGCATTTTTCAGTTTTAATTTTTTTCTAAGAGAGAGCAAGAACATCTCTGTGTACGACAATTATCGAGGAGTTGTTATTTTCTTTATTATTTAAGATACTTCTTAATTTGTCGCTACTTATTGATACTAAACCTTTTGCAACCTCTTTATCATTTGTATTTACGATTTTAACTGCCTGATTAATCGTAAAGTTTCCTTCTACATTCTTAACACCAACCGCTAAAAGTGAGGCACCTTTTTTTTTGATTGCAAATGAAGCGCCATCATCTAAAGTGATTTTCCCTACTGTTTGAATTGCATGTGAAAGCCAACTTTTTTTGTTTCCTATAGGTTTTTCTAATGGATAAAATAAAGTTCCAATTTTATTATCATTAAAAATTTCAATTAAGTTTTTTTTATTAGTTCCATCAACTAGTTGGACTTCGACTCCTCCTTTTGTTGCTATTTCTGCAGAAATTAATTTTGTAGAAATTCCTCCTGTTCCCCATTCATTATTTGAGTTTTGATTATTTTTATCTTTAATATCCTTTAATTCACTATTATGTACTTCTTTAATAGGCTGCGCATCTTGATTATTACGTGGATCTTTTGAGTATAGATTTTCAATATCGGTTAATAAAATAAGCTTGTTAGCATTTATAGCCAAGGCAACTAAAGCAGAGAGGGTGTCATTATCTCCATATTTAAGCTCTTCATTTGCTACGGTATCATTTTCATTTACTATTGGAATAACATTTAAATCGATTAATTTTTTTAAAGTTTTAGAAGCGTTATTAAAGGATTCTCGTGAATTGAAATCAGCTTTAGTTATTAAAATTTGAGCAATATTATGACCTAATTTATTAAATACTTTATCGTATAAGGACATTAAATTAACTTGACCTACTGCAGCAGTAGCTTGAAGGGTACTTAAATCATTTGGTCTCGTTTTAATATTTAATTTTTGGCAACCTAATCCGACGGCTCCACTAGTTACTAAAATTAATTTGTTTCCTTTTGAAAGAAAATTTGTAAAGGATCTAGAAAGGTTTTCAATAACTTCTTCTGTAGATGTTTCCTCTGTTCCTCTTAAAATACTAGTACCAATTTTTATAACCCAAGTTTTCATTTTATAAAATGAGAAATTAATTTTTCTATTATCAAAGTTAAATTAAATTTTATAGGCAAGCCATCTCTATTTAATCGCTTAACTAATATTGTTTTTATATCACATCTATTGCCAACAATAATATCTGTAAAAATCCTGTCGCCAATAATGGCTATATTTTTTGGCTCTCTGCCAATTTCTTTGATAGCAGACAAAGTTGCTTTTTTTCTTGGTTTTGATGCATTGTATTTATACCTTAAATTTAATTCTTTCGCTATTTTTGCGATTCTTTTTTTTGATGGATTATTACTTATTAGATACAAGGAGAAAAGTTTTTTAGATTCTAAGATCCAATTTTTTACAGCTTTTGGGATCATATTAGATTTTCTATTTACTAGAGTTCCATCCACATCTAGCAATAAAGAATTAATTCCTTTTTTTTGCAATTCAGATTGAGAAATATTATATATTGGTAAGTCTGAATCCCAATTGACTTTTAGGATAGATCTCATTGATTTTAAGAACTACTTTTTTCAAGCTCAGTTTCAATCAAAGGTTGAATTCTATCGAACTCATCATCTTCAACTAATAAGACAACTTTGTCTTTTAATCTACCCACAATAAAAAAAGGATCTAGTGGTATATATAAACCATATTCTTGATCAAAAAGATTAAAGTTAACGAGCAATTCATAACTCTCACTATCATCATCGACGTAATCTTCTTCTAATTCATCGTAAATTGGTTCTTCAAGTTCTCCTGATACTGTTAATGTAACTGCTGATCTGATAAGTCTTAAATCATGTTCTTGAAGAACTGCTTCAGCATTTTTTAGTATTTGTTCATTTTTATCTATTTTCTCAATTAATTCAGGTTCATCTTTTTCATTTATCTTAAAAAGACTTACTGGAGTATCAACTGGCGTTAATAAAGCATATTCTTGGCCCTCAATACTTACTAATTGTTCAAGATAACAAAATAGCTCGTTTCCATTTGAGTCATTTAATAAAAGAGTCTGTGCATCATAATTATCATTTGAATTGGCTTCTTTCATTTAAAAATTATTTATCCTTTTTAATACTAATATTTTATCTGATGTTTACCAGCTATTTCTTCTAATTCAGGACCCTCTTCGATCCATTGTTCAAGTATTATTTTTGCTGAAAAACTATCAATCAATCCGGATTTATCTTTTTTTATTCCAAATCTTTCTGAAGATTCCCAAGTTGAACTATGTTCATTGACATAAGAAAATGGAAGATTTAATTCATTTGAAAGTAATTGACCGTAATTTTTACAGTCAATAGCTTGAGTGGTCATTTTACCTTCCTCATCTAGCGGAATACCCACAATAAAACCAGTCAAATTAAATTCATATATATAATCTCTAATGATTTTAATCTCTTGATTATTTTTAAATCTTTTTACTGCTGGAAGTATATTTGATGTTATGCAAAGGGGATCACAATAAGCTAATCCTATTCTTTTGGTACCTATATCCAAACTCAAAATTGACTTGGGTTTGGGTTTGCAAAATTTCACTTTGTTTTTAATGGAAAAGGAGATGGATATGGATTACCTTGTGGACTTAATTTTTCAAAGATTGATTCCAAAGATTGATTTATTATATTTACTTGTTTGGCTTCATTCTTAATTATTGTGTTCCTAATAAGAATTATTTCTTGATTTTTTTCTTTGATATTACACTCTTCGAGAAAAACATTTAATTGAGAATTTTCTTTATAGGTTTTTAAATATGAAACAGGTGATTTTTCAAAAAAACTTTTTATAAATTCTTTTAAAATAGAATTAAATCTATTATCCCAATATCTACTTATTGTTAAAGTATAAATTTCCTCATTTTGATAATTAATATCTTTTAAAATTGTACATAAAACTGAATTTTCATATATTAAGGCACCACTATTAGAGTTATTTCTTTTAAGAATGTCGTCTTGATCAAAATCTAAAATATTTCTTATTAAGGGTGATTGATTAGATCTTATGAAATTAACTATTTTTAATACATTTTGTTTATTAATTTTTTGGAATTCATTAATAAATGTATAGGCATTGGTATTTTGATTTGTAGGTTTATTTTGATCAGAACCATCCCAAAGGATTATCTCTCCTAACGGTTGAAAGCCTAATTCTCTTGCGTTTGATATAAGGTCAACATTATTTATATCTGAATTAATTATCCAACTTGAAGTTTTGTTTTCTTTTATTGAGATAGATTTTTTTATCAATCCTAAAGTTAATTGTTTATCTGTTAGAGAACACTTGCTATTAATCAACTTGGGCTTAGATATTTTTAAGCAAGTCTCTTTTTTGTTTAAAGGAAAAATATTCAAATAACCAATAATTTCGTTTCCATATATAGCAATTATGCATTTATTTTTATTTTTCTTTAGATTATTCAAGAAGATTTTTAAGTCATCAAAGGTATTTATAATTGCCATCTTTAAAAACCAATTATTCAATTCCTTATTTTTAATATCTATTAAAAGATTAATATGCCTTATATGGAGTTCTTCAAAAGTTACTTCCATTCCTTTTTTAGATTGAAAAGAATAAGAGGTATCTTTTTTCATTTACTTATTTTCTCTTATTAATACTATAGGGGTTTTTTCATCTCCATTGCCAGCTGGATTAGATATTAAGTTTTTTTTGAGTATTTTATTTACTTTTTTATTTGAACTAGCTAAGACTTTCACACCTCCAAGATCATTAACATCGACAACAGCAACATCTATATTTAGATGGTTCGAGACCTCCTTGCAAAATAAATCCGCATTTATAGGACCCATAACTATACTCTTGTCGTAAGGTACAACTGTACCGCTTATATCATCAATGAGTGATGATTCTGAACCAGTTAACCTATAAAACATACCTTTAATACCAACTAATTTGAAGAGAAATCCAACAAATAGTGCAAAGGTTATTCTTGTGACTCCGATTTTATTTATTAATAATTGCATGCCACAAGCTGTTGCGAGACTGCTTGTAGGGTGAAAAAAATAACATAAAGCTTTCGAAAATAAACTATACTGTAAATTTTGAGGGGAGATATATCTATTTTGCATAATCGCTAGCGGACTCTCACCGATTGTTAAAATATCATTTTTTTCTACAATTCCTTTGCAGTATTCAATCACAGTATTTACTGGGTTATCAAAGCAACCAAGTAAATCAGTTTTAATAGCAAAAGCTTTATATTTATTATTTATTGGAATTTCAGAAACATCATTGGCCCTTTGTTTTTGACCATCTAAATTAATTAACAAACAATCCTTATAATTTGAAATACCAAAATGTCCATATTTCTCCCAATATATTTTTAACCATAGATATTTTATTTTTTTTCTAAAATTATTACTAAATTTATATATGATTCTTACAAATAATTCTGAATTTGACTTGATAATTGTTGTTGGCCAGTAATTATTTAAATTCTTAATTTTATTATTTTCATATATATAAATATCTTCTTGATAATTAAAATTTTGGCAATATTCGTTACCTTTACTTTTAAAAAAATCTAATTCAAAATTTATATTAGAAACCATCGTCTCTTTGGTTTTACTTTTATTAGTTATTTTTAAATCAATAATTAATTCGTTTAAACCATCCTTTTTTTTGATTTTGTAATTTATAGGTACCAATTTTAACTTTGATTTGGGTGAGTTTTTAAAATATAAATCTGAAAGAATTAAAAAAATTAAAAGAATTAAGAGGATATTTATTAATATCATTTTTTTTAATTAATTTATGTTTTTATCTTTTTTTTCAGAAATGATACTGTTGTATTCATTAAAACTTTCTAGAGAAAATGTCGTATCTTTTATATCAATTCCCTTTAGTTCTCCTATAACTTTGTTTAATTCATCTATATTAATCATTCCATTTTTATCATATTGCACTTCTCCTTCACTATTTAAAATAATGGTTTGTGGAATTAATCCGTTCCAATAATAATTAGGCTCATTTCTAAGATCAGAATTTTCTTTATCCTGCAATTCATCAGTAGTTAGAGCAATGATATCTATATTATTTCTCCATATCAAATCTAAACCGGATATTACAGGAGCCATAGCTTTACTATCTGAGCTATCGTCAAGATAAAAAAATAAAACTGCGACTCTTTTATTTTTTAATGATTCTTGAAGAGTTGTTTGGGGAGGAACTATAGCCCCATTACCTGCGTATATAGGAAAGATGTTGCCATCGTAACTATCAGAATCTCTAGAGGCATTTGCTTTATATGGACTTAAGAAAATTAATGCTATTAGGATCCATTGAATTATTTTCATTAAAGTTTAAAAACTTACTTTGAACTTGATCTTCCTAATCCTTGAAGGATTCCTTTCCCAACTAAACCGATAGCTTTGCCAACGACCTTTGTAAGGAAAGTTACGAAAAGATTACCGATATATTTTACAGCAACTTCTAACTGCGGTGCTACGGCGTCCCTTATCTCAACTAACAATGTAACTTGTTTTTGTAGCCATTCTAGATTCTCTAATTCTTTCTCTCTATTTTCATTTTTAAAGTATCGGGTAAATTTTTTATCGATAATATCAATATATTCTCGTTTACTCTCATACAAGTAGATAGGCATAAAAATATAATCATGCCAGCGATTGTAGTTATTAATATTATTTCTAAATCTTTCAAAATTTCTTGTAGATTGTAATTCAGGATTTATAAGTACAGTTCTTAATTCAGGCCAAGAAGAACAAACATTAAAGATTTCAGAAGCCAATAAATTACAGTTCCTTATTGTCCAATTTGAAATTATATTTTCAAGGATCAGAAAAGATTCTGTTTCATATAAAGGGAGTAATTTCCCATCATAGTCAAGAGCTTCATTTTTAATAATTGGCTCAATAAACATTATTGATTCGTGTGATTCTCTATCTATCTCTTCGCAACTTACCTCACTATAAATAAAATCATTTATTGAAATAGATTCGCCTCCTTTTTTTAATCGAAAATACCTGTCTGTAATATTTGAAATTGTATTAACTTTAAGTTCTTTTATAAGAGAATTTAAATCTTCTTTAAAATCTTTCTCCTTATAGTTTTCCTTAATATTTTTTACTAAATTATCTAACTCATCTAACATTTTGCAAATTAGTCGTGAAATGAATTCTTTCTTTATTCCAGAGAGAATTATAGATGAATTATTAAATTCAACCTGTAAGTTAGTTGAGCTATACCTTTCTTTTAGTCTATCTAAAATCAAATTCCATATTTCTGCGGTATTTTTATCTTTAATGAAAACAGTGTTCTTATTTTCAAGATTAATTATATTTTCAGTGTAAACTGCCTCTGTATAAAGTTCTAGTGAATTACCCCATAAAAATATTAGAAAAGATTTTGCAGTAATAAGTTCTCTTAATCTTCCTTTTAAAATGAATTTATAAAATTCTGGTGTTGAATCAGAGTTGACATATTTGAATATGTAATTAATTTCAGAATCTATTTGTTTGAGGCCTGAAGTTAGAATTTTTTGACTAAAAGAGAGAGGCTTATTTTTGTTTAATTGAATTCGGGAATTATTTTTAATATCAAATACCCTTCCTCCATTTAAAATGGTATCAATAGATTCAAGAACTTTTTCTACACTAGGATTTAAAAGAAAACCTTCAGCATTTAACGATGGAGGGGTATTTGCTTCATAAACAAGTTCGCCAGAGAGAATTATAAGAAACTTTGACTCATCATATTTTTCTCTTAATTTTAATAATTCTAACCTTATAAGATCTTCTGATTGAAAATTAAGAACATTCCATATAACTAAATCTGGAGTTTTATCACCTGTTCCATTATTAAAATTAATTTCTAAATTTTGGTCTAGTGATGTTAACTTAAGCGATAAAGATTCTGCTATTAAGCTTGGAGCAATAATCAATATCGATTTTTTTGAAATTAATTCCAAGACTAAATTTCTTATCTCTTATACAAAATTAACTAACAATTACTGCAAACACCAGCCTTAAATCAATTTTTATACTCTTTTAAGCGTAGTAATTTGTATTTAAATCAAAGTCATTTAATCTCTCTGCTGACAATACATTATTCGCTTCGTTTATCGTGAATTTATTTTCATATAGAGCTTTACCTACTATTACTCCAAAGAGTCCAGAGTTTTCAAATTTTATTAACGATAATAAATCAGAAATTGAACCAACACCACCTGAGGCTATTACTGGAATATCTGTAATTTCAAGTATGCTTTTTATGAAGACTTCATTTGTTCCTTCTAAAGTCCCATCTGTATTTATATCAGTAACAATAAAACTAGCAATTTTAAATGAAGAAAACTCCTTTACTAGATCTGTGGCAAAAATATTAGATTGCTCAAGCCAACCCCTCGTACTAACTTTTCCATCTTTTGCATCTATCCCAACAATTATCCTTCCAGGAAATTTATTTGATAAGTCTTTAACTAGTTCTTTATTTTCTATGGCAGAGGTTCCCATGATAACTTTCTCAATACCATAAGAAAATAATTGTTCTATCCTTTCTTGAGACCTTATGCCCCCACCTATTTGAATAGGTATGTTAACTGTTTTTGCAATCTTTTTTATTGATTTATCATTTGTTGGGGATCCAGTTTTTGCAGCATCCAAATCAACTATATGTATATATTTTGCTCCTTCGCTTTCCCAAAATTTAGCTTGCTCATGAGGCTCTTTTGTGAAGTCTTTTCTTTTATTAAAGTCGCCTTTAAAAAGCCTTACACACTTACCATTCATCAAATCAATTGCTGGTATTAGGTCCATAGAATCATCCTTTTCATTAATTACTTATTAGTAGTACTATTCAATATGTAATTCTATTTAAGATTACTACTTTAGTTAAATATTTTTTGAATATGAAAATTCTTGTAATGGGTGGCACTAGATTTGTTGGCAAGTCTTTGGTTAGAAAGTTATTAAGTAAAAATTATGATATTGATATATTCACTAGGGGTAATAAAAGTAATCCTGAAAAAACAAATTTAATTAAGGGTGATAGAAATAATTCAGAAGATATCATCAAGCTAAGAAATGAAAAATATGATGTTGTTTTTGATATTTCTGGACGAGAGTTAGAACAAACCAAACTTCTTATAGAAAATTTAGATAACTCTTTCCAGAGATATATATATGTAAGCTCTGCAGGTGTTTATAAAGATAATTGTGAACTACCCTTATCCGAAGTTGATCCAATTGATCCAAAGAGTAGGCATAAAGGAAAGTTTGAGACAGAAGATTGGTTAAAAAAACAAAAAATTCCTTTTACAAGTTTTAGACCTACTTATATTTATGGACCAGGAAATTATAATAAAATTGAAAATTGGTTTTTTGAAAGGTTATTTACTAAAAAATCTATACCAATCCCTGGTGACGGTTCTTTAATTACGCAGCTAGGGCATGTTTCGGATCTAACTGATGTAATGATTAGATGCATAAATTTTGAAAATTCCAAAAATAATATTTACAATTGTTCAGGTGAAAAAGGAGTAACAATAAAGGGTTTAATTTATTTCTGTGCGAATGTTCTTGGATTAAACCAAAATGAGATTTCTTTAAGAACATTTGATTATCAAAAATTAGATCCTAAGTCTCGAAAGGGATTTCCAATTAGATTAAATCATTATCAGACTGATATCTCTAAGATAAAACGTGATTTAGATTGGGCGCCAACTTTTGATTTACTTAATGGTCTAAAGGATAGTTTCTTAAATGATTTTAATAATAAAAAGAGTGAGGCGTTTGATGAAAATTCAGATAATATTCTTTTTAATTCTTAAATAGCCTAATAAAGTCACAAAAGTCAGGATGAATCCTAACCAATAAAAAATTAAAGCCAAATTATTCAATAAGCTAATTTTTAATGGTGTAAAGAAGGTAATTACTGAAATAAAAAAGAAAAATGTTTTATATTTTCCTAAAATTGATGCTGGTAATCCGTCTTTTGTAGAGTTCCTTAGGCTAGAGATAATTAATTCTCTAAATAAAATTAATGACAAAGACCAGAAGGGTATAAAATTATTTTTACAAAGGAAGGTCAAAGGAATTAAATAGAATACTTTATCGCTTAAGGGATCAAGAATAGCTCCTAATCTGCTCTTAAGATTAAATTTCCTTGCAACTAACCCGTCAAAATAATCAGTTAAACCTCCAATAATAATCAATATAAAGACATAAAGAGGTCTGTTAATTTCTAAAAAAAGTATTAATGGAAATACAAGGAAAAGGCGAGATATCGATAATAAATTGGGAATATTCAATGCCATATTTTTTAAGATTTTTTCTTAATAACAAATTTGTTTTTGTATATAAAAAATATATTACACTCTCAACAAGCTTAAATTTTTAGTAAAAATTTTAAATGGTTTTTGATGCTAGATTCTAAGATTTAATTTAAATCTGAATCCTAAAGATTATAAACTCAACTTCTCTTTATGAATGATTATGTTTTATATTACAAAATTATTCCTTATATCTAATGCAGCCTCATAGCCTAAAGCTATCTCCAGAATCTGATTTGATAAATTCAATTAAAGAATATTCTTTATCGAATAATTTATATGGGTATGTTTCTGGAGTGGTTGGTAATCTTAGAACAGTTTGTATTCAATGCCCAGGTAATCAAGAGATAAATAAATTTGAAGGAAATCTAGAGATAGTTTCTTTAAACGGACATTTTAATAAAGGAGATGTTCATTTACATTTGAGTTTTGCAGATGAGGGATGTAATGTGTTTGGCGGGCATCTTGAGGAGGGATGTATTGTAAAAAAAGGTACTGATATATTATTACTTTCTTTTGAACAGAAAATTATTAATATCTCAAATCATGATTTAATCACTAATGAATCACGTGTAAAAGCATACATTTTAAAGGATTGTCCTTGGTCTAAAAGAGCAATTAGGTTGCTTAATTCTTTATCTATCCCTCATGAAGTTACTCTAATAGACAATGATGAGAGCTTTCAAAAAATTATGGCTCAAAGTAGCCATAATACTTTCCCTCAAATATTTTTGGATAATAAATTTTTTGGAGGATATGATGAACTTTCAGAACAAGCAAAATTGGATAACTTAATTTCATTTAAGTAATCTAAATTTTTTAACTATCACGATTAGTAAGCTTTTCAACAACTAATTCCTCCTCTAACTGCTTTATTAATCTTGATACAAGACTTTGAAATTCTGGTTGACAGCCTTTAAATGCAGCTTTATGTCTTATTGGCTCATTTCTAGTTCTTAAATCAGTAAGCATTAATTGTAATGCGTCAATTTTGGGATTTATTTTCATAGTTTTAATTTATATATTTACATCTTTTAAATCATTTGCATAGCTTTTTTAAAAGATATCTTTTTATTCTCATTCGAACTTGTAACTTCTATTAATTTATTTATGGATTCTTTGTTTTTTAAAGAATCTATACAACATTGCGCAACTAATCTTCTTGGGATTGATCCATTAATTTGAGTATCCTCTTTTGAATAATTTATATTTTCTGATTTAATATCTTCATTTTCCTTTAATCCTCCAGGTCTAATAATAGTCCATTCAAAATTTGAATTGCGTAGAAAGTTTTCACCTAATTTCTTCCAAATAAGAATCAAACCAAATAAGTTTAATGGGTGAAATAATTTACCAGTACAAAGGGAACTAACTAAAATAACTCTTTTAATACCAACTCTTTTGCAACTCTCTAATTGCCTGTATACACCTAATGCATCAACCTTTGCAGGACCAGTTAAATCTAATGATGCTCTCGCTCCAGTCGCAATTATCAAAGCATCAATATCTTTTAAAGCTTCATCAAGTTCTCCTTTGTTTTCTAATGAAACCCTAATTGTTTCTAAACGCTCTAATCCTGCTGAGACTTTTGAATTCTTTCTGATGATTTGCCTTACTTTATATCCTTTCTTAACTGCTTCTTCGGAAATTCTATAACCTGTTTTCCCCGATGCACCAGTAATTGCTATTTTCATGATTAAAAAACTAATTTAAATATTATATAAATTTCTTAAGGCTTTTTACATATAAATTTCTTTTTTCTTTTGGGATAAAGAGTGCGACATAAATAACATTTTGTTCCATCACAACCTCTTGCAGTACAGTATTCTCTGCCATAAAAGATTATTTGCAAATGTAAGGTATTCCAATCATTTACAGGAAATATTTTTTTTAGGTCTTTTTCTGTTTGAACTACGTTATCTCCATTTGATAGACCCCATCTTTGTGCCAACCTGTGTATGTGAGTATCTACTGGGAATGTGGGTATTTTAAACACTTGAGACATTACAACTGATGCTGTTTTATGACCTACCCCTGGAAGAGATTCAAGCTTCTCAAAACAATCTGGGACCACGCCATTATGCTTCTCAATCAATAATTTAGATAAGTTATAAATGTTCTTTGATTTTTGATTAGATAGACCTAAAAATTTTATGTATTCGTAAATGCCATTAATACCTAGCTGCACCATCTTTTCTGGATTATCTGCAACTTTAAATAGGCTTTTTGTTAATTCATTAACTTTCTTGTCTGTTGATTGAGCACTTAAAACTACGGCGACTAGAAGTGTATACGCATTTGTATGATCAAGAGGTATTGGAGGCGATGGATATAGCTTTTTGAGTTCCTTAAGGATTATTTCTGCTCTTTCGGACTTTCTCATTAAATTTGAAAATTAAACGATGTATAAAATTATACAAGGGATATTTTAGGTGAATATTTTCTGCTAACTTAATATATTTGAATAAGAAAAACTTAGTGAAAAATGATGCGTTAATAATTGATGATTTGCATCATAAATATGATAAGCGAGAATGTTCAAATTGGATATTAAACGCAATTAACCTTAAAATTGAAAATGGCGAATTGTTAGGTTTGCTTGGTCCTTCTGGTTGCGGAAAAACTACTCTTTTAAGATTAATTGCGGGGTTCGAATATCCCTCTAGAGGGAGAATTTCTCTAAATGATAAGGAAATTTCAAGTGAGAAAAAAATTCTTAGTCCTGAGAAAAGAAATATTGGTATGGTTTTTCAAGATTATGCACTTTTCCCTCACTTAACTGTTTTGGAAAATGTAATTTTTGGTTTAAAAAATAAAAAAGATAGATCTAGAGTTGACTATTTATTAAATGTTGTAGGTCTTAATAGTTTTATTGGAAGATACCCACATGAATTATCTGGAGGCCAAAAACAAAGACTAGCAATTGCGAGAGCTCTTGCTCCTGGCACTAATTTTATTTTATTAGATGAACCATTTTGTAGTCTTGATATGCATGTCAAACTAAAATTGAGAAGTGAACTCCCAAATATCCTAAAAGGTTGTAATTCAAGTGGATTGATGGTTACTCATGATCCGGAAGAGGCAATGTCAATTTGCGATAAAGTTGCCGTCATGAATGAAGGAAAAATACATCAAATTGATACACCAATTAACCTTCTAAACAATCCCAAGACACTATTTGTTAGTAGTTTTATTTTGGGTAATAATATTATTAATCTTCAAAAAAATGGTAATTCATATGTGTCTTGTTTAGGTGAAATAAATAGTTCAGGGGTTTTACAAAATACAAATATTAAAAGTATGTCAATTTCGCCTAAATTTATTTCAATTAAAAGATCAGAGTCTGGAAATGCGAATGTAATATCTAAAGAATTTCTTGGAGAATTTCTTATATATAAAGTAACTATTAATGGAAACATATTGCGGGTTAGAACTGATATCAATAATCTCCTAAATAATGGTGATAAATGTTCTCTTTCGATAAATAAAAATAGTTTTTATTTTTTATATCCTGGAGCACATAAGGTATATATATAGAATTTATTTATAGGCAATTACACTTCCCTCCCTTCCAATTAGAGCATTTTTTCTTTTTACATTTCTTTTTTTTATCTTTATATATTTTATTAGTTAAAAGCAGTTCAGAAAAACTGTACTCTAAATTCATTTATAGTATTGCGAGTGATTTTCATTATCATATTATTTAATTTAATTTAAAGGATTTATTAATTACTAATTTATACAAAATGTTGTATTATTTTCTTAGATACTTATCTGAAAATGAATGAAAATAACTTAAAAACAAAAAAATTAGTTTATTTTGGTCCATCTGGAAGAGCTGTTGCTCAACCGATAGACAAAAGCTTGTTGGATAATATTTTTGAACATCTAACAATGGAAAGATATGCCAATGTTCAGTACTTTTCTATGTATCTATGGTTTCAAGAACGTGATTTAAATGGATTTGCCTCTCATTTTCTAAGTGAATCACAAGGCGAAATTGAACATGCTCAGAAATTTGCAGATTACTTAATCGCTAGAGGACAAAGCGTAAAATTAGATGAAATTCCTGCACCCATTCAAACTTGGGATTCTATAGAGGAGCTGATTTCTTATTCTTTTAATATGGAGGCTGATTTAACTTCATCTCTACAACAACTTTATTCCATATCAGAAAGAATTTCAGATACAAGAACTAACGTATTTTTAGATCCTATTATAGAGGCTCAAACACAATCAGAAGATGAATTTGCGAACATACTGGGCAAGGTTAAATTTGCTTCTAATCAACCTTCGGCAATCTTATTAATAGATAGTGATTTAAAGAAAAAATAAATTACTTTCAAATTTATTTTCATTCAATGTCCTTTTGGTTATTTCAAAAAGTAAATTCGAAAAGTTGATTTTCCCATTATTTTTATTTAAGAGTTCAGCTATTTTATAAATTTCCTTAACTCTTTTAAAAATATTTTTGTTTTCAATAAATAACCTTCCCTTCAATGCTTTATTTTGTGTAGTTTTGTAGGATTGCTTGATATTTCTGAGTCTATTTGATAAAAAATCAACTTCCATTAACAAGTTATTTGTAAGTGATTGTGATTCCTTCATGTTTTTATAGCGGCGATGTTTCAATAAAAGAAGGAGCAACACTAACTGTTTGAGTTCCAATAGGAGCTATTAATAACTCAGATGATCTTAATTTAGAAATTAATCTTGTTGATGTTACTCGTGTAGAACCGATTAATTCACCAATCCTTTCATGAGTTAACCTGAAAGGTAGCTCACACCATTGACCACATCTTCTACCTAGACGATTTACTAGTATTGAAAACAACGCTTGTAATCTCTGTTCTGCATTTCCTAAATGTCTAATCCTAAGGAGTTGCAAAGTCCATTCATTTACTGCATCGAAACCAATATTTTCATCAATATTTACATTGCTGTGAAACGATAAATCTGTTAGTGCTTCAACACAGACACCTTCGCTACATAAAAGATCTGTTCTTAATTGATCTCCTGACTGCAAAAATGCAAGTGTCATTCCTTCAGTTTCTTCACAAGGGCAATAAACTCTAGCAATTCCACTTTCAACTTCTAGGCATGTGCCTTTTGGTCTTGATGAAGGGTCTATTAAAACGGATTGTCCAGTTATTATCCTTACTGATTTTGACGGAGATTCTCCATAACTATGGAAATTCATTAAAAAATTTGATAATGAGAATTATTATCAATTATGCACTATAAATTTACTTATTGCAATAGATTCTCATTATCATAATATTATTGAAGTTTTTCTTTACAATATTTAGGAATATAATTTAGGTAGAATTGCTAAATTTTTTACTTTAGATGAGCGTTAATAGAGTTTGTTTTAATTGTGGAAGTTCTTCATTCGTCTCAGACCGATCTTTAGGAGGTAAGATTATATGTTCTAAATGTGGATCTTCTTCTTTTAAAAAGAAATCCTCTTCATTTTTAAGAAGTAAAAAATTAGTATTTCTTGCTATTGCAATAGCTATTTTTATAATTATTATTTAGATAATCTGTTTATATTCCAAAGTCCATTATTATTAGTTACCTCTACTTGAATACCAAATAACTCATTAAGATTTTCACTATTTATAACATTACTTTGATCTCCATCAGCGATTATTTTGCCATCTTTAAGCATTATGACCCGGTCATAAATTTTTGTAATCATTGTAATATCATGAGTGACGCATAAAATTTTAGTATTTAATATTGATAATTCATTAACCTTATCAATTACAAAAAACTTTGATTTATAATCTAAATTTGCAATTGGTTCATCTAAGATTAAAATTTCCGGTTTTTTGATTAATGCCCTTGCAATGAGTGAAATTTGTTTTTCTCCATCTGATAAATAGGAAAAATTCTTTTTAGATAAATTAGAAATATTCATCTTCCTCATGATTTTTTCTACCTTATATGAATCTTTTTCAGATTTATTTTGTACGTAACAATATCTTCCATATAGTCCACTTAAAATTAAATCAAAAACTTGTAAATTTGGATTTATTCTATTTTTTATATCATTATTTACGGTACTTATTTTATTTCTTAGTTCCCATAAATTTATAAGTTCTTTGTCAAATATCTTCAGTTTCGATTCATTAGCTACTACTGGGTATATGTTTCTATTAATTATTTCAATTAAAGATGATTTACCTGAACCATTTGGTCCAATTAATATTACATTTTCTGAATACGCTATCTTTAAATTTAAATCTTTAATTACTCTAAAGCCATTTTTAAAACAATTTATATTTTTTGCGTCAAACCAAAATTTATTAAGCACTAAAACTTATTACTCCAAAATATAATCAATTGAATAGAGCTTAAAATAAATATAAATAGATAAAGCCAATTCAACCATGAAGGTCTATTTACTTTCTTCATAAATTATATTATTAACATAAAAAATATAAGCGGAGCCGCGAATCTTACAAATGTTTTTCTAATAATATCTATATTATTTTCAACTTCTAACTTCTTTATCTCAGGAGGATATTTCAATATCACTTCGTCATATACATCAAGATTTTGGGTTTTGTTAATATTTTTCCATGGTTCATCTTTATCTTCAGACTTCTTGTACCACTTCCAAAAATAATTTATTATCCTGTCTTCTCCCAATAATTTTATTTCATCCTTACTTATAAATCCCATATTGTGATTATATGTTTGTGTTTTTAAAATCATATAATCCTCATCGAATATCTTATAAAAAATCTTTCTTTGAGTTTCTCTAAATAATAAGAGGTTGTTAAGTAGTTTATTTTGTAGAAATTTCCTATAGTGTCTAACTATTACTCTTGCTTTATTGTTTCCTAGGGGAATATGATCTAAAACTTGTAAATATCTTGATGAAGAAGGATCTCCTTTGTAAATTAATATCCTTCCTGGAGGTATGTACTTTATCCGAATAAATTCTTTTGTAGGGTTATTCTTGTAATAATAAATACTTTCAATGTATTTGGGATTAATAATAATTTTCTGTTTAAAACTAACTAGTACGTTTTTATTCACATCTTTATCAGGGATTGTATCGCCATGAACCCAAAATATATGAAGGATATCTAAGTGATTTTCAATAATCCTTGACCAATCACATTTGAAGTCGACTAATACCTCCTCAAAGACATAATCCTTATGTGAAAATCCATTTTCATATAATTCATAGTTACTTATAGGTGTATCTTCACTTATATTATTTAAATCGGTCTCAGATTTTTTAGAAAAATGTACAAAAATATATCCATTTTTTTCTGAAGTTTTGTATTGAGATAAATGAATTCTTTTGGCGTAGTTATCGTAGTTATTATCAACTATATGGCGACATGTTATTCTATCGAGATTTTGGCAACTTCCTCCAGAGGAAAACTTGGCTCCATGATATGGGCAGGTTATTACTCCATCTGATAATGTCCCTCCAAAAAAGGAAGCCCCTCTATGTGGACAAATATTTTTAATACACCTAACGTTTTTATTTTCATCTCTATAAAGAACAAGAGGCTCATCATAAAGTGAAAAATAATATAGCTTATTTTTTTTTAGTTCTTTAGAGGGACAAACTGCATACCAACCAAATAAACCTATATTTAATTCTTTTTGATTTTCTCTAATATCAAACGAGTCAATTTTTACTACCGTTCCTTTTTTAAATGGCTTAAGAACGGTATTAAAGTCTTTTGATTTAAAAAAATTAATTTGTCTGTTTTCCATAAATTAATTTCTTTTTTTAAATGACTGTTGATCTTTCGGAACTATAACTCAAGTAAATAATCAATTTCTTATAAAAAGAAAATTCTCTATTATTTGTAGCAATAATTGTGTAGTTATCGAAAAATGTTGAGTCTCTGTCGTATCTATGTATCTTTATTTCATATTTTTTGTATCTTTTGTGATTCTTTCAAATTTTTTATGTATTCAATAGCATCATCAATATTTTTGTGGAAATTACATTGCCCCAAATAACAACCTATAAATCTTAAAAATTTTCTCTTGCCACCACTAATTTCATATCTATGTATTGTTCCGCCATCTATAGGAGCATAAATAAGTTCTGGTAGTGCCATATTAATTTTTATTTAATACTTAATTAAACAATAAGTCATGTTCAAATACATTTCCATAGCTCAATCTATATATTTAATAATTAATTTACTTATTTTTGGATAATTATTTATTGAATACACATGTAATATTTGTTATCTATTAATTATTGATATGGATTTTTTATTATGCCAAAAGCATTTAGGCGTTTTTTAAAAAAACTACCAAAAAAAATTCAAACTATGAAATACTCGTTTAGAGAGTTTTTATCTTCAAAAATGTGAAATAGCTATTGTGGTTAATAAATTTTTAATTTCTATATTTTTAATAAAACATTGTCTTCAGAATTAAATTCTAAACTATATTAAATTTGCTATTTATGAAATATTATGGTCAGAAGAGTTTTTGCGATATTCACTTTAACTTTGCTTTTTCTATTTTGTGGTCCACTTTATTCATTAGATACTTCCTCAATAACTCTTGAAAAGTATACAAAAAAGATTTCTAACAAGTTCACTAGAACTTACTGCAACACTACCAAATTCGGTATTTCTTATGAAGGAGCTTTGGCTTTTGCTATTGGAGAGACTAATAAGGAATTTAAAAATAATAAACTCAATAAGTTGATAGATTATTTTCTCCTAAAAAATTCAATAGTTAATGATTTAGAAAATAATTGCCAGATTTATGATTTCGATATTAGTAATTTAGAAAATTTGAAGTTTAACTAGAATATGTATATTGTATGAGTCTTATTTTTTACCTATCCAATCATTTGGTTTTTCCATCATCCATTCGAAAACTCCCTTTGCATCTAGGTTTTTAGAAGCATAAACAAATAAAATTGGAAATATTAAAATCACTGCGCCAATAACTGCCAACTCTATTTTACCGATCCCCATCTCAGTAACTGTTAAAGCAAAATAATTAATCATTATATTTTTGGAATATAAATTTATTTTCTACATAATTTATGAAAAAATTTGTATCCATTCACTTTTTTATAAAATATCTTAATTATTTATAGCTAAGGATATTTGTATAAAGTACCTATTTTATTGATGCAGAATTTTTAATAATTTAAATAATAGGCTTCTGATTGATGGTTATGTATCATGAAATTATTATTTTTACACCTATTTTTGCATTATTGATTGGATTTATAGTATCGAAAACATTAAAAAAAAGAAAGAGATCAGCTAAAAGTATTTATAAATTAATAGATGATTTGGAAAAAAAATATATATATTGATTTCTTTTGAAAAAAAAATTAATCAAATTCTATTCCAACTTCTTCTTTTAAATTTCTTTCCAAATCTGGAAGATGAGGTTCAACCCAATGATCTTTGTTATCAATTCCAGCCGCATTTACATAATTCATAATATGTTGATCCACTTGCTTGTAAAGATCATGCAAATTTAAATCCATACGAATATCATGTGCAATTTCAGAGACTTGTTTTTCTGTTAGACAATGATCTGGATGAAGTAAATCACAACATGGAATTCTCTTCTCGATCAATTCATTTAGATTGATTTTTATTTCGTAATCTTGATGGACAGTCATTGAATTTATAGCTTTATTACTCTAATTCTAATTATGTTTAAGGTTTTGTATATCTTTAGTCAAGAAACAAAGTTCTTTAATGCATATACGGTAATTTTAAATAAATAGATCTTCCAAATCTTTATACAAATCATCATTCTCTTTTTGGTTTTCTACAAGTTCATGGTGATCTAATGAAAGTTCTTTTTTTGAAGTATAGAAAAGATATCCAAGGGCTCCTAAGAGTAATGTTGTTGGTAAAATCATTAGCATTAAATTGACTTATAATGAATATAGTGCAACACTTATTACAGTCAAGTGCTGAACTTTAATTAATTTTTAAATGCCCACCAAGAAAAAAAGAGTTGGTTTTATTCCTAGAGAAGATGTTATGAGAATAATTGAAAAGTTGAGCATAGAGAACAATTTAAGTAATTCAAAAATAATAAGTATTTTGGTAGAAGAAGCACTTTCTATAAGAGGTATATTTAATAAAACAAATGGAAAAGTAACTCAATCATATCTATTTAATGAAAATAATTCACAAAACTTATTTGATAATTCTGGTAACTTTATAGATAATGCAAAACTCTCAATTGATAATAACTTAGGAAATCCTTTTATTCCTAGTAAATCAACCCATTTAAATAGAGAGAATCAAGATGCTTTTGACATGCAAACTTATAAAAAGTTTTTATCATTCCTAAAATTTCAGGAAATGATGGATAAATATAACACTTAATAAAGTGTTGCTAAGTGATGTACTGTGCGTTAAATTCAATTTGTTTATATTGGAGATTCGCATATTAAAATTTTTTTTCACCATTTCAAAAACCTAAATTCAATTAATCAATAAAATATTTATTCCTATGAATTCATCTATCCAAGTTTTATCTGTAAATCTCCTCCCTCCAGACAAGTTATACTGTAATTTTAGTTATTGGAGTTCTTTGTTCTCTCAGGATATGCAAATTTTATGGGATAGAGCGCATGGAGTACCTTTAGAAAAACTGCCAAAGGGGGTTTCTGATATGATTTTTCCGTATTTATTGCTTGCACTTTCAGACTATAAGACTTCGCAAATAAATAAAATGAATGGAATAGGATTAGACAATCTATTAAGCCTTTGGTTTGATAAGTACTTATTAAATAAAAAAGGTTACTTCGAGCTAATTAAAAAATAATATTTCAATTAACTATTAATATCAAATTTGATTGATATAAAAATTTATTGCATTTAAAAACTTTTTAAGTGATTCTTTACGAATTGGCACATCAATAGTCTTGCTATAAATGTATTAAATGGTTTGATAATGAATTCTTTAAATTATTTTTTAGTAAATATGTGTATTGTCGTTTTAATAATCCTAATTAGGAGAGATATAAAATTAAGAAAAGCAAGATAAATGAAATTTAATTCAAAAACCTTAAGCTTGATATTAAATCTATTATTTTGCTTGTTTATATTTATTATTTAATTTTTTAGTCTTTATTGATTAATTATCAATAAATTGAAAATCAATATTCAAATTTGGTTGACTTTTATTGTTAATGCGATGATAATGGCAAAAATAAATTTCTAGTTGTGAATCCCCTTTCAGATACTTTTGATGATTTTGTTGATGATCTCCTTTCATCCGATATTAATTTGTTAAAAGGGGAACTTGATTTTCTGCTCATGCAACATTTATTTAATTCTGTAGATTTGAAGAGTATTAATAAAGCTGAAATTAAAGATAACGAATCATTAGCTGCTTAATTTTTTATGAAATATTTTTATGAAAAGTTTTGGGTTCCATTTTTTGGTTATATTTTATCAAAATTTGTTTTTTTAATAGAAGGTAAAAAGCAAGATTCTAAAAATGAAAAAAAATAGATTAATTACTTTTTTCTTTATAAAGTATTTTTGAATACATAATTTAAGTCAATATATTTTGATAACAACAAAAGTTGTGCTTTAGATTTATTAATGTATGCATGGTTGAAATATAAGTACTTGCTTTTTAGTAAATTAATATGAACAAAAATAATATTTTAAAGCCATATACAGTGCATTACCGTGATTTTCAAAATATAAGATTAGAAAATTGTTTTTATGCTTTTGACGCTTACGAGGCTAGAACGCTAGCAATGGAATTTAATAAGTATATTAATGAGCATCCAAACAGTATAGACCTTATAAGATGCGAAAAATGAATAAAATTTTTTTTTAATTTAAGAAAATAATCTATTTAAACACTCAAGAATTTATCAATAACTGCTTGACTCAACTCACTTGTATTTCCGCTAGCAACAATACCCCCACGTTGCATCGCATAATATCTATTGGCTTGCCTTACAAAATGCAAATGTTGTTCAACTAATAAAACTCCGATTCCTGTATCTCTAATTATCTGATTGATTGCATTTTCAATGTCCAAAACTATATTAGGCTGAATTCCCTCAGTTGGCTCGTCAAGTAATAGAAGTTGAGGTTTGCCCAGCAATGCTCTTGCAATAGCTAATTGCTGTTGTTGTCCTCCACTAAGATCACCTCCTTTCCTTTGAAGAAAATCATTTAGGATTGGGAAGAGATCGTAAATAAATGGATCTATTTTCTTGTTCTTAGATAATCCACCCGGTAGAGACTCCATTCCTAACATAAGATTCTCTTCAACTGATAGATATGGAATAATTTCTCTCCCTTGAGGAACGTACGCCATTCCTTTCCTTGCCCTCTGATGAGGTGCTTTTCTATTGATATTTTCACCAATCAAAAAAATATCTCCTTTTTTTTGTTTTAACAAGCCAATTAATGATTTCAATAAAGTTGTTTTGCCAACTCCATTTCTTCCAATCAAACAAACCATTTCTCCTGATTTAACATTTAAATCTACATCTCTAAGAATATGACTCTCGCCATAATAAGTATTTAATGATTTTATTTCGAGCAAATTTTCCATAACTAGTCTTCAGGTCTTCCTAAATAAACATCAATAACTTTTTTGTCTTTTTGTATGGTTTCCATCGTTCCCTCACATAATACAGTGCCCTGATTTAATACAGAAACATTACTATCAAGTCTCCTTATAAATTCCATATCGTGATCTATTACCACTACTGTATTTTCTCCTGATAAAGATTTTAATAAATCAGCTGTAAGATCAGTTTCTTCATCAGTTAAACCAGCAACAGGTTCATCTACTAACATTAAATCTGGCTTCTGCCCTACTAGCATGGCTATCTCTAGCCATTGTTTTTGGCCATGTGATAAAGATCCAGCTTTAGAGTCAACTTTTTGAGCTAAATTAACAATCTTCATAAGACGTTCAATCTCATTAAGCTGCTCATCCTTGATGCTTTTATTTATAAGATTTAAGGGACTTTTAGGAGTTGTCACCGATATTTCAAGATTTTCTTTAACGGTGAGATTTTCAAAGATTCTTGGACTTTGAAACTTTCTTCCAACTCCTAGTCTGGCTATTTTATGCTCCTTTCTACCTACTAAAGATTTTCCTTTAAAAATTACTTCACCTTTTGTTGGCTTTACCTTTCCAGTTATTACATCAAGAAATGTCGTTTTACCTGCTCCGTTGGGACCTATTACAGCTCTTAATTCTCCTTTCTTTAAATTTAAATTAAGTTTGTTGAGAGCTAAAAAACCCTCGAAACTAACAGTAATATCTATCAAATTTAGAAGATCTTTATTATTCATTATTTCCCTCATTATTGTTAACTTCTAAGCTTGGATAGGTTTCAATCTTCCTTTTTAAACCAAATTTTTGAAGAAGATTCCTAGGTCCATCTCCTTGAATCCATCCTAAAACTCCTTCTGGCAGAGCAGTTACAACTAAGATAAATAACCCTCCTTGAATAAACATCCAGCTAGCAGGTAAAGCTTCACTTACTAGACTTTTTGCATAGTTGATGAAAACTGCTCCTAATATTGCTCCCAATAAAGTTCCTCTCCCTCCAACTGCAACCCATATGACCATTTCAATAGAAAAGGGAACTGTCATAAATTGAGGTGATACTATTCCAGACTGAACAGTATATAAAGCTCCAGAAATTCCAGCGAGACCTCCAGCAATAGAAAATATTATCGTCTTGAATATAACAGGGTTGTATCCTGTAAATCTCACTCTTGGTTCATCATCTCGTATTCCTATAAGAATATTTCCAAATCTTCCTTTAACTACCCACTTTGCAAAAAACCATGCGCCTATTACTAGTATGGCGGTTATCCAAAAGAATATTCTTTGCATAGACTCAGAGCCTACCATCTGACCAAATAATTGTGTTACATCTGTTTTTAATCCATTTGTTCCATTTATAAGTTTTTGTTGTCCATTAAAGAAGTTAAAGAATACAAGAAGAGAAGCTTGAGTAAGTATAGAAAAATAAACCCCTTTGATTCTATTTCTGAAAACAAGAAATCCAATTAAACCAGCAACCAATGCTGGAATTATCCAGATAGCGAAAAAGGTAAAAACAGGAGATCTAAACGGTTCCCAGAAAAAAGGTAATTTTTCAACACCATATAAAGCAAAAAATTCAGGAATATTATTTGGAAATTCAGAGGAGCTGGTTATTTGCAAATACATTGCTGCACAATATCCACCTAGTGCAAAAAATATACCTTGTCCAAGACTTAGTAAACCTGTATATCCCCAGATGAGATCTACACCAAGTGCAACTATGGATAAGGATAAGTATCTACCTAGAAGGTTTAGTCTAAATACAGGGAGTATAGTTGGTGCTGCAATAATTAAAGCTATTAAAATTATCCAGAATGATAATATTATTTTTTTATCAAATTTAATTTTACTTAAGTACATTAGTTCTCAACCATCCTTCCTTTTTGAGGAAATAAACCTGTAGGTTTAAATTGTAGGAATATAACAATTAGTGCAAATATCATTACTCTTGCCATACTTGTGGTTGCAAAAAAGTTAATCGTGTTTGATAAAGGTAAAGGCATATCTGGCCATATTGATAAGAGTCTTCCAGCTCCTATTAAATCAGTCATTATTCCTATTCCAAATGAAGCAAGTACTGTTCCTAATAAATTTCCTACTCCTCCCAGCACTACAACCATAAAACAACCAACTATATAGTTTCCGCCAACATTCGGTCCTACAGAACCTAAAAGAGATACTGCTACCCCAGCAACTCCTGCTAAGCCAGATCCAATTCCAAAAGTAATAATATCCACTTTTTCAGTAGATATACCCAGACAATCACTCATTTGTCGATTCTGAGTAACTGCTCTTATACGCATCCCCCAAGCACTTTGATTAAGAAATAATGTTATTGCAATTACAGAGATTAGAGTAATGACAATTATCATTAATCTTGTTTTAGGAAATGCAGTGCCAATAATTTCTACTTGACCTCTCATCCATGAGGGTGCTGTTACATCAACATTTCGAGCGCTTGCTCTACTAAGTTTGCTGACAGAAGATGAGATTATGCTACCTGTCAGGACCCCAGTTAAAGCAGCAAATAACCAAGAACTAAATTTAAAATATTTGAAATTTATTGATTCTTTAATTTTTGAAGGGAATGATGTTGGTAAGAATAAACCAATTAAGAGACTTATAACTAGACCGGTCCCATAAGCTAAAGGTACACTTCTGACAAATTGTTGAAGAATTAAGCTTACCCCCCAAGTTGCGAGAAGTGTTTCAAGTGGACTTCCATAAAGCTTTCTAATTATAGTTTTTTCAAGGAGAATACCTACTACTCCACTAACAATAAAAGCGAGAAAAATAGAAACTATTATGTATGAATTGTAGAAAGGTTTTAATATAGGTAATTTGAAAATTAATTGTGTTACGTATGTTGTGTAAGCCCCGAGCATCATTAGTTCTCCATGGGCAAGATTTATTACACCCATAAGACCAAAAACAATTGCTAAACCTAATGCAGCAACAAGTAGTACTGATCCGATTGCAACACCATTAAAAAGACTATCTAGAAGTAACTCCAATTTAGAAAAAGTAAATATTTGATTATATAAAATAAAAGGAGGCCTTAACCTCCTTTTATTTTGAAGTATAGGTTTTAATTAGATTAAAGCTTATACTTTTCTCCTTTGGAAGGATCTGTCCAATCGCATGCAAATCCTTTTGAACTTGGATGCTTTTGGTTCCACGCTTGAGGAAGAACAACTCCTGTCTCTTCAAGGATTGTAAATCCACCCTCTGCGTTAATCTCCCCAATTCTTACTGTTTGAGATAAGTGGTGATTAGGCATAACTTCAACAGGACCTTGTGGAGCATCAAACTTTTGTCCAACAAGGGCTTCCCTTACTGCGTTGTCGTCGAATGTGCCAGCATCTTCTACTGCCTGTTTCCATAAGTAAACCATGTTATAAGCAGATTCTTGAGGGTCAGCTACAACACGATCTGCTCCCCATCTTTTCTTGAAACTTGCAGCAAATTTCTTAGATGCAGGAGTATCAATTGACATCATGTAGTTCCAAGCACCGTAGTGACCTTCAAGGAACTCAGGACCAATTGTACTAATCTCTTCTTCAGCAATTGAATAGTTCATTACGTAGTACCCACTTGAAGGAGTAATACCTGCGTCTTGAATTTGTTTGAAGAATGCAACGTTTTGGTCACCATTAAGAGTATTAATGATTATTCCACCATCAGGTAAAGCTTTTTTGATTTTTGAAATAATTGGAGCAACTTCAGTATTTCCCAATGGAAGGTAATCTTCTCCAACAACTTTACCGCCTAACTGTTTTACCTGAGCTTTTGTGATTGTGTTTGAAGTTCTTGGGAAAACATAATCAGAACCAACAAGGAAGAAATCTCCACCAGCTGCGGGAGAACGCTTATACATGAAATCTGTAGCGGGTTCCGATTGTTGGTTTGGTGTGGCTCCTGTATAGAAAATGTTGTTAGAACATTCTTGAGCTTCATATTGAATTGGGTAGTAGAGGAACGCATCTTTTGATTCGTAGACAGGTAACATTGCCTTTCTACTTGCAGATGTCCATCCACCAAATACGACAGGAACTCCGTCTTGGTCAATAAGTTTCTTTGATTTTTCAGCAAAAGTTGGCCAGTCAGATGCACCATCTTCAACTATGTATTCTATTTTGTAGCTTTTGCCACCTACTGTAACCCCACCAGCAGCATTTATCTCTTCAATAGCCATTTTTTCTGTATCAACAAGAGTTGATTCTGAGATAGCCATTGTTCCGGATAACGAATGCAAAATACCAACGGTTACTGTGTCATCGAAACTTCCGGAGGTTCCGCCTCCACCACAGGAAGTTGCGGTGACCGCAAGTGAGGCAGTAGCTAAACCTGCCAAAATACGCCTTGAAATTCTCATGAATTAGGATAAATTAGGTAATTGACCCTCATTAGGGGGATAAAGTAAAAGTTATTAACGAGTGAGGATTAGTTTTGTATCAGTCGTAACTTTTTGTTGAATCCAATATATTAGGAATGATCATTTTTCTAGTTTCGATTGTTGGGTATATGTGATTCTAAAAATTGAGTTATTTCTTCAACTCCTATGCCGCTACTTAGGTTAGTAAAAAACCAGGGTTTCCCTTTTCTCATGAATTCAGTATCACGTTTCATAATATTTAAATCTGCACCAACTTTATCTGCTAAGTCAATTTTGTTTATTAATAATAAATCAGACCTTGTTATCCCTGGTCCCCCTTTTCTAGGAATTTTGTCTCCGGCAGATACATCAATTACGTATATTGATAAATCTACAAGTTCTGGACTAAAACTAGATGCTAAATTGTCACCTCCACTTTCTACAAAAACAAAATCTAAAGGAT
Source organism: Prochlorococcus sp. AG-355-I20 (assembly GCA_003280895.1). Lineage (GTDB taxonomy): Bacteria > Cyanobacteriota > Cyanobacteriia > PCC-6307 > Cyanobiaceae > Prochlorococcus_A. The sequence continues at coordinate 108,995 of QCDM01000001.1, read as the reverse complement.
TATATTTATTTTCTAAATCTAGAACTGCATTTTTATTTAATGAACAATCCTCTCTTATCGCTGTATGAGGACAACCTCCAGTTTCTACACCAATAATCCTTCCTTCCTCTAAAACTTTTTTATTTATTAGAAAGTTAGCATCTTCTTTAGTGTAGATATCATTGGTGACAACAGCTATCTCATGAGTTTTTTTCATTCTTAAGCATAGAGTCTCTACTAATGCAGTTTTTCCTGAACCTACAGGCCCAGCAACACCTACTCTCAATTTGCTGCTCATAAATTAATTTCTAAAAAGTTTTGTATAAAGCTCATTATGATTTTGTTGTGCCATAGCTAAACCTACATTGCCAAAATAGATGTCATCAATTTCTTTGTCCATAATTTCTTTAGAAATTTTTGAAATTATTTCTAATAAGTCTCTCTGAATTAATTGTGCTTTTGTTGACCCAATAGGAATAATTCTCAATGCAGCATTAAGTTGATTCGCACTCCACGCATAGAAAAAATTCTCTACCATTTCTAACTTGGTAATTTCAAAACAATAACAAGCCCAACTCCATGCTAATGACCAGGAGCTTTTTTTATTATTTTCATATGGATATTCAAATCCAAATTCTTTGGTTAACTCAAAGAGTGATTTTGCCATTTGAATTTGTTGTTCTCTCATTTCGAGAGAGTCCTTTGATGAGAGGATCCATTTATCCAAACTCATTAGCTTTTGCAAATTACCATTTAAATTTTTGCAATATTTTATCTCATTGAAAATATCAAAAAAATTTAGTAAAAGTCTTGCATCGAGTCTTATCTGACCAATTTTTAATTCACTTATGATTAAGTCTTTTACAGAATTTGAATCTGTTAAATTTTTATTATGAAGATAACTCTCCATTCCCTCGGAATAACAAAATCCTCCGACTGGTAAGTTAGGACTAATTAATAAATATTTTAATAAGTGACTTTTACTCATGACTATGGGCACCTCTTTCTGGGAAAAACTTTTTTTTCGTATTTTTTACATCAACCTTAAAATTAAGAACCATATTTTCAACAACATAATCACTTTTTGTTAGAAGAATGCCTTCTTCGATTTCTACTTCCACGTGCCTATTTCCGAGATGATAAGCAGTTTTAATTAGCTCAATTTTAGAATTTGAACTTATTTCAATTAAATCTTCTGTTTTGGCAATTATCTCTACATAGAAATTGGACTCATTAGTTGAAAGAATATCTCCATCATTTAATTTGCCCTTTCTAGGTAATTGTAAAATTATTTCTTGATCACAATCAGTTATTCTTTTACCTCTTAAGATTCTTCTTTCATCTGAACTTAAAGTAAGTTTTAAAAATGAACCTAATTTCGGTTTCTCCTTAATCCAATCAGTTACAACAATTTGTTTATTCATTCTCATAATCAAATTTTTTGGTTACTTTAATTTAGTAATTAAAGAAAACAATTTATGATGAAAACTTCATGGGAAGGTAATTGTTTCTTAAATTTTTTCAATAATAAAGCAAGTTTAGGAAATGTTGATAAAACAATCTTTAAATCTAAATCAACTTCTCCTTATAAGTTATTAAAGTCTACTCATGATCAAGAGGGCAGATGCATTTTGCCTGTTCTCCACACTGCAGGGGGATTGGTAGGAGGTGATTTACTCGATTTTGAGGTAAATCTTGAAAAAAACTCTAAGGTTTTATTGACTACTTCTTCAGCTCAAAAAGTATATGGATCAGTTGGAAGATCCAAAATCAATCCAAAAGGAAGTTTTTCAAAGCAAAAGAATCTTATAAACATTCTTGACAATTCTCATTTAGAGTTTCTTCCCCAAGAAACAATCATCTTTGCAAATGGTTTGTATGAACAAATTTTTAAAGTATCTATTTCAGAAACTTCAAGTTTTTTATTTACTGATTTAATAAGACTAGGAAGATCTTCATCCGGAGAATCTATTGAGAATGGAGTTTTTAGGTCTAAATTAGAAATTATGAGAAATAATGATTTACTTGATGATTGGGAATATGTTGATCAGATTGAATTATCTAAGGCAAGTTTTGTAGCCAAGTCAGGCATGGATTACATGCCAGTTTTTGGATCTTTAATTTGGATTTGCGAAAAAGATTTCTCCAAGTCAAAAATAAATAGTCTTGTAGGAAATATAAAAAAGATTTTCAATGAAACTAATAATAATTTATCTATTGGAATCCTTGAAAATGGAATCTCTGTACGATTCCTAGGAAGTTCTTCTCAAGATGCTAGAAAATGTTTTTTTTGTATTTGGAAACAAATTAGGTCAGTTTGTGGATTTTGTGAGCCAAAATATCAAGGTGTATGGCCTTTACAAGATCCCATGAATTATTAATTATGTTCAGAAAGAACTTTTTTTAAGAATTTATAGATTAATTTTTTATTATGCATCTTTCACCTCAAGAAAAGGACAAATTATTGATTTTTTCTGCTGCGCTCTTAGCTGAAAGAAGGCTAAGTCGAGGTCTTAAGCTTAATTATCCTGAAACAATTGCTTTTTTAAGTTTTCAAGTTCTTGAAGGAGCACGAGATGGTAAAAGTGTAAGTCAATTAATGTCAGAGGGAACTACCTGGCTTTCAAAATCACAAGTTATGGAGGGCATTCCAGAAATGGTTGATGAAGTTCAAATAGAAGCGGTTTTCCCTGATGGAACAAAATTAGTTACTATTCACAATCCGATAAATTAATTATGAGTAATTTAATTCCTGGCGAAATAATTCCTGAAGAAGGAGAAATCGAACTAAATCTTAGTAAGCAAGTTAAAACAGTAACGGTTTCTAATTCTGGAGATAGACCTGTGCAAGTTGGATCTCATTATCATTTTTATGAAGCAAACAAGGCTTTAATTTTTGATCGAGAAATAACAAAAGGTATGCGTCTTGACATTCCTGCAGGAACAGCAATTAGATTTGAACCGGGTGATACAACAGATGTCAAATTAGTTCCATTTTCAGGTTTAAGAAATGTTTATGGTTTTAATTCATTAGTTAATGGTTCTTTAAATAGTTAAATTTATGTCTTATAAAATTGATAGAAAAACTTATGCTCAAACTTACGGACCCACTACCGGAGATAGGGTAAGGCTCGCTGATACCGAACTTTTTATAGAAGTAGAAAAGGATTTAACTACATACGGAGATGAAGTTAAATTTGGTGGAGGTAAAGTTATTCGAGATGGGATGGGACAGTCTCAAGTAAGAAGAGCTGATGGGGCTGTAGATACCGTAATAACTAATGCTTTGATCGTAGATTGGTGGGGAATAATTAAGGCTGATGTGGGTATAAAAGATGGAATGATTTTTGAAATTGGTAAGGCTGGCAATCCTGATATCCAGGATAATGTTGATATTGTTATTGGTGCATCAACAGAAGTAATAGCTGGAGAGGGGCATATTCTTACTGCAGGTTCAATAGATACCCATATTCACTTTATCTGTCCCCAACAAATTGAGACAGCACTAGCTTCTGGAATTACAACCATGTTGGGAGGAGGAACTGGACCTGCAACTGGCACAAATGCTACTACTTGTACTCCGGGTTCTTTTCACATTTCAAGAATGCTTCAATCTGCAGAAGCATTTCCTATGAATTTAGGTTTTTTTGGAAAAGGAAACTCAACAAACGAGAACAATCTTATTGATCAGGTTGAAGCTGGTGCATGTGGATTGAAGCTTCATGAGGATTGGGGAACCACTCCTTCTACAATAAATTCTTGTCTAAATGTTGCAGATAAGTTTGACGTACAAGTATGTATTCATACTGATACTTTGAATGAGGCAGGCTTTGTCGAAGATACTATCAACGCTATTGCAGGAAGAACTATTCACACTTTTCATACCGAAGGAGCAGGTGGAGGTCATGCTCCAGACATTATTAAAATCTGTGGAGAAAAAAATGTTCTTCCAAGTAGCACAAATCCAACAAGACCTTATACAAGGAACACATTAGAAGAACATCTTGACATGTTAATGGTTTGTCATCATTTAGATTCTAAAATCCCAGAAGACATTGCATTTGCTGAATCAAGGATCAGAAGAGAGACTATTGCAGCTGAGGATATCTTGCATGATTTAGGTGCCTTTTCAATTATTGCTAGTGATTCTCAAGCTATGGGAAGAGTTGGTGAAGTGATTACAAGAACTTTTCAAACCGCACATAAAATGAAAGTCCAAAGGGGGCCGCTAACGCAGGATTCTGATAGAAACGATAATTATCGAGTAAAAAGATATATTTCTAAAGTCACAATTAATCCTGCAATAGCTCATGGTATTGATAAACATGTTGGGTCTATAGAGAAGGGTAAAATTGCGGATTTGGCACTGTGGAAACCTTCCTTTTTTGCTGTAAAGCCTGAATTAGTTGTTAAAGGAGGATCTATAGTTTGGTCCCAAATGGGTGATCCAAATGCTTCAATTCCTACTCCAGGTCCTGTACACGGTCGACCTATGTTTGCAAGTTTCGGCCAATCTCTAATTAAGAGTTCTTTTACCTTTTTAAGTAAAAATTCAATTGAACAAAATATTCCATATAAATTAGGTTTACAAAAGAAATGTATTGCCGTAGAAAATACCAGAAATATTAATAAATCAAACTTAAAACTTAATAGCAAACTACCAAATATTTCGGTTGATCCTCAAACTTATGAAGTTTTTTCAGATGGAGAACTTCTTACTTGTGAGCCCCTTGATGAAGTCCCAATGGCTCAGAGGTATTTTTTGCTTTAGAAGTTTTTAATTAATTCTTTTTCACTTATCTTAATGTCTTTTGACCCTGCAATAGCTAAATCTTCTTGCAATTTGTTCTCACAAGATAGAACTCTTGACCAACTTGGTAATTGAAGTGTAGTAGGACAAGCTAGATAATCTTCTGTAGCAGGTCTTAATAGTTTCGCAAACTTTTGTACTGATAATTCTTCTTCGTGCCTATCGTATGGTAGTTGATTAACTGCTGAATCCAATCCAAATTGTTTTACCCGATCTTCTCCAACTCTTTTGTAGAGAACTTCCAAAGTTGCTAGTTGAGTGCTAGTTAAGGTCTCGGCTTGATGCTCCATGAGACCTCTTAAAACACTTGAAAGTATTTCTGTACACATTTTTTGCAATCCTTCTTTAGAAGAATCACCAATATTCTTATGTTTATGATCAAATAAACCTAGGTCAACCTGGGCTATTTTGGAGGTCCTTACATTTCTATAAACCTCTGATAATAAACCTATCTCTAAACCCCAGTCACAAGGAATTCTTAAATTCATAGCAAGGTCTTTAGTAAAAGCAAACTCACCTGCTAATGGATATCTAAATGATTGAAGATATTGTAAAAACGGACCCTTACCAACTAACTGCTCAAGACTTGCTAATAAAGGACCTACGAATAATCTTGTTGCTCTACCTTGCAATTGATTTGTTTCTAGAGATAATCTACTGTAAAAAGCTTTTACATATGATATTCCATATGATTCATCCAGAAGTGGAAGTATCATTCTTGAAGGATATAAAGGACTAAAAGTTCTTATATCAGCATCAAAAAGAGCAACAACTTCTGATTTTCTAGTCGCAACTCCAATGCCTTGCCATACAGCCCATCCTTTACCTGGAGTTCCTAAAAGTTCTAATCCATTTTTTTCTTGGCTTTTTAATAGCTCAATTACAGAGGGAGAATTAGTCCATTGAACATGAACTGGGAATGGCATTGAGTCAAAAAATGATTTTGCTGACTTAACTTGCTCAACAGTTTTTGCAGAGAGAGCAATTACTAATTCATTTAAGCCTGTAAGGTTTTTTAAAACTTCTCTTATATCTTTTAATGCTGGACGCTCAAACTCTTCATATAAGCAAGGTATTAAAATGCTAGTTGATCTTCTTTTAAGACTTTTGTTTAATTCTTTAAGTAAATTTCCTGTAACTCCATATTCATGTATTGTTGTGATTAAACCTTGTTGAAAGTCCATTTTCTAATTGATGTGCAGAATGGTATTAATACTTCGATGATTTTTTCAAAGTGAAGCAAATTGATTCAGAGAAAAAATTAGATAGATTAAAAATTGATAAATTGTTAAAAACAATTTATTCAAATCATACTACAGAAGAAATTAATTGTATTTCAAACCAATTATTACAGATTTTAGATGATTTCTCAGAGAAATCTTCTTATGAAGAAATAAGAGATAAGGGAAGGTGGAATGAATCTCATTCAGTTTTGATAACTTATGCAGATAGTATTTACAAAAATGGCGAGGCAACGTTAATAACTCTTAGGAAGTTATTAAGTAAACATTTTGGCAGTCTTTCTAAAGTTGTACATATTCTTCCTTTTTTGAAATCTACAAGTGATGGAGGTTTCGCCGTCTCAAGTTATGATTCCCTAGAAGAAAAATTTGGTGGTTGGGATGACCTCAAAAGTATTTCTAAAAATCATGATTTGATGGCTGATTTAGTACTAAACCATGTCTCATCATCTCACCCATGGGTTCAACAATTTATTAAATCCCAAGAACCAGGTATATCAAATGTTTTTTCACCGGAACAAAATCTTGACTGGTCAAATGTAGTTAGACCTAGAAGTTCCTCTTTGTTTTCTCAAATAAATACTGATGATGGTCCTAAACAAGTTTGGACAACTTTTGGGCCAGATCAAATTGATTTGAATTGGCAAAATCCTAAAATGACTCTTGAGTTCTTAAATTTAATTACTACTTATTTATCTAATGGAATTAAATGGTTAAGGCTTGATGCTGTAGGTTTTATATGGAAGGAATCCGGGACTACATGCTTACATTTACCTAAAGCACATTCAATTGTGAAACTATTAAGATTTCTTTTAAATAATCTTCTTGATGATGGCGTTTTAATAACAGAAACCAATGTTCCTCAGAAAGAGAATCTTTCTTATCTCATTCCTGATGATGAAGCCCACATGGCATATAATTTCCCATTGCCTCCTCTTATCTTAGAGGCAATTATTACTTCAAAAGCTGATATTCTAAACTCATGGATTTTTGATTGGCCCATATTACCTGAAGATACCACTTTATTTAATTTCACTGCATCGCACGATGGTGTTGGGCTAAGAGCTCTTGAGGGTTTAATGAATGAGCAGAGAATTAAGGATTTATTAATTAATTGTGAGAAAAGAGGAGGATTAGTAAGTCATAGACGTTTATCAAATGGTGTTGATAAACCTTATGAATTGAATATTAGTTGGTGGAGTGCAATGGAAGACTCCAGTAGAGATTCTAAAAGATTTCAATATGAGAGATTTATTTTGAGTCAACTATTAGTAATGGCTCTGAAAGGAGTCCCTGCATTTTATTTGCCAGCATTACTAGCTTCAGAAAATGATATCAAAAGTTTTTCTATGACAGGTCAAAGAAGAGATCTAAACAGAGAAAAGTTTAAATCAGAAAACCTTTCAGCCGTTTTAAATAATCCTGAATCTAATGCTAATAAAAATTTAAAATATCTTCGTAATGCTATGGATGTCAGATCAGAATTAAAGCAATTTCACCCTTCTTCACAAATGAAATGTTTATCTAAAGGTAGAAGTGATATTGTTGTAATCAAAAGAGGTAACGGTCCTGAGTCTGTTTTTGCAATCCATAATATGACTGAAAATAAAATTAATTATCAATTGAACGATAATGATCTACCAAAAATAATTGATAATGATTTCAATACACATGATTTTTTAACATCCACTAAATACAATTGCAAAAATATCAGTCTTGATCCTTTTCAAGTAATTTGGCTTAGTGCTTTATAAACAATGATAGAAAATTCTTCTATTTGGGTAGTAAGTGATGTAGATGGTACTTTAATGGATCACTCATATGATTTATCACCTGCTAAAGAAACTATAAAAAAACTACAAAAATTATCCATACCCGTAATTCTTTGTACAAGCAAAACCGCTTCCGAAGTAAAAGTTATTAGAAAGGAACTTAACTTGACGGATCCTTATATTGTTGAGAATGGTGCGGCGATATATGGTGAATCTCTTAAAAGAGTAAATGGAGAAATTATTCTTGGAATAAAATACGAATCTCTTGAAGAAATCTTAAATTTTATTTCTAAAGAAATTGATCACAAACTTACTCCTCTTAATAATCTCACTGATAAAGAAGCCACTCAGCTTACAGGTTTAGAAGGTAACTCATTGAACTTAATGCGAGATAGACACTGGAGCATGCCTTTTTTAAATCCTCCAATTTTTTTAGAAGAGAAAATTAATATCTGTTGTAAAAAATTCAATGTTGATATTTTCAAAGGCAATAGAATGAGTCACTTATTATCTACAAAATCGAATAAAGGGAAAGCAATAAATGCTCTTAAAGAATATTCAAATGTTCAAAATATTGAAATTATAGGTTTAGGCGATTCTCCAAATGATTTGCCTCTACTTTTAAACTCAGATATTAAAATTGTTATTCCAGGAACAGATGGACCTAACTTAAATTTACTAGATCAATTAAAAGATTTGGAATTTACTTTAGCTTCTCAACCAAATGGATATGGTTGGAAAAATGAAATCAATAAATTGATAAATAAGCGAGAACTAAGTTAGAAAGATGAAAGATTTACATATTAATTTCCCTCTAGATAAATTTGAAAAATTAATTATTGATATTGGTTGGGAATCCTTGGATGATTGGTTCAATTTTTGGAATAATAAAAAAAATATTCTTTCAATTGAACAATATTGGAACAATAAAGTAAATGATGACTGGATTTGGGGTTTGGCTTTACCTCTTTTATCTCAGGCTTGTAAATTTCAAAATAATTTTTCTGATAGAAAAATTATTGGAATCTCAGCTTTACCTGGTACAGGTAAAACAACACTAGGTAAATGGCTCGAAGCTATGTCGTTAAAATTAAACTTCAAAATTGCGGTTATTTCAATTGATGACTTTTATCTCCCATCAAATGAAATGAAATTAGCTATTAAGAATAACCCTTGGAATGTTTCAAGAGGGTTTCCTGGAAGTCACTCAGTAAAATTAATGCATGAAAAATTATTAAATTGGAAGATAAATGGAGAATTAAATGTACCAGTTTTCGATAAATCTTTAAGAAATGGCTTAGGAGATAGATCTCATTGGAGATTAGATAATCCTGATGTATTAATTCTTGAGGGATGGTTTTTGGGAGTTAAACCTTATTCTATCGACATAGATGATCAACCCATAAATACAACAAATTTGAGTCTTCATGAATCATCTTATCTATTAAAAATTCAAAATAATCTAAACGAATATTTAGATATTTGGACTCTAATAGACAATATTTGGCACTTGAAGCCCTTGAAGATGGAATATATGAATATATGGAAAACAAATCAGGAAAAAGAAATGCTTTTAAATAAAGGTAACGCCCTTAAAGATGAAAAATTATCTAATTTCTTGAGAATGCTTAAAGTCTCAATTCCTCATAAAAGTTTTGAAGTTATAAAATCCTATGCGCTTTTAATAATTGATCAAGAAAGAAATTTAGTTGAAGCTGGATTGAATTTGTAGCAATTTCTATATTTCTTTTTTTTCAGTAATTTTTTATACATTTTTTTCAGCTCTTAATAGTGTTTAATTAATCATATTTTGTTGTTTAAAGGATGGTTGAGTTTTCTTACAAAAATGAAGGCTGTAGGATGGTTGTGTTGAGATGTATTGGTCCATCAAATTTTTTCTTAGAGAGAGTTTTATTTCCAACTGACATTCTTACTTTTATGGCCCCAAATGATTCAAGAGTTGAAATTTGGGGAAATGAATTATATGGCCCTAAGTTGGAGGAGAGAATAAGAATTTCTGCTGATAATGAAGATTCGACTTTAGTGGCATAGATCAGATATTATCTAATTGTCTTCGAGTCAAAATTTTTTACAAATACCTATTTTTTATTGATATTATCAAACTAGTTTTTGTTTTATAGATGTATTATTTTTCTTCCTTTGCAATAGGAGGTTTCGTTCCTTCTGCAGCTATAGCTGGAGTTCTACTTTTAATTGGGTTAGGAGCTTTCTTTTATCTTGGTATTAAAGGACCCACAGATTATTAAACATGAGTTAATCAAAAAATTGTAATTTTAATTTTTCATAAACTTCTTGAATAAGTTAACCCTATGGATTTAACAACTATTTTATTTCTATTAAGCTTACCTTTCGTTTTATTAACAGTCTATTTTGGGACGAAAAATGATTTTTACGAGAGTGAAAACTATAAAGGAGATGGTTGTGCTCACGATGTTAAAAGGTAACTTTATTACCAATCACCTCTAAATACACAGGTCCATCTTCTATTAAATTTTCAAATAGGTTTTTATATTTCATTAGTAATTTTTCTCCCGACTTCAAATAGCTAATTCTTTCATGGGTATAGAATGTATTTATAGACTTGTCATTCCTCTAACCTCTGTCCTTCCTACAAAATCGTACCTATAAGTACCAATTTAACCAGTTAGCTAGCTATCGCAGAACCAGAAAAGATTAAGGATAAAAGAAAGAATAATATTAAAGTAGATTTTTTTTATCTTTCCATACTACTTTTAAATATTTAAATTTAAATTGCTATTAATTAATTAGGTAATTTAATAATCTTTGGAATATTTAAAATTTGTTTTATATGGATTAATTCAAGGGTTTACGGAATTTATCCCTGTAAGTAGTACAGCTCATTTAAAAGTTATATCTCTTTTTTTAGGTATTGATGATCCTGGCTCATCTTTGTCCGCCACTATCCAACTTGGAAGTGTTTTAGCCATAGCTTGGTATTTTAGGAAAGATATTTTAAATTTCAGAAGTCAATCTTCAAAAAAATTTCTTGAACATCTCTTACATGAAAGATTATTAAGGTCAATTTTGATTGGCACTATACCAATTGTTTTACTTGGTGGAAGTATAAAAATATTTATCCCTTCTTTTTTTGAAAACGTTCTTCGTTCAAATTTATCAATAGCATTGGTCTCATTTCTAATGGCTTTTTTTATGTACTTGGCAGATAGTTCGAAAAGAGGTTCTATTAATATTAAAAACCACAGTTATTCAAATAGTTTTTTGATAGGTTTCTTTCAAGCTTTTACAATTTTTCCTGGTGTTTCTAGATCGGGGGTCACTATTTCTAGCGCTTTAATATCAGGATGGGAAAGAGGCGATGCTGCGAAATTTTCTTTTCTTTTAGGGATGCCAGCTATTTCTCTTGCCGCAATTGTTGAGTTTATTTCTTCTTTTAATGATTTTTTTTTACTTGGTTTACCCCCTCTTTTTGTATGTCTTATTACTGCATTTTTGTCTTCTTTGATAGCAATAGATTTTTTATTAAAGTATTTATCTTCAAATGGGTTAAAAATATTTATAATTTATCGAGTGATTTTTGGTGTTGTAATTCTTTTGCATTTATAATTGGATGAAAAAAATTTTTTTTGCATTGTGTTATGGTTTTAAAAAAAAATCTATCTAATGAACATTTTTATATCTTTCCAATTAGGTGAAGTTGAAGTTTCAAATCTCACAATAATGATTTTAGCTTTTTTTTCTTCTTTTACATTCATAGCAGTAGGCATAAGTTCATATAAATTATACAAATCACTTATAAATGAAGATGATAAGTAATCGGAACGGCGGGATTTGAACCCACGACCCCCACTACCCCAAAGTGGTGCGCTACCAAACTGCGCTACGCCCCGTGTCTTAACTATAAAGATTAGATTGATTTAAATGTTATTCTTTATAGGATTGTTATCAGATCTCAATACACACTTGTCAACTTCCCAATTAAAGTTATCCCATATATTGTCTTCTAATTTATAGTTGCTTCCAGTAAAAACTCCTAACTTGACTTTTGTAGGTGAAGCAGAACAATACTGCCTGCTTCCAGCTGATGCAAGATATTGTTGATGATATTGTTCAGCAAAAAAATATGAATCAATCTTTTTTATTTCCGTTTCAATTAAACCAAGGCTTTTTTTGCTTAGTTCAGATTGATATTGTTCCTTACTGGCTAATATGGTTTTAATATTTTTTTCATTTTTGTAAAAAATTGCTGATCTATATTGTGTTCCTATATCATTACCTTGCCTGTTTTTTTGAGTAGGGTCATGACATTCCCAAAACATTTTTAATAAATCACTAACATCTATTTCACTTTTATCCCATATAACTCTTACGACTTCTGAATGACCAGTTAAACCAGAACATACTTCATAATAAGTTGGATTGTTTTTTTCTCCTCCAGCATAACCCACAGAAGTCGTGACAACTCCCGGAAGTTTCCAAAAACATTTTTCAGCTCCCCAGAAACAACCACATCCAAAAATGATTTCATCTTCTTCTACACTAGGATCTTTTTTGATGTCAGTTTTCAATATTCTATGCAATGAATAATTATCATTAGTTAAATTTACCTCCTCATTATTCATAATGTTTTTCAGGAATTTAAGCATAATTAAATTTATTCATTATAAGTAAAAAAATAACTTTTAGCTCCTAACAATTCTTGTAGCTAGTTCTCTTTCCCAAAGTTGTTTATATAGCCCATTCATTTTTACTAAATCTTTATGTGACCCTTCTTGTACTATTTCTCCTTTATCCATTACTAAAACCCTATCACAGGTAGCTGCAACAGAAAGTTGGTGACTAATCATTATGATTGTTTTATTACTTCTATTACTCATTTCATCTATTATTCTTGCTGCTGTTTTATTATCTACGCTTGCCAAAGCATCATCAAGAACAACAATAGGAGAATTAACAAGTAGTGCTCTTCCTAGTGCAGTTCTTTGCCTTTGTCCACCACTTAATGTAATACCTCTTTCCCCAACAATAGTTTTAAACCTTTGTGGAAAACTATTTATATCATCAATTAATCCAGCTTTTGTAGCGCTTTCTTTAACTGAATATTTAGAAGCTTTGGGTTCTCCAAAACTTAAGTTTTCTGAGATTGTAGAAGTAAATAAAAAGGCTTCTTGAGGAACGATTGAAATATTTTTTCTAAGATCGCTTAATTTTAAAGTTTTAACATCAATTTCATCTAAAAATAATTGATTGTCTGGAATTTCAATAGTTCGTCCTAAAGACTTTGCTAATGTTGTCTTGCCACAACCTACTGGGCCAACTATTGCAATAAGTTCTCCAGGATAAATTTTAAAATTGAGATTATTTAATGCATTAAATTTTGATCCTGGATACTTTATTGTTAAATCTTTTGCTTCTAAGAATCCTTTAATCTTTCTTTTTAAAAATTTAGTTTCTGCTCTATCTACAATATTTGGATTGTTCTGAAAGATTTCTTCAACACGATCTAAACTTACTTGACCAAGTTGAAAAGTATTTAAGGTAAAACCTAATAGAGCTGTTGGGAAGACAAGTCTTTCTACGTAGAGAATTAAAGCTACTAAACCACCAATTGAAATAAATCCACTCTCTAATTGAAAAGTGCCTAATGATAATAAAATCAATAATGAAACTGACGAAATCCCTTGTAAAAGAGGGAATAGGGTACTCGCTGTTCTTGCAAGTTTTATCGCTGAATTTCTATAGTCATTATTATGTATGTTAAATTCTTTTTTCTCAGCATTCTCTTGGGCATAAATTTTAATGGCACTTATACCAGATAGATCTTCTTGTATTAGATCGCTAAGTTTTGATAATGATTCTTGTTGAGCTTTTCTTTGTTTAACCATTCTGCCGCCAAATAGACTTACAATTCCGAGGATTAATGGAAATATCATTAAAGCTGATATTGTTAATGTTTTATTAATAGAAAACATTGAAGGTATAGTGAATGAATAAGCTAAAACAATGTTGCACAAACTTAAAACTGTAAAACCTAAAAGTCTTCTTATGTTTTCAACATCGCTAGTTGCTCTACTAATAATGTCTCCACTACCTTTTTTTTGAATCCATTCTGGATCTTGAATAAGTAAATGGTCAAAAAGTTTTTGACGAAGATTAACTTCTACTTTTCTACCTATGCCGAAGACAATCTGTCTTGAAAATAATCTTATTAAACCCATACAAGTTGCTAAAAATATTAACCATAAAGATTTAGAAATAACAAAATCCGAAGAAAATCCATTTTGTAATTTGTCAATTATATTTTTTACTTCTAAGGGTATTACAACACTTAGTATATTTACTAATAAAAGAGCTAAAGCTCCATATAAGAATTCTTTTTTGTAAGGTCTTAGATATTTAGATATAACTTTTATCTTTGAATTTTTCATTTTATTTTGCCCATATGATTAAGATAATGTTTCATTTTTGAATATGTGAGCTAATTTTATAAATGATTCAGTATTTATTTATGGGTAACGAGCAAACTCATCCATTACATGAAACAGACAAAAACATTATAGATTCCCTCATCACTAAAAAAACACCAGAAGATCTTGATTATATAAATTTAGCTAGATTAATAAATCGTTATACCAATTTCCCAGGAGAAATTGAAATTAAAAACGATATTGAAAAAATTTTAAATTTTTGGAAGATAACTAAAAATGAACTTTTTTCAATAACAAAAAATATTTGGTCAAAAAGCTTCAGGCCCTCTAATACAAATAAAGATTTAGTTGGCTCAGGTTTTGATACCTCAAATTAAATTTTATCTACAAAATTTTTCTTCCATAAATAAATGTCTTCTAATCTATCAAACGCTGAAATCCTAAATAATTTGTTGGAAGGAAGGGACCTTGATGAATTAACTTCTAGATCTTTAATGCATAGATGGCTCAATGATGAAATTTCAGATGTTGAAACAGGAGCTTTTTTGAGCGCTTTGAGAGCAAAAAGTTCTACAGGTGTCGAACTGAGTTCTATGGCTGAGGAACTCTTAAGTGTTTGCGAATTGCCAGTAGCAAGACCAAATTTGTTTTTGGTAGATACTTGTGGAACCGGGGGTGATGGAGCTAATACATTCAATATTTCAACTGCAGTTGCATTTGTGGCTGCATCTTGTGGAGTAAAAATTGCAAAACACGGAAATAAAAGTGCTAGTGGGAAAGTTGGCTCTGCTGATGTTTTGTTGAATCTTGGTTTGAATTTAAATTGTTCATTAGAAAAAGTAATCCAAGCCGTAAATGAAATTGGAATAACTTTTTTGTTCGCACCCGTTTGGCATAAATCTTTAATCAAACTTGCTCCATTAAGAAAGACCCTTGGAATAAGGACAATATTCAATCAACTTGGACCATTGGTAAATCCTTTAAGACCCAATGCGCAAGTTTTGGGTGTTGCTTCTGAGGATCTTTTAAAGCCTATGGGAAGCGCGCTTTTAAAAATGGGTATGAATAGAGCAATAGTCGTTCATGGGTCTGGGGGCCTTGATGAAGCTTCTCTTCAAGGAGAAAATAAATTAGTATTTGTTGATAATGGTGAATTACGGTTTTCAGAAATAAATATTTCAGACTTTAACCATGAAAATATATCTAATGAAAAGCTTGTTGTTTCTGATCGTCATTCTAACGAAGAAATATTGAAGTCTGTCTTAAATGGTTCTGGACAAAAATCTCATATTGATGTTGTTGCCTTGAATTCTGCTTTGGTACTTTGGGCCGCAGGCATTGAGGATGATTTAAATGAAGGTTTTAATAAAGCTTTATTTTCGATAAATCAAGGAGATCCTTGGAAAATGTTTTTACTTTTAAAAAATTATTTACATACAAATTAATTAATTTCAAATTAATGATTAATTCATATAAGAAAAATGCGAAATTGGTTTTAAGTAATGGAATTGTATTCCCAGGATTCTTTTTTGGTGCTTCTGGTACAGCCATTGGTGAAGTAGTTTTTAATACAGGAATGACCGGATATCAGGAAGTTATTACTGATCCAAGTTATTATGGACAATTATTAACATTCACTTATCCTGAGATTGGAAATACTGGTATTAATTTTGAAGATTCAGAATCTAATATTAATGTTAAAGGTATAATTGTTAGAAATTTTTCATCTAATAGCAGTAATTGGAGATCTAAAAAGAATTTTAATCAATGGTTAGTTGAGAAAAATATCATAGGTCTATATGGAATTGATACAAGGGCTCTTGTTAAAATTTTAAGATCGTGTGGCGCGATGAATGGAATTATCACCTCTCTAGATAAAACTAATGAAAGTTGTTTAAAGATAATTTGTGATACGCCTAAGATGGAGGGATTAAATTTATCAAAAGTTGTTTCAACAAAGCAACATTACTTATGGAAAAGTCAAACGCAAACAATTTTTGATTTAAGAAAAAGATTTGATGAATCTACTAAAAAGTTGAAGATAGTAGCAATTGATTTTGGAATTAAAAATTCAATTCTAAATAGACTTGTATCCCATGGTTGTGAAGTTTTGGTTTTACCTTCTCGATCTTCTCTAAATGATGTTCTGTCTAACAATCCTGATGGTATATTTTTCTCAAATGGGCCAGGCGATCCTTCTTCAGTTTCTGAAGGTATAGATTTGGCAAAATCTCTAATTGAATATGGTGAAATACCTATGTTTGGTATTTGCCTTGGCCACCAAATATTTGGATTAGCATTAGGAGGTTCAACTTATAAATTACCTTTTGGACATCGTGGTTTAAATCATCCGTGTGGTGCCAATAATAAAATTGAGATAACTAGTCAGAACCATGGTTTTGCTATTGATCCCAATTCTCTCTCAAAGGATATTGTTAGAATTACCCACTATAACCTTAATGATAATACTGTGGCTGGCCTAGAGGTTTACAATAAGCCTATTTTTAGTGTGCAATATCATCCAGAAGCAGGACCTGGCCCACATGATTCAGATTATTTATTTAGAAAATTTGTTTCTCTAATGTTAGAAAGATGTTGACATATTGTTTTCTTTTGATTTGATAATTACATTTGATATATTAATTTATTGGAGGTATTTGATCATAGAAGATTTCCAGAAGTTAACCGTTTCTTTAAGAGGAAACCTTGAGGTTAAAACAAACATTATCGTTTTTTCTTTTAAAGGCCAACTTGATGCTTTCTCAGAAAAACAATTTAAGACTTTTGTTACTAATAATTTAAAAAATGATCTTCCATTTATTATTGATCTTAGAAAAATAGATTTTTTAGATTCATCTGGTCTTGGAGCACTTGTTCAAACTGCAAAAGAATGCAAAAAGTCGAAACTTGGGTTCTCTGTCGTTGGTAATTCGAGAGTTGCCCAAACAATTAAACTTGTTCGTTTAGGGGATTTTCTTAATTTGAAGTCAAACCTTGAAGATGCATTCTCTTATTTAAAGAATTGAATTATTGGATTCAAAACTTGGTTCCATATGGATCTCCCGAGGATATAGGTGTTATTCAACTGGCTTGGCTTGGAGATTCGGTATGGGAGCTTCACCAAAGACTAAGGCATGTTCATTTCCCTTTAAAATCTAAAGATCTCCATTTATCTGTTGTAAACGAAGTAAAAGCAAAATCTCAGTCAAAATCATTAAGTCAAATTGAACATTTATTAAATTCAAAAGAAATGGATCTAATTAGGCGTGCTAGAAATAAAACAAAGAGATATCCAAAATCTAAAGACCCCACCATATACTCTAGAGCAACTGGTTTTGAAACTCTTGTTGGCTGGCTATTTTTAAAAGATCCTCAAAGATTATCAACACTTTTTGAATATTTAGAATTACAAATAAATTGAATCTATGAAAAACTCCTCAAATAAATTTCGCGGAAAAAATAATAAAGAGTACAAAAAAAATTCAGATTTTGGTTATTACTCAAAAAATACAAATCGTTCAGAAAAAAATGATAGTTTTTTGAACAATTCCGCTAAAAATAAGAAAGTTGAAAATTTAAAAAAAAATGATGAAAATAATACTTTTTCCTCTTTGAAGAGAAGAAATCCAAGATTTAAATCTAATAAAGAATTTCCTAATAAAAATTCTGATATGCATCAGGAGTTTAATAATAAGAGAAATTTTGATGATTGGATATGGGGTAAACATTCGGTTTATGAGGCTCTTTGTAGTGATAGAGCGATTAATAGGATTTGGTGTACTTCGGAAATTTTTTCTTCTGACAAATTCTATATTTTGCTTAAGGATCTTAAATCAAAAGGAGTTCTTATTGAAGAAGTTTCTTGGAACAGACTTTCGCAATTGACATATGGTGCTTCACATCAAGGTGTCGCATTGCAGTTAGCATGCTCTAAAACAATATCCCTAGAACAATTAATCGATTTTTCTAAACTCAATTGTCCAAATCCTATAATAGTCGCATTAGACGGTATTACTGATCCTCATAATGTTGGTGCGATTATAAGATCAGCGGAAGCATTTGATTGCAAGGGTGTAATCATTCCTCAGAGAAGGTCTTCAGGATTGACTGGAACAGTCGCCAAGGTAGCTGCAGGTGCCTTAGAACATCTTAATGTAAGTAGAGTGGTTAATTTGAACAGAGCACTTGAGGAACTTAAAAAAAATGATTTTCTTGTTGTTGGCTTATCTGGAGATGGTCAAATATCTATCTCAAATTTTCAAGAAAAAGCACCTTTGGTAGTTGTAGTTGGCTCTGAAGATAAAGGTATTTCTTTGCTTACTCAAAAAAAATGCGATTTTATATTAAGCATCTCTCTTAAAGGTAAGACTTCAAGTTTAAATGCCTCTGTGGCGGCAGCCATATCCCTTTTTCATTTGACAGGCAAATAATTTTTATTGTTAATAATCACTGTTTTTAAAACCACTAAAATGTTGTTGTTTCAATACATTTATATGATTAATAAAAATTTATTGAATTTTCACTACTAAATTGTATAGAATTTAACAAGAATTGATGGTCTTATAGGCCAAAAAAATTGATTAGAAACTTTGGAAACAAACTTGGTTTAGCCTGGTGGGCAAAAATTGAAACAGATGAACCTAGTAGTACATACTGGTTCGGCCCATTTATTACTAAACGTAGCTTAAAAGAAAATATGTATTCTTTTATTAAAGATCTTTCTGATGAGGGGTCGAAAAATATTAAACATAGTTTAGTACGTTGCAAAAAAGAAGAACCATTAACTGTTTGATAACTTATGTTAAGAAATAAATTAAGTAATGAACTTTAATTCTTTAAGAAAAGAAATTAACAGGAATAATGCTTCTGTTAAGGAATTAGTTAATAATATCTTTGCCAACATCGATCATAAAGATCATGAAATAAACTCATATATTTGTACTACAAAAGATAATGCTATCTCGCAAGCAGAGAAGATTGATAAATTAATTCAAAATAAAGAAAAACTGCCTCCTCTCGCGGGGATGCCAATAGCAATAAAGGATAATATCTGCACCAAAGGAGTTGCAACAACATGTGCAAGTAAAATGCTCAAAAACTTTGTTGCGCCTTATGAATCCACTGCTTCGAGTAAATTATGGTCTTCAGGGGGGATTTGTTTAGGAAAAACAAATTTAGACGAATTTGCAATGGGTAGTTCAACGGAAACTTCTGTATTTGGTGTTACTTCAAATCCTTGGGATATTAATAGAGTGCCAGGAGGAAGTTCAGGTGGTAGTGCTGCTTCAGTTGCTGCTGGATTTTGTGCAGCGGCAATAGGTTCTGATACAGGAGGATCTATAAGGCAACCTGCTTCTTTTTGTGGTGTCGTAGGTCTTAAACCTACTTATGGCAGAGTTAGCAGATGGGGACTTGTAGCATTTGCTAGCTCTCTTGATCAAATTGGTCCAATAACAAATACTGTCTCAGATGCGGCTGAAATTCTTTATGCAATTTCTGGTAAAGACCCCTTTGACTCAACATGTCTTGATAAACCAGTACCATATTATTTGACTGATTTAAATAAATCTATAAAGGGTTTAAAAATTGGAATCATTAAAGAATGTTTTGAACACGAAGGGCTTAATCCAGAAGTTAAAGAATCTGTTCTTTCTGGTGTTGATAGATACCAAGCTTTAGGGGCTGAAATTATCGAAGTTGAATGTCCTAGATTTAACGATGGAATTGCAACATATTATGTCATCGCACCATCTGAAGCCTCGGCAAATTTAGCTAGATATGATGGAGTTAAATATGGCTACAGATCAAATGAATGTTCAAATCTTATAGATATGACTTCAAAGAGTAGAGCTGAAGGTTTTGGAGATGAGGTACAAAGAAGAATTCTGATAGGTACTTATGCATTGTCAGCTGGATATAGCGATGCCTATTACAAAAAGGCACAAAAAGTTAGGACACTTATAAGAAAAGATTTTGATAATGCTTTTAAGAAAGTGGATGTTTTATTAACTCCAACTTGTCCAACTACCGCATTTTTGAAGGGAGACTTTGTCAATGATCCTCTTTCAATGTATTTATCTGATCTACTAACTGTTCCTGCTAATTTAGCAGGCCTCCCAGCAATCAGTATTCCTTGTGGGTTTGATACAAAAGGATTACCTATAGGAATGCAATTAATAGGTAATGTATTAGAAGAAGATAAAATCTTGAATGCCGCAAATATCTTTGAAATTGATGCTCAGGTAATTAAGAACAGACCATTATTTTAAATTTGTATTAATAATTAATTTGTAATCACAAAGTATGGATCTTTTAGAAATTTTCTCTATCTTATAAATATAAATTATTTGAATATGGGTTTCGTTCCGCTTCATAATCATAGTGACTACAGCTTACTAGATGGTGCCAGTCAAATTTCAAAAATTGTAGATAGAGCTTGTGATCTTGGAATGGAATCGATAGCTCTTACTGATCATGGAGTTATGTATGGTGTTCTTGATTTGGTCAAGAAGTGTAAAGAGAAAGGTATAAAACCAATTATTGGTAATGAAATGTATGTGATTAATGGTTCTATTGATGATCCTCAACCAAAAAAAGAAAAAAGATATCATTTGGTGGTGTTAGCAAAAAATTATACTGGTTACAAGAATCTAGTGAAGTTGACAACAATTAGTCACCTAAATGGGATGAGAGGTCGAGGCATTTTTTCTAGACCATGTATTGATAAATCTCTATTAAGCAAATATAGTGATGGACTAATTGTTTCTACAGCTTGTCTTGGTGGAGAGATACCTCAGGCTATCTTAAAAGGTAGATTAGACGTAGCAGAGGATATAGCTCTTTGGTATAAAAAATTATTTGCAGATGATTTTTATTTAGAAATTCAAGATCACGGCTCTATTGAGGATAGAATTGTTAACGTTGAATTAATAAAGATTGGTAAGAAGCACCAAATAAAAGTCATCGCCACCAACGACGCCCACTACTTATCAAGTATGGATGTTGAAGCACATGACGCTTTGCTTTGTGTATTAACAGGAAAACTAATAAGTGATGAAAAAAGATTGAGATATACCGGTACAGAATATATTAAATGTGAAAATGAAATGCTTGAACTTTTTAAAGATCATATTGATGATCAATCAATTATTGAGGCAGTGAATAATACAGTAGAAATTTCTCAAAAAGTTGAAGTATTTGATTTGTTTGGTAATTATAGAATGCCAAAATTCCCTCTTAATGAAGATACAGATTCATTTTCTTTCCTTACACAATTATCTAATAAAGGCCTTTTAAAAAGACTTAAAAAAAATGATCTTGCAGATGTTGATGAGAAGTATAAAAAAAGACTATTTTCCGAATTAAAAATTATTAAAGATATGGGTTTCCCAGATTATTTTTTGGTTGTTTGGGATTACATCAAATTTGCAAGAGATAACTCTATACCTGTAGGGCCAGGTAGAGGTTCTGCCGCAGGCTCACTAGTAGCTTATGCCCTTCAAATTACAAATATAGATCCTGTTGAACATGGATTGTTGTTTGAGAGATTTTTAAATCCAGCAAGAAAGTCTATGCCAGATATTGACACCGACTTTTGTATTGATAGGAGAAATGAAGTTATTGATTATGTTACTAATCGTTATGGAGAGGATAAAGTAGCGCAAATAATTACTTTCAATAAAATGACCTCGAAGGCGGTTTTAAAAGATGTTGCAAGGGTTCTAGATATACCTTATGGAGAGGCGGATAAATTGGCCAAGTTAATACCTGTTGTAAGAGGGAAACCTTATAAATTAAATGAAATGATCGATAAGAATTCTCCTAGCCAAGAATTTAGAGACAAATACATTAATGACAATAGGGTGAAAAAATGGGTTGATTTAGCCTTGAGAATTGAAGGAACTAATAAAACATATGGAGTTCATGCTGCTGGGGTTGTTATCGCATCAGATCCTCTTGACGAACTTGTACCTCTCCAAAGAAATAATGAAGGGCAAATAATAACACAATATTCAATGGATGATATCGAATCACTTGGATTATTGAAAATGGATTTCTTGGGCCTTAAGAATCTTACGATGATTGAAAAAACAGTTTCTCTCATCAATCAATCTATTGGAAAGAAAATCAATATTGATGAGTTACCTCAAAATGATGGTAAAACTTTTGAGCTTATTGGGAGAGGAGATCTTGAAGGTATTTTTCAACTTGAATCTTCCGGTATGAAGCAGGTCGTTAAGGATTTCAAACCTAATTCTCTAGAGGATATTTCGTCCATATTGGCTCTTTATAGGCCTGGTCCTCTTGATGCAGGCCTTATACCTAAATTTATAAATCGAAAAAATGGAAACGAAAAGGTCGATTTTCCTCATCCTTTTATTAAGTCAATTCTTACTGAAACCTATGGAATTATGGTTTACCAAGAACAAATTATGAAAATTGCTCAAGATCTGGCTGGTTATTCTCTGGGTGATGCTGATTTACTTCGAAGAGCGATGGGAAAAAAGAAAGTTTCTGAAATGGTAAAGCATAGGAATATTTTTGTACAAGGCTCCATGAAGAAAGGAGTAAATGAAAAATTAGCAAATGATCTTTTTGATCAAATGGTTTTATTTGCAGAATATTGTTTTAACAAAAGTCACTCAACTGCTTATGGTGCTGTAACTTATCAAACTGCATTTTTAAAAGCCCATTTTCCTGTTGCGTATATGGCAGCCCTTTTAAGTGTAAATTCTGGCTCTAGCGACAAGATGCAAAGATATATTTCTAATTGTTATTCCATGGGAATAGAAGTTATTTCGCCGAGCATTAATTTTTCTGGAGTTGATTTCACTATTAAGAATAATCAGATTTTATTCGGGTTATCTGCAATTAAGAATTTAGGAGATTCTGCAATAAGAAATATAATTGAAAACCGAAATAGTTTTGGAACCTTTAAGTCATTATCGGATTTGTGCGACCGTTTGCCTTCTAATGTTCTTAACAAAAGAAGTCTTGAATCTCTAATTCATTGTGGAGCACTGGATGAGTTTTCAAATGATAATAATAGAGCTCAGTTATTATCAGATCTTGAACATGTTATTGAGTGGGCCTCTTCAAGAAATCGTGACAGATTATCAGGACAAGGAAATCTATTTGACTCTAAAGAAGAATTTTCTAATGTTGCTTTTTCAGACTCACAATTAGCTAAGATTGCTGATTATTCACTTATTGAGAAGTTAAAGTTAGAAAAGCAGCTATTAGGCTTTTACTTATCTGATCATCCTCTAAAGCATTTAACCAAGCCAGCAAAACTTATATCACCTGTAAGCATTTCGCAGTTAGAAGAAACAAAAGATAGAAGCAAAGTCTCTTTAGTTGGAATGATCCCTGATTTGAAGCAAATTACAACGAGAAAAGGAGATAGGATGGCTATAGTTCAGCTTGAAGATCTTTCTGGAAGTTGCGAAGCAATAGTTTTTCCAAAAACCTATGTCAGATTATCAGAATTTCTTTTGACTGATACTCGATTATTGGTGTGGGCAACAATAGATAAAAAAAGTGATAAGACTCAATTAATAATTGATGATTGTAGAGAAATAGATAACCTTAAATTGCTTATTATTAATCTTGAGAGTTCTCAAGCATCAGATGTAAGAGTACAAAAAACTTTGAGGGACTGTTTAACTAAATTTAAACCTGATAGAGATAGATGTGGAATTAAGATTCCAGTTTTAGCTGCAGTAAGAAATAAAAATAATATTACCTACGTTAAATTTGGTGAGCAATTCTGTATTGGAGATATACAAGGAGTATGCAAATTATTAGAAGATAAATCATTTCAAGTTAATTTGAAATCTCTAGTTTCCTAGATTATGATTTATCCTCGAAATTTTGAGTTGCAGGTTTAAAGGCTGCTTTTGCACGTTGTATGTTCATTGGAATATTTTCAATGCCAAAAAAAGATCCAGGCTCTTTATCCCAACTAGCAGATAATATTCCAAAACTCAATCCTGCTAAACCTAACAAAAAAAACAAAGCTGAAATTGCAATTGTTGATGATGGGGGTATTTCAGCAATATTTCTTGTAACTATAATGTAACTTACAACAAAAACCGACATCCCTAATATTGTTGGTATTCCTGCTGTAAAAAAAATTCTTCTTGCCATTCTATCGGCAACATATTTAGGTATCCCATTTGATGATCTCTTTGGAGTCGTTACAGTATTAGATGCTTTTTCTAGATTAGCAAACGCAGTTTTCTCAGAATAATTTTTTTTCTTTTTAAATTGTGTCTTTTTTTTTGATTGTTTTTTTTTCATTAATTGAAATCATCCTCTGATTCCAATTTTATTTATTAGTTCTTGATATCTTTGAACGTTTTTTTCTTTTATAAAAGATAGTAATCTTTTCCTTTTACCAATCATTTTTAATAAACCTTGCCTTGAAGCGAAATCATGAATGTTTCCTTGGAGGTGGTCACTTAATTTGGATATTCTTTTTGAAAGCAGTGCTACTTGAACTTCAGCTGAACCTGTATCAGTTGGATGTACTTGATGAGTCTCAATCAGCTTCTGTTTTTCAGCTGTATCTAATGACATAAATTTTATTTATTTACTCTATGATACTACGTCATATAGCTAAATTACTACTATCCTTATCTAGATAATTCATAGCTAATTTCAATAAATTTTCAAATGATAAATTATTTTCTTCTCTAGTAAGGAGATCTAATTCTTTATAAATAATTGGCAAAATAGTCTTGATTTCTTCATTTTTGTAATTTAATGATTGAAGGGTTATCTGAAGATCATCGATCATTTGATTAGCTTCAGGAGACTTAATCTCAAATTCATCTTTGCTTTTCTTATCTTCAAATTGTATTTCACTTTTAAATTTATTTTTTAATTCTAAAATTAACCTATCACTCATTTTTTGTCCTATACCAGGAACGGAACAAATTAACTTTTTGTTTTGTGTCTTTATCGCATTAATAACTTCACTAATTGAAAATTTATTTAATATCCCCATTCCGATTTGAGATCCAACGCCTCGGATACTTAAAATTTCAATAAAGAAATTCTTTTGATCCATTGATGTAAATCCAAATAATAAATCTGAATCTTCTTTCTTAATATGTTTTAACCAAAGAGTGATGTTTTTATTAGATACTTGATTTGTTTTTAATTTGAGAAAAAAGGATTCTAGTATTTGTACTTCATATCCTAATCCCTGACAATTTATTAAAACATAAAATTTTTGATTAGTTTGCCATGACTCAACCAACTCTCCATTTATCCAACTTATCAATTAACCACCATCCACCTGACATCCAATAAGCGCTCCTGCAGTCCCACCAGCAGGTACTGCCCAAAGCCTGTCTTTACCTCTTGAGGAGGATAGTGCTATTCCAGCACCAAGAATTCCTCCTATAACTGAACCTTCACTACAGTCATTATCATCTATTTTTTCAGCTTTATTTTGACCACCACAAGGAATAACAACGTCAACTTCATAACTTTTTACGTAGCCTGGGTTTGATTTCGTTCCAGGAATATACTCCTCTCTATATTCAGTCCTTGTACAAGTTACTGACTTTGGGGTTGTTGCTTTAACTTGAAGAATAGGAGAAAAACAAAATAATAAAACTAAGTAGTAAGATTTCACTAAAATTTTTTAATCTAAGAATATTCTACGTCCTTTTGATTATTTTGGTAGTAGATATAATAGTTCCTAATAAAACTAATGAAGCGCCTAATAAAAAATTTATGTTTATTATTTCACTAAAAAATAAAACCCCCCAAATTGAACCGAACAAAACTTGTAAATAGTTAATTGTTGAAGCTTCAGAAGCAGGTAAATTTTTTAATCCTATAGTTAAGAAAGTCTGACCTAATTGAGTAAAAAAGCCAACCCCAATTATCCAAACTAATTCATTCCAATTTGGGGTAACCCAGTTGATTAATACAATTGGCAATAAAGTTATGAAAGAAACGAGTGGAAAATATTCAATAATTACATAAACATCTTCAGTAAATGAAAGTTTCTTAACTGTAACGTAAGCCAATGCGGTGCATATTGCTCCAATAAATGCTATCGAAACCGAAACATTTTCAATTTCAACGTTAGTATTTGATAATTGACTTGGATTTAAGATTATTAATATTCCAATCCAGCCAATAATTAAAGCACATACTATATTACGAGTTATTTTTTCGTTTATAAATATGCCAGCGAATATAGATATAAAAATTGGATATGTGTACTGAATTACTGTAGATATACTAAGAGGCATATTTCTTATCGCATAAAAAATACAAACTAGAGCTAAAGTACCTAAAACACCTCTTAAGATAAGTAATTGTCTATTTTTGCCCCATGGATTTATATTTTTTAGCTTTATTATGAATAATGTAATTATTAAACTTAAAAATGATCTGAACAATACTAATTCATAAATAGGTATCCTTTTATCAATATTTTTTACGCACAAAGTCATCAAACTGAAGAAGAATGAGGCAAATACCAAATTATACTTATTCAATGAATTAAATTTTTTTTCTAATTCTTCGATATTTATCATTTAAAAAATAGTTTTATTGTGAAATTAAGTAGATTCTTATTTGATTTTGATCTATAACAAATAAATTATTATTTATTTTTTTATAAAAATCTCAATGGTTCATTCTATACACCCAAGAACTATTCAAGAGGTTAAGGAAAAAGCAGATATTGTTGACGTTATATCTGAACATATTGTTCTTAAGAAAAAAGGCAAAGAGTTCGTTGGAATTTGCCCTTTTCATGATGATACTAAGCCATCCATGACAGTATCACCAAGTAAACAATTCTATTATTGTTTTTCTTGCGGAGCTGGTGGTAACTCTATTAAATTTTTAATGGAATTTACTCGTGCAAATTTTTCTGATGTTGTACTTTCTCTCGCCAAGAAGAATAATATTAATGTTGAAAATCTTGAGGGTCCTCAAGTAGAAGCTTATAAAAAACAATTATCTAGAAAGGAGGAGTTTTATAAAATCTTAAGATTCACTAAAAATTGGTTTAAGTCTCAATTAAAAAATTCTCTAGGTGTGGAAGCTATGAAATACTTAACAAATAAGAGAAACTTGAGTAATAAAATTATTGATGACTTTGAATTAGGTTTTGCTCCAAATTCATGGAATGATTTATTTAACTACCTATCCAAGGTTGAAAAATTTCCTATTAATCTTATATTGGCTTCAGGCCTTGCAATTTCTAAGGATAATTCTGACAAGATTTATGATCGTTTTAGAAATAGATTAATTGTTCCAATACTTGATATGCAGGGACGTGTAGTTGCCTTTGGTGGAAGATCACTTGATGGACAGGAACCTAAATATCTTAATTCTCCTGAATCAGAGATATTTGAAAAAGGAAAAATGTTGTTTGCATTTGAAAAAGCATCTAGCCATATAAGAAAAAGAGATAAAGCTATTATTGTTGAAGGTTACTTTGATGTAATTGCTCTTCATTCAAAAGGTATAACTAATTCTGTAGCTTCCCTCGGCACCGCATTAAATAAATATCAAATTTCTCAACTATGTAGATGTACAGATAATAAAAATATAATATTGAATTTTGATTCTGATAATGCAGGAATATTAGCTACAAAAAGAGTGATAAAAGAGGTCGAAAGCTTATCTCTCCATGATCAAATTAATCTTAAGATACTTCAACTTAATGATTTTAAAGATCCTGACGAATTTTTGAATAGTCATACACCAGAAGATTATCTTAATCTAGTTGATAATTCATCCTTTTGGATTGATTGGGAGATTGATCAGATCTTTAAAGATAAAGATTTAACTAAGTCTGAAAATTTCCAGAGTGTTATTTCTTCATTAGTAAAATTGTTGAGTAAATTACCTCAATCATCAACAAGAACTCATTACTTACAAAAAGTTTCCGAACGTTTGAGTAAGGGACAAGCAAGGTTAGCGATACAGTTTGAACAAGATTTAAGAAATCAAGTTAAGGGATTTCGTTGGCATGGTAGATCAAAAAAATTTGAACAACCAAATGAAATTTCTCGGCGTGAGAAAAATGAATCGGAAATAATCTTTTATTACTTGCATTGTCCTGATCTTCGATTATTTATTCGCGATGAATTCCTTAAAAGAGAAATTAATGGTTTTAGCACTAATCATATTCAAAATTTGTGGGAAGCTATTTCTAATATTGAACAAAATAATTTAGGTCTAAATTATTTAAATGAATTAAAAGAATCTAATAGTCAAAATCCTCACAAAGATTTTTTTGCTATTGACTTAATTTCACTTCTTACTGATCACTTAGCTCTTTATAATCCTGAATTATCAAATAAAATTAATAATTTTGTTAATCCAAATGAGTTGTTTTTAACATTGCTTAGTAATCCTAAAGATAATTTACTTGGAACTTTATCACTTCTTGAAAAATATAATTCTTTAAAAAGATGTAGGCACTTGATCGAATCTTGGGGATCACAAAGATTAAAAACTTTAGAAAATTGTATTTCTATTTTAATTGATAGTTCCTCTTCAGGATTATCAAACAATAATAAAGAGATAGATGACCTTTTCAAAGATTTAAATTCAGATGCTATTAAATTTCAGGAATTATATTACTTAGAAAGACAACATATAAATTTTTTAGATAAACAACGCTGTGGCAATTTTATTGCTAGCTAATATTTTTATTTTAATTTATAGACAGTATTTTTTAATCATATTTTTTACCTTTTTGGGCTTGTCTTCAAGAATATAAGCTTCTACTTCTTTTTCATAAGTTCCAGAAAAATTGGATGTAGAGAACTTTAATGAACTCCTCTTACTTGGATGTAATTTGTCTTCTAAATTTTTTATATCCTCTACTGTTTTATTCTTGTTACATTTTTGTATAGCATGAGTAGCTTCATGCCTTAATGCTTTTCTTATTGCCAATTCTGTTTTGAAGTTATCTTTATTTGGGCTGTGTTTCTTAATTCTATAATTTGTTTTCCTCTTTGCATTTTCAGTACATATTATTATTTTATTTTCTACAAAATTATGTATTCCTTTTATTTCTTTATTTAAGAGACATTCAATTTTATTTTCTTCAACTATGTAGTTTGCTTTTATTAATAATTCAAGAATCTCTTTGTCTAATTTGCTTAAAAATATAATAAATTCCATTTTATTTTTTTATTTTACTATAGTTGGGATCTGTTCTATATCAGTTGTAGATGAGCGACTTAAGAAATTCTTATTCATCGTCCAACTTTTTGGCGTTTTTGTGATAGCCCATGTAATTGCATTGTTATTAAATCTTTTGTTTAATAAATCAATAGTTCTCATGAGATTTGCTGATTTCTTTAGGTCTTTCTGAGATTTGTAATCGATAACTGATTGCTGTAAATATTCGCTATTAGTTAAATCCTGCATTAAAACACCAGCTTTTGAAAATTTATATTCGGGATTATAAATTTCCTTAGATAATTCGACTACTATTTTTAAAATGCTGTTTGTGTCGTCTGTTGCATTTGTAAGTTTTCTATGAGCACTTCGTTGATAATTTTGACTTGAATATTTACTGGTTCTAGCAAATACTCTAATATCAGATGATTGCAAGTTCTGACTTCTCATTTTTTCAGACGCTTTTATTGCGTGAGTCGCCAGTGCTTGTGTTAAGTCTTCTAATTTTGTAACAGGAGTACCGAAACTCCTGCTTACCTGAATTTCTTTTTTTGATTTCTTGCTTTTTTCTATAGGCAAACATTTATAACCTTTCAGTTCTAATTGCAATCTTTTCCCTACGATGCCTAATTTCTTAATAATTTCATTTTCTTTCATATCTCTTAATTCTCTAGCGTTTTTAATTCCTTTACTTTGTAACCAATTAGAGGTTTGTTTCCCGACTCCCCATATCTTGTCTACACTAATTCTTTTCAAATAATTATTTTCATTTCTGGCTCTAGCTAAATCAAATATTCCAGCTGAATAATCAATATTTTTAGCTAATTTATTAGCAATTTTTGCTCTTACTTTATTTTCTCCTATTCCTATTGTTATTGTAATTCCTAGATTCTGATATATTAATGATCTTATGTTTCTTGCCCAAGGATATAGATTCTCATCATTAGGTCTAGAAATGGAGACAAATGCTTCGTCAATAGAATAAATTTCTATTTGTTCACAGTAGTTTTTTAGTAAATTCATTAGTCTTCTGCTCATATCGCCGTAAAGGGAGTAGTTTGAGCTTAAGACTGCTACATCTAATTCATTTAATTTTTCTTTGACCTTAAAATAAGGAGTTCCCATTTTAATTTTTAAAGCTCGTGCTTCAGGACTTCTCGCAATGATACATCCGTCATTATTAGATAAAATTACTACTGGTTTATTTCTCAAATTAGGATTAATATTTTGTTCACATGACGCATAAAAATTATTAGCATCTATAAGAGCTATAGCATTAATACTTGAAATTCTCATTAATATCTATGTATTGAATAAATAACAACTCCCCATATCTGTACATCAATATGGTTTTCAAATCTAAAATCAGGATAATTATTGTTTTCTGCTTTTAAATATAATTCATCATTTTTTATAGATAATCTTTTTATTGTAAATTCCCCGTCTATCATTGCAATGATAATATTCCCTGGCTTGGCGATTAAACTCTTGTCTACTATTATTAAATCTTTATCTTTAATTCCTGCATTTATCATTGAGTCACCTTTAACTCTAAGAAAAAAAGTGCTAAACGGATTAGATATTAAATGTTCATTTAAATCAATATTTTCTTCCGTATAGTCATCTGCGGGAGAAGGAAACCCTGCAGATACCGAATCAGTTAATAAGGGTATTTTAAATATTTTAGTAGTTGAATCAAAAGAATCCAAGATGAAATTAATAGTATATATGTACTATATAGCAAAAAATCAAAAAATAGTTAGTTATTAAACTTTTATAGATTAATTTTAGATTGAATCTAATCTTTTTAAGAACGATGGTAAGGGGAGTTGTTTGATATAGAAATAGCTCTATAGATTTGCTCGATTAGGATTAATCTAGCTAATTCATGAGGAAAAGTTAAAGAAGACAGGCTTAGTACAAGATCTGATTTTTCTTTTATATCTGAACTAACTCCATCAGTATCACCGATTAAGAAATTAATTTTTTTATTTTTAAAATTCAAGAGTAAGGAACATAGTTCAACTGAATTAAACTGTTTTCCTTCTTCACTTAGGCAGATAATAATATTGTTATTGGATCTAAGATTATTTAAATTAAAAGCCTTTAACTCATTTATGATAAGTTCAGGCATTCTTTTTTTGTATTGATTAATTCCATCTCTAATCCAAAGTTTCCTTATTTTGCCGATAGCATAAATTGATAATCTATTACTCTGAATCATAAGTAAATATCAAAACTAATTATTCATCAAGAAGATAATTAAATTCATCATATAGTTCCTCTTCGGTTGTTAATTTCTTGGAAAAATTATCTTTTTTAGAATTCATATTAATTTGATTAATTTCACTTTTTCTTAATGAATTATTAACGTTAGAAGTCTCTTCTAAAGATTCTGAATTATCAATTAACGAATAAAAAATTTTATTGGAATCTTCTGAATTAAGTGGATTGGTGATTAAATTATCATTATTAGTTATATTTATGAAATTATTTATATTTTTACTTTCGTTATTTAAATTTTTCTTTTTTTTAAATTTATTGAGTTTATCTAAATTTTTTTTTGATAAGCTCATGATATAAAGGATTAAATAAATTCATATTTAATTTAAACATATTATTTATCTTTTAGATGAATTCTAAAAACTATCATCAAAAAAAAAGATTTGGACAACACTGGTTGGTAAATAAAAAAATATTAGAAAAAATTAAAGAAATTGCCGTTCTTAATGAAAATGACTTTATTTTAGAAATTGGTCCTGGTAAAGGAGCTTTAACATCTAAGTTGTTAGATTCTGAAATTAAAAAATTACATGCAATTGAATTAGATAAAGATTTAATAAATTTATTAAATGAAAAATTCAATAATAATGATAAGTTTTCACTGCAGCAGGGAGATATTCTTTCTGTAAATTTAGATTCGATTAATAAGAAGATTACAAAAGTGATTGCAAATATTCCTTACAATATAACTGGACCAATATTGGATATTTTCATAGGTCGATTGGGCATTATAAGAAACTATAATTACGAAAAAATAATATTTTTAATGCAGAAAGACGTTGTAGATAGGATTTTGTCAAAAGAAGGTAGTCCTAATGCTGGTGCGCTTAGTATAAGAATGCAACTTTTATCAAAAATAAAAAGAATATGTGATGTGCCGCCTTCATCATTTAGTCCGCCTCCAAAAGTTTTTTCTTCTTTAGTAGTTTTCGAACCAATTAAAAATGATTTAAGATTAGATATTAGTCTAGAAAAATATATAGATAAACTTCTTCGAATTTCATTTAATTCAAGAAGAAAAATGCTTAGAAATACACTTAATTCAATACTTTCAAATGAAGAGATAAATGAATTATCTGAATCTTCAAAAGTTTGTTTTAATTTAAGACCACAAGATATTTCAATTGACCAATGGATTAAGCTTGCAGAAAATTGTATTAAAATTAAAAAATAAAAAATTTAAGTGTATGCAAGATTTAGCTAAAAAGAAAATTAATATAAAATCTCCTGCCAAAATAAATTTGCACCTTGAAGTTATTGGTAAAAGAGATGATGGATTTCATGAGTTAGCAATGATTATGCAAAATATCGATCTTGCTGATTATTTAGAATTTGAAATTAATAATGAAGGTTTAATTAAACTTGAGTCTGATTGTAATAATTTAAGCCTATCTGATGATAACTTAATTGTTAAATCGGCAAACTTATTAAGGAAAAAATCAAATATAGATTACGGTGCGAATATATTTTTAAGAAAAAAAATCCCAATTGGCGCAGGATTAGCTGGTGGATCCAGTAATGCAGCAGCAACATTAATTGGTCTTAATAATTTATGGGATTTGAAATTAGATCAAGAAACTTTATGTTCATTAGCATCAACTTTAGGATCTGATATTCCCTTTTTTATAAATGGTGGTATTCAATTATGTTTTGGAAGAGGCGAAATTTTGGAGAAATTAGATTCAACCCTTGAATATGGAGCAATTCTTTTAAAAAATCCGAATGTATCAGTATCAACTGCCGAAACTTATAAAAAATATAGTAATAGATTTTGTAATCAATATCTTACTGATAGAGAAATAATTGAGAACACAAGAAAAAATTTAAGAGATAATGGTTTAAATAACTTAAATTTTGATAATCAACATTTATCTATTAAAAATGATTTACAGTTAGTTGTTGAAAATGAAAATGATTCTGTAAAGCAGGCATTATATTTACTTTCTAAATTAGAAAATTGTCTCACATTTTCAATGAGTGGATCAGGCCCTACATGCTTTGCACTCTTTAAAGATATAGAGACTGCTAAAAAAGAATTAACTGCAAATTCTAAATTATTTAAAGATAAAGGCTATGATTCATGGGTTTGCACTTTCCTTGAAAAGGGAATAACATTCATTTAAATTTTTTTTATATAATAATCTATTGTGGCTGATAATAGTAATGAGAATATTGAAAAAAATATTCCCGAAAAAGGACCTTTAAATTTTATTGTTGGATCATTAACAAGTTTTTTATTATTTATATTTTTTTATTTTTTAAGTAATAAAATTGCAATTTATTTTTCAGTACATAAACCATCTAATTCTTCTGAAATAGTCCAAAATATTTCTTCTAGTATTAATACATTAATAATTGGATTATCTTTTTTGCTAACTTTTTCTTTTGCTTTTATAGGGATAGGTCTTTTTATTGTATTTATTCGAAGTTTTATTGTGAAGAAAAGTTGAATTGCCAATATTATTAAGAAAACACTTTCTTTGAATGTCTTTACATGACTTAGGCCTTTTAGTCCTTTTGCTGTCGCCAGGAATGATTTTATCAATATTACTACTTATAACCTTCGCTGAAGGAGGTTGAATTATTCAAAGTGGTAGGATTATATATGTGATTAATTAGGTAATTAATTGTGGCTGGAACATTATTATTTAATGCTTTGAAAGAGGCAATTGATGAAGAAATGGCAAATGATGTAAATGTTTGCGTAATGGGGGAAGATGTTGGTCAATATGGGGGATCTTATAAGGTAACTAAGGATTTATATGAAAAATATGGAGAGTTAAGAGTCTTAGATACTCCAATTGCAGAGAATAGTTTTACGGGTATGGCTGTGGGTGCAGCAATGACTGGCTTAAGACCAATAGTAGAAGGAATGAATATGGGTTTCTTGCTTTTAGCATTTAATCAGATATCAAACAATATGGGTATGCTTAGATATACAAGTGGAGGAAATTATAGAATACCAGCAGTAGTTCGAGGACCTGGTGGTGTTGGTCGTCAACTTGGTGCTGAGCATAGTCAAAGACTTGAAGCATATTTTCATGCAGTTCCTGGCATAAAGATTGTTGCATGTAGTACGCCCACAAATGCTAAAGGTTTAATGAAAGCAGCTATAAGAGATGATAATCCGGTTCTATTTTTCGAGCACGTTCTTCTATACAATTTGTCTGAAGAATTACCTGAGGGTGATTATACTTGCGCTTTAGATCAGGCTGACGTTGTAAAAAAAGGGCGTGATATTACTTTATTGACTTATTCAAGAATGAGACATCACTGCCTTAAAGCTGTTGAAGAATTAGAAAAAAAAGGAATAGATGTTGAGTTAATAGATCTAATAAGTTTAAAACCATTTGATATGAAAACCATCTCAAAATCAATAAGAAAAACAAATAAAGTAATTATTGTTGAAGAATGTATGAAGACTGGAGGTATTGGTGC
Source organism: Prochlorococcus sp. AG-355-I20 (assembly GCA_003280895.1). GTDB lineage: Bacteria > Cyanobacteriota > Cyanobacteriia > PCC-6307 > Cyanobiaceae > Prochlorococcus_A. The sequence goes on along the minus strand of QCDM01000001.1, from coordinate 73,870 downwards.
AGAATTAATTGCCTTGATAACAGAAGAGTGTTTTGATGATCTTGATGCCCGACCAATTAGATTATCTAGTCAGGATATTCCAACTCCCTATAATGGAAATCTTGAGAATTTGACAATAATCCAACCACATCAAATAGTTGAAAAAGTTGAACATTTAATTAGTGGGAGTATATAGAAAATGAAAAGAAGGCAAGGTTGGCTTTTTTTTATTATATTTCTACTTACTTTATCTGTTTATCTATTAATAAATTATCCCTTACAGTTGGGATTGGATTTACAAGGGGGTTCTCAACTTACACTTCAAATTATTAAAGAGGAAGGTAAGGTAACAAGGGATGAACTTGAAGCAGTTAATTCGGTTATAGATAAGCGCGTTAACAATTTAGGAGTTGCTGAGTCTAATTTACAAACCCTCGGTGGAGATCAATTGATTTTAGAATTACCAGGCGAACAAAATCCATTAGTTGCTTCAAGGGTTTTAGGTAAGACTGCTTTATTAGAATTTAGAACCCAAAAAGTAGGAACATCTACAGATTTAAAAAACCTGCAACTACAAAGATTGAGTATTAAAGAATTAATTGAACAATATTCCATTGAAGAAAAAAATCAAAATAATGATAATTTCTTAAAAGTTATTCAAGATGATCTTAAAGATATAGAGCAAGAATTGAATTACTCATCTACTAGTAATGATTTATATGGGAAGTTAATTGAAATCAAAAAATACGTTGATAAAGAAATTGCAAATTTATTTATTAAAACAGATTTATCTGGTAAGGATCTTATTAACGCAGGAAGGAGACAAGAACAAACAAATAGTAATTGGGAAGTTTTATTAACTTTTAGTAATTCAGGAGGTGAAAAGTTTGCAGAAATTACAAAGTCAATTGCTGGCACTAATCAACTTTTGGCTATTATTCTTGATGGCGAATCTATAAGTGAAGCTAGTGTTGGTAACCAGTTTGCTAGTACTGGTATTACAGGTGGATCAGCAACAATAAGCGGTAATTTTAGTGCTGAAAATGCTAGAGAATTAGAAGTTCAACTTAAAGGAGGCTCATTGCCATTGCCAATTGAAATAGTAGAAACTAATACTGTAGGGGCGCTATTAGGATCCAAAAATATTTTAAAAAGTCTTTATGCAGCTATTAGTGGATTAATTTTTGTTGGAATGTTTATGATTTTTAATTATAGAATTCTAGGTTTCGTTTCAGTTCTATCTCTAGTACTTTATGGTTTCTTTAACTTAGCCCTATATTCTTTAATTCCTGTAACTTTGACTTTACCTGGAATATCTGGGCTTATACTTAGCATCGGTATGGCTGTTGATGCAAATATTCTAATATTTGAGAGAATTAGAGAAGAATTATATGACGGCAATACTCTTTCAAGAGCTATTGATAGCGGTTTTCAAAGAGCTAATTCATCTATAGTAGATGGTCATATTACAACTCTTCTAAGTTGTTTTGTATTGTTTTTATTAGGAACAAATTTTGTTAAAGGTTTTGCTGCAACATTAGGTATTGGAGTTCTAATAAGCTTGTTTACCTCATTAAATTGTTCTAAAACTATTTTGCGACTTTTTACAACATATCAATCTTTAAGACAAAAATATCTCTATCTACCCAAGAATAATTTTTCAAATTAAATTTTTTTTTCTAATTTCCCATGAAATACAATATTGAACTAATTAAAAATAAAAGAAAGATAATTAGTTTTTCAACTTTTCTTATTTTGTTAAGTCTTTTAGGAATTTTATATTCATCTTTTAATACTTCCTATAAGAAACCTATAAATTTAGGGATGGATTTTGTTGGAGGAAATGAACTAAGAATTGAAAGAGTTTGTGAACAAGAATGTTCTAATCTTTCCCCTGATTCAGTTTTAGAAAATTTAAGAGAGATCTCTAGTAATAAAAACTTTATAAATAATATAAAATTACAATTCCAAAATAATAATAAATTAATTTCAATAAGAACATCTTATTTGAGTATCGAAGAATCAAATAATCTAATTACTAATCTTGATAATATTATTGGACCTCTAAATTATGAGAGTAAGGATTCAAGATTAATAGGTCCAAAGCTTGGGAAAAGATTACTTACCAATTGTATTACTTCATTGTTGGTTTCTTTATTTGCAATATCTTTATATATAACTATTAGGTTTGATAAAAAATATGCATTATTTGCATTATTAGCTTTATTCCATGATTTATTAATTGTTTTCGGTATATTTTCCTGGTTGGGAATTATATTATCTGTCGAGGTAAATAGTTTATTTGCTGTGTCCTTGTTAACTATTGCTGGTTATTCTGTAAATGATACTGTTGTTATTTTTGATAGAATTCGTGAGAATTTAAAATCAAAGGAAGAAGGTTATAGCGAAACTATTCAATTATCAGTAAACGAATCATTAAGGAGAACAACTTTTACCAGTATTACAACCCTTATCCCTTTATTAAGCATAATTTTGTTTGGATCTTACTCGCTGTTTTGGTTTTCTTTGGCCTTATCATTAGGAATTATTGTTGGAAGTTATTCAAGTATTTTATTGGCTCCATCTTTGTTGCTTAAAGACTGAGCTTAGGCTTCTCATTCTATGAAATTGAATTACTATTTGATAATTTTATTTTCTTTAGTTTTAATAGATCTTTCTACTGAGCTAAGAATATTATTTGATCATTTTACTTTTAGTTCTCTATATTTTGCTATAGGTAAACATCCCTTAGCTATCTTTATACTTTTTTCATACCCATATTTATATAAAAAATTAATTAAGTAGTTTTTAAATATCTTTAAATGATTCTTTGATTAAAACCTGTATTACTACAGCTAATGGAAGAGATAGTATTAAGCCTAATGGACCAAAAATGAAGGTAAATCCAAATTGTGATATTAATGTCAAACCAGGAAGTAGGTTTGCTTTTTTCTTCATTATAGATGGCATTATGATATAGCTTTCAATATTTTGAATGATTACATATGATCCTAAAACTGCCAGTGGTTTCCAAAAATTATCTAGTAGTGCAATTGAGATTGGAAATATACCGCTAATAACTGGACCTATATTCGGAATTATATTAAGAACCATTGCTATTAAAGCATTTGATACAACGTATTTGACATCTAATATAGATAAAACTATTAATGATAATAAACCTACTGATAATGAGCTTATGACCATAGAAAAGGTCCAATTTGCTAATGCAATATTGCATTTTTCCAGAATAGTTCTAAATTTATTACGGTAATTTTTTGGTATTAATAGAAGTACATTTTCTTTATATTGTTTTGGTTCAATAGAAATCATCAAACTCACTGCTAATACGAATATTAATCTCAAAAGACCTGAACCTAGATTCCCCGCAATATTAATTAAATTCTTAAAACTTTCTTGAATAGCTTTTGCAATAGTTGAGACATCTGGAATAGCAACTACATTATTTATTAAACTGAATATGTCTATAACATTTTCTGATTGTTCGCCATAAAATAAGCTATTAAATTTGTTTAGATTTGTATTGATCAATATATTTATTTTTGATAAACCATTTGGAATGTCAACCAGTATTTCATTGAATTCTTTTATAAATGGAGGTAATACAAGAATAAAAATAGTAAATATTATTACTGATATAACGGCTAAGACAAGAAATAAAGAAATCGATCGAGGAATTTTCAAACCTTTTTGGATTTGATTAGATAAATTACATACAATATTTGAAATTACTAAAGAACAAATTATTAGTAGGAGAAAATCCCTTAAAATCCATACTATTAATAAAGTGATTAATATTACTACTAACTTGAAATATGATGAACTATTCAATTTTCATAATATTCTACTTCTTTTCAGAATATCCTAATCCATTTGATTTGGCATAACTATTTGCAAATCTCATAAATCTGTCAAAGTCTGGTGTGTTCTTCCAAATATAAACCGCTTCTAAAAATATTGGTTCTCCATCAAGAAACTTTACTTTAACTTCTCTAGTTAATATTTCACCTTCGGAATCTATCATACGCATACCTGTGATTTCACCGTCTGTAATCGAAGATAATGCCTGAGGTTTTTCAAACAAAAATAATGCTTGACCGGTGGTACCATCTTTACTCCTAGTCAGTCTTATTTCAGGCACTACTGGTTCATCAGTTCCCTCATAAAATTGTATTTTTGCAGTTTTATTTGTTGTCATAATATTCGGTTAATAATTTTTTATCTTAGGAAATATTTTTCATATTCGTTTGTAGTATTTTATAAAAAATTATTTATTAACTCTACGATACTTTCGTCATATTTTTTATCAGTTAAATCTATTATCTTTATATTATTTTTGCCAACCTTTTCATATTCATAACACTTATCGTAGTAATCTAAAACTGATCTGCAAACTAAGTCCCATTTCTCATTATGAATTGATTCAAGAGCTATTTTTGTTCTTTGTGGTCCTAGTCTTTTTTTTATCCTTAGTACTGATTCTTGGAGTTCCTCTTTTTTAAATACACTATAAGTATCTATTAACTCATCTAACCTGTTAGATTCGCTCCTTATAATTTCAATCCTCCTAGAGTTTTTCATCTGATTGAAGAATTCGTGAGGAATTTTACATTTACCTATATTTGCACTTTCAGCTTCTACAAAAATATTATTAGAACATTTAAAAGAATTTAATTTTTCTGCAATTATATTTTCAAATTGTTCATTTGAGGGTTGTTTTTTCATTCCTAAACCTCCAAATGTACTTCCTCTATGACAAGCAAATCCTTCAAGATCAATAGTTTGATATTTATATTTCTCAAGTAATGATAATAATCTTGTCTTCCCTGTTCCTGTTTTCCCGCCAATAACTACTAAATTCAACTTATTTGAAAAACTATCTAATACCCATCTTCTATATATTTTGTATCCTCCCTTAAGTGTTATTAGATTTAATTTATATTTTTCTAAAAGCCAAGCAATGCTTTGTGAACGCATTCCTCCTCTAGAGCAATATATCCTTATAAATAATTCATTATTTTTATTAGGAATAGTTGTATAAGACTCAATACTCTTGAATAAATTATCAAGAAGTAATTCCATTTTTTTTTCAAAAAATTTTAATCCTTCTATGACTGCTTTTTTTCTACCTTCTTTTTTGTAAATTGTACCAATTATAGATCTCTCATCATCATCAAATAGTGGAATATTAATAGAATTAGGCATGTGTCCTTTATAATATTCACTCGGGCTCCTAACATCTATAAGTGGTCCTTTAAAACATCTAAATTTCTCTAGTTCTTTTCTTTTGAAATACATGGATAGTTTTTAATTTTTTAGATTGATTTTTTAAAATGAATAACAAAGAACAGGATAACTATAGTAATGCTACACTAGATCTTATAAAAAAATTTGTAGATTCCAATCAAAGAAAAAGAATAAATTCATTAACTCAAATAGAATCTGAAGTCGAAAATATTTTTAATCTTGGCCCATCACTTTTTGATATGTTTGATAGAGAAGGAGATGAATGGGCTGCTGGTTGGATATTGCAAGTTTTAAAAAAATTTAAGCCAGAATTCTTTGAAAACTCTAAATTCAATAATTGGTTTAATACATATTCAGATATTGATATTAATTATGAAGATTTGCAATTGATGTTAGTTGAGCAAAAATTTGAAGATGCAGATAGATTAACAAGTTCCTACTTACGAAAATTAGCTGGAAAATTAGCTGAAAAACGAGGATATGTTTTCTACAGTGAAGTTAAAAATATGTCAGGAAAAGATCTAGAAACAATAGATAGATTATGGACTATTTATTCTACTGGTAGATTTGGATTTTCAATTCAAGCAAAGATATTAAAATCAGTAGGGAAAAAATATGAATTAATGTGGCCGAAAATAGGCTGGAAAAAAGATGGCTTATGGACTAGATATCCTGGATCTTTTTGCTGGTCATTGGATGCACCTGATGGTCATATGCCTTTAATAAATCAACTAAGAGGGGTAAGACTTATGGACTCCATCCTAAGGCATCCCGCCATTTCAAAGAGACATAATAATGTTCTTTAAATTGAGGTATTTAATAAGTTAAAATTAAGTCAGTATCAAAATATTATTATGTCCTTATTTCGGGGCAAAAATATTTTAAAAAGATTTTTTAAAAGACCAAAAATTAACTGGTCAAACTACGAATTCGAATCCTCGTTACAGTTAAATGAATTTGTCGATCAATTATTAGAACCTATTAATAATTCTCAATCAAGCTATCTTATAAAACTTGGTTTACATGAAGCTCTAGTTAACGCAGTAAAACATGGAAATAAATTAGATCCTAAAAAACATATTAGAGTCAGAAGAATAATTACTCCTAATTGGTGTGTTTGGCAAATTCAAGATCAAGGTAATGGTTTAGAAATAAAAAAAAGAGACTACAAATTACCCAAAAAAATAAGTAGCGTAAATGGTCGTGGCCTTTATATTATTAATGAATGTTTTGACGATATTAGATGGAGTAGTAAAGGTAATAGACTTCAGTTGGCTTTAAAAAGGTGATTTTAACTTGGGCAAGGTTGATCTAAGTTAATTTCTTTTAACCATTTAATACTTTCTTCTATATAGTTAATAGTTTCCTTCTCATTAGAAGAAATAATTAAATGGCATAATCCCGCCGAAATTAGTTCCGCAGATCGTTTATATTTATTTCCTTTATCTTTATGCCATTTTGAATGATCAATTTTTAATTTGTCATTAAGACTTTGAACAAGCTGAATAGTATCTTTATCCCAATAAGTCATAGAAGTTTCTTTTTACTTTACAGCAGACCATACTTTGGTCATAAAAAAGGAATTTGATTTTACATCTTTAAATCCTACATCCTCAATTTTAGAATCTATATCCTCTTTTATGTAATCACAATAAAAAGGCTCATGAAAAGATTTATAGAAGCTTTCCATTACGGATGTAAAGTCAGGTGAATCACTTATTTGAATTGAATCAGCTAAAACTAAAATCCCCCCTGGTTCAAGAACTCTAAAAAATTCATTTAATACTTTAGCTCTAATTGTTCTAGGTAATTCATGAAATAAGTAAACACAAGAAATACATTGAAAACTATCATTTTCAAAAGGTAATTCTTCAGCATTACCTTTTATTAACTGAATTAAATCTCCATCTAAATCTGAAATATATCTACTTGCCTCTTTTAAGTATGAATCCGATAAATCAATACCTGTAATTTTTTCTTTAGGAAATGCGGCTCTTAATTGTTTTAATGTTCTTCCTGATCCTGTAGCTACATCAAGTATTTTTATAGAACTTTTTTTTCGATCGCTAAAAATTTCAAGTCCTTCTTTTATTGGCTTAATTATTCTTCTCCTCATTGAGTCAGCACTCCCATTGAAAAGTATCTCTACTTGTAAGTCATAAATGCTAGCTGAAAAATCTGATAAATAACCATCTGTTTGATGATGAAAATTTCTCAAGTAATATTGAGGATAATTTTCTTTATCAATTGATTTTGGAAGATCATCAAAGTTTTGTTTTCTGCGTCTATCCCATGTATTAGGCATGTCGAGCCAAATTTTAGGGTATTGAGCTAGATATCTAAGCCATGGTTCGTCAAACAATAATTTTTTTGGATAGATATTTTTTTCTGCATCATTCCAATCTTCTTCTCTTAAGTTATCCATTGAATTTTGGATTTGCATTAGAAGGTCCTTATCCATATCAAAATTTTCAAGCTTTGAATCGGGAAGAATAAAATTCATTAATCTTGAACTGATCTGCTTGTGAGCAAAACCTGCAATGCTTTTGCTTTGTTGTAGCGTTTTATATGCAATTTTTGAAATAGAATCCCTTGCCATTTTTAAATTCATATACATATATTCCAACAAAAAAAAAATCAATTTGAGAATATTTTGTGATATTTCTCAAATTGATTAATTTTAAAATAATGAGTTCTTTTAATTATGCATCGTAATACATGAAGAATTCATGGGGATGGGGCCTTTGTCTTAATTGTTGTACTTCCTCGTATTTTATATCGATAAAGTTATCAATAAAATCTTCTGTAAATACTCCACCAGCTAATAGATAATCCTTATCTGCTTTTAGAGCATTAAGTGAGTCATTTAGAGATGAAGGTACTGTATCAATTTTTGCAAGTTCTTCAGCTGGAAGTTCAAATAAATCTACATCAACTCCATCACCAGGATCAATTTGATTTTTAATTCCATCAATACCAGCAAGCATCATTACAGAGAATGCTAAGTAAGGATTTGCAAGTGCGTCACCTGATCTGAATTCTAATCTTTTAGCCTTAGGACTTGGACCTGTTAAAGGTATTCTTACTGCAGCTGATCTATTACCCTCAGAATAAACTAGATTTACAGGTGCTTCGAATCCAGGAACCAATCGTTTATAACTATTTGTAGTTGGGTTAGTAAATGCAAGGAATGAAGGTGCATGTTTTAATATGCCTCCGATGTACCATCTCGCCGTTTGAGATAAATTTGCATATGCTCCTTCACCAAAAAATAGTGGCTGTCCACTCTTCCATAAACTTTGGTGTACGTGCATTCCGGTTCCGTTATCGTTAAAAACAGGCTTGGGCATAAATGTTGCAGTTTTTCCATATTTTTTTGCAACATTTCTGACAACGTATTTATAAGTCATAACGTTATCAGCTGCGTTTATTAACGAATCAAATTTCATCCCTAGCTCATGTTGGCCGGCACCAGCAACTTCATGGTGATGTTTCTCTGTTGGGATACCTAATTCACCCATAAGAAGAAGCATTTCAGATCTGATATCTTGCGCAGTATCATTTGGAGCTACTGGAAAATATCCTTCTTTATATTGTATTTTGTATCCCAAGTTTCCACCTTCTTCAATTCTCCCTGTATTCCATGGCGCTTCAATAGTATCTACACTATAAAAACAACCTCCTTCTTTAGAGTCATATCTAACATCATCAAATAAAAAGAATTCTGGTTCTGGACCAAAAAATGCAGTATCTGCTATACCAGTCGAGTCTAAATATTTTAATGCCTTTTGAGCTAAAGCTCTTGGACACCTATCATAAGGCTCTCCACTTCTTGGCTCTTGAATAGAGCAAATCATACTAAGGGTTTTATGTTTATAAAAAGGATCTATCCAAGCAGTACTTGCATCGGGAACCATTGACATATCCGAGGCATTAATTGCTTTCCAACCTCTTATTGATGAGCCATCAAATGCCAAACCTTCTGTAAAAGAATCCTCTTCTATCATGTCTGATGTAAGAGTTAAATGTTGCCACTTTCCATGAATATCAGTGAATTTTAAGTCGATGAGTTCAATTCCTTCGTCTTTAATTTGACTTAAAACATCTTGTGGAGATTTAGACATAATTTTTTAATACCTTATATGAAATTAATAACTTGATGATTCTTGTTATGTATCAACCATAACTTTTTTTAAGACTTGATGTCTTCTTTTAGTGTTTCAAGTCATAAGTTTAATAATTGTTTACCTAAATATTTAAATTGAATGAATTTCTTTAAATAATTATCGCTTATGTGGCGAAATTAGTTTAACTTTAAAGTAATTGAATGTAATGCTTTGACAGAAGCAAAACTTATTTCGCCTTTAAATGAAGAGAATTTATCTCATTTCTCAAAGACTTATGTTCCCTCTAGACTTTTATTAGGGCCTGGCCCCTCAAATGCACATCCAGAAGTTCTAAATGCTCTTTCCCTAAATCCAATTGGTCATTTAGATGAAGCATATATTTCATTGATGTCTGATGTTCAACAACTTCTAAGATATACCTGGCAATGTAATAATCGTATGACTCTTCCAATGAGTGGTACTGGAAGCGCAGCTATGGAAGCTTCAATAGCTAATTTTATAGAGGAAGGAGAAAAAATCCTTATCGCAAAAAAAGGATATTTTGGAGACAGACTAGTTGATATGGCAACTAGATATAAAGCAGATTTATCTGTTATGGAAAAACCTTGGGGTGAATCTTTTTCTTATGAAGAAATCAAGTATGAAATAGAGACTAAAAAACCAGCTATATTTGCTATTGTTCACGCCGAAACATCTAGTGGAGTTTTACAACCTCTTGATGGAATTGGTGATTTATGTAGAAAAAATAACTGCTTGTTTTTAGTTGACGCAGTTACTTCCCTTGGGGCTCTAGAACTATTGATAGATGAATGGAAAATAGATTTAGCTTATAGTTGTAGCCAGAAAGGATTAAGCTGCCCGCCAGGATTAAGTCCTTTTACAATGAATAGAAGAGCTGAAGATAAACTAAGTTCAAGAAAAACAAAAGTTCCCAACTGGTATTTAGATTTATCTCTTTTAAATAAATATTGGGGTTCTGATCGCGTTTACCATCACACTGCCCCTGTAAATATGAATTTTGCTATTCGAGAAGGTTTACGATTAATTGCAAATGAAGGTTTAGAGAATGTTTGGCATAGGCATAATACTAATGCAAAGAAACTTTGGAATGGTTTAGAAAGTCTTGGCATGGAATTACATGTATCAGAAGATTATCGATTGCCAACTCTCACAACAGTTAAAATTCCACCTGCAGTTGATGGAGATGGTTTTAGAAATCATCTTTTAAGAAACTTTGGAATAGAAATAGGAAATGGACTCGGAGAATTGTCTGGTAAGGTATGGCGCATAGGATTAATGGGCTTTAACTCAAGTGAGGAGAATGTAGACAGATTATTAAACCTATTTGATACTGAGTTAAAAAAATATTCTATTTTTGACTCCTCATCTTTTTAAACCAAAGTTGTAAGATTTGACTACATTCGTCTTCTAAAATACCTCCTACAATTTCCATTTTGTGATGAGAACTTTTATGCTTTGATAAGTCAATTGAGCCACCCAAACCACCTCTTTTCTTATCGTAGGCACCAAAAACAACTTTACCCATCCTTGCTTGAATAAGTGCTGAAGCACACATGGTACAAGGTTCTAAATTTGTAATTATAATACATTCATTAAATCTCCAATCATTTTTTATTAGTGATGCCTGCCTTAGTGCCATTAATTCAGCATGACCTAATGGATCTTTATTTATATTTCTCCTATTAACCCCTCTTCCAATACATCTTCCTTTCTCATCTAAAATTATTGAACATATTGGTAACTCAACTTTGCCAATTTCTTTTGATCTTCTTAAAATAGAGTTCATCCAACTGGTGTAATTTGAAATATTTATTCCTTTCTGTTGATCATGATTACTATTTAGATTTTCAAAAATATATCTCATTTACCAATATTGAGAATAAACTTATTAATAGATATCTTATCTGATGACTGAAGATTTAATTAATAAAAAAGATATATACTTCCCTTCTTATTTAGGGACTAACGATAACTTAAATACTCTCCTAAATAGAGCGAATCAAATTCTTTGTGACTGGTTCTCTAAAGCCGAGAAATTTGGTCCATTGCCCCTTGATGAGAATTTCAAGTGCTTGATGCCTAATGAGGAAGGTAATTCTCCAGAAGATTTGTTTTCTGAGATTCAATCTCTTCTGAATAATTCATTTAATCCAGTACATCCCGGCTCTCTAGCTCATCTTGATCCCCCACCTTTGATTTTTTCTATTATTGGAGATTTAATTGCTGCTGGTTTAAATAATAATCTTCTCGCTTACGAGTTGTCTCCAAGTATTACTTTACTAGAGGAATCATTATGCAAATGGTTTGCAAAGAAAATAGGATTTAATGATTCTTCTGGAGGTATAGCAGCTAGCGGAGGCACATTAAGTAATTTGAATGCACTTATTGCAGCTAGACATAATTCTGGATTAGGTTCAGATCCCAATTCTATATTACTTGTTAGTGAAGATGCTCATTCCTCCTTTATTAAATGCATAAGAATAATGGGTCTGAATGAATCAAATCTTGTCAGGATTAAAACTGATAATAACGGTTGTATGGATATAAACGATCTCAGAAAGTCTTTAGATAATTGTTCAATAGAAAATAAAAAAATATTTGCTATTGTTGCCACCCTTGGGACAACAGTACGAGGAGCCATCGATCCTATTAAAGAAATAAGTGAAATTTGTAAAGAAAGAAACATATGGTTACATATTGATGGCTCCATTGGAGGGATTTTTGCCATAACTTCTTTCCCCATAGAAGGTTTAAATAATATTAATCAGGCTAATTCGATAACGATAAATCCACAAAAAATCATTGGCATTACAAAGACTTCATCTTTGTTATTGGTTTCAAATATGAGTATTTTAGAAAATACTTTTAATACTGGACTACCATATATATCATCTAAAGAAAATATTATAAATAGAGGAGAAATAGGCATACAAGGTTCTAGACCTGCAGAGATTATCAAACTATGGCTTGGGTTACGATTTTTAGGTCTTAATGGAATAGAAAATATATTAAATTCATCAATTAAAAGAAAAGATTTTTTTATAGAAAATATTAGTAAAAATAAATTTGATATATATTCAGGTCCTCTTCATATTGTTTCATTCTTGCCAAAGAAACTTAAGCCAAAAGACTCTGATGCATGGACTCAAACTAAAATTAATGAACTTATTAACAATAATTTTATGCTATCTAGACCAAAATTTAAAGGTAAATATTTTTTACGGGTTGTCATGGGAAATTACAATACGAAGGATTCTCATATTGAAGAACTATTGAGACTTCTAGATGCTTAACTAATGAATATGGGTAGATCAAAAATTATTGCAATAGTAACAGGTTTTATCTCTATAGCTATTTGCATTGCTTATTTACTACTAATTACTATCTTTGATTTCAGGAATTATCTGAATGATCAATTATCCAATATTAATTAGTAAATGGAGGCAAACTTTTATTTGATTTAAAATATTTTTTCGTTTCAATTTTTGAAATAGCTTCTTTTACGAAATTATTTAAAATATCCTCTCTTTTACTTATTCTATAGATCTTATCGACTACTTCTTGAATTCCTCCATCTCCCCAATTTTGACCATTTTTAAAATATTCAATCAAACTTAGTCCTACTATTCTTATTAACCAGCCTGCTGTAACTGATTGTATAGATTTAGATAATATTATTTTAGTCAAGCTAGTAGCTAGAGCAGGAGAAAGAATGGCTAGACCCCCTTTAAGTATTCCTTGTTTAGCCAATGCGCTTAGCAATGAAGTCGCCAAATCTTTTGCATCTTTTTTTGTAAGCTTTATTTCATATATTTTTGATAACTCCATTATCATTTGAAGGTTTACGGAGGTAGTAGCAAGAAAATCAACAGCTGGTAGTGGATTAACTAGTATTACTCCTCCTGTTATCCACATATATTTATTGATCACTTTATTTGACATTAAATATCTTTGTTCTTGTACGAAATTTTTACTTTTAATACCTAACTTATTTGAGCGAAAAAGAATATTATCCGCCAATAACTCTTCACCATTATTATCGAGGGTTTCAATTATTTCTTTAAATAAACTTCCTACCTCTGGAACTAAATTTAAAGCATCTGATTTTGTATATGTAGATTTTTGAGGAACTGCAATTGTTTGAACGACAGAAATTTTATTATTTCTAGCAGAAGTTATAGAAATTATATTTTCTTTGATAAGGTTATTTTCATCTTTAGACCTCAAATCACATTTATTCAGAACTATTATTATTTTTTTCCTTAATTTTAATAATTCTTTAATCAAATAGTTTTCGTACTTATTTATGTCCTGATCTAACACAAAAAGAACTAAGTCAGAATTTGAAGCTTGTATAATTGTTGCTTTTTCTCTTTCTTCTCCTAATTTAGATGGTTCGAATAAACCCGGAGTATCAACTATATTAATGTTTCTTTTTAAAATTGGTATATGAATTTTATAGCTATTAATTTGCTTTGTTGTTCCTATTTTTGCTGAGGTTTGCCCGACAATATTTTTCAATAAAGATCTTGCTATAGATGTTTTTCCAGAGGAACCTGCTCCAAAAAGAGTAACTTTATAATCTCCTGTTTTTAATTGGGACTCTAGTTTATTTTTTTGGTAATTTAACAATTCAGCTTTTACTTTATCTTTAATTTTTTTATTAATTTTCTCGACTCCTTCCAAACTTATCTTGGCAGCACCATATGTATTTTTGAATGAAAGTGTATTTTTTTTATTTTTATATATAACTTTATAAACTATTTTTTTAAATAATTTTTTATCAATATTATAAAAAGTATAAATAATTATAATTAAAAATAAAAGTGTATAAATATTTATTATTCTTACAAATATGGACAATAAAATATAAAGAAATAATATCAATACTACATACTTTATATACTTTAATTTCAAGTAATTCATTTTATCTATTATTTTTAAAAATGTTATACAGTAAAATAATGAAACCAATATTAATAGATATATCAGCAATATTAAATACTGGAAAATTTATAATATTTAAATTTATAAAATCAACTACAAAACCTCTATATATCCTATCTATACCATTACCAATAGTTCCCCCAAGAATAAAGCTATAAGAATATAGATCGAATGTGTTTAAAGTATTCTTCCTAAATATCAAATAAATAAGTAATATAGAAAAAAAAATACTTATTAAAGATAAAAATACCCTACTACCACTAAATATGTTAAATGCTGCTCCGTAATTTTTTACAAAGTCTAATTTGAATAAAAGAAAATCTTTATTAATAAATAATTTTTTATTATAAAACATTAAATATTTCGTAAATTGATCTATTAGAACAATAAAAATACTTAAAGATACAAAATATAATTTTGTTTTTATATTAATAATCATTATTTGCTACGTTTTAAACGTTCGATGGGTTTAATAAGTAATAAAAGTGGAAAAAGCATTAAAAAATGATATCCAATCTTACCTAATGAATATTTCCCTAAATTATATAGAAATAAATTGTATTGACCGTAGAATATAAATTGTATGAAGTTGTAAAATATTCCAGTTAAATGCATAGCACCTATTGCTATAAATCCGTTTTTTAAGTAGTTTCCAACTTTTATTTTATTTCTATTATTTAAATTATCAATAATTTTGATTAATGGATATAAACCTAATAAATAACCAAAATTTGGAGTGAGCAAATAACCTAATGAACCTCCTTGATGAAAGACAGGAAGTATAAATAACCCCAAAATTATATATATAGAAAATGCTCTGAAAACAACTTTTTTATGGAATATAAGTGTTAATAAAATTATGGTCGGAATTTGCCATGTGATAGGTAACTCAAAGATATTACTAGATTTATAGATAAAAATTAGTGGTATATAAACAGGTAACATTGATGTTATTACTAATAATTGAAGACTCACTAGTATCTCAATTAATTTATAAAAATTGAGCATTATTATAAATTCTATTTATAAACTTCTCAATGCAACAATTGGATCTAACTTAGAAGCTCTTTTTGCAGGTAAAACGCCAAAGATTAAACCTATTGATCCTGAAATGATCATGGTGGAAAAAGTAGTTGTAATTCCTACTGATGCAGGAAGTGGTGTTATCAGAGATAAAAGAAAAACACCTGATAATCCTGTTGTTGTTCCAATTAATCCTCCAATAGTAGATAAAATCAATGCCTCAATTAAAAATTGAATTAATATATCTGACTGTTTAGCACCTATTGCTTTTCTTAGTCCAATCTCTTCCGTCCTTTCGCTTACAGAAACGAGCATAATATTCATGATTCCTATGCCTCCAACTACTAAAGAAACTGCCCCAATACCAGCCAATAAAAACGTTAGTCCACTTGTTATGTTGGTTACTATATTCAATGCATCTTCTTGTGATCTAACCGCGAAGTCATCATCTCTGATTATTTTATGTCTTTGCCTTAATAAGTTAGTAATCTGAAATTTAGCGGCACTAGTTGCATTTTTATTTATCGCTTCAACACTAATGAAGCTTAAACTTACTCCATATGTCGGGTCCTTCCCTGTAATCCTATTGACCATAGTGGTTAATGGAATATAAGCATTTTTGTCTTGATTACTTCCAAATACAGCACCTTTTGGTTTTAATATTCCGATTATTTCATAAGTGTGGTCTTTAATTCTGATTTTTTCCCCAATTGATGAGGAATTATCTTTGAAAAATTCGTCTTTAAGATCTGGACCTATTACAACAAAACTTCTTGCACTACTAACATCACTTTTGGATAAAAATCTACCCTTATCAACTTCAAAGCTTCTTACTTCAAGAAATTCAGGGGTAACTCCAGCAATTGATATATTTAAACTTTTAGAATTTGACTGCACTATTTCGTTAGCAGAAATTTGAGGAGCTACTTTTTTAACTGTTGGTACTTGACTGCTTATTGCTACTGCATCTTCTAAAACTAGGTTTTTAGGAAATGAAATACCTCTTCTTCTTGTGTCATTATTCCCTGGAACAATAAATAAAACATTGGCACCTAAATTACTTAATTGGTTTTTTGCTAATGTTTGAGCACCTCTACCAAGTCCAACAAGTGTAATAACTGAAGCATTTCCTATAATTATCCCCAGCATTGTTAAAGAACTTCTCAATTTGTTCGAAACTAAAGTTTTTGTGGCCATGCCTAAGGCCTCTTTTATTGAGATATTCCTAGACATATCTATATTTATCTATTGAATCATCATCTTCAATTTGGCCCATGTATATAACACCTTCATTAAGCTGGAGTGTTATAAGGTCGCCATTACTGATTTGAAGTTTATTCATATTTTCTAAATTACAAATTGTAGAAATCTTTTTATTATTTTCGTTATACAAAACATAAACATCATTTATATTTTGGTTCGTAACAATGCCGGCAATATTTTTACTCAGTGGGATATTTTTCATTAATTCCTTCGGAACAAATAATATTTCTCCTGGGCAAATTAAGGATATATCAAGATTATTTGTAATTATTCTTGCTTTACCTGTAGCACCGATTTCCCCTATTGATATTCCTCTTGATACAATCTTTCTTACTAACCCGACTTTTATTAAATCTGTAGAGCCGCTAATTCCAGTTAATGTTCCTGCGGTTTGAACTACTAAATCTCCTTGGTTTAGGATCCCCATCTCTTGTGCAATTTGCATAGCTAAACTAAAAGTCTTTGCTGTTCTTTCATCATTTTTAACTACTATTGGAGTAACTCCCCAAACAAGCTGCAATCTTCTCGCCACACTTCTTTCTGTAGTAGTTGCCAAGATAGGTGTTGGTGGTCTGAACTTACTTACATTTCGAGCGGTAGAACCTGATTTAGTTAAAGGGATTATAGCTCCTGCATCAAGTTGTCTAGCTATATTACTTACTGCTGCGCTTATAGCATTTGGGATCGTACTGGGTAAGTGACTTTCAATAGCCTTAAGTGGATAATCCCTTTCAATTCTTCTTGCTATGGTTGCCATCGTTTCAACTGCCTCTACAGGATAATCGCCAACTGCAGTTTCGTTTGAAAGCATTACAGCATCTGTACCATCCAGAATTGCATTTGCAACATCACTAACTTCGGCCCTGGTTGGTCTTGGGTTAGAAGCCATAGAATCAAGCATTTGAGTCGCTGTAATTATTGGGATACCCAATGAATTAGCTTTTCTTATTAACTCCTTTTGTAAAAGAGGAACTTCTTCAGCAGGCATTTCTACTCCCAAATCACCTCTTGCAACCATAACCCCATCACATAAGGGTAATACTGTATCGATCTGATCAATTGCTTCAAATTTTTCTATTTTCGCAACTACGGGGGTTGAATGCCCATTTTTGTTTATTAAATCTTTTATCTCATTTATATCGGATGGATTTCTTACGAAACTTAGTGCTATCCAATCAACTCCTTCAGATAGACCGAATTTTAAATCCTCTTTATCTTTTTCTGTTAATGCTTTTACTGATAATTGAACATCTGGAAAATTAACACCTTTATTGTTTGAAAGAACCCCTCCTACAGTTACCATGCACTCCAAATTATTAGCTTTTGTATCAACTTTTTCTACAATCATTTCTATTTTTCCATCATCTAAAAGTATTCTTTTCCCTTCGCTAACTTCTTGAGAAAGTTTGTCGTAGGTTACATTTGCAATAGTATTAGTACATTCGACTTCATTTGATGTCAGCGTGAATTTATCGCCTTTTTTAACTTTTACTGGCCCATCTTTAAAGCGCCCTAATCGTATTTTAGGGCCTTGAAGATCTTGCAATATTCCAATATCTATATCTAAATTTTTTGATACTTCCCTTATGGTTTTTATTCTCTCAGCATGATCTTTATGATCTCCATGTGAGAAATTTAATCTGAATGTTGTAACTCCAGCTTTAATTAAATTTGTAATTATCTCTTCAGATTGAGTTGCAGGGCCAATAGTTGCTACTATTTTCGTTCTTCTTTTTAAATCAATATTCGACATATATAGATAATATTGCTAGATATAAATAAATTTACCATACCCAAAGTTAGTTATTTAAGTCATGGATTTTAAAACTTATCAGAAAAAAGCTAGAGAAACAGCACAATATCCAGATTTAGGTTCAAATAATATTTATCCAACTCTTGGTTTAGTGGGAGAGGCTGGTGAGGTAGCAGAAAAAGTGAAAAAGGTTATAAGAGATAAAAATGGAATATTTGATAACGAATCAAAATTAGGTATTAAAAAAGAGTTGGGAGATGTTTTGTGGTATGTATCAAATCTTTGTACAGAATTAAATTTCAATTTAGATGATGTTGCATTACAAAATCTTGAAAAATTAAAATTGAGAGCTGCTAAAGGCAAAATAAGAGGTTCTGGAGATGATAGATAAATTCAGCTATAACCTAAGCTTGCATACTGGAGATTTGTAATTAAATTTTGAATAACATTTAAAAGTAAAAAAGCTAACAAAGATGAAATATCAAATCCACCTATTGGAGGAATAATACCTCTAAAAATGTTTAAATAAGGATCTGTGATAGAAGTTAGTGCAGATAAAACACCGTTACTCCAATCAATACCTGGAAACCATGTCAGTAAAATTCTTATTACCAATATGAAAGAATAAATTGATAAAGTTTGACCCAGAACTGCAAAAATCTCAGATAACATTTTCTTGTCGTAATTTAATACATCCTAACATTTACTTATTATTGCTGCTTATTGTTACCACTTCCTATATTTGAGAGATATTCATTACTTAAAGCAAAAGTTTGAAAAAACTTTTCTGATAATGATAACCAATATGATCTACCATCTTTTTGCTTCCGTTTGACGATGAATTTCTTTTCTAATAATTCTTTAATATGATCATAAGCACCTGAACCTCGAAGAAGTATAAGATCCGATTGCAGGATCTTTTTTTTGATCGCAATAGTTGCCAATGTCCTTAATTCGGATGTTTTCAAATCAGAAGGAAGTAAATCATCTACGAATTCATTAAGACTAGATTTAAGTTCGAGAGAAAAACTATTATTTACTGCATTTAATTCAATAGCTGAGTTGGGATTAGAGTATTTATTTTTTAGATCTTTAATTGCATCATTTATTGAGTTTATATCAGAATTAGTAATTTCTGAAAGATCCTTTTTTGTTATTGGTCTGCCTTTCAAATATAGAACAGCTTCAACTTTAGTAACTAGATCTATATCAGATATTGGTGGGGTGGTATTTAGATCAGATTGATTGATTTTAATTACCGAAATCTTTCCTAATTTACCTTAAATTTAATCTGATGCACCAAGGAATAATCTATATGTATCGTTTTGAGTTTCATCCCAGAATTTATAGCCTAGAATTCTTACAAATTTATTCCACTCTAAAATCTCATTTTTATCGATCAAAACTCCAATAACAATCTTACCTACATCAGCTCCATAATTCCTGTAGTGAAATACGCTTATAGACCAATTAGATTTCATATTATTTAAGAAGTTTATTAATGCTCCAGGTCTTTCAGGAAACTCAAATCTGTATAAAAGTTCAATAAAGTTTCTATATTCCATCTCTTTGAAATCCCTTGGTAATCTTCCACCTACCATATGTCTGAGATGATTTTTAGATAATTCATCATCACTTATATCAATAAATGAGTACTCAGAATTTCTAAATACATTTAATAGGTTTTTTTTATCATTTAAACCATAGACTTGAACCCCTATAAAGATCTGCGCATTATTAGAATTCGACATCCTATAGCTAAATTCAGTTAAATTTCTATTATCAAGTAACTTACAAAAATCAATTAGACTACCTGCACGTTCAGGAATTTCAACAGCCATCATTACTTCTTTACACTCTCCAAGTTCTGCTCTTTCTGCTACAAATCTAAGCCTTTCAAAATTCATATTTGCACCACACGCAATCGCAACCATTTTTCTATTTGAATGATTCGAATTTAAAATATCTTTTTTCATTCCCGCTATTGATAGAGCACCTGCGGGCTCTAGTATTGATCTAGTATCCTCAAAAACATCTTTTATAGCAGCACAAATTTCGTCAGTACTAACCCTAATCATCTTATCTATGTATTTTCTACCAATATCAAAAGTATTTTTACCAATTTTTTTAACCGCCACACCATCTGCAAATTGACCTACAGAAGATAGTTCCACAATTTTTTCTTCTTCCAAAGATTTCGTCATAGCGTCAGCATCTTCTGGTTCTACACCAATTATTTTTACTTCAGGCCATATTTTTTTAACGTATAAGGATATTCCTGATATCAATCCCCCACCACCTACAGCAATATAAATTGCATAAGGTTTTTCCTTAAGTTGCTGTTCAAGTTCTATAGCTATAGTTCCTTGTCCTGCTATTACTTCTGGATCATCAAAGGGATGAATAAAGCATAAATTTCTTTCTTGGCTAATCCTTATTGCTTCTTTGTATGTTTCATCATAGTTATCGCCATATAATATAACTTTTGCTTTTAAATTTTTTACTGCATTAACTTTTACTATAGGTGTGGTAATGGGCATTAATATGGTTGCTTTGCAATTTAACTTAAGGGCACTAAGTGCAACTCCTTGAGCATGATTACCAGCACTAGAAGTAATTACTCCCTGAGCAAGCTGTGAATTAGTGAGCTTACTCATTTTGTTATATGCACCTCTTATTTTGAAAGAAAATACATCCTGAAGATCTTCTCTTTTTAGAAAAACTTCATTATTAAGTGTACTACTTAAATTATGAGCTTTCTCTAGTGGTGTTTTTTTTGCAACTTCATAGACTTCAGCTTGAAGTATTTTTTCAAAATAATCATTCATATATATATTTTTAGCATTAATTATTAATCTAATAAAACATTACATGATCTATTTCAAAAAAAATACTCATTTTGCACCTTGGCGTTTTAGATTATATAGATACCAATTTTTGTTAAATGCTTTTAAGTGAGTTAAGTCATCCAAATCAACTTCATGGCTTAACAGTTTCACAATTAGAAGAAATTGCTTGTCAAATTAGAGAAAGGCATCTGCAGGTAGTATCTACTAGTGGAGGACATCTTGGTCCTGGATTAGGTGTAGTTGAGTTGACATTGGCTTTATATCAAACTCTTGATCTTGATTTTGACAAAGTTGTTTGGGATGTAGGACATCAGGGTTACCCTCATAAATTAATTACAGGACGTTTCAGTCAATTTGATTCTCTAAGGCAACAAAATGGAGTCGCTGGATATCTAAAAAGAAGTGAAAGTAAATTTGATCATTTTGGTGCTGGCCATGCAAGTACTTCTATTTCTGCTGCTTTAGGAATGGCAATAGCAAGAGATAGAAAAGGTGAAAATTATAAATGTGTTGCTGTTATTGGAGATGGAGCACTAACTGGAGGAATGGCATTAGAAGCTATAAATCATGCAGGTCACTTACCAAATACCCCTTTAGTCGTAATATTGAACGATAATGACATGTCTATTTCACCTCCGGTTGGAGCCCTATCATCTTACTTAAATAAGGTAAGAGTAAGTCCACCATTGCAATTTTTGTCCGATAGTGTTCAAGAAAGTGTAAAAAATATTCCTTTAATTGGTAAGGATATCCCAGAAGAACTCAAAAATATTAAAGGAAGCGTTAGACGATTATCTGTGCCTAAGGTTGGAGCTGTTTTTGAAGAACTTGGATTTACATATATGGGTCCAATTGATGGTCATGATATTAGTAATTTAGTTAAGACCTTTAATGCTGCCCATAAACTTAAAAGACCTGTACTTGTTCATGTTGTCACAACAAAAGGGAAGGGTTACCCATATGCAGAAGCCGATCAGGTTGGATATCATGCACAGTCTGCATTTGATCTTACAACTGGGAAATCTATTCCATCAAAGAAACCTAAACCGGTTAGTTATAGTAAAATATTTGGTCAAACCCTATTAAAAATATGTGAACAAGATAGTAAAGTCGTTGGTATTACAGCTGCAATGGCTACAGGTACTGGTTTAGATTTATTGCAAAAAAATATCCCTGATCAATATATCGATGTAGGAATAGCAGAACAACATGCAGTTACTCTTGCTGCAGGAATGTCTTGCGATGGTCTTAAACCTGTTGTAGCTATTTATAGTACTTTTCTTCAACGTGCTTTCGACCAATTAATTCATGATGTAGGGATACAAAATTTACCTGTATCATTCGTACTTGATAGAGCTGGGATAGTTGGAGCTGACGGTCCTACTCACCAAGGTCAGTACGATATCAGTTATATGAGATCTATACCTAATTTTGTATTGATGGCTCCAAAGGATGAGTCTGAATTACAGAGAATGTTAATAACTTCAATAAACCATAGTGGTCCTACAGCTCTAAGAATACCCAGAGGCTCTGGATTAGGAGTGGCTGTAATGGATGAAGGTTGGGAACCTTTGAATATAGGCGAAGCTGAAATACTTGAAGAAGGAGAAGACATTTTAATTATTGCTTATGGTTCTATGGTCGCATCAGCAATCGAAACAGCAAAGATCTTAAAAAATATGAACATTAATGCATGCATTGTTAACGCAAGATTTGTTAAACCTCTCGATAAAAATCTTATTATGCCATTAGCAAGTAGGATTCAAAAAGTTGTAACCATGGAAGAAGGAACCTTAATAGGTGGATTTGGTTCCGCAATAGTTGAATTATTTAATGACAATGAAATAAACATTCCTGTATACAGAATAGGTATACCTGATGTTTTAGTTGATCATGCTTCACCTGATCAGAGTAAAGAAAAGTTAGGACTTATGCCTGATCAGATGGCAGATAAAATTGTTAGGAAATTTAAGTTAGTTAATTAAAATTTAATAAATTAATATTTAATAAATTTTTATTTATAAAACACCTCGTGAGGCTAATCCTAGGATTGCTCCAATTCCAAAAATATGTCCTAGGCAATTAGCACCTACAACTGATGCGTGACTTAAACCACCATAGAATTTTGAATTAGGTATTTCAAAACCTTCATTAGGTTTTCTTATTGTTGCTCTAGCAATTGCATAAGCAAAAACATTACATGCAATCATTACGACGGCACACTTTGGAGACCAAGAAAAAGTTGCTGGATCTGCAGCTGCAAATAATGTAGTAAACATAAAAAATCTTTATTTTCATATATTCTCTAATACTTTTACCTAAAAAACACAAAATTGTAAAAGGTCTTAAGAGTTGTTTACTTCTAAGCTATTTAACAATTTTATAAATCCAAACAAAATAACAAAATCACTTAGAGTCAGAAATGATTCTGCAAAGCCATGCAGGAAGTCAACCTCAACAAGGGTTTTATCATAGTAATTTAGTGTGAAGATAGATACCAAAATAGTTATGAATACGAATAAAACGGTTAAGGAAAATCCTGTTTTTACAAAAATGTTTACAGATTTGATTTTATATAAGTAAAACAAAAATATTGCATATGGAATTATTGATACTACGAACAATAATGTGTTATCAATTGAACCTAATTTTTCAATAAATTTTATAAATAAATCATTCATAAGTCTCTTTATTTTTAAAAATAGTGAATGATGCTAAAGCTAATGTTGAATTCCCTATAAATGTAAATATCCCTTGAAGAGTTACTAATCCATACAATGCATCTTGATTGTCATAGATATGCCAGGTAATCGCACACATAGCTCCTATTAAGTTTGGTACCATAGCTAGGCTTAACCAAAAAAATAAATTATATCTTTTATATGTAGAAATTTTGTATATGACAAAAATGGTAAATATCCATTCAATTACTGAAGAGATATGAATTAACCAAGTTCCAAATGATAGCTCGTGCAAAATTTATATTTTTTTCTTTAGTACGTTAAGTACTTCCTTGGCATGATTTATAGGTAAAACACTTATCCATCTATAAGAAATTTCCCCTTCTGGAGAAATCAGAAAAGTGTTTCTATCTGAA
Organism: Prochlorococcus sp. AG-355-I20; assembly: GCA_003280895.1. Lineage (GTDB taxonomy): Bacteria > Cyanobacteriota > Cyanobacteriia > PCC-6307 > Cyanobiaceae > Prochlorococcus_A. The sequence continues at coordinate 49,543 of QCDM01000001.1, read as the reverse complement.
AATGGAGGAATCCAAGAACCATATTTATCGCTAATAATTCCTTTAGGATCAGATAATAAAGTGTAGTTTATGGATTTTTCGCTGCAGAAAGTTTCATGAGAATCTTGATTATCAGCACTAATCCCAACAATTTCGGCATTATATTTTGAAAAATCCTTTTTTAATTCAGAAAAACCTTTAGCTTCAAGAGTGCAACCTGCTGTAAAGTCCTTTGGATAAAAATACATAACAAGCCACTTACCTTGAAAATCATTTAATTCCCATATTTTTTTTGATTTTATGTTTTTATTAAAACCTTCTAATTGAAAGTTTGGAGCCATATCTCCAACTTCTGGAGCGAAATCGAAAGCTATTGCTGAATTACAATTAATTAAAAGAATAAGTGGAATTAATATATTTACAACTAAATTTCTCATCAAATTTAGAATGTTTTTAAATCAACTCCATTTGATTTAGCAAATTTATCTAATCCCACTTTTTGTATAGATTTTAGTGCCTTGGTACTAATTTTTATGTTTACCCATTTTTTCCCTTCTTCCCACCAAAGTCTCCTTTTTTGGAGATTAACTTGTTGCAATTTTTTTGTACGAATATGTGAGTGACTTACAGCCATCCCATTATTAGCTTTAGCTCCAGTCAGTTCGCAAACTCTTGACATTTTTTTAATTATATATGTAAAAATTTTAACACACGACTCAATTTGTTGAATTAAGCAATTCTGAAATTAAATCGGCGTTTTTATTTTGCAAATTTATAATCTGTTCTTGATCTAATCCTCCAACAGATAGTTTAGCCATATCGTAAACATGATTTGCAATTTTAGATGCCAATGGATTTTCTATAGCGTCCTTTTTATTAATAATTATTTTATTGCCCGTAATTTTATTAAGACCGACAATAAGAGGATGTTCCTTGTTAATTAAAAGCACATGGTATTCAGGTAAGCCAGGCATCTTTTGCTCCATGTAAGCACCCATATCATTAATTCTTCTCATTTGCTCTGGAAGCAAGATCATCGCTGGTGGTGCACCTTTACTTGAAAGTGACTGAACTTTAACTGTTACTTTTTCGTTGTTGAGTGCTTTTACAATAGTATCTCTAAGATTTTCTGTATTTGATTTGCCATCCTTATCTACAATTTCTTTAGATTCTTTATCATCAAGTTCATTTATTTCTGAATCAACTCTTTGAAACTGATAATCTTCGTTTTTACTTTCTAACCAAGGAAGAAATTGTGCATCAATTAAGGGATCTGATTTAATAACTTCTTTGTTGTCAGATAAGCAGATATTTAAAGCGCTTGACTGAGCAATTGAATCTGAACAATAAATTATTTTTTTAGAATCAGTTATGCTATTTCGATCTTTGTAATTTGCCAGAGTAGTGAAATATTTATCATTGGATTTGATAAGAGTTTTATTTTCAATATCCTTAGTGACGTCTTTTTCAGAATTTATTATTGTTTCGAAAATTATACTGTTATTGACTAAATCAGCAAATTTTTCATCTTCGATAGCACCAATTTTAATAAAAGCAGAGATTGAATCCCATATTTCTGCATAAAATTCTGGAGAATTTTTTATCAAATCCTTCAGTTTATTAGCAATTTTTTTTGAGATAAATGATGATATAGATCTTACTTTTCTATCTGTTTGTAATGCACTTCTACTAACATTTAGGGGTATATCTGTAGAGTCAATAACTCCTCTTAGAGGTAAAAGGTATTTTGGTACTATCTCTTTAATTGAATCACTTACGAATACCTGATTGCAAAATAGTTTTATTTCTCCTTTTTCCCAATCAGCTCTACCTGACAACTTTGGAAAATACAATATCCCTTGTATGTCATATGGGTAATCTGTATTTAGATGTATCCATAAAAGAGGATCTCCCTGGAAAGGATAAAGGTATTTATATAACTCAATATAATCTTCATCTTTTAATTCACTAGGTTGTTTTCTCCAAGGAGGATTTTTCTTATTTATTGTCTCTCCTTCTAAAAAGACATCTATGGGCATAAAATCACAATATTTTTTTATTAGTGATTTAATCCTTTCAGGCTCGATAAACTCTTTTTCTTCTTCAAGTAGGTGAAGAACAACATCTGTACCAATTGCCTCTCTTTCTGATTCCTCTAACGTGAAATTTGGCGATCCATCACAAGACCATTTGAAAGCTTTAGATCCCTCAATTGCCGACTTAGTTAATATATCAACTCTATCTGCCACCATGAAACTTGAATAAAAACCTAGTCCAAAATGACCTATAAATTCATCATTATCTTTTTTGTATTTTGTTAGAAATTCTTCTGCGCTAGAGAATGCTACTTGATTTATGTATTTCTTAATTTCTTCATCATTCATTCCAATTCCATTATCGGAAATTGTTAACGTAGTTTTTTCACGGTTAATTGTTATTTTTACTTGAGCCTCCTCAGTATTCTCGCAATCACCTGCCATAGAAGCCATTCTTCTTTTACTAATTGCGTCAACACCATTACTTACAAGTTCTCTTAAAAAGATTTCATGGTCAGAATATACTGCCTTCTTGATAATTGGGAAAATATTTTCAGTATTAATACGAATTTCGCCTTTTTCCATTTAAAAAAAAATCAAACATAATAAATCCTATTTCGTAAAAACTAGTTAATCAAGTTTAATTAGGAGTATTGTCCGAACAATATATGAATTTAAAAACCTAAATATAATATTAAAAGGTTTTATTTAACCCACAAAATATCACTACAATTATTTTCTTTCAAAATTTGATTGGCTTTAGCCAAGTCATTACAAGGATTTAAATGTAATACAGCAATATTTCCTTTTTTCTGTTGTACTTTTTGTTCATACATAGCTTTTTCTAACAAATAAGAATCCTTAAAGATCAATAAAATCTTTTTTTGATCTGTCTTTTCTTCCTTAATTAAATCTCTTAAAATGTCTACTGAAATTGTAAATCCAATCCCGTTAAATATTTTCTCATTAGGACTAAAGGATCTTACTAACTCATCATATCTTCCGCCTTTTGCGATAACGCTTTTATTTTTACCATTATCCCCTATTAGTTGAAAAACTATTCCTTCATATAGATTCAAGTGAGGTTGAAAAGTTGGATCAAGTTGTAATTTAACACCATATTTTTTTGATATTTTTGATAATGTTTCAAATAAAAAATTCAAGTCATCTAATGTTTTACTGGTACCATAAATAGTTTTTAATTTTTTTAATATTGCAATTGGCTCTCCTCGTGTGAATAAAAGTTCTTTAAGAATATATTTATCATCTTCATCTATTTTTAATTTAGTTAAATTATCTTGATCAAAATTAACTAGACTTTTCTTAATTTCTTCATAATTATTATTCTTATATTTATTTAAGATTAAATCCATTATTTTTGTGGTGCTTACTAGTAGAAATAAATTACAACCATCCTTCAAATTAATATTGTCGATTGAATCAAACAAAATATTAATAACTTCAATTTCTGGATATTTTGTATCATATCCAATTAATTCAATTCCACTCTGCAATTTTTCTTGTAACTTAAATGAATTTTGATTATTTTGTTTTTTTTCAAAAACCATTCCATTGTTGAATAATCTTATAGGTCTTTTCTTATTTATTAATCTAGTTGATGACAATTTAACAATTGATGTTGTCATTTCTGGCCTAAGACATAATGAATTATTACTTACTATTCCTACAACCTGATTTTCGTCAATAACCCCACGGCCTTTTATGGTCTCTAAAGTATTTATAAATGAGGGTGAAACCTCTTCATATCCCCATAGTTTATAAATACTATTTAAATTATTTATGATGTTTGAGTTATTTTTTACATCGACTAATTTAATTTCCTTTATATCGGTCATTTTAATATTTTACTAATTTTAGGTGTAGAGAATTTTTTTAAATGGAGAGACCTTATCTAGTTCATTTTTTAATTCATTCTCAAGGCTTGGAGAACAAGCTAAAATTCTTCCTGAACTTAAATTAAATTCGCCTGATGGGTAATCAGAAATAATACCACCAGCCTCTTTAACAATAATAGCACCGGCCGCTAGGTCCCATACCTCCAATCCTCTTTCCCAATATCCATCTACCTTACCTGCCGCAACAAATGCTAGATCAACTGCTGCTGCACCTCCTCTTCTAACGCCTCTAGTTTTATGTGTTAAATAACAAAATTCAGCATAATTATTATCCTCTGTCTCAAATCTGTCATAAGAGAAACCTGTTACAAGTAGACTATCAGAAAGATTAGAGGGATTCGACACTTTAAGTTTACTATCATTGCAGAATGAGCCTAAACCTATACAGGCTGAATATAGTTCATTTAAATAGGGTACTGATATAGCGCCTATAATTGGCTTATTTTTATATACAAGACCAATAGAAGTCCCAAAAAAAGGATATCCATGGGAGTAATTTGTTGTACCGTCTAATGGGTCTATACACCACGTTAAATCCGAAGATTTGTTTAATTTACCCGATTCCTCTGCATTTATAGATATGTTTGGTGTCTCTTCTAATAAATATTCTTTTATTTTATTTTCAACTTCCAAATCTACATTGGTAACTAGATCACCCTTCCTACCCTTGGATGATATTTTCTGAATTTTATTGTAATTATCTTTTAAAATTTCATTACCAATCTGAGCGGAATTCTTGGCTATTTCATACAAAATAGATAAGTTTACTTGATTTGAAAGTTCCTCTATTGCACTTAATTCAAACATGATAGTTAATCTTCCTCAAATTCCCAAGGTGGCGCAACTCTTGTATTTCCCCTCCCAAAATATTGTCCAAATTGTAAATCGTAAACTTCATCTTCATATGTAGTTTCTACCTCAAGATCTGAAGTTGCTTTAGCTACACAAAGAAGTGCATAGCCTTTGTCTTTTAAAGCCTGAGATACACCCATGGCTTCAGGTTGTTCTAAGGTACCAGATTTAATTTTAACTGCACAACTTGTACAGCAACCATTTCTACATGAAAATGCAAGTTTGAAACCTTTCTTTTCAAATTCCTTAAGTATGTAATCATCACTATTAACCTGCTCTTGGTAGACCTTTCCGGTTTCCTTATTTTTAATCGTGACTGTGAAAGTCTTTTTCAAATAACTTTCCTCTAAAATGGGATGATTAAGGGTTAAGATAGTTATCCTGGGAGAGGTGGCCGAGTGGTTGAAGGCGCAGCACTGGAAATGCTGTATAGGGGCAACTTTATCGAGGGTTCGAATCCCTCTCTCTCCGTTTTATATTAGTTTATTTTGGTTAAATACATCAACACCTTTGTCTTTGTAATATCTTTCAAAATTGATAGTAATCTCATTAACAAGTTATAAATAATCTTATTTATTTAAATAAAGTTGAAAATATTTGATTTTTACTATTATATGTAAATATCTAAGATAAAAATTAATTAAATTATTAGTAAATTTTGCTTTAATTTAGCGATCTAAAATCATGGGGCAAATAGTTGGAATTGATTTAGGTACTACTAACTCTGTTGTAGGAGTAATAGAAGCTGGACGTCCAATTGTTATTGCAAATTCTGAGGGTTCTAGAACGACACCTTCAATAGTTGGATTTACAAAAGACAAGGAAATAGTAATAGGAGACCAAGCGAGAAGACAACTTGTTCTAAATCCTAAGAATACCTTTTATAACCTTAAACGATTTATTGGTAGTGACTGGGATGAATTAGATGATAATAGTATTTCTGTTCCTTATAACGTTAAGGCTAATACCAACGGAAGCGTTAGGGTTCTTAGTCCAAATACAGAAAGAGAGTATGCACCAGAAGAATTAGTGAGCTCATTGATTAGAAAATTAATTAATGATGCTGAAACTTATCTTGGAGATACTGTTGATTCTGCAGTTATTACTGTCCCTGCTTACTTTAATGAATCTCAAAGGCAAGCTACAAAGGATTCTGCAATATTAGCTGGTATTAAAGTAGACAGAATTCTAAATGAACCTACTGCTGCTGCTCTAGCTTATGGTTTTGAAAAAAGTTCTTCTAATAATGTTTTGGTTTTTGATTTAGGAGGAGGAACATTTGATGTTTCTTTATTGAAAATTTCTAATGGAGTATTTGATGTTAAAGCCACTTGTGGTGATACCCAGTTAGGAGGAAATAATTTTGATTCAAAAATAGTTGATTGGCTTGCAGAAAAATTTCTATTTAAACATGATATTGATCTAAGAAGGGATAGACAAGCTTTACAGAGATTAACTGAGGCTGCTGAAAAAGCTAAATGTGAATTGTCAGGATTACAAAAAACAAAAATATCTCTACCATTTATCACAACAAGTAAAGAGGGGCCATTACATATTGAAGAAACTTTAGACAGAAGAATATTTGAATCATTATCAAAAGATTTACTTGATAGGTTATTAGAACCTGTGCAAATAGCTTTAGATGATTCTGGATGGAACGCAGAAGATATTGATGAGGTAGTTCTTGTAGGCGGCAGCACAAGAATCCCAATGGTTCAACAATTAGTAAAGACTCTTGTTCCTAATGATCCTTGTCAATCTGTTAATCCTGATGAAGTCGTAGCAGTTGGAGCTGCGATACAATCTGGAATAATTAGTGGTGATTTACAAGATTTACTTCTAAATGATGTTACTCCCTTATCTTTAGGTTTAGAAACTATTGGCGGTCTTATGAAGGTACTAATTCCTCGTAATACGCCAATACCAGTTAGACAATCTGATGTTTTTAGTACTTCCGAGGCTAATCAATCATCAGTAGTTGTTCAAGTAAGGCAGGGAGAAAGGCCTTTAGCCTCTGAAAATAAATCACTTGGTAAATTTAGACTATCAGGAATACCTCCAGCTCCAAGAGGGATACCTCAAGTCCAGGTAGCTTTTGATATTGATGCTAATGGTCTTTTAGAGGTAAGTGCAACTGATAGAACAACTGGAAGAAAGCAAACAGTTACAATCTCTGGTGGCTCTAATTTAAATGAACAAGAAATAAATTCGATAATTGAAGAAGCCAAAGTAAAAGCTAATGAAGATAGGAAGAGAAGATCTGTAATTGATAGAAAAAATAGTGCTTTAACTCTTATTGCGCAAGCTGAGAGAAGACTTAGAGATGCTTCATTAGAATTTGGTCCTTATGGCGCCGAAAGGCAACAAAGAGCTGTTGAATTAGCCATTCAAGATGTTGAAGAGTATATAGATGACGATGATCCTCAAGAATTAGAAATTTCAGTAAGTGCCTTACAAGAAGCATTATTCGGTTTAAACAGAAAATTTGCGGCAGTAAAGAAAACTGATAATAATCCCCTACAGGGCATTAAAAATACATTTGGATCATTAAAGGACGAACTCTTTTCAGATGATTATTGGGATGATGATCCTTGGGATAATCAAATGAATAGAAATTATAGAAATTCGAGGTATGGTAATTCTAGGGACGATGATCCATGGGACAATGACTACTTCCTCTAAAAAAGACTATTTGTCAATTTTAGGTTTATCCCCTGATTTTGATGATAAAGAACTTAAAAAGGCCTTTCGAAGAGAAGCGAGAAAATGGCATCCAGATTTAAATAAAAATGATCTTAATGCAGAAGAGAGATTTAAATTAATTAACGAAGCATATGAATATCTTCGTGACCCTAGTAAAAGAAAAAATAGTTCGGATGAAAATATCAAGGATGATTACGAAAATAATAATTTCAAGACAGGGTTTCCTGATTTTCAAGATTATCTTGATTCATTATTTGGATATGAATACTCACCAAAGAACTATGAGGAATATGATGATGAACCATTTGAGGATGAATCGATAAATACAAATAATGATGACTTTAGTAATTTTCAATACCCTACAACGTCTCCAGAAGAGCCGCCTCCAGTCAAACTCCACAAAGATATTGAAACAGTTATTGAATTAACTCCTGATGAGGCCTTAAATGGAGCTTCAATTTTAATTGAGCTTGAAGATGAAACTGTAGTAGAAGTTGATACACCACCTTTCGCTGGAGATGGCTGGAGATTAAGACTTGAAAATATTGCAAGAGGAGGTAAAGATCATTATCTACAGTTAAAAGTTCAAACGGAAAGTGGTCTAAGAATTGATGGTTTAAGAGTTTTATATAAATTAGAGTTATTTCCTCATGATGCTCTTCTTGGTTGTGCAGTAGAGGTTCCTACCCTTGATGGAAATGTCACACTTCAAGTACCACCAAAATCATCTACGGGCAGAATGTTACGTTTGAAAGGGAGGGGTTTAACTTTTGAAGATAATGTAGGTGATCAATATGTTGAAATCTTGGTAGTGATACCTGCTGACATTAATGATGAAGAAATTGCTTTATATACAAGATTACAAGAATTATCACTTTCTGATTCTTAATCAAATATTATATAATTAGAAAAATTGATACTTATGGACATATTTGTTCTTTTATATAATTCAGGAACAGATAAGGAAGGAATTCATTCAATCGAACTTAAGGGAAGGACGATTGTTCTAATGTTTGAAGATAAGGATGATGCAACAAGATATTGTGGTCTACTAGAAGCTCAAGATTTTCCTTTACCAACAGTTGAAATAATCAACATAGAGGAAATAAAAGATTTCTGTATTAAATTAGATTATGAATTCAAATTAGTACAAAAGAATTTTGTACCTAAAACTGCAGAAGATAGGTTATTAATTTCACCACCCCAGAAAAACCTAGAAGTTGAAAATTGGGCTGAAGACAAAAATAGCAAAAAAGATAACATTGATATAAATACCATTAAGGAAAACCTTGAAAAGTTGCTTTAGCTATTAAAATATCAAGTAAGTTATTAAAAAAATAAAAAATGACAACTGCATTATTTGAGACAGAAGTTGGAAGCATAAATATTGAATTTTTCTTTAACGACGCACCTAATACAGTTAAAAACTTCACGAAGTTGATTAGTGATGGTTTTTATGATGGTCTAGCATTTCACAGAGTTATTCCTGGATTTATGGCTCAGGGTGGATGTCCAAATACTCGTGATGGATCATCTGGAATGCCTGGAACTGGAGGACCTGGATATAATATTAAATGTGAAATCAATTCCAATAAACATCTAAAAGGTTCACTTTCAATGGCTCATGCAGGAAAGGATACCGGTGGTAGTCAGTTTTTTATTGTTTACGAACCACAGCCTCATCTAGATGGAGTTCATACCGTTTTTGGTAAGACAAATGATATGGATGTAGTGCTAAAACTCACTAATGGATCAAAAATTCTAAAAGCAACTTTAAAATAGTATTTTAGCCTTCAAAAACAATACTGAATGTCTCTTTATCTAGATTAAATTTTCTGGTAGAAGAATATAAGATTTCGTTATTAATAGTGAATTTAGTATTGATTAGTTTGATGCTACTTTTTGGATGTAATGCTTGTTCAAGATTTCTAGAGACAATAATCCCAATCTTTGTACTGTTTTCATATTTGGATAAAAACTGAATAAATAATTCTATATTCTTTATTTCCTCATCATTAATGTTGGAATTGGTTCTATTCTGATCATGTAAAATTCTCCATACTAATTTTGGTCGGTTCCAAAACGCCAATAATCTTGGACTACTTTCAAGTTTAATATTAATGTTTTGTTCACTGCAGAATTTAATAACATTATTTTTTATTGGAACTAAATCAATAGATTTATATTGTCCGTCAAGAAAAATTGATATAAATGGATCAACATTATTGGAATTAGAATTATCATCATCAATCATGTGGCCTAACTTTGTTTTTTTAACACTCAAATATTCTGCATTATTATCGTTTGGACAAATAACTAATGGAACTCTCTCAATAACTTCTATTCCATACCCACCTAATCCAGCAATTTTTCTTGGATTGTTGGTTAGTAATTTTAATTTTTTTATACCTAAATCAGTTAATATTTGTGCTCCAACTCCATAATTTCTGAGATCGGCTGGAAAACCTAATTTTTCATTAGCTTCTACAGTGTCTAATCCACCATCTTGTAAGCTGTAAGCTTTTAATTTATTTATTAGACCAATACCTCTGCCTTCTTGTCTCAAGTAAACGACAACTCCTTCTTCCTCCTTTTCTATTCTTGATAAAGCTGCCTCTAACTGAGGTCTACAATCACAACGTAATGATCCAAAAGCATCACCAGTTAAGCACTCTGAATGCATTCTTACCAATACAGGTTCGCTTAATTTCGATGATTTTTGTTTAACTAATGCGACGTGCTCCGATCCATCTAGTTCATTAACATATCCATAAGCTTTGAAATTACCAAAAATACTTGGAAGAACAGCATCAGATTTTCTAAATACAAATCTCTCAGTTTGAAACCGATAACTTATTAAATCAGCTATTGATATTAATTTCATTCCCCACTGTTTTGCATATTCTTTAAGTTGTGGAAGTCTCGACATAGAACCGTCAGGATTTTGTATTTCACAAATCACTCCAGCGGGATAAAGACCTGACATTGCTGCAATATCTACTGCCGCTTCGGTATGTCCTGCCCTTTTTAATACTCCACCATTTTTAGCTCTTAATGGAAAAACATGTCCTGGCCTCCTTAAATCATCAGGTTTTGTATTTGGGTTTATAGCAACTTGTATTGTCTTTGCTCTGTCTTCAGCAGATATTCCAGTAGTAACATTATTTTCAGGTCCAGCATCAATTGATACTGTAAAAGCTGTTTGATTTTCATCTGTATTTCTATCTACCATTAATGGTAAATCTAATGAATCAAGTTTTTCACCTTGCATTGCTAGGCATATAAGACCACGTCCCTCAGTAGCCATAAAATTAATTTGCTGTGGAGTCGCAAACTGAGCCGCACATATTAAATCTCCTTCATTTTCCCTCCTTTCATCATCTACAACAATTATGCATTCACCATTTCTTATAGCTGCCAACGCATCGCTGATAGGATCAAATTCAATTTTAAACGATTCATTTATATCCAAAATTGTTCCATTATTTGATTTGGGACTTGTTTCTTTCATTATTCCTATCAATATAGAAAAATAGTGTTTTAGTTACCTTAAATTCAACACTTTATAATCCTATCTCAAAGTCTGCCAATTCAAAGAAATGAATGTTGCAATAGTAGGTGCTACTGGTTACGGCGGTATTCAAGCAGTAAATCTCTTAAAGAAAATTAAAAAATATAAAATCTCATTTTTAGGAGGTAATAAAACGTCTGGATCAAAGTGGAATGATAATTTTCCTTTTATTTATCTAGATAATGATCCTTATATAGAAGAAATTTCCGTAGATAATATTTCAAAAAATGCGGATGTTGCTTTGCTTTGCTTACCAAATGGCCTATCTTCAACATTGACAAGGAAATTATTAGATCGAGGACTTAAAGTTATTGATTTATCTGCTGATTACAGATATAGGTCTTTAGATCAATGGAAAAATGTATATTCCAAAGAGGCAGCTATTTATAAAAGGAATGATGATGATTTATGTAAAGAGGCAGTCTACGGTCTTCCTGAAATAAATAAGGAAGCCATTTCAAAAGGAAGATTAATTGCCTGTCCAGGATGCTATCCTACATCTGCTCTCATTCCATTAGTTCCTTATCTTTCGCAAGGAATTATTGAAAATGAAGGAATAGTGATTGATTCTAAAAGCGGAACCTCTGGAGGAGGTCGAGAACCAAACCAAAAGTTACTCTTATCAGAATGTGGTGAAGGCTTATCAGCATATGGATTGATAAACCATAGACATACCTCAGAGATCGAGCAAGTAGCATCTATAATTTCTGGAAATAAAATTGAACTGCTTTTTACACCTCATTTGGTTCCAATTTCAAGGGGTATGCATTCGACTATATATGGGAGATTAAGAGATCCAGGATTAACTTCTGATGATTGCAGAATTCTTTTGGATAATTATTACAGAAATTTCAAAAATATTAAAGTATTACCTATTGATACGTACCCTTCAACAAAATGGGTTAAAAATACAAACCAAATTTTCCTTTCTGTTAAAGTTGATATTCGCAATGGAAGGATTATTATTTTATCTACAATTGATAATTTGTTAAAAGGTCAGACTGGGCAAGCAATTCAAAATTTAAATATTATGAGTGGATTTTCAATGGATGAAGGTCTTGATTTAACTAATAATTTTCCATAAAATTACTTCTTATTAAAAAACCAGCAAGTGAGATTGAGTGAGGTAAGATTATATGCTCAAGCATTTGTATTCTTTTGGAAAGTGATTCAATATCATCATCATTTCTAATAGACAATGCAGCTTGCATTATCAATGATCCACTATCTACCTCCTCTTCAACAAAATGTACGGAACAACCAGTTATTTTTGAACCATTTAATATACAATCCTTTATCGCAGAACCACCTTTATATGCTGGAAGTAATGAAGGGTGAATATTTATTATCTTATTCTTAAATTTATTGATAAAAAATGGAGTAACAATTTTCATCCAGCCTGCCATAACCACAAGTTCAACATCGTAATGAATTAAAGTATTTACAATTTCTAATTCAAATGCCTCCTTTTGCAGAAAGTCTTTGCCTCTTATAATTTTGTGAGGTATTTTTTTACTTTCAGCTCTCTTTATACATCCTGCATCATCTTTGTTAGTTATTAAAACTTTTATATCTATATCTAATTCTCCTTTTTCTGAGAGATTAATTAATTCCTGAAAGTTTGTTCCTTTCCCAGAAGCAAGTACACCTAGTTTTAATTTAGGGGAAAATCTTCTAAATTCAGATATCTCAGGCGAAATTATGTAATTAAATGATCTATCCAAAATTTTTTTATTTTATTCAATGATAAATTCATATGAAATAAAAAAAAACCTCAATTATAATTGTTTATATTCAAAAACATATTTATTTGAAGATAATAATTTAAACAAATTTAAATGATTCAAATCTATGTACTATTCGTATAGATATAATTGAATAATAAATAAAAGATACACATATATAAAATGAATGGAGATTTAAACTCTTGGGATAAATTTTGTAATTATCTTTGGTTTGATAAAAAATTAAATATTTGGTTAGACATAAGCAAAATTAATTTCACAATTAAAGAGATAAAAAATTTAGAAGATAAATTTAAAGATGTTTTTACATCAATAAAAGAATTAGAAAATGGTGCAATCTCAAATATTGATGAAAATAGACAAGTTGGACATTATTGGCTTAGAAATCCATCAATTTCACCCTCTTCAAAAATAGGAGAAGAAATTAGAGCAGATATTAATTCAATCTCTGAATTTGGAAAACAAATTTTAAATGGGGATATTAAGAATAAGAATAATCAGCAGTATACTGATGTTCTATGGATAGGAATTGGTGGAAGTGGACTAGGACCATTACTTATTACAGAGTCGCTGCAGAAGTGTTCTAAAGGCTTAAATTTTTCTTATATCGATAATGTTGATCCTTTTTTAATTAGCGAAAAGTTAGAAGATTTATCTGAAAAATTATCAACAACATTATTTGTAGTAGTAAGCAAATCAGGTGGTACGCCTGAACCTAGAATTGCTATGGAAATTATTAAAAGTCACTGCGAAAACAATTCTCTTGAATGGAATTCTAATGCTATAGCTATAACTATGAAAGGTAGTAAGTTATTTAAAAAAGCTACTTCTGAAAATTGGTTAAAAATATTTAATTTGCAAGATTGGGTTGGTGGAAGAACTAGTATTACAAGCTCTGTGGGATTACTTCCATTAGCTCTTATTAATGAAAATATCTCTGAATTTATCAGAGGTGCATCATTAATGGATGAAGCCACACGTATAAGTGATTTTAAAAATAATCCAGCAGCACTATTATCATCCGCATGGTATTTAACTGGTGATGGTCTTGGAAAGAGAGATATGGTCGTATTACCTTATAGAGATAGGTTACAGGTTTTTAGTAAATATCTTCAGCAATTAGTAATGGAATCATTAGGAAAGAAATTTAATAGGAACGGTCAAATAGTTAATCAAGGTATTTCCGTTTTTGGTAATAAGGGGTCTACAGATCAGCATGCTTATGTTCAGCAACTGAGAGATGGCATTGATAATTTCTTTTGTATTTTTATTGAATTATTAGATTCTCCATCTACTAATATATTTGATGAAAATGAGAATCCTAAAGAATATCTTTCTGGTTTTTTGCAAGGAACCAGATCAGCACTCTCTAGTGAAAACAGACAAAGTATCACTATTACGTTAGAAAAGTTAAATTGTTTTTCACTAGGTGCCTTAATCGCCTTATTTGAGAGGGCTGTATCCTTCTACGCTGAATTGGTAAATATAAATGCATATGATCAACCTGGAGTTGAAGCTGGAAAGAAAGCAGCTGCAAATATTATTGAGTATCAACAAAAAGTAAGTAATTTATTAGATGAAGGTGGAGAATATTCTATAAATGACATAACATCATTATTTGATAATTCAGTTAGTGAACCTATATTTTTTATACTCCGTGAAATGTGTTTCGGTAATGATAATTATTTAGTTAAGGGCGATTGGTCAAATCCAAATTCATTAGTTATTCAAAAAATAAATTCTTAAACAACAATATTCATTATTTTTCCTTTAACAATAATTATTTTTCTTATTTCCTTATCTTGAGTCCATTTTAATATGTTAGGTCTTTTAATAGTCAATTCTTTAATTTGATCTTCACTCATATCATTATTAATATTTACTTTGTCTCTAACTTTTCCATTCACTTGTATTACTAGTTCATATGAATCTTCCTTTAGTGCCTCGGCATTAAAGGAAGGCCAGTGTTCTAAATGTACAGATTTTTTAAATCCTATAAGATGCCATATTTCTTCTGCAATATGAGGTGCAAATGGAGCCAACAAAATACAAAATGTTTTTAAAGCATCAATTTTTAAATTATTGTTTATGTCATTAATGGAATTTGATAATGAATTATAAAACTTCATTAGTTCTGAAATCGCAGTATTAAATTGGTTATTTAATATGTCATTTGAAATTTCTTTTATAGCAATATTCATTGACTTTATTAAACTTTTTTCTTTATCTGGATAAGAATTAGATTTACTATTTATATCTTTTGCACAATTTATATAAAGCTTCCAAATCCTACTTAAAAATCTAAATTGTCCTTCAACATCTGTATCTCCCCATTCCAAATCTTTTTCTGGTGGTGCTTTAAATAATATAAACATTCTTGCTGTATCTGCTCCATATTTTTTAATTACTGATTCAGGGTCTATTCCATTATATTTAGACTTAGACATCTTCTCGAAAAGAACTTCGAGTTTAGAATTGTCAATTGGATCTGTAGGATTTGATAAGTCAGTAATATCGGAAGGAGATACATATTTACCAGTTTTATTGTTTTTATAGGCTGCGGCCTGAACCATTCCTTGCGTTAATAGTTTTTTGAAAGGTTCATCAATATCAAATAGTTCATTATCTCGCAGAGCTTTAGTGAAAAATCTTGCATATAACAAATGCAATATTGCATGCTCTACTCCTCCAACATATTGATCTACGGGTAACCACTTATTAATTTCATTCTTTTCAAATGGCTTAGTTGAACATTTTGAAGATGGGTATCTTAAAAAATACCAAGATGAACACATGAAAGTGTCCATAGTATCAGTTTCTTTTCTTGCCGCTATTCCACATTTTGGACATGTTGTATTTATCCAATTATTATTATTACCTAAAGCATTAATCTTGTTAGCGGAGATTTCTATATCTTTTGGTAATGAAATAGGCAAAGCCGATTGGTTTAAAGGAACAGCTCCACATTTTTTGCAATTAACGATGGGTATCGGACATCCCCAATATCTTTGTCTAGATATTAACCAATCTCTTAAACGATATTGAATTTTATTTTCGGCCCATCCATTATTTACTCCCTCCTCTGCAATTTTTAATTTAGCAATAGTATTTGATATACCATTGTATTGATTTGAATTAATTAGATATCCATTTTCTACATAAGCATTATCAAGCTCCTTACTTTGTTCAGTTTTATCCTTTACTATTACCTGTTTAATATCTATATTGTTTTTCTTAGCAAACTCAAAATCCCTTAAATCATGAGCAGGTACACCCATAACAGCGCCTGTACCGTATTCATCAAGAACATAACTAGCAACCCAAATAGGTATAGGTTCAGAATTAACTGGATTTATTGCTATTAAGCTAGTTTTTATTCCAATTTTTTCAAGTTCATTATTTTTATTATTTTTCAAATATTGTTTAAGATTTTCTATATCTTGTATGGTTTCTTGATCAGTAATTTTTTTAATTAATGAATGATTAACTGAAATTGCTAAATAAGTAACTCCAAATAAAGTATCTGGCCTTGTTGTAAATACAGTTATTTTCTTTTCTGGATTGGTATTGATATTGAAATTAATATTTGCACCAATTGACTTTCCAATCCAATTATCTTGCATTATTTTTACTCTTTCTGGCCAGTTATCTAATTTTTCTAAATCCTTCAATAACTCATCCGCATAATTAGTAATTCTTAAAAACCATTGCTTTAATAATTTTTTTTCAACTACTGCCCCAGATCTCCAAGATTTACCCTCTGAGTCAACTTGTTCATTCGCTAGGACTGTATTATCTATAGGATCCCAATTAACTTCTGATTCCTTTTGATATACAAGACCTGCCTTGTATAACTCTAAAAATAGATATTGAGTCCAAATATAATAATTTTCATCACATGTTGCAAATTCCCTATCCCAATCAACTGATAGTCCCAAAAGCTTTAATTGTGACTTCATATGAGAAATATTTTTTTTAGTCCAGACACTTGGACTAATTCCTCTTTCAATCGCAGCATTTTCAGCAGGCAAACCAAAAGCGTCCCAACCCATTGGATGTAAGACAGATTTACCCTTAAACCTTTGGAATCGAGCTATTAAGTCTGTAATAACATAATTCCTAACATGTCCCATATGAAGATTACCTGAAGGGTAGGGAAACATTGATAAGGCATAAAATTTATCGCTATTCTCAGTTAATTCATCGGTTTTGTATAAATTGTTTTCTGTCCATATTGACTGCCATTTTTTTTCTATTTCAGATGGATTATATAAATTGGTATCAGCCTCATATTGTTTATCGGGAGAAATCACTTAATTTTTATTTGTTAAAATATTATTTTAATATCCATTGTATAAAATATAAATAGATTGTTAAAAGGAATAATTTATAATTAAAATTTAAGATATATGAATTACAAATGAAAAATATAACTTTTGAAAAATATCAAGGTAACGGAAATGATTTCGTAATAATAGATTCTAGAGGAAGTGGATTATATAAAAATTACAAGACAAATCAAATACTTGATATAAAAAAAATTTGCAATAGGCAATTTGGTGTTGGAGCAGATGGTGTGATTTTTATAGAAGAACCTAATGAAGATAATTATGCAAAAATGATAATTTTTAATTCTGATGGTTCTGAAGCACAAATGTGTGGAAACGGAATTAGGTGTTTAGTTGAGTATCTCCACGTAAATGATTCAATGAATAATAAAAATATAGAATATAAAATTGAGACTAAAGCAGGTTTAAAAATTGCAAAATATATAAATGATGAAATTACAGTAAAAATGGGAGTTCCAATTTTAGAATGTCAAAATATTCCAACAACAATTGAAAAAAAAATAAATTCAATTCCTTCACACGAATTTATTGAGAAAGATTTTAATAATATGGGTTATGCCGTAGGAATGGGAAATCCTCATTTAATATTCTTTGTAAAAGACATAGAGTCAATTGTTCTTTCCAGACTTGGTCCTATATTTGAAAAAAATCAATTATTTCCTGAAAAAACTAATGTGCATTTTTGTCAAATTTTAAATAGAGATAATATCAAAGTAAAAGTATGGGAAAGGGGTGCAGGTCCAACCTTAGCTTGTGGAACAGGTGCCTGTGCTATTCATGTGGCAGCTTATAAATTAGGCCTTTGTAATTCACAAACCATAGTAACCTTACCAGGAGGTAATCTTAAAATTGATTGGTCAAAAGACGATTGTGAAGTAATGATGACCGGTAATGCTAAAAAGGTTTTCTCAGGATCAATGTTAGTAAATTAATGGAAAATAATTTTATCTATTTAGATAATGCATCCACAACTCCATTATCTGAGAATGTTTTAAATATAATTAATTCAACTTATAAGAATTATTGGCATAACCCTTCATCTACATATGAGCTAGGGATAAAATGCTCTACATATCTTGAAAAAATTAGATCTAAAATTGCTTATATATTTGAAGCAGATCCAGAGGATATAATTTTTACATCTGGTTCTTCGGAATCGACAAATATTGTATTTAATAATATTTATGAGAAATTTAAAAATGGTAGGGTTGTTATTTCAAATGTTGAACATCAAGCAACAACTATTTGTGCTAATAAACTAAGAAAACAAAATTGGGATATTTACGAATGGACGGTAAATAATGATGGAATTTTAAATATTTCTAATATCGAAAAATTTTTAAACAATGATACTAAGCTTGTATCAATTATTTGGGGACAAAGTGAAATTGGGACAATACAACCTGTCAAATTTATTGGTTCCAAATGTGAAGAATTAAATATAATGTTTCATTTAGATGGAACTCAAATATTAAGTAATGGAATATTCAGTTGGAAAGATCTTAAATGTGATTTTTTAAGTTTATCCGCTCATAAATTTGGAGGTCCAAAAGGTATCGGTATTCTTTTAACAAAAGAAAAGTCTAGACAAATTTTAAAAAATAATGATATATCACTTACTCAGGAATTTTCAATCAGACAAGGTACACAAGCTTTGCCATTAATCGCTGGAATGTATGAATCATTAAAGAATATTGAAGGAAAAATAAAATTATATGATACCATAACTAAATTTCCTTCTAATAATATTAAAAAACTTAAAAATTATTTTTTTCAAAAAATTAAAGATAATAATCATATAAAGATTACAGGTAGTATAAACCATAGACTTCCCAGTCATATTTCTTTTCTACTATTAAATAAACTTTTTGAGCCTATAAGGGCCTATAAGATTGTTAATTTCATGTCAGAAAATAAAATAGCCATAAGTAGTGGAAGTGCTTGTTCAAGCTCATCTGGTAAACCTAGCTCAACACTTAAAAATATTGGCTTAAAAGATGATGAACTATATTCAAATATTCGTGTTACTTTAGGTTCAATAAACAATAAGTCAGAAATAGATAAATTTTTAGAACTTATTCAAATATGTATTGACAAATTTTAATGGAAACCAATTACAGACTACCTAAAGATTTAAATGAATCTCTTAAGAATATGAAGGATGCAATTATTCCAAGTTTATTAGATTCAAATAAAAGATTTACTATAGAATTTAATTTTGAAGGATTGAAGTTTAACAGAATTGGAATAACTATCTACAAGATATTGTCAAAAAATAATAATGTATTCATAACATTTGCTGATCAAGGTGCTGTGGCTTTGGCTCAAAGAGACTATCCAGATATCAAAGATAAAATCTTTACTTTTAAATCATTTAATGAATCAAATAATATAAATAATATTGATAGTGCAATGATATCGATACTACCTCAGCCATATGATTTCGATTCATTTGAACCAATGTCTGATAATTATCAAGGTACGCATTATTCATTAAATCCAAAATTTGAAGATGCCAATATTGGTATAGGAAGTGTTATTAGAGAGCGACGTAAAAACTTTGTCAAAACATGGAAAAATATTTACTTTCTGCAGCCTTTAAATAAAGCTGCTCTTATGCATATTTATCCATATAACTGGTTGCTTTTCAAAGAAGAAAATAAAAGATATTTTTTTAAAAAAGAATTTGAAATTAAACCCGACAATGAATCTATTTTTGTAAATTTATAGATTGAATGTGATAAAAAAAATATATTCATTTTTCTTTATTGTTCTTCTATTAGTAACATCTCCTTTCTTAATAAGATATTTACTAGCAAAACAGAAAATAACTATTTTAAATAGTATTTATTTCAATTTCCCGGGAATAATTACTAAAAACAAAATATGTCCTACTTATGATGCTTTATTGAATCAAACGCTTGATGATTCTTTTAGTGTATCAATTATTAATAATAAAGGGGAAATAATAAGTTCTTACAATGAGGATGTTCCAAGATTGCCAGCATCTAACCAAAAATTATTCTCATCAGCTTATGTTTTAAGTAAATATAAATTAAATAATAATTTAAAAACTTCCTTATTTAAAAATAAAAACGATTATTATTTACACGGTCAAGGTGATCCAGATCTTAATTATGAAAATATAATCGAACTAATTTCAGATGTTAAAGAAAATAAAATTATTAACTTTAATATTGTAGAAATTGATTCAAAATTATATTGGCCTAATGGTTGGACAAATACTGATAAACTTTACGAATATGGATCTCCAATTACATCTCTTGCAATAGAAAGTAATCACAATAAATATGATGATATTTATGCATTAAAAAATTTTATTAAAAATTATTTAAAAAATAAATTTCCAAATTCAAAAATATATATAGATTTTTTTGATTCAGAAAAAACTTTTTATTTAAAAAATATTAAAGAGATAAATAAAATATATTCAACTCCAATTCTTTCATTATTAACTCTAACAAATTCTGAAAGCCATAATTTTACGGCTGAATCCCTTTTTAAAAATGCCTCAAATACATGGAACGATAATAACTATATAAAATTGAAAAGATGGCTTAGAAATAAAGGCCTCCCAACAACTAATGCATACTTTGCAGATGCTAGTGGATTGTCTCGAAACAATAAAATTACAACAAAGTTAGTTGTATTGTTTTTAGATAAAATGAGATATTTTAATGATTTTAAAGCTTATCAATCTACACTTTCAATTACGGGAGTTAGAGGAACATTAGCTAAAAGATTTGTAAATAGTGAATTGTCTGGAAAGTTTTTTGGCAAAACTGGGACTCTTTCAAATGTCTTTGCATTATCTGGCTTTTTATATAAAAATGAAAAGCCAATAATTATAAGTATTATCCAAAATTCTAATAAAATTGATAAAGAAAAAGCTTTTAAATTATTAAGTGATCTTTATTACTTGAAATCCTGTTAAAAAAAATATTATTTAAAATATTCTTTTAAATCCCCCTCAACAGAGGGGGGCACCATGTGATTAATTTCACCACCAAATTTTGCAACTTCTTTTACTAAAGAACTACTAAGAAAACTATAATTTGTATTTGTCGATAAAAATATAGTTTCAATATCATTATTAAGAGATTTATTTGTATGAGCAATCTGAAGTTCATACTCAAAATCACTCATTGCTCTTAAGCCTCTAAGAATAAGATTAGCTTTTAGATCATTCGCACAATCGACAGTTAGCCCAGAGTAAGAAATAACTTCAATATTAGGTAAATGAGAAAGAGAATTTTTTATTTGTATTATTCTTCTTTCAAGATTAAATGTTGGTGTTTTAGAGGTATTTTCTAAAACAGCAACTACTAGATTGCCAAATATTTTTTCAGCCCTTTCTATTAAATCAAGATGCCCATTTGTTAAAGGATCAAATGTACCTGGATAAAGAATTTTCATGAATTTATTATGATCGAATAAGAAATTTAGTTAAAATAAGATTATTAGTTAAATCAATTATGACATTAAATCTAGAAGCAAAAAAAATCTTATTAAGAAAAATACCTCACGGATTATTTATTTGTGGCGTTAGAGACGAGGATAAAAATGAAGTGAATGGATTTACTGCAAGTTGGGTAACTCAAGGTTCTTTCACCCCACCATTAGTTGTAATGGCTGTTAGAGCAGAGGGTTCTAGTCATGAAATAATAAAGTCAACCAATAAGTTCTCATTAAATGTGCTCAAAAGTGATCAAAAGGATCTAGCAGCTGTTTTCTTTAAACCTCAAAAAGCATTAGGAGGTAGATTTGAATCTGTTGAATTTAATTTAGGTGAGCTTGGATTGCCCATTTTAGTTGATAGCGTTGGTGGTGTTGAATGTAATGTTGTTGGAAGTGTTATGCATGGAGACCATACCGTTTTTGTAGGAGAGGTTCAATCTGCTTATCTGAATAATGATGTTGACTCACTAAATTTATCTTCAACTGGCTGGAATTATGGAGGTTAATCATTATAAATGAGTAATTCCTCTATCGAAAAAATAAATAACAAATATAATTTTAAAATTGAATATAAATTAATTAATAATAAGGAGTTATTAAAATCAAGATTATCCGAAATTCCAAAGTCATCTGGTTGTTATCTTTTTAAAGATATTGATAATAACTTACTTTATATCGGTAAATCTAAAAAACTACGTAGTAGAGTAAGTAGTTATTTCAATAATTATTCAGATTTAACTCCCCGATTAAGTTTGATGGTTCGTCAAATAACTGAAATAGAAATAATAGTCACAGATAGCGAATATGAAGCATTAAATTTAGAGTCAAATTTAATTAAAACAAACAAACCATATTTTAATATTCTTTTAAAGGATGATAAGAAATATCCATATCTTTGTATAACTTGGAGTGAAAAATATCCTCGAATATTTATTACAAGAAGAAGAAGAAATAGAAATAATTTAGATAGATATTATGGACCTTATGTTGATGTCGGATTATTAAGGAGAACATTATTTACGATAAAAAAATTATTTCCACTTAGACAAAGACCAAGGCCAGTATATAAAGATAGAACTTGTTTGAATTATTCAATAGGAAGATGTCCAGGTGTTTGCCAAGAAGTTATATCATCTGACGATTATAAAAAAATAATGAAACAAGTATCTATGATATTTCAGGGAAGAAATGATGACTTAGAAATATTTTTACAAAAAAAAATGCTGCAATTTTCAAATGATTTAGATTATGAGAATGCAGCAAAAATAATGGATCAAATTTCAGGTTTAAAATTATTAACTGAATCACAAAAAATATCAATACCAGATTCTTCAATTAATAGAGATATCTTTGGAATAGTTTCAGAAAAAAATGTAGCTAGTATACAAATTTTCCAAATGAGATCTGGTAAGCTCATTGGGAGAATTGGCTATAGTCAAAAATTAAATAATGAAGATGAAAATCTTATTTTACAAAAGATATTAGAAGAGCATTATATCAATGTTGAACCTGTAGAAATACCATCAGAAATTCTTATTCAATATAACCTTCCAAAACAAGCAACCATAGAGGATTGGTTAACGGAGTTAAGAAAAAAGAAAGTAAAAATCCTAATCCCAAAAAGAAATAAAAAACATGAAACTGTAGAAATGGTTTTAAAAAATGCGAAATTGGAATTAGATAGAATATTAAATGGGATACAAGATAATGAATCATCAATTGAGGATCTTGCCCAAATACTTGAATTAAGCGAACAACCTAAGAGAATTGAAGGTTATGATATAAGCCATATTCAAGGTAGTGACCCTGTAGCATCACAAGTCGTTTTTATTGATGGGCTTCCTTCTAAACAGCATTATAGGAAATATAAAATAAAAGATCCAAACGTTTTTGTAGGACATAGTGATGATTTTGCTTCGATATATGAAGTAATACATAGAAGGTTTAAAAAATGGTCAACATTTAAAAAAAGCGGAGGGGATTTTTCAATATTAAATGATAAAACGAATAGTAAATTAGACAATGAACTTTTATCAGATTGGCCTGATTTAATAATGATTGATGGAGGAAAAGGACAGTTAAATGCAGCTATTAAAGCATTAAAAGAATTAAATCTTGAGGAAGAAGTAACTATATGTTCATTGGCAAAAAAAAATGAAGAAATATTTATTCCAGGATTTACTAAGTCTCTTGATACTGATGAAAATCAAAAAGGAGTTCTTCTATTAAGAAGGGTAAGAGATGAAGCACATAGATTTGCATTATCTTTTCATAGAGACAAAAGATCTAAAAGAATGAATAGATCTCAATTGTCCCAAATCAGTGGATTAGGACCATCAAGAATAAGGGAATTGCTTGAGCATTTTAAATCAATTGACGCGATAAGAATAGCTAGTAAAGAGGATTTATCAAAAGTTAAAGGACTTGGAAAAAATTCAGTAAATGATATATATGAATATTTTAACGAGTTATAAATATTAATTAATTTTTGAAAAATAGATTTCTTGATATTGGTAAATATAACTATATTAAAAATATATATTTTTAAATTAATCTAGTAATTTGGCAGCTGAAGCATATCTCTGGTTTAAATCACTTCACATTATTGGTGTAATCGTTTGGTTTGCGGGACTTTTTTACTTAGTAAGACTTTTTATATATCATGAAGAATCTAAAAATATGGATAATCAATTAAAAATTGCCTTTAATAAACAATACACCTTGATGGAAAAAAGGCTGGCGAATATAATCACAACACCTGGGATGATATTAGCTTTAAGTATGGCTATTTGCATGGTTATTATGCAACCAAGTTGGTTAAGTGAGAAGTGGTTGCAAATTAAAATTTTTTTTGTTTTGGGATTAGTAATTTATCATTCTTATTGTTATAAAATAATGTATTCATTACAAAATGGTACTTCAACAATTTCAGCAAAAAACCTTAGATTACTAAATGAATTGCCTACTTTATTATTATTTATAATTGTACTTTTAGTTATTTTTAAAAATAATTTTCCAACTAGTGTTGCTACATGGAGCGTAGTTGGCCTAATTATTTTCATGTTGGCATCAATACAATTATATGCAAAGATTAGAAAGAAAAATGAGAATTCATTAAGTAATGAATAGGGAAGACTTAGTAAAATTAACTTCCAATATTAATAAAAATAGTTGCCCTAAAAATATTAATTTTCACTGTCATACAAAATTTAGTGATGGAAGTTTAGAACCATATGAACTTTTAGAACAAGCTTATAAAAATAACTTGAAATTTTTATCAATAACCGATCATCATACAATTAAAGCTCATGAATATATAAAAAAAAATAATATACTCAAAAATTATCCTAAAGATTCTTTTACATTAATTTCGGGAATAGAAATTAATTGTTTGATTTTAGGATGTTTAGTACATGTAATTGGATTGGGAATAGACATAAAAAGTAAATACTTAAATCCCTACATCCTTGGAGAGTCTCCAATAGGTAATGATTTAAATATCAAATCAGTTATAAAAGCAATAAATTCAGCTGGTGGTTTATCATTTCTTGCACATCCAGCGAGATACAGGATTCCCTTTTATAAATTAATTCCAGAGGCCAAAATACAAGGTATTGATGGAATAGAGGTTTGGTACGATTATGAACTTAATGAAGTATGGAATCCTAGTTTATTTGTATGTTCAGAAATAGATAAATTAGCAGATAAATATTCAATGCTAAAAACATGCGGAACAGATAGTCATGGACTTTCGATATTAGGTAGATAATTCAGAATTCGTTTTTTTCAATTATTGAATCAGTATTAATAATTATGTTCTTTATATTTTCAATGACATCTGATGAACAATTATTCCACATTTTTCTATTGACAATTTCAAGAAATCTTTGTGCAATATCTCTTAAAGCCCATGGATTATTCTCTAGAAAGAAATTCTTAAGATCCAGATCACATAACCATGATTTATAAACTTCCTCATAACACCAATCTGAGACTACTTCAGTAGAAGCATCAAAAGCATATAAGTAATCTAGTGTAGCTGAAAATTCAAACGCTCCTTTATAACCATTATTCTTCATTCCATTTATCCATTTAGGGTTAAGTATTCTTGATATAACAACCTTATTAATTTCATCTTGTAATTTTGAAATTTTGGATAATCCAAATTTTGATAAATCACCATGATACATTTCAGGAAATTTACCGCTCAATTTTTTTACTGCTGAAGATAATCCACCCTGAAACTGATAATAATCATCAGAATCTAAAATATCATGTTCCTTATTATCTTGGTTATGAACAACTAACTGCACATTTTTAAGAGCATTTTCTAATGATTTTTTATCTTCTATAGGTTCAAGATTATCACTGTAAATCCACTTACTCCAATTAAGAAAAGATTCTCCAAAATCATCAATGTTTTCCCAATTAGAATTAGAAATTAGTTCTTGCAGACCAGCTCCATATGAACCTGGCGCTGACCCAAATATACGATTAATTGAATCACCTTCCCTTGATGCCCCAGCAAGAGGATTAAATTTATAATCCTCATTAAGATTAGAAACAAGATTTATTGCTTTAGAGGTTAATTTAACTAACTGTGGAAATGCATCTCTAAACATTCCCGAAATCCTTAAAGTAACATCAACCCTTGGTCTTTCGAGCACAGATAAAGGAATGATTTCTAGATCAACTACTCTTCTTGAAGGCCCATCCCAAATAGGCTGAACTCCTAATAAATATAGTATTTGACAAATGTCTTCACCACCATTTCTCATTGTGGATGTTGCCCATACAGATATTGCTATATTTTTTAAATCTTCTCCATTATCTTGTTTGTATAAATCAAGTATTTGTGAAGCAGACTGACAACCAACACTCCATGCTGATTCAGTTGGCAGTCCTCTCGAATCAACTGAAAAGAAATTTTTACCAGTGGGTAAAGTTTCAGTTTTACCTCTCGTAGGAGCTCCAGATGGACCACTTTTTACATATTGTCCCTTTAATGAATTAATAAATGATAATTTCTCATTATATGAAGAATTAATGATTGGAATTAGAATCTCTTTTTTTAATAATAAAAAATACTTATTATGTTTTTTTTCATTAAAGAAATAGTCTATTATTTTCTGATTTTTATATTTTTCTAGATTTTTTATATTGGTTTTCTTTTTGTAAAAAAACAAATATATTAAATACTTTGCTTGTTGCTCCAAAAAATCAATAGCCATTCTAAAGTTTAAAATGTTTTTGTTGGAAAAAGTCAATAATATTTTTTTATCCTTTTCACTTAACATTTGATCATATTGATTTGTCCAAGGATTCAAATCTAGTTTTAAATGTTTTGCTATATATTGAATAACACCAATTCGGTCTGTATTTGGTACTCTAGCAATACACAAGAATAAATTTATTTCATTAATGTCATTCTGCCTATTGCCAAAAATATGCAAACCTGTCCTAATTTGAGATTCTTTAATTTTGCAAAGAAAGGAATCAATTTCTTCTATTTGATTATTTTTATTCTTTAAAGTAATTTCGCTAAAATCTTTTTTTATTAATTCAAAAATTGAATTTTCTATTGTTTCAATCCGATTAGAATTTAATAATTTTGCTTCAAAATATTCGTCTAAATAATTTTCTAAAATTGAATATTTTCCATATAATTCTGACCTATCCAAAGGAGGGGTTAAATGATCAATAATTGTTGCAGCAGTCCTTCTTTTAGCTTGGGATCCTTCTCCAGGATCATTTACGATAAAGGGATATATGTTTGGTATTGCTGGACAAATAATATTTGGAAAACATTTATTGCTGAGACCTATAGATTTACCAGGTAACCATTCAACAGTCCCATGTTTACCAATATGGCACATAGCATTTGCATTAAAAACTTTTTCAATCCAAAAATATTGTGCTAAATATCTATGGGGAGGTGGAAGATCGGGAGAATGAATATCTCTATCAGTGAAAGCGTCATAACCTCTTTGAGGTTGAATCAATAATATTATTTTTCCAAATCTAATACCATTTATTGAGAAACCTTTATTATCTAGATCGATCGCATTAGATGGTTTACCCCAACGACTAACAATAATATTTTTGGGATCAATTTCTAAATAATTCCAATATTTTAAATATTCACTAAGTGGTAAGTAATCTAATGGTTTATTATTTTGAGATTCAATATCATTAGTTCTTGTTTTTATAAGCATTGACATTAATTCAGAAGAATCTTGAGGATAATTACAAGATCCAAGGTCATAACCTTCTTCTTTTAACCAATTAAGAATATTTATTATTGAAGATGGTGTATTTAGACCAACGCCATTACCGATTCTTCCGTTCTTTACTGGATAATTACTTATTACTAAACAAATTCTTTTATCAAAATTATTAAGTTTCTGAAGTTTCACATAATTTGTTGCAAATTTTGAAATCCATTGAATACCTACTTGATCAGCTTTGTAACTAGTAATTTCACTATATAGTGTATTTTTCTTAGAAATTATTTCTTTGAATGCCGAAGGACAGGTAGTAATTCTTCCATCAAATTCAGGAATAATTATTTGCATTAATAAATCAGATGAATTCATTCCAATAGATGAATTTAACCACTTTTTTCTTGATCTATTAGAAGAAAGAAGCTGTAAAATTGGAATTTTAAGAGAAGTAAAAATATTTGTTGAATTTTCAATTAATTCATTATTTTTGATTTGAGATGAAGAAAATGAGGTTGTGGTAATTATTAGTTTAATATCTTCTTTTTTAAAAATTTCTATTAATTTCTTCTGAATAATATGATCTTTTAGTGTTGAAATAAAAAATGTTTTAGGAGATAATCCGCATTTTCTTAATTGCAAGTTAAGTTTTTCGTTTACTTCAATTTCATTAGCCAAAAAAAGTGATTTATAGGATATTATTCCTATCTTTTCGCCACTTTCATTTTTCCAATCATGTAAGTAGGGATCAGCATAAAAAGTAATATTCAAAAAATCATCAGGAATTAATTTTTCATCTACCACTAAATAATTTAAACAATTAAGAAACTTTCTATAATTATCCAGTCCTCCAGACCTTAGTAATCTAGAAATATTTAATGCAACATTTTTATCTATACTACTTATTTCACATAACGAAATTTCTTGGTCTATGGTACCTGATAGGATTAGTAACTTCCTTTTTTTATTAACTGATTGCCAATTTAAAAGTTGTTCAATTCCATAGTTCCATGTACCTTTATCTCCAAATATTCTAAGTACGACTACTTTTGCATAATTTATTGTTTTTAATAAATAATTATCTATTTGAGCAGAGGAATTTAAATTAGAAATTTCTAAAGCTCTTATATTATTTTTTAATGAAGCAAATTCTTTTTCTAACAATAAGTTTGATATAAGATTTAAATCAGCCTTTACACTTGTTATAAAAATAAAATCTGCAGCTGGTTGCTCAATTAAATCATCCTTATTCTTTTCATTTCCTGCTATATTCAATATCCTGTGCATTTTTATATATAAATAAGGTTTAGAATATGTAAGTAGGATAAAACAAGTTTACCTTAATTAAATAAATTAAATATGCATGAATTTCTTCCATACGCCTGGTTCGAAGGTAAATGTATTCCATTTAAAGAAGCAAAAATATCAATAGCTACTCATGCACTACATTACGGTACTGCTGCATTTGGAGGAATGCGAGCGATACCTAACCCAACAAACAAAGAAGAATTCCTTTTGTTTAGAACTGATAAACATATAAAAAGATTATCTCAAAGTGCAAAATTACTCTTAACTGAAATTTCTGAAGAATATATTTTTAAAGCCTTAGAAGAAGTTTTAAAAATAAACAAGCCAGAAAAACCTATTTATATAAGACCATTTGTATATACAAGCGATTTAGGTATAGCGCCAAGGTTACACAATATTGAAACAAATTTCTTTATTTATTGTATTGAACTAGGAGATTATCTATCCCCAGATGGTGTTTCTTGTAGAATGAGTAGTTGGACAAGACAAGAAGATAGATCTCTCCCCTTAAGAGGAAAAATAAGTGGAGCATATATTACTAGTTCATTAGCCAAAACAGAAGCTAGTTTATCGGGTTTTGATGAAGCCCTGCTATTAAATTCAAGTGGTAAGGTAAGCGAAGCTAGTGGTATGAATTTATTTATTGTAAGGAATGGAGACTTAATCACTCCTGGTGTTGATCAAGATATCCTTGAGGGTATTACTAGAGCTAGTGTAATTGAATTAGCAAAATCGTTTGGAATAAATGTAATTGAGAGGCCTGTTGATAAAACAGAATTATTAATAGCAGATGAAGTTTTTCTAACTGGCACAGCAGCAAAAATTACACCAGTTAAAAAAATTGAATCAACTGAATTAAATGTTGAAAGACCAATAATGAATAAATTAAAAAGTAAGCTTATAGAAATAACAGAAGGTCGTTCTCAAGACTATGATAATTGGGTAACAAGAATTTCACTTAAATAAATTATTTTTTTACCTAAAAATGGAATCTTTCAGAACCTATTTAAATAGAGATGAAAAACCATTAATTATTTTTGACGGAGGTACTGGAACATCTTTTCAGAACTTAAATCTTACTGCAGATGACTTTGGAGGAAAAGAATTAGAGGGATGTAATGAAAACCTTGTTTTATCATCGCCAGAGGTAGTTGAGAAGGTTCATAATTCATTTTTAGAAGCAGGTTGTCATGTTATAGAAACTAATACATTTGGTGCCTCATCAATAGTTCTTGATGAATATGATATTGCAGATAAGGCTTATGAAATAAATAAAAATGCAGCATTTATAGCAAAAAAAGCTGCTGCCAAATACTCATCAGTTGATAAACCAAGGTTTGTAGCAGGTTCAATTGGGCCAACAACTAAATTACCCACCTTAGGACATATTGATTTTGATGAATTAAAGCAATCATATAAAGAACAAATTTATGGTCTTATAGATGGAGGAGTTGATCTTCTTTTGATTGAAACTTGTCAGGATGTTTTACAAATTAAATCTGCCTTATTAGCATCAAAAGAAATTCTAGAAAGTAAAAATATTGATATACCTTTAATGGTATCCATAACAATGGAAACAACAGGTACTATGCTTGTTGGATCTGATATTGCTTCTGCATTAACAATATTAGAGCCATTTAATATAGATATCCTTGGACTTAATTGTGCAACTGGTCCTGAGCAAATGAAGGAACATATTAAATATTTGTCTGAAAATTCTCCCTTCGCTATAAGCTGTATTCCCAATGCAGGTCTTCCTGAAAATATTGGTGGTGTAGCTCACTATAGATTAAAGCCAATAGAATTAAAGATGCAGTTAATGAATTTTATATATGACTTTAATGTTCAATTAATAGGTGGATGTTGTGGGACAACACCTGAACATATAAAATGCCTGTCTTCAATAATCGATGAAATTATTGATATTGAAAAGACCTACAACAATGGTAAGAAAAATTCAAGTGGTTTTATTCCATCTGCCTCATCAATATATAACTCTGTGCCATATAAACAAGACAATTCAATTTTGATAGTAGGAGAAAGATTAAATGCAAGTGGATCGAAAAAGGTAAGGGAGTTATTAAATAACGACGATTGGGATGGCTTAGTTGCAATTGCCAAGCAACAACAAAAAGAAAATGCTCACGTTCTTGATGTAAATGTTGATTATGTAGGCAGAGACGGAGTGAAAGATATGAAAGAAGTAACTTCAAGACTAGTTACCAATATAAATTTACCATTAATGATTGACTCTACAGATGCTGACAAAATGGAAAGTGGATTAAAGTCAGCTGGGGGTAAATGTATTATAAATTCAACCAATTACGAAGATGGCAATGAAAGGTTTGATCAAGTTCTAAATTTAGCCTTAGGGTATGGTTCAGGTCTTGTTGTCGGAACAATTGATGAAGATGGAATGGCAAGGAATTCAGAAAAAAAATATAAGATTGTCAAACGAGCGATTAATAGAACAAGAGAATGTGGTTTGTCAGATTATGAACTATTTTTTGATCCATTAGCTCTGCCAATATCTACAGGGATAGAAGAAGATAGATTAAATGCTAAAGAAACTATTAGTGCTATATTGAAAATTCGTGAAAATTTCCCAGATATTCATATCATACTTGGGATATCAAACATTAGTTTTGGTCTTTCACCATTATCAAGAATTAATCTAAATTCAATATTTTTAGACGAATGCATTAAGGCAGGATTAGATTCTGCTATCATCGCACCAAATAAAATTTTGCCATTATCAAAAATTTCTGAAGAAACTAAAAAGCTTTGCTTAGATTTGATTTATGATAAAAGAAAATTTGAAGATGATATTTGTATTTATGATCCATTAGTAGAATTAACAAAGGCTTTTCAAGATTTATCTATTCAAGATTTCAAAAAAGCATCTTCAGAAAATAAAAACCTAACTCTTGAAGAAAGTCTGAAAAATTATATTATAGATGGAGAAAAAATAGGATTAGAGGATCAATTAAATAAAGCGTTAAAAAAATATAAACCTCTTGAAATAATTAATACCTTTTTACTAGATGGGATGAAAGTTGTAGGAGATTTATTTGGCTCAGGTCAAATGCAATTGCCATTTGTACTCCAATCCGCCGAAACAATGAAATTTGCTGTTTCAATTTTAGAACCATACATGGAAACTGTAGATGAAAACATATCAAATGGAAAACTGTTAATTGCAACTGTCAAAGGGGATGTACATGATATTGGAAAAAATTTGGTAGATATAATACTTACAAATAATGGTTATGACGTAATAAATCTAGGAATAAAGCAAGATGTTTCAGCAATTATAGATGCACAAAAAAAATACAATGCAGATTGCATTGCTATGAGCGGATTACTTGTTAAATCAACTGCTTTTATGAAAGATAATTTAGAGGCTTTTAATAATGAAAATATTAGTGTACCAGTAATATTAGGAGGCGCAGCCTTGACCCCAAAATTTGTAAATGAGGACTGCAGCAAAATATATAAAGGGAAAATATTGTACGGAAAAGATGCGTTCACTGATCTTAAATTTATGAATGAATATATGGATCATAAGAAAAAGGGTAATTGGTCAAATACAGAGGGTTTCATTAATAATGAAGGTATAAATATTAATTTAGCCTCATCAAAATCAAACTCTCAAGCTGTTAAAAAATCAATATCCATAAATACCGAGACTTCCAAATTAAATTTAAAAGAAAATTTTATAAGATCTAAATTTATAAATGAAGAAGATCCAATTCAAGCCCCTTTCTTGGGAACGAAAGTCTTGAACGATGTTGATATAGATTTAAATAAGTTAATATTTTATTTAGATACAAAAGCTTTATTTAGCGGGCAATGGCAGATAAAAAAAGGAAAAAACCAAAGCGTAAATGAATACAATAATTATTTGGATTCATATGCTAAATCATTGTTAGATAAATGGTTAGAGATAATTATAGAGAAAAAACTTATATCACCCAAAGCAGTTTATGGATATTTCAGATGCGGGAGAAAAGATAATAGTATTTTCTTATTTGATGAGAAATCATTAAATAAAATTTCCCAATTTAATTTTCCACGACAAAAATCTGGGAATAATTTATGCATAGCTGATTTTTATTGTGATTTGAAAAATGATAAACCGATAGATATATTTCCTATGCAGGCAGTAACCATGGGCGATATTGCTAGCGAATATTCACAAAAATTATTTAAAGAAGATAAATATAGCGATTATTTGTTATTCCATGGACTTACAGTTCAATTAGCAGAAGCTCTAGCTGAGTATGTCCATGCATTAATTCGTATTGAATGTGGTTTTAGGTCTGAAGAACCAGACAAAAATAGAGAAATACTAGCTCAAAAATATAGAGGAGCTAGATATTCTTTTGGTTACCCTGCATGTCCAAAAGTATCTGATTCAAGCATACAATTATCATTGTTGGATGCCAAAAGAATAAACTTGACCATGGATGAATCTGAACAACTTCATCCAGAACAAAGTACTACAGCTATCATTTCACTACACTCAAAAGCTAAATATTTCAGCGCTTGAGCTAAATTTTTAGTTATTTTCTAAATATTCAATAATTTCTCCCTGTAGTTCTTCCATAGTTTCATTATCACCCAGATCAAGTCCCTCGCCCGCGGCATCCTGTGTTAACTCAAGATAATATGAAGCACCATCACTAGATAAAAATTCTAATGCGGAAGTTTCATCACTATCTTTAAAAGCTTCATAAAGAGCTTTAAATGCAATGTTTTCAGTAAAGTCCCAATCCATAATGAAAAAAACCTTATTAGAATTATTACCTCCTAACCCCCCATACTCGTCAACCTTTTTTAAAGAAATGTTGGTGTTTTATTATTATTAAAAAACTATGACCATAAATAATCAAAATCAGTTAAATGTTCTTGGAGAAGAAATTGAGATTTGCAGTTGCGCACCTATGACAGGGTGGTTCAGGGATGGATTTTGCAACTATGACAAAAATGATGGAGGGAATCATTCCATATGTTGTGTAATGGATGATAATTTCCTAAAATATAGTAAATCACAAGGTAATGATTTAATAACTCCCATGCCTATTTATTCCTTCCCAGGACTGAAGGATGGTGATCATTGGTGTATTTGTCTTGATAGGTGGAAGCAAGCATTATTAGACGGTCTTGCACCAAAAGTCATATTAGAATCAACTAATATTGTAGTCTTAGAATCAGTAACTCTGGAAAAATTGAAAGAATATCAATTTAATAAAAAGTAATTACAAGTTTATTTTTTTTTTTAAAATAATAATGATAAATTTTTTTAAATGAGTTTAGAAATATATTGGAAAAAAGCACTAGAACAAACTCAATTATCAATTGATGATGAATCATTATATCCTCTCAAAACTGATATTATTACAAGAGATTTATATGAAAAAGACGACTTCATAATTAGGAAACTCGATACTTCAAAATTTAATAAAAAAAAAATTTATGGTCCTAAGCAAAATCCATTTTGTCCTTGGGAAAAGATACTAGAAATTGATAAAATTGGTGATAATCATCAACTAATATTAAATAAGTACCCTGTACAAAAAGGCCATATTTTACTTATTACAAATGAATGGAAACCTCAAAATGGATGGTTAGATATTAAAGATTGGAGAGCGATCCAACAAGTTAATAAAGATACTAGTGGATTATGGTTTTTCAATAGTTCTCCAATTGCGGGAGCTAGTCAACCTCACAGGCATTTTCAACTTCTGCGTAGAACTAATGGAGAGATATCATGCCCTAGAGAAAAGTGGTTTTTAGAGATGAACTCATATCAAGATAGAAATAGTAAGCTTAAAAAAAATATTGTTGTATCAAAATTTAATTTTTTAGAAAATCCATCATGTCTTTTTGAATTTTACTTGGAATTATGTAATAAATTAGGACTTGGGAACCCTATTAGTGATAAGAAACCGATATATCCTTACAATATTTTAATAACTAATAAATGGATCGCTGTTATAAAAAGAAAAAATGATCATATCCATGGCTTCAGTATTAACGGTTTAGGATTTGCAGGATACTTATTAGTTACTGAAAATTCAAATATTAATTATTTAAAGAAATTAGGCCCTGAAAAACTTCTAGAAAATTTTGTTTGAATACTAGTTAATTACTTCAACTTCCTTATCCCTGTTTATTTGGTTTTCTAGAACTTCTATAGATGCCGTTACTGAGGCAATTTTACGTTCAAGTGAGTCCTTAATATAATTGAGCATTTCTAATTTCTTATGTTGATAAAAACTCTTTTTTTCTTTAGATGACTTGAAATAACAATTAATCATTTTTTACTTTTATTATAAATAGACACTTAATTGACTTGTGACATAAAAATAAATTGGTTTTAATTTAAAAACAATATTTCGTATGGACTTTCAATTTTTTTTGAATAAAATTAAATAAATTCCATACTATTCAACAAAATATTATTGAATATTCCTGAAAATTCAAATACAAAAAGAATTTCAGTTGACTTACCGGAGGAACTAATTTCCAGGTTTGATCAATTACGAAAAGAGTGGGGATTTAGAGCAAGAGGGCCTGTAATAGAAAAGATACTTAAAGAACTTCTTCAAGAAGATGATTTACTACCTAAGAACCAACAACAAGAATTAGACTTTAACGAGAATAATAATAAAGAAAATTTAAATATTGATGAAGATACTGCATTGGTATTAATTAAATCAAACGTAAAAAAAGAAGTTAATGAGATATCTTTGAATAAAAGATTTAATAATAACAATCAATCTAAAGAAAAAGCCAACTTAAACATAAGCCTTCCCAATTTTGTTGAAAAAAAAGTAAGGAATCTAAGAAGAAGTATTAATAGTGAAAAATTAAAGGAGAATATTAATGATATTCAAATTAATACAATTAAAGAAACTGAATTAATAAAATGTCGAATTGAGTTAATTAGTCATTGGAAAACCTTATATGGATCAGTTCCTAATGATCATGTAGTAGAAGCTTCGATGGATTGGTTTGAAAGGGATATATGGCCAAATCTTGATGGAACTGAAAATCTACCCTTTACGTGGAGTGCAGCCAATAAATTAATGTCAGAATTATGCCCATTTTGGATAAAGAAAAATCCATCCCTTGAAATTGTTTTATTAATGATTGGCGTTTTAGAAGACCCTTTTGCTACATCAGACCTGATAAATAGAATACCAACACTTATGAGAAGATTTATAAGTAGATTTAAGCGAAATAATAGATCAAATTCATTTGAAACTTTGGACTCAACAATGACTGTACATGGAGCACTTAAATTATTGAATTTATCAACATCCGCAGGATCCGCTCATACGTTCCGTAAAATTAGGGAGGCATATAAATCAATAGCCTTAGAGACGCATCCAGATGCTGGAGGATCAACAGATCAAATGAGAAAATTAAATGAAGCGTATCAATTGCTAAAAAATCTATATAGAAAATAGTATACTAATTCTCATATAAGACTAATATTAAGTCTATTTAATAGTCTTATATAAGATAGCCGCTAATAAAATTTCTAATTTTTGTGAATTATCATAATTCAAATATGTTGAATCAATAATTATGTATAAATGAAATAAAAATAGAATATACTTTTAAAGAATAAAAATTTCTTGTATAGTGCTTCTAATATGAGACTTATTATAAGTCTATTTAATAGTCTTATATAAGATAGCCGCTAATAAAATTTCTAATTTTGCCAAATATTATTTTCAAGTATATTGAATCAATAATTATGTATAATAGAAATAAAAATAGAATGTACTTTTAGAGAATAGAACTCTTTGTATAGTACTTCTTATATAAGACTTATTATAAGTCTATTATATAGTCACAAATAAGATATTTAAGATATATTAGTTTATCAATTTGGATTGTTCATAATTAGACTGTTTATTACCTGGGAAAATTAAAAATTGAATAATAAATCAACAAATTATGTCCTTTCAATGTCCAAGAAATTAATAACGTTTAAAAAGTCTTGATATCAGTGGTTTTAATGTTTTGCCGTACTGCCTTAAAGACAGTACTACTTAGATTGAAGTTTTTCAATGGCAGTTTGTTTATCAATACTAGGGACATCGCTTAATCCGTTAGCATCAAACCAAGGGGCGCTAGCCCAATCAAATCCTTCTCCAAAGGTATTATCTGGTGCTGTTATATACCAATGACATGAAGCATCTGGTATGTCTACAGCACATTTTGACCAGTCATCTGACCACTGAGGAACTTGTACCCACAACACTGAAGAAAGAAGTAGAGAAAGCAGATTGATCATATGGATTATCATACAACATTAATTAGTTTTATAGGATTATTATCTATCTTATATAAGAATTATATGTAGACTAGTATATAGTCTTATATGAGACTAGCAATACAATTAAACCCTCAATTTAGTATTAAAATATTTTTCAACATTAGAAATGATATTTGAATGTATTGATTTAATGTCCGACTCCAATAATGTTTTATCTTTATCTCTATAAGATAATCTAAAAGTATAACTTATATGATTATCTCCAAATTTAGCATCTTCAAATACATCAAGTAAATCTACATCCTCTAAGAGATTTTTTCCTGTTTTTCTTATCTGTGATTTTATTTCGCTAATTAAAAATTTCTTACTGAAAACAAAATTAATATCCCTTTCCATTTTTGGAACTATTGGATAGTGCTTATATATTGGAATCCATTTATTTTTTCTTGTACTAGCTCCCAAGAGTTTAGAAACATTTATGTTAAATAAATAAACTTTTTTTAATGACTTCTTTTCTAATATTAGTTTGGGATGTATTTCACCAAAATAACCTGCATCTTTCCCTTCAATAAATAATTTCGCAGCTCTTCCTGGATGAAGAAAATTAATTGAATCAGTAGGTTTATCCTCAATTTTTATGTTCAAAGATGATAAAGCCTCCTTTAATTTTCCTCTGGCTTGATAATAATTTAGATCGTTATCCTTACCCGAATTTATCCATTTTCCAAATTTTTTATTTCCATAAATCGCACCATTCAGAACTTCTTCTTGAATAAACTCAGTTTTCTTTTGAAAAACATTTCCAATTTCAAAAATATAACAACTTGCTTGTCCAGCTTTTATATTACGGTTAATTATCTCCAAATGTTCTTTCCAAATATTATCTCTAAGACAGCTCGTTTCTAATAACAAAGGATTAGAAATCTTTATAAGTTCTTCATTATCCTCAGGAACAAGAGAGTAACTTAGTACCTCGTTAAAACCATTTTCTATAAAACCATTTTTTACTTTTCTCAATGCCAACTGTTCTAATGACAATTTTCCAGGCTTAATAGGATTAGGAAGTTTTAAGTCAAATCTGTCGTACCCTATTAATCTCGCAATTTCTTCAATTAAATCTATTTCTCTTGTTAAATCATGTGATCTATTAGGAATTACTGCTACATCCCATCCATATTTTTTATTCTTTAAAATAGAACCTATGAGTGTTAATTTATCCACTATTTCATTATCAGATAAATTTCTTTTTTCAAATTGATCATTAATTATTAATGGACCAAGAATCTTATGTATTCGATTTCTCCGTAGTTTAATAAAAATATCCTCATTACTTATTAAATTGGAAGTATTTATGATTGGTGAATTAATAGAAAAATATTCTTCTAAAATATTAATTGCCCTTGTTACTGCACTTATTGTACTTTTTGATGAAATTCCTTTTTCATACCTGCTGCTAGATTCTGTTCTAATGCCAACCGCCCTTGAAGATTTTCTTATAGTAACTGGATTAAAAACGGCACCTTCAAGGTAAATAGATGAGGTAGTATCACTTACAGAAGTCTCTAAACCGCCTATCACCCCAGCAATAGCTACCGGTTTATCGCAACAAGTAATAACTGTGATATTGTCATTTAAGTCATATTCATTACCATCTAAGCAAATAAGGCTTTCGTTATCTTTGCCTTTTCTTACAGAGAAATCTTCGGGAGAAACTTCCTTACCTATTAAGTTTGACAATTTATCTTTATCAAACGCATGCAAAGGTTGACCTTGTTCTAAAAGAATATAATTTGTCAAATCAACTAGAAGATTAATAGATTTTATACCTGATTTTTCTATACGGTCTTTAAGCCAATTTGGCGATAATTTCTCTCCATTTACTCCATCAATACAGCTTATTGTATAAATGCAGTTAGATTCTATAGCCTCTGGACATAGTTTAATTTCCTTAAGTAAATGAATATTGTATTTATGTTTTAATACTGGAAAATTTAAGGTGGATTCTAAAAGGGCAGAAATTTCACGGGCTATACCTACTACAGACATTCCGTCAGGTCTATTAGCTGTAATGGCTAAATCATATATAAAATCATTTAATTGAAGCAAGTCTGACGCTGGAGTGCCCAATTGATGTTTTAGGGCTAAATCTTCATCTATGATCTCTATCCCTTCGCTGGAGTCCTCTAAACCCAATTCCTGCATTGAACATATCATTCCTTCACTCATGACACCTCTAATTTCACTTCTTTTAATAGTTAAATCAACTGCATTTAATTTCGCACCCACAGTAGCAACATAAACAAAAATATTTGGTTTAACATTGCGCGCACCACAGATAATTTGTAAATTGTTTGAATTACCAATATCGACTTGGCAAATTGAAAGTTTGTCAGATCCCTCGTGTTTTAAAACAGATAATACCTTACCTAAAACAACACCATTTACATTTTCTGAACAATCTTCTAATGATTCAACCTCAAATCCACCAATAGACAATTTCTCAGAGAGATCTTCAGGAGTAGAAGTAATTTCTACTAAATTTTTCAACCAATTTTGAGAAACTTTCATATATATTTTTTAATCATTGATGATAAAAGAAATAAGTATATCTTCAAAAAAGTTTGTTGAAGATGTACAATAGAAAATTATACAATAAAGTATTAATTAAAATGGCAAAAAAAGGGACAAGAGTTGTAGTGACCCTGGAATGTACTGAAGCTAGGACGAGCACAGATCCCAAGAGATCAAATGGTGTATCAAGATATACTACTGAAAAGAATCGTAGAAATACAACCGAAAGATTAGAACTAAAAAAGTTTAATCCTCATTTAAACAGAATGACAATTCATAAAGAAATTAAGTAATCAAATCAAATTAAATCATGTCTAATTCAATTTTTAAAAAGCAATTATCACCTATCAAACCTGGAGATCCTATTGACTATAAAGATGTAGAACTACTAAAAAAGTTCATTACAGAGAGAGGCAAAATCCTACCAAGAAGGATGACAGGTTTGACATCTAAGCAACAAAGAGATCTTACATTAGCTGTTAAAAGAGCTAGAATTGTAGCTCTCTTACCCTTCGTAAATCCTGAAGGATAATTTCATATTGAATATAGTTGGCACGATAATTAATATCTCAAATATTTGAAAGATTTAACTAATTTAAAAACATATATTATTGACTCGGATGATCCACATGAGGTTGATGACGCTATTTCATTAGAAATAAAAGAAGGAAATAAAAAAAATTTATGGATACATATTAGTAATCCATGCAAACTCTTTTTGCATGACTCTAGTATTGATTTAAATGCAAGAAAGAGAAATAGCAGTTTATATTTAATTGATCAATATGTCCCAATGCTTCCTAAGGATATTCTTGAAAAGGCAAATCTAGCTCAAAATAAAGTTTCAGAAACTATTAGTGCAGTAATTGAATTCAATGAAGATGGATCAATAAATAAATATGAAAT
Source organism: Prochlorococcus sp. AG-355-I20 (assembly GCA_003280895.1). Lineage (GTDB taxonomy): Bacteria > Cyanobacteriota > Cyanobacteriia > PCC-6307 > Cyanobiaceae > Prochlorococcus_A. The sequence goes on along the minus strand of QCDM01000001.1, from coordinate 8,611 downwards.
AACTGAAGCAATAATAAAACCAAAATATCAATTAACATATGAAGATGCAAATGAAATATTAGAAATAGAACCTAAAGAAGAAACAGAATTAATTGAGATAAAAAATTTATTAGAAAAAAGTATTACATTCAGAAAGCAACAAGGAGCAATTATTTTTGAAAGTCCTAATAATAAAATTAAATTATATGAGGATAAGATTATGCTAACGAAATTAGAGAAGACAATATCACAAATTATAGTTGCAGAATCAATGATATTAATGGGTTATGTAACTAGCTTATTTATAGATAAATATGATTTAGCGGCTGCATTTAGGATTCAAAAAATAAACTGCAATCCTTCAGAAATACTTAATAGATACAATGATAGTGATATTAAGTATATAATATTAAAACAATATATGGGAAGAAGTTATATAACTACTAAGCCAGGAATCCATGAATCATTAGGCCTTAAAATGTATGTACAATGTACATCACCATTGAGAAGATATCTTGATTTAATTATACAAAGGCAAGTCTATAATAAAATTAACAATTACGAAGTTCTAAGTAAAGATTCAGTCTCTAAGATTATAGATTATTCAAAAAATAGACAATCAGAGAATAATAATATATTTAAAAATGATAAATTTAAGTATTTATCTTTATTTTTTAAGAATGAAAAAAAACCTTTTTATAAAATAATATTCGTTAGGTGGATTAATCAAAAAAAAAATATTGCTTTAGTTTATTTTCCAGATTATTCACTAGAAATACTTATTACTCTTTTTATATCAATAGAAATATATATTAATAAAATATATAAAGTTAAATATATTATAAATGATGGTAATCTTTTAGAGTTTATTTATTAATAAGATAATAAATAAAATAGGTTGTTAATAGTTTAAAAAATATCTGTTAGAATTAATAAAAAAGCTTTATGACTTTTGTCATTACTACACCTTTATACTATGTTAATGATAAACCTCATTTAGGAAGTGTATATACAACAATAATTTGTGACTCAATAGCTAGGTATAAAAGGCTTGCAGGTGAAGATGTTATTTTCATCACTGGTGTTGATGAACATGGTTTGAAAATACAAAGAAAAGCTTATGAAAAGGGTATTGAACCAAAATCACATTGTGATGAAATCTCAGAAGTTTTTATTAATAATTGGAAAAATTGGAATATATCCTTTGACAAATTTATAAGAACAAGCTCAAAAAATCATGAATTTGTTGTTAATGAATTTTATGAAAGAGTAAAAGCATCAGATGATATCTATATGGGAGTCCAAAAAGGTTGGTATTGTGTCGGTTGTGAAGAATTTAAGGATAATCCAGAAAACTCATCAACATACAAGTGTCCCATACATCAAAAAAAACTAGAATGGAAAAATGAAGAGAATCTCTTTTTTAGGCTTTCTAAATATCAAAAAGATATCGAGAAAATAATCAACGAACCTTCTTTTATAGAGCCAATAGAAAGAAAAAATGAAATTATAAATTTTGTATCTAGAGGTCTAAAGGATTTTTCAATTTCAAGAACAAATGTCTCATGGGGAATTCCAGTCCCTGATTACGATAATCATACTTTTTATGTATGGTTTGATGCTTTACTTGGATATGTAAGTTCCATAAGTTCTGACGCGACAGAACATTCATTGGAAAAATCAATTAATGGAGGATGGCCAGCTGATGTTCATTTTATTGGTAAAGATATTCTTAGATTCCATGCTGTATATTGGCCCGCAATGCTCATTTCTGCCAATATGAAAGTTCCTAAAAAGGTTTTTGGACATGGGTTTCTTACAAGAGAGGGGCAAAAAATGGGTAAAAGCTTGGGAAATGTACTCGACCCTGATTTATTACTTACAAAATATGGAAATGATCCTGTAAGGTGGTACCTCATTAAAGACATATCACTAGGAAATGATGGGGATTTTCAAGATAAAAGATTTGTTGACATTATCAATAATGACTTAGCTAATACAATTGGTAATTTATTAAACAGAACATCATCTATGTCTAGAAAATGGTTTGATAATAAAGTGCCAAATAATGAAAAATTTTTAAGTGAAAATAAATTAGAGAATTCTGCCAAAATTGCAGTCGAAAACTATATTTATAACTTTGATAACTACAAATTAGATCTAGCAGCTAATGAAGTCCTTAGCTTAGCAATTAGAACAAATTTGTATTTGAATGATAATCAGCCATGGCTGTTAATAAAAGATGAAGATAATCTACCTCTAGTTAAACAAATTATTTATAACGTTTTAGAAAGTACCCGAATAATAGGATTGTTATTGATACCTTTATTGCCCGAATTATCTACAAAAATTAATAAGCAACTTGGTTCTATATACACAGAAGAAATTCCTTGGAAACAACAATTAAGTTGGGGATTATTAGTAAGTAATTCAAGTCTTCCTAAGCCCACTCCAATCATAAATAAACTGGAGTATGAGCAACATTTATAGATTAATAACTTTCCTTCCATTATTTATACTTGGTTGCGCACCAAATGTAATTGATAAAAATAAAATAATACAAAAAATAGAAAGTTTAGATATGACAATTTTCTCTAAAAGTGGAGATAAAATATATTCTATTACCAGTCCAAATTCAAGTTATGACAATATTGAATTAGAATTCGAATTAAAAAAACCTATTATTAATATTCTAAATGGAGAAGAAACTAAATATATTATTAGCTCAGAAGAATCTACATTATCAGACAACAATAAACTCCTGAAATTGAAAGGGAATGTTAAATTAAAAACTCTTAAAAAAGATGGTGATTTTTTATATGCTGACAACTTTATTTGGAATATAGAAAATACTAATTATCTATTAGAGGGTAATATAAGATTTGAAAATCAAAATATAATATTAAATTCAGGAAAAGCCATATTAGGTTCAGATAACATAATTGAATTTTTCAATCCAGTAAAATATATAATAAAAGACGAAAATAATGAAAATATATATGAAATAAATTCAGAAAATGCTTACTATAACCTAACTACTGAATCAGTAAGTTTTAAAGCAAAAGATAAAAGAGTAAAATCAATAATTTATTTTTAAATTTTATTTTTTAAAAAAATATTATTAATTTTTTTGGACCAGTTAATAATCCATTTTTCATCAGACTTTGTAAAACACTTAGCACTCCAGCCTCCAATCAATATAAAAGCCTTACTATTAATAGGTACAACTAAGATAGATGGAATTTCGGCACAAAAATTAAAAAATTCATCTTTTCCAGGATAAAATTTAGTGTTTGCTAGTGATATTAATTTCATATCTTTTATAGATCTCAGACAAGTTTCCCCAGGTTTAAAATCATTACTTGAAGTGATACCCCTCCTCAATATATTAATGCCATCATTGTGGATTAATATTGCTGCTGCTGCTGTAGAAGTTAATATTGCTTGAGAACCCCATGCAAGTTCATCAATAACTTCATCCGGCATGTTTCTATCTAAGAGAAACTTATTTTCTCCTTTTAAAACAGCTTTCTCACCAGCTATGGGTTGGAATTGTTTAAATAAAAAACCTATCAAAATAATAATTAACGAAGCTATTGCAGCTAACACTTGTGCTCTTTCAAGCTCAGGAGTGATTGTTTCTATTGAAATGAAATTTGCTATCTGAAAAATAAAGAGTATTACACCGACTGATATTAATGATTTCCCATTGAATCCCATATTTTAAATATGTTATTTCTAATTAAATTATGCAAATATTATATTGTTTAGTACATTTAAAATTACTCAAACATATGGTTTTTAATATATAATTAACCAAAACCTCTCAAAATGAACCTAAACATCAATAAATATATACTTTCCCTTATCTTTACTGGTTTTATTTTTATTATTATTCCTTCGACTACATACGCAAATGAAATTAGTACTATAAATAAATATTTTGGAATTACTCAACAGAAGACTGTTATAAATTACGAAAAAAGTCAGCCCTCATCTATCGACAACCCTGTAGTGGATCCCAATTTTAACACAATGAGATCGAAAGATACTGAAAGTTCAACTGCTACTTATATAGTTATAGGTTTGTTAATTGCTGCCACAATAATCCCTTTAGCAACATGGTGGTATTTCTCTAAATAATAGAGAATTTATGAATGCCAAGGATTTAAGTATTAGTAAATATTCATCTTATATAGTTTTTATTACAGGGGGGACAAAGAGTGGTAAAAGTGAATTCGCTGAGCATCTTGCAAAGGAGGTAAAAAAATTATCATATGTTGCCTTATCTGAAAACAATTTGGATGATAAAGAATGGCAAGATAAAATTAACTTACATCGAAAAAGAAGGCCAAAAGATTGGAAATTAATAGAAACGACAGATCTATTAAATACATTAAGGAAAGAAGATGGTCCATTATTAATAGATTCTATAGGCGGATTCGTTATGAAAAGTATTGGCAAGGAACAAAATGAATGGTCAACAAAAATGAATTCACTTACGAATCTCTTGATGAAAAGAAAAAGCATAACAATTATTGTTGGAGAACAAGTTGGTTGGAGTTTGGTCTCTGAATATAAAATAGGTAATACATATATTGAAAGAATCGGCGAACTCCAAAAGAGAATAACCAAAATATCAAAAGATAATTGGCTAGCCATAAACGGCAGAGCAATCAAAATAGATGAAATAAGTATTGAAATACCTACTTAAAATTGGAAGTCGCTCTTTTTGAACCAAGAATCCCACAAAATACTGGTAATATTGCCAGATCATGTGCTGCATTTAATATACCTTTAAATCTTATAGAGCCCTTGGGTTTTAAGCTAGAAGATAAATATTTAAAAAGAGCAGGATTAGACTATTGGCCTCTAGTTACTGTTAATCAGTATGAGAATTTTAGAAAGTTTTTAGCGTCAAAATCAACAAAAAGAATAATTTCTTTTAGTAAAAAAAATGGATTATATTTGAAGGATTTTAAATTTAAGCACGATGATATTTTGCTATTTGGGAGAGAAGATTCAGGATTACCCGATTCCATTATTGATAAAAGCGACTTTTTACTATCAATATTTATGCCGAATATACATACTGGTAACAACGATCAAAAAGGTGTTAGAAGTCTAAATCTTTCAGTAGCATGTGGAATTGCTATATATGAGGCCCACAAACAAATAAATTTTCAAAATGGTAATTAAGTACAACCAATGCCTTACAATATTCTCATGTCTCGGTAGCTCAGCTGGTTAGAGCGGCGGATTCATAGCCCGCAGGTCGCGTGTTCAAGTCACGCTCGAGACATTTTCAATATTTTTCAATTGAAGAACATAGTTAAAATCTTAATTTAATTAAACTATTAAAGACAATAATGTTTAATTCACTCGGCACAGTCTTAGATCCAAAAAAATCTAAAGCAAAATATCCAGAAGCAAGAGTTATAGTTCTTGATGACAATTTTAATACTTTTCAGCATGTCGCAAATTGTCTTCTAACAATAATCCCAAGCATGAGTGAACAAAGGGCATGGGATCTAACCATCAAAGTTGACAAGACAGGATCTGCAGAGGTGTGGAAAGGTAATCTTGAAGAGGCTGAGTTATATCATGAGCAACTATTCAGCAAAGGATTAACAATGGCTCCAATTGAGAAAACATAAAATTAGTAAGATTGACAGAAAATTTTTGGCTTATAAATTCGAATCGTTCAAGGGTTAAAAGGTTTTCAAAGAATAATCAAAATAAAGATAAATTTTTTGAATATATGTTCATTGACTCTGGAAAAATTATTGGTGTTTTAGGAAAAGAACCACCTCTTATGACAACCAGAGAAGAACTTAAAATTGATAAAGCTAGAGATGAATGGAGAAAGTTAATTGCTCAAGGTTGGAGGAGAACCAAACCAGTTTGGGAAGACTATTAGTATCCAATATTGTTTCTAGGATTAGTTATATAAATTATGAGATTTAGGACGTAGTTAGCGGGTAAATTTAATGGCTTCAAAAGTAATAAAGCCATTCCTTGAGTCACATTAAATTCTTTATTTTTCATAAAAACATAAAAGGCCCATTTCAATTATAAAAAGACTGTCAAATAGAATAAAAATACTGAAAAAAAAAGATATAAGCATTTATTGATTATGGATTTACAAGATATCCAACATCTAAAACTTACTTTAAATAATTATAGATTTAGGATTACTTGTTATTTTTTTTTAAACAAAAAAATCAACGTTATAATTTAATATTCCTATTACTCTAAAATTATAAATACTCATAAAAGTATCTCATCTCTAGCAAAAATAAAGAGCTTTATTTGGTATTGCAATACTTGCTGTAAGTATTGGATTAATATCAAAAAAAGTAATTAACTATCCAGATGGAGGATCTATGAAAAGTACTTAAGATATAACCTTTAATATCTAGCCATAAATCATATTAAATTTTCCTTAATTCTTAAATCCAGTCAACTTTGATAACTCTTTTAGTGAAAGTACACCTAAAATAAGTTTTCCATTTATTTCCCATGTAGGAAACCCTTTAATTTTTTTATCAATGCAATATTGAGTTTGACTGTTTATGCCATCTCTTGCACATTCCACTACATTAAGTTCTCTATAAGCTTGCTTACCAAATAATTCACTTTGATTAAGGCAATTAGGACACCAATATGCTGAATATTTAACTACACCATTATTTTTAAGGTATTTTGCCAACTCGATTGATTCCCTAGTGCTTTCTGAAGTGACTATAAGTTCTCTCTGATTATTTGAGTGGGAGCTATGTACAACATTTGGTAAAGTAAGCAAAACTAATAGTGGTATTAATAGGCGTTTCATTTATTTACTACTTTTCCTCCATATTTTCTAACTACCTTATCAAGCAAAATTCGTATATCTTTATTTTTAAGTTTCTCTATTTGCTGAAGATTTTCAAGAAGAGCACATATTTGATCGTGTGTATCTTAATTTAATTCACTTACTGCCATACATATTAAGATTTTTTATATTCCAATTTTAAATCAAAAGTAAATTTACATGCTTATTGTATTTATATTTTTTTATTGCTATTTTTTTAAAGCGGGCTAAGGTTCATATCTCCACGAGGATTTAGTCCGCTGAATTTTTAAAGATTCAATATATTTTGGGCCCCTTTTTAAGAAGTTGATTAGAAATATTCAAAAATATTTATCTTTACTTAATTTCTAAATTCCATTGAAAAGCATCATTCTCATATAAACATTATTAGTGTGACACTATTTATTCAATAATGTTGTTATTTCGCTTCATAACTTTCTTAAAATACTTAAACTCAATAAATTCATGCATCATTTTAATATCATCAGATAATACTTTTTTATTAACTGCATATTCGTCCACATCAAGTGGAGATTTATTATTTTCAGGAAATGTTTCGTGATCAAAAGAAAAGTTTATAAAATTCACTTTATCATCTTGATTTTGACCACAAGATATATTTAACATACCTCGAGACCTCAACGCTTCCTCAACCAACAAACCTGTGACTTTTGACTGACTAAACTCATTAGCTGTGCACAATTTTTCAATAATTTCATGTACTTCTTCACTTGGCAAAAAACCAATTCTTTTCCTCGGAGAGGGCATAATTAAAAAAATTAGTGTCACACTTGCACATTATAAGTGTTGCACTATATTTGATTTAAGTCAACCAATTTTCTATGCATATTTTATTGTTTCCTGTCGGATTTATTCTTTGGTATCTAGCTTATGAAGCAAAACCTATCATTAATGATGAAGTAACACTTAATTGGGAAGAAAAAAATACAATCAAAAGAAATAAACTTTTAAATATAATCAACGAAAGCTTTTAAAATTTAACTGTTAATAGATTTTGACCATTCCTTATGTTTATTATCTAGATCTGAGATTAACTGTTTTTGATAAGTAAATTTGAGTTGATTTTCGTTAAGTGATTTTTTTGTGATAATCATCTCTTTAGAGAAAAAATAAGGAGTGTTAGAACTACTAATTTTTTTTTTGAGTTCCATATAAAGAATTCATATATTTTTTTTATATGACTTAAAAGATTATATTCTCAATATTTTTATATTCTTTTTATATTTTCTTCATATGTGTTTTTAGCACGTTTGTAAAAAATATTAGTTTATTTAATAATAAGAGCTATATTTAAACAAAATATATGTTTTATCATGAATCTAAAGGAGAGGGGGATTACTGTTGGAGATTTATTAATTATAATAATAATAATAATAACTTCTACAATTTTAATTAAATCATTTAGCAAGGATAAGAAAACAACACTTAATTACAGTAATCAAGAGCAAGTTTCTCATAAGAAAAATTACTATCAAAAATTTATTTCAATAGCTTATGTAAATAATTTATAAAACTCTTAATTAATTCAATTGACTGTTAAGTATCTCTTCTGTAAATTTCAATAATTAATAATTTTCAAACAATTAGTTTATGTATTTAAAATATTTTGATGAAATGATTTAGAACTTTCCCATTTCAAATTATCATTTAAATCATTGATATCATTTGATATTGAAACTAAATTAACCATTTGAAGAATTTGACTTTTATTTAGCCTATTAATAACAATAAGTTTATTAAGCATTTCTACCTACAGGC